>JAFRDH010000023.1 GCA_017403955.1 Mogibacterium sp.
CTGACAGATCCGTTCCGGAGCTCCATCAATTATTGTTGTAAAGCGCCGATCCGTTTTGAGTGTCGAAGGCATAGTTCGTTTTTATCTGCGATATGCCGCAGTCTGTCTCATCCGTGATTGTAAATTCCCCTGTCCATGTTCCATTTCTGCCTTCCTCATCCGTTCCCGCATATGTCAGCTTCAACTCCTCCAGTTTATTACTCACTGGATACTGCAAATGGATATGTACACGGCTGACGTATCGGTCATCTGTGACATCAACAGCGAATGTCACCGTATCGCCGACAGTTACTTTGTCCTTCCCTTCGGGCAGTGTGACGTGCAGACTCTCCGGGTTGATGACCGGGGGCACCGTATCCGTATCGCTCTCCGCAAACACCGTCCCCGCCGTCATCGGCATCATGGCAAATACCATCAGAACAGCTACGAGTATCGGTAATAATCTTTTCTTCGCTATCATCTCGTATCCTCCCTTCCCATCGGAGTACTAAAAAAGCCGCAAAGTTACGTGGCAGACTTTTCTGTCACAAACTTTACGGCCGAGATCTCATCTGCCTGGTTAACAATAGTTTATCATGATAACGCAGGAAAAGATACTGGAATTGTACGAGTATTTGGGCAAATTGCAAGCTACATTTTAGACATCAAACAAACGCACTCCACATGTTTTGTCATTGGGAAGTTGTCGTAGGCTTTTATTGATCTGACCTGGTATCCGTTGGCCCGGAAGCTGTCGAGGTTGATGCAGAGGGTCTTAGGGTTGCAGCTGACATAAACGATCTCGTCAATGCCGAATCGTGACAGCATTGCAACTGCCTTGTCGTGTATTCCTACACGTGGAGGATCGACGACGATCACATCAGGTTTGACCGGGATCTCATCAAGTTTTTCTTTTACATCACCGCAAATATAGTGGCAATTTGTGATGCCGTTGAGTTCGGTGTTGGATCTTGCAGCTATGATAGAATCTTCAACGATATCGATACCATATACATCCTTTGCGGCACCTGCCATAAGCTGTGAAATAGTGCCCGTGCCACAATAGAGGTCATAAACTGTTTTGCCGGAAACATCAGGCACAACTTTCAGGACGTCAGAATATAGTCTCTCGACAGCATCGATGTTCGTCTGGAAGAAGGCAAACGCTTTGACCTTGAATTTAAGTCCGAGGATCTCTTCGTTATAGTAATCCCTGCCATAAAGTATCTTGTGGCTCTCGTCTATTACAGCATCGGCAACGCTGTCATTGAATGTGCGCATGATGCCAACTATCTTCATTCCCGGCTTTCCGGTTTCACGTTCTTCAGCGCTCCTGAGATCAAGTCCAAGCAGCAGATCGCGGAATCCTTCTTCGTCAAACCCAGGTTCGCTCGATGTGACAATATTGACGAGGAGTTCGCCGGTACGGACACCGCATCTGACAACGAGATTTCTCAGGAGACCGAGATGTGTCTTGCGATGATAAGGAACGTAATCTCTGGTACGGCAAAATCCGAGGACAGCTCGAACGACTATATTGAATGATTCCGGGACAAGCTGGCATTCGTCTGTCGTGATTATCGACATGAACCGGCCTTTAAAATGCATGCCAAGCTCGAGCTCGCCGCCTTTCTCAAGGTCGCCGAATGTGTATTCCATCTTGTTCCTGTATGCTCCGGTGCAAATAGCCGGTTCCAGGCCAAGATAAACAGACTCATCGATGTCATGCTTGTCAAGAAGCTTGCGGATCGACTTGTCTTTCGCTGCATATTGCTCCGCATAAGGCGTGCCCTGATAGATACAGCCCCCGCAGTGTTCTGCCTGCGGACACAAATTATCAGTTTTGAAAATTCTTGTTTCTGTAATATCCATATTTATCTAATAATAATTATCCGTAAACTGAGCCTTTTAATCGTCTATCCGTAGTATTTCTTGTAGAATTCTTCTTTGAATTCGGTGAATCTGTCTTCTTCTATAGACTTTCTTATGTCCTCTGACATCTTCGACAGGAATCTGAGGTTATGTTCAGACAGAAGCATATGCGACATTGTCTCTCCCGCTTTGAAAAGATGTCTCAGATATGCTCTGCTGTAATGTCTGCAGGTATAGCAGTCGCACTCTGGATCGAGCGGAGTGAAATCTCTTTCGTATTTAGCGTTCTTGATGCTGATCCTTCCATGGCTTGTCATCGCCATTCCGTGTCTGGCGATCCTGGTTGGCTCGACGCAGTCAAACATGTCTACCCCTCGCTCGACAGCCTCAAATATGTAGTCAGGTGTTCCTATTCCCATTACATAACGTGGCTTGTTCTCAGGCAGCAGATCAGGAGCATAATCCAGCACGCCGATATAGTCGTCTTTGCTCTCTCCTACAGAAATTCCGCCTATTGCATATCCGGGAAGGTCCATCGCTACGATTTCTTTGGCGCTTTTCTCACGCAGATCTCTGTAGAATCCGCCCTGCATGATACCGAACAACGATTGTTTGTCAGGATTTTCGTGAGCCTTGACGCATCTCTCGAGCCATCTTGTAGTGAGAGCCTGCGACTTTTCAATATATTTCCTGTCGGCGTCCTTTGGCGCGCACTCATCAAAAGCCATGATAATATCCGATCCGAGGTCGTTCTGGACCTTGATCGATACCTCCGGCGAAAGCATACGTCTGCTACCGTCTATATGTGATGCGAACATGACGCCTTCTTCCGTGATCTTCCTCATTGCTCCAAGGCTGAACACCTGATATCCGCCGCTGTCGGTCAGAATCGGCTTGTTCCAGTTCATAAAGCTGTGCAGACCGCCTGCTTCCCGTACGATATCGCTCCCCGGTCTCAGGAAAAGATGATACGTGTTGGCGAGAATGATCTGAGCCCCGGTCTTTTCAACATCCTCAGGCTTCATTGCCTTGACAGTTGCCTGTGTGCCGACCGGCATGAAAACCGGAGTCTCGATCGTCCCGTGATGGGTAGTGATCCTGCCTCTTCTGGCACCGGTCTTCTTGTCTTTGTGTAATAATTCGAATGTGAGTGATTTGTCCATTATTATCAGTCCTTTGTCTAGCAAATCAGCATAGCATCGCCGTAGCTGAAGAATCTGTATCTGTCTTCAACTGCTATTTTGTATGCTTTGAGGATCTCTTCTCTGTCATAAAGTGCGGATACGAGCATAAGAAGTGTGGATTTTGGCAGGTGGAAATTAGTTATCAAGGCATCAACGATCTTGAATGTATATCCCGGATAAATGAATATGCCTGTGGATTTGCTGCCCGGAATGATCCTCCAACCGTCTTCTGTCTTTTCTGCCATGCTTTCGAGTGTTCTTGTCGAAGTAGTACCGACAGATATGATTCTGCCGCCCTGTTCTATAGTCGAATTGATGATATTTGCGTTCTTCTCATCGACGGAGCACTCCTCGAAATGCATTTTGTGTTCCTCGATAACATCGACTTTGACAGGTCGGAATGTGCCGATCCCGACGTGCAAAGTGACGTATGCAAGTCTTACGCCTTTGTCTTCAGCTGCTTTGAGTAGATCTTCGGTAAAATGAAGTCCTGCGGTTGGAGCAGCGACGGATCCGTCGATCCTGCTGTATACCGTCTGGTACATCTCTTTGTCGCTTTCTTCGGCAGGTCTCGTGATATACGGCGGAAGCGGCATGGACCCGATCTCTTCGAGTCTTTCCATGAATATCCCGTCATATTCGAATTCTACGAGTCTGGTTCCGTTCCCTGCATCATGGATCCCAAGGATATGTGCCTTGAATGAACGCTCTATACCGTTGACCAATGTATAACCGCATTCCGGAACTTCTGCTCCTGCCGGTACTGTTTCCGTTTTGCCTGCAAGGATCACCGTGTCCCCTTCATGCAGCCTTTTGCCGGGTCTCACAAGACATTCCCACTTATCTCCTTCGATCCTCTTGATCAGAAGAAGCTCAATGTGCGCTCCCGTTCCTTCTTTGAGTCCGTACATTCTCGCAGGGATGACTCTGGAGTCGTTCATGACAAGACAGTCACCTTCCTCGAGATAATCCAAAATATCGTAAAAATGACGGTGCTCCACCGTCTTTTTACTTCTGTCAAGTACCATCAGCCTGCAGCTGTCTCTTTGCTCAAGTGGTGTCTGAGCAATAAGCTCTTCAGGCAATTCATAATCAAAATCTTCTATTCGCATATTACTAAACGTCCAATCTCAGCTGCTCGGTCTCCGGCTCTTTATAGAAGCCCATAAGGCCAAGATGCTCATAAGCAGCTTTGGATGCAACTCTTCCTTTCTGTGTTCTGTATAGGAGTCCTGCCTGTATGAGGTACGGCTCGTTCGCGTCTTCGATAGTGACTCTTTCTTCACCGATAGCTGACGCGATCGTTTCGATACCGACAGGTCCGCCGTTAAATCCCTTTATGATCGTGGTTAGTATATCACGGTCAAGCTTCTCGAGGCCGAGTTTGTCAACTCCGAGAGCATCCAGCGCTCTGTTGGTGATATCGATCTTGATATCTCCATCTGAAATGACAGATGAAAAATCTCTGACTCTCTTGAGCAGCCTGTTGCCTATACGAGGAGTCCCCCTGGATCTTCTTGAGATCTCTTCGAGTGATTCATCATCGATCGTTGTGCCGAGTACGTGCGCTGTCCTCCTGAGAATGTCCTTGATCTCATCAGGTGTGTAAAATTCGAATTTCTGTACGATACCGAATCTGTCTCTGAGCGGTTCGGACAGACTGCCTGCTCTGGTCGTAGCGCCGATCAGTGTGAATTTGGCGATATCTATCCTGAGCGATCTTGCCGCAGGACCTTTACCGATGATGATATCAAGGGCAAAATCCTCCATTGCTGAATACAGGACTTCTTCGACTGACCTGTTGAGTCTGTGGATCTCATCTATGAACAGTACATCATTGTCATTCAGATTAGTGAGTATCGCCGCAAGATCTCCGGCTCTTCCTATCGCAGGACCGGACGTGATCTTGATATCCACGCCAAGCTCATTGGCAATAATACCCGCAAGAGTCGTCTTTCCCAGTCCCGGAGGGCCGTAGAAAAGCACATGGTCAAGCGGCTCGCCTCTCATTTTGGCGGCTTCTATGTAAATCGACAGGTTGTCCTTCGCGCCTGACTGTCCGCAATACTCGCTGAGATACTGCGGTCTCAGAGTCAGTTCACCGGACAACTCGCCGGGATTCGCTTTAGTCTGAGTAATTCTTTCTTTCATTATGTGTCACCATATATCTATTTATAGTCAGAAGATCCTACAGAAGGAACTTGAGAGATTTCTTGATGTATTCTTCTGCGGTAAGTCCCTCATCCGGTACAGATCCGACAGCAGCTTCTGCTTCTTTCTTGCTGTATCCGAGGGTCGTGAGCGCGACGATCGCTTCGCCTCTCTCTCCTGTTCCCGGGACCTGAGGCGGCGCGATGCCTTCTTCGGCAAAACTCTCGCCCGGAAGAGCAGATACTTTGTCCTTGAGTTCAAGAATAACTCGCTCTGCTGTTTTCTTACCTACGCCCTGAGCCATTGAAATAGCGGATGCGTCACCTGCTGCAATAGCTCCCTTGATCTGGTTAGGAGTTCCCAGCGACATGATCGCAAGCCCTGCTTTTGGTCCGACTCCTTTGACCGTTATGAGCTGTTCGAACAGCGACAAACCGTCCGTATCAGCGAATCCGTACAGAGACATACCGTCTTCTTTGACCTGAAGATATGTATAAACAGCGATCTCATCGCCCTCTCTTGCGGTCAGGAGGCTGCTGGTATCCGAGACATAAACTCTGAGTCCGAGTCCCCCGCGGGTCTCGATGACTATAGCGCCTGATTCATAATAAAGGTATTCTCCTCTGATAAAACGTATCATTCTTTATTTCCCTTCTTGTTGTATTATCTCGGGATCCTGCTGCCTGCGTGATGAGCATGGCATATCGCCGCAGCAAGTGCGTCAGCAGTATCATCAGGTTTTGGCACTTCGGCAAGTCCGAGAATCATTTTGACCATTGTCTGGACCTGTTTCTTGTCAGCTCTTCCGTAACCGGTAAGTGAAGACTTGATCTGGAGCGGTGTATATTCATTGATAGCTACACCGGCCTTGGCACAGGCAAGGAGCGCCATGCCTCTGGCCTCTCCGACCATTATAGCAGTAGTGGCATTGGTATTGTAGAAAAGTTCTTCTATCGATGCTGCGTCCGGCTTGTATTCCGCAATAAGTTCTGTAAGCTCATCGTACAGCTTCATAAGGCGCTCTTCATTAGGTGTGTGCGCTTCTGTTGTGATCGAGCCGTATGTGACAGGAGTGAATTTATTGCCTTTATAATCAAGGATACCGTATCCCATGATAGCGTATCCCGGGTCTATTCCAAGTATTCTCATATCTTATCTGCTTTCATTTCTGTTGAATCTCATGCAGCAATTCTATCATCATAGCTGATTATTGTCTATGTTCGATTTTTGTTCGATTTTTTGTATGGCGTGCTCCCCGGACGCATTTGGCTTGTCAATAGCAGGGCCTCCCCTTTAATGGCAAAATCCGAATGAATTCAGGCATGATCGTGATGCGCAATCTGTTTTTATGCGTTTTTTCGTATTTTTATGCTATAATTGGTTAGTCAAATTATTAATTATGTATGTGTGTCCTGCATCACAGTGTGCAGGATCCATGGAGGTTTGTAAAAATGAGAGTTTCAAGGCAGAACAAGATTCTTGAATTGATAAGAACGAATGAAGTAGAGACCCAGGAACAACTTCTGATGCTGCTGAGCAATGCCGGTTATAAAGTGACACAGGCAACAGTGTCGAGAGATATCCGCGAGCTTCAGCTCATCAAGGGCCAGGCGAAAGACGGCAAGTATAAATATATCAGCGGTAACTACGACAACCGCCCTATTTCTGAACGCTTTATCAGGATATTCAGAGAAAGCACACTTTCCTATCAGCATGCACAGAATCTTATTATAGTCAAAACTCTTTCAGGCTGCTCGGGAGCTGCCGGTGAAGCAATCGATTGTCTCAGCCTCGATCATATCGTCGGATCGATCTCCGGTGACAACAATCTCCTGATCATCGTTGATCATGAGGAAAACGTTCCTTATGTACTGGCAGAAATGGACAAAATAATGGAGCACCGCGACTGATATGATTAACAGGATCATCATTGACAATTTTGCTACCATCGAGCATCTGTCATTCGATCTCGGTGACAAACTGAATATCATAACCGGTGAGACAGGCGCGGGCAAATCCGTTCTGGTCACTGCTATCAGTACTGTTCTCGGTGACAGAGCTGATACTGCTATGGTCAGGACAGGTTCAAGCCGCGCTCTTATTCAGCTTGCCGGCGAAAAGAACGGTGAAGACGTGATCTTGTCCAGAGAAATCCTGTCTTCCGGTAAATCCATCTCCAAAATGAATGGTGAAATGGTGACCTTGGGGCAGATCCGCAAGTTCTGCAGCGACTGGGTCGATATTCACGGCCAATATGATAACCAGCAGATCCTCGACCCAGAGAATCATATCAATATCACAGACAGATTTCACAGCGAGTCCATAAGACCTGAACTTGACAAGCTCGAAAAGCTTTGGTCTGAATACAGAGACGCAAAGAAGGCTTATGATGACCTCATCAGAACCGAAGCATCGGCCTTGCGTCAGCAGGACTACTACAGATTTGAATACAATTATATTGAAGGTCTTGCGCTCAAAGCCGGCGAACATGAAAGTCTCAAAGAAGAGCTTTCACTGATGAAGAACAGTGCTAAGATCTTTTCGGCAGTAAGAAGCGCGTATGAACTGATGCATGAGCGTGATGATTCGATCCTTTCGAACCTGTCTCTTGCAGCAGATGAGCTTGAATCCGTAGCTTCATACAGTGAGAAAATCTCAGCTATGGCTTCAGAGAGCAGAGATGCTTATTATACACTCGAAGACATCTCAGAACGGCTTCGCGAGATCAGCGGGTCTCTCTCCTACTCAGATGATGATATGGACAAAATCTCTGAGAGGCTCTCGGTGATCGAGGATGCTGTAAGAAAGTATCATATGTCCGTAGAGGAGATCATCGCTTACAAGGATGAGCTCGCAGAGAAACTCAAGGTGATCGAGAATTTCGATTCTGAAAAAGCCAGACTGGCAGAGGATGCAAAGCGCAAATACACGCTGCTTGAAGATCAGGCTTCACATGTAAGTGAGATAAGGCACATAATCGCAGGAAGACTCGAATCTGCGGTAATGAACGAGCTTAGGGATCTGGATTTTGCTAATTCTGAATTCAATATCCGGATCGAACGGGCAGATGAGATCAGTCCTCTCGGGTTTGACAAAGTCGAGTTCATGATCTCAACGAATCCGGGCGAACCTCTCATGCCTCTTGCAAGGATAGCTTCAGGCGGTGAGATCTCCAGAATAATGCTCGCATTCAAGCACATCATCGGTTCGAGCGACAATGTAGAAACTATGATATTCGATGAGATCGATACAGGTATCAGCGGAAGGACCGCTCTCACTGTAGGGCGCAAAATGAGTGAGATCGCAGAGCACAGGCAGATCATCTCTGTCACTCACCTTCCTCAGATCGCCGCTTACGGTTCCGATAATTATCTGATAACAAAATCGATATCCGATGAAAAAACTCACACGGATATCGAACATCTTGATCCCGAAGGCAAAATACGTATGCTGGCGACGCTCTTCAGTGGTTCCGATGAAAATGAAAGCGCCATCAAAGCCGCACGCGAACTGATCGGATCTACCGGCGCGACGCAGCCGTGATACTGAACAATTCCAGGGCGACATCTTTATCGATGTCGCCTCTTTTCATGTCTCTTTCTATGTTATAGAGATGAATGAGGAGCTCTTTGAGTCTTGAAAGGCTGTAGGCACCGGCCGCCTGATATGCCCTTTTGAATCGGTATTCATTAACGCCGGTTTTCTTGGCCATCTGCGCAATGCTGTAACCTTCCCGCTCAAGTTCAAGCGCGTCATACATGATCTCAAACTGCTTGATCAGAAGCGCTGTGACAGCAATCGCACCGTCTTCCTCCCTTATTATCGTCTCAGCGATCTCAAGGGCTTTGGAGCGGTTCCCGCTTACGACAGCGTCTACTAAGTTGAACGCAAATCTGTCATTATCTCCGATCAGCAGATCTTCAATGATCAGTGCATCGACAGTGTCATCTTCGCAAGCTTTTACGATTTTGGCAAGGTCGGCATCGAGCCTGGTCAGATCATAACCGCTTTCTTTGTTATAGTAACCGGATGCGTCGATCAGGAAATCCAGGTCTCTCCTGGAAATGATCTTGCCGCCGTTATGGATCCTTTTGTTGATAAAAGATCTGAGGTCCGCTTTCTCAAGACGCGCAAACTCATAACCCGAAGCCGCTTTGGCGAGTTTCTTGCCGTAAGATGTCAGATCATCCGAGTATCTGCTCTCGAGCACGAAAACAAGAACGGAAGTCCCCTGCTTCTCGCCTGCGAAATCCAGAAGCTCCTCACTTCCCGGATCCCCGGCTTTTTTGTAGAGCGGAAGATAATTCCTGACAATAACAACTCTCTTCTCCGAGAACATCGAGAAAGCCCTTGCTTCCCCCATGATCTCATACGCATTGACCGTATTGCCATCGAGATACTTCACATCAAGAGATCTCCATTCCTCATCTACGTACTTGGCGATGATCTGATCGAGCGACCACTCCATCAGATAGTCCTCTGCGCCATAGAAGAACAGGACATCCCTCGTAATACCCTTCCTGAAATCATTGACAAAATCTTTATACGACATTACTACCTCACAAAACTATGATTTGCGCCTGCATACATAATAACACAAAGTTACAATCTCGGGATAACCTCATTCCTGATTATTGCATCTATCATAGACATGTTGATATTGTCTCCTTTATCAAAAGTCACAATCAAATTGTCTCCCGGAATTATTCCTGCAGAATATAAATCGTCTAATTTTTTGAAATTGTGTTTTGCATATCTGACGTCATCCATCATTCCCAGATACTCCCAGAAGAAGAATTCACCGTCCCACCTTTTGAACGTGAAATCAGGCACCAGAAAAACTCCGTTGATAATATGCTCTTCATCATAATGCATTGGAATCCCGAAATGATATAAGTCTTCAATTATAAGCAGTTCAGACTTGGATCTAACATAATTACCACGTGAAGTTCTTTTGGTTTTACGATCCTTATGATACAAGCTTTCTTTATATGGCGCAGATCCCCATTCTCTATTCCTGTTTATTTTGAATATTTCATCCTCATCCAAATCATTTTCAAGAATAAAAAAGCTCTTGTCAAAAAAGTATTCTTCCGGAAGCAAGTTGTATGCATTGGTCATTTGCATTAGAATCTTATCCGGATCAAATGGCTCATACGTTTGTTTTAATGTTGTTAGTGCCTCTAAATTGTGATTCAACACTTTTATTGCGTTCTTTGCAAATTCTTTCTTCGCCAGAGCACGCAACATTTTTTCATCATGAGTCACGGTTTTTCTGATACGCTTCCCATTCTCATTCAGACTTAATATTAATTGATTTGTATTGTGATTCACCTGATTATACAGCTTCCCTGCAGGTAAATCCTCAAGCTCTTTTTTGTAATACCTTATGAGCTTCTCATAATGCTTTATAGCATTATCTAAATCACTTCTTGTCAAATTCATTCCTCCCTTACTTTACTGTAATCTTTCATCGATAATTATTGGTTTGTCATGAAACACCTCTTTTCAGCCTCACAATTCGAGCAAAATCTTGATTTATACTGTAAAAAGCATCTTTCAAACCATATTTTGTCATGAAATGTTGCTGTTTTTCATG
Organism: Mogibacterium sp.; assembly: GCA_017403955.1. Taxonomy (GTDB): domain Bacteria; phylum Bacillota; class Clostridia; order Peptostreptococcales; family Anaerovoracaceae; genus Crickella. The sequence continues at coordinate 10,786 of JAFRDH010000023.1, forward strand.
ACAATACATCGTCACAGGCTTCGTTTTTACAGTAAAAACGCTTAATGTCATGCATTTCAATGATCTTTTTTGAAGTTTTCATGACAAACATGTCATTTTCTTTTAGCTTTTTCAGTACTCATTCAATTCTTTTTCTTTGGTCGGTCGTCCGCTTTCATGATATCTATCTTTATTCCTTGTTTCTTCAAGTCGATCCCTACTGCGCCATTCAGGTCGGTACGGAATACTTTGATCCCTCGTTCTTCGAGTCTTGCAAGAGTCTGCTGATGCGGATGTCCGTACAGATTGTTTCTCCCGACCTGTATCACAGCTATCTCCGGATCTACAGCATCGAGGAATTCTTCACTTGAGCTTGACTTGCTGCCGTGGTGAGCGACTTTCAGAACATCACAATCAAGTGCATTGGTCCCCGCATAATACTTGACCATCTCATGTTCATCCTCTTCGAGCAGATCTCCTGTCACCATTATCTTCACGCCCTTATAGTTGACGATATAAACCATATTGTTTTCATTAGGATCATCAGCGGAAAGGTTCCTCTTCACACCCGGTGGCGGCCAGACAGGATCTATAAACACATTTTCGCTGACAGTTATTCGTTCACCTGAAGAAAGGAAAAGAAGATTATCACATTGTTTGACGATTTCCTCGATATCACCAGCTCCATCAGTGGCCGGAACAGTTCGATAAGAATATTTCGAGTCTGAAGTTCTTTCAATAGACCGGCGGTAATCATCAGGTATACCAATCATCCCTACCGGGTATTCAATATCAAGTTCCAGGATCCCAAGACAGTGGTCTGTGTGGAGATGTGTTACCATCGCAAAATCGACCTTTTCAGCTCCATTGCTCAGAAGATACGGCATCAGGATCTTCTTGCCTACGTTATAATCTGTCCGCCCGCCTCCGTCTATCAGAACATCATGACCATTACACCTGATGTGCGTACAGTCACCCTGACCTACCGAAACGAATACGATCTCATCATCTGCAAACTTGTTATACGAGGCGATACCCATCGCAGTTGATACTATCAGTATGCATGCTAAGCCTACTGTGATCAGTTCCCATTCTTTTCTGAGTATCATGATCCTTGTCCACTCGCAGCACATGAAGAATATGAGAAGATAAAATAGCAGGATCAATCCCGGCGAGACGGATACTGCGTTGAAGGAAAAACTCCCGTCACCGGCAATTATTCTATTCAGCCATATCGTAAAATGCGCAGCGTATTCCGAGAGACGGACTGCAATATCTGTCACACCCGCTCCGCCCCCGAGGAATAATGTTCCGGAAACACTGCTTAACAATAGAGTCATAATGCAGAGCGGTACGAGTATTGAAGCGACTGCTATTATGGGGATGTTGATCAGTACGGACAAAGGATTGAATCTATGGAAATAAAATGCAGCCAATGGTGCAGCTCCAAGCTGTACAGCCAGCATGATACCGAATCCTTCCCCCATAAATGCAGCCAGTGGTCCTCCGAGAAATGCTATCCCCATAAGTGCCAGGAAAGACATCTGGAAGCCAGTGTTGAACAGCTGATACGGATTTGATATCAGGATGATCACTGCTGCAGCACTTACAGATGTCAGAAGATCTGCAGGTCTTCGCACATAGAAAGACAGCATGCTGATACTCAGAACGATCACAGCTCGAATAGTAGAGGCGCTCCAGAGTGTCATTTCTCCATATATGATGATCGCAGATACGATAGCAAGAGATATCAAAACCGACCTTCTCTTCCCTGAGAAGAACCGCAGAAGCGCATATAGAAATCCTATATGAAGGCCGCTTACGGCAAGTATGTGTCCGGTATTGTTAGTATTGAATTCCTCCCTGATCTCCTCACCAATGTCATTCTTGTCTCCGAACACAACACCTTTGATGAATCCTCGTATCGTCTCATCGCTGAACATCCCGAGGAAAGCTTCCCTCTTTCTGACAAGCAGCCGTCTCCATTTCCAGTAGATTTCTCCGGGAAATGATCCGTCCCGGTCTCTTTCATAGTTCACAGAAGATGTTTTGATCATATAGACTGTCCTGCAGCTCCTGAGATATAGTCTGTAGTCAAAGCATCCCGGGTTATCGGCTGAATCAGGTTCGATGAGCTTCCCTTTGATCTCCACGCGCAGTCCTGTGAGATCTGCGATATCAACAGGCTCAGATCCATTCACAATATTCCCGTCGAACTTTACCAATATCTTGTTCTTTAATTTGGCGGATCCACCGTCTTGTATCGTTACGTCCCCAAGCTCAATATCAAAGCTGTTTTCTTTGGTTCTGGCAGACGTTACGCGGCCTTCAAGTAAGATGGCCTCTTCCCCGCTAAAACTCCTCAGAACAGCTGATTCTGACTCATATAGAATGAATCTGATAGTGAACAGCATAAAACCAGCAAGAAGCGCCGCAATAAGGCATATGATTTCTTTGAGTGATGTGCCTGACGGCCGCTGCGATATGGCCCCGGCAGGAGCATCACGGCTGATCTGTCTGATCATCAGGCAAACTGTTATACCTGTCGCAAGCAGCATCAGGATCCCGCCCGCCGGGTTGTTTTTTTCCATAACAAAACAACCGGAAGCTATTCCGGTTGTCATCATCACTGAATAAGCAAATAACCTGCGTCTGATCATGGCAACAGTCTCCTGACTGTATATTACAGAACTGCACTCAGCAATTCAGCACAGGTATTTGCATTCAGGATTCGTACGATTTTATTGAAATCATGCAGCTTTTCATTTAGAAAATGCTGTTTTGCATTCGCCTTGAGGCAGGGTCTACTCGACTCCCTTGATAGCAGCGATTTCTGCTGTTCTGTCTGCTGCTTTGAATACAGCTGAGCCTGCAACGATGAGGTCGATACCTGCTTCTCTTACGATATGAGCATTCTTTGAGCTGACACCTCCGTCAACTTCAACAATGTAGCTGTATCCTTTTTCTTTCTTCTTTTCAGCATAGTAGCTGATCTTAGGAAGAGAATTGTCCATGAACTTCTGTCCGCCGAATCCAGGCTCAACAGACATGACAAGGATCAGGTCAATATCATCAAGGAAATCATCGAGTACTTCAGGTGCTGTGCCCGGCTTGATAGAAACGCCTGCTTTGACGCCGAGATCATGGATGTGCTTAAGTGTTGCAGCAAGGTCACTGCATGCTTCATAGTGTACAGTGATGAACTCAGTATTATCTGTGACAAAGTCTTCTATATATCTGTCAGGTGCTTCTATCATCAGATGAACATCAAAAGGAACTGTCGCATAGCCAAGCAGGCTCTTCATTACTGCTGAGCCAAAGCTGATGTTCGGTACGAATGCTCCGTCCATAACATCTACATGGATATAATCTGTTCCTCTTCCGCAAATATCTGTAACATCTGCGCCGAGATTAGCGAAATCTGCTGCGAGTATTGAAGGTGCTATTTTTGCCATTTTTTTACTTCCTCCATCATTATCAAATATGAGTTATATCTGCTTTTGTTTATTTCACCGCGACTGAGTGCGTCTTTGACAACGCAGTCCGGCTCGTTTATGTGCACACAGTCTCTGTATCTGCATTCACCTGCAAGTTTTCTGAACTCCGGAAAGAGATTTCTCACTTCACCTGCATCGATCTCAGGCATATCAAGTGATGTAAACCCCGGAGTATCATAAAGAAAAGTATTGTCTTCAAGTGCGAAAATTTCTACGTGTCTGGTCGTATGTCTGCCGCGGCCGGTCTTTTCACTGACAGAACCGGTCTGGACATCGATGCCGTCCTCCACGATCAGATGGTTGGTAATGGTCGATTTACCGACACCTGACGGGCCTGCAAGAGCAGCATTATGGCCTCGAATAATATCCATCAGTTCATCGATTCCTGCTCCCGTGTTGCCGTTGACACTTACTACAGGATAGATATCTTTATAGATGTTCTTATTCGATTCGAGTGTCTCATCGTCTACAAGGTCTTCCTTCGAAATGCAGATAACAGGTTTGATGCCTATTCTCTCGCATCCGGCAAGAAGTTTATCGATCACCGGATAGTTAACAGCCGGTTCGATGATAGAAAAAACGACCACCAGCATATCGAGATTCGATACCGGCGGCCTGGTAAGAAAATTCTTTCTCTCTACTACCTTGTTGATGACACATTCATTATCACCATCATTATCATCTATATCGAAGTCTACGATATCCCCCACGTAGATGAGTTCTTTATTTCTTTTGAGATTTCCTCTGGCTTTGCCCATGACGGTCATATGACCATCATGGACAAAGTAGAAACCTCCGATTCCTTTAACAACTCTGCCTATCATATATTATCAGTTGTTGTCTTCTCCTTCAGTGTTTTCACCTTCGGCATTTTCGCCTTCGCCGCCGTTGTCAGTTGTTTCTTCCTCAGTTTCTTCAGGTTCTTCCGGTTCAGGCTCAGGGCCTTTACTTACCTGGATATCAATGCTTGTACCCTTATCGAGGAGAGAATTCGCCTGATACTGCTGATACATTACATAGCCCTTATCAACACTATTGCTCCAGTCGTAGTCAACTCTTCCGACTGTGAATCCGGCAGCTGTGATCGCCTTCTTAGCTTCTTTAAGTGAGAGATTTGTTACCGAAGGGACTGTTGCCTTCTCGGTACCCTTACCATCACTGACAATGATATTGATCTTGCTCTCCTTGTCGAGCGGCGAACCTGCAGTCGGATCCTGCTCAAGAACAGTGCCTGCTTCTTCAGGACTGGTCTCGATCTTGACATTGCCGAGGATGTAGCCATACTGCTTAAGGAATTCTTCGACCTGGTCTTCCTGCATTCCTACTATGTTAGGCACCATACCTTCTTTGCTGCCTTTGCTGACATTGACGGTGATAGTCCCACCCTTAGGTGTCTCAGTTCCCGGTGCCGGGTCCTGGAGACAGATCCTGCCTTCATTGACTTCGTTTGAATAAATGTCTTTGCCCTGCTTGAGTGTGAATCCTTCCTCCTCAGCAATAGCCTGAGCCTCTTCCATTGTTTTGTCAAGGAAATCAGGAGCGGCCTTGGTCGATGAGAAAACGCCCATCTTCCATGCTGCGAACCATCCTCCGAACAAAGCCAGAACGATAAGGATCGCTGCAATTATAAGATTGCGTGTCCTGTTCTTGTTTTTCTTTTTCTTTTTCTTTCTGCCTCTGTCGTCATCATCTTCTTCATCGTCACGGCTTTCGATTTCAGCCTTGCGTTTATTTCTCTTCTCGATGACATCTGATGCGGCAAAGATAGAAGTTCCGACTACGTTAGTTACGAAAGAAATATTATCAAGCTCTTCGATGAGTTCATCTGCACTTGAGTATCTGTTGGTCTGATACTTGTTTGTCGCCTTCATGACGCATCTTTCAAGTGCAGGCGGGATACCGTCAACGAGTTCACTTGGCGGTCTTATCTCTTCGTTGATGTGTTTGAGAGCAACTGTTACCGGATTATCTCCGTCAAACGGGACCTTGCCGGTGAGCATCTCATACATTACGATTCCGAGTGAATATATATCTGATCTCTCGTCTACGTAGTTACCTCTTGCCTGTTCAGGCGAGAAATAGTGAACGGAACCGACGATCTTGCTCCCTGTCGACAAAGTTGCATCGTTGACGGCTCTTGCGATACCAAAGTCAGCGAGTTTAACAACTCCATCGTTTGTGATCATGATGTTGTGAGGCTTGACGTCACGGTGGATGATCTTGTTCTTGTGAGCGATTCTGAGTGCAGAAGCTACCTGCTTGGAAATATCGATAACTTTCCTGTAATCCATAGGTGCTTCATCTTCGATGATAGCATTCAGAGTGCGTCCTTCGATCAGTTCCATTACGATGTAATTGATGTTGCCTTCTCTGCCGACATCATATACACCTACGATATTAGGGTGAGTCAAACCGGCTGCAGCCTGAGACTCTCTCTTGAAATTCTCTACAAAGGTTGCATCCTTAGTAAATTCAGGGCGCAGGATCTTAATAGCAATGAACCTGTTAAGAAGCCTGTCCTTGCCCTTATATACAACGGCCATTCCGCCGTCACCGATCTTCTCAAGTAATTCGTATCGGCCTGATAGTAATCTGCTGCTCATACGATCACTCCTCCGTTAAGTTTACGCAAATAACGGAAATATTGTCATTACCGCCATTATTATTTGCCAGAGAAACAAGATCCTCTGCGCAAATCATCATGTCGTCAAATCTGCTGACAGTCTCAAGGATAGAATCATCCTCGACCTCATCATAGAGTCCGTCACTGCAGAGAAGTACTCTGTCGCCGTCTTCTACAGGTACGCAGAAACAGTCAGGTTCGTTATTTGCGTTAGCACCGATAGCCCTTGTAATGACATTCTTCCTGGCGTGTGTATGCGCCTCTTCTCTGGAAATGGCGCCCATCTTGACCAGATCATTAACATATGTGTGGTCATCAGTTATCTGCTGAATGATCCCGTCGTGGATCAGATACACTCTGCTGTCGCCGACATTTGCAACAAACATCTCAGCATCTCTGATATATGCAAAAGCAAGTGTCGTAGCCATGCCGGTATACTGCGGCTTGGATTCCGAAAGCTTGATAATGAACTGATTGACATATCTTACAGCCGCACGTAAATATCTGAAAACCTCATCACGGCCTTCAAGCCATTCAGGCGGATTATGTCTGACGAATTTCTCGAGTGCATCCAGAGCTGACTGACTGGCTATCTCACCGGATCTGTTACCTCCGACACCATCAGCGAGCATGTAGAAATTAACATCCTCAAGCACTTTGACAGCATCCTCATTGATCGGCCTTCTCCTGCCGCCGTCAGTCATATAACCAATTCTCATAAAACCAATATCTCCCTATCTTCAGGCATTCTTCCTGAGTTTACAATAATAGAAGCCTACCAAATTATTATATGGCAAAATCGTATGCATTTCAACAATGCTGACAAAACTGGACTGTTTAGTCAGTTCCTGTACTATATTTTCATTCTCTCTCTTGTTGAGAGTGCAGGTCGAATACTCAATGATACCGCCGGATTTGGCGTATCTCACAGCATTCTGCAGTATATCCTGCTGGACCTGATAAAGTGACTCGAAATTATCCGGATCAGCCTTGAGTTTGATCTCAGGCTTAGTCGAAATGACACCGAGTCCCGAGCACGGGACGTCTGCGAGAACATAGTCAAACTTTCCTTCCAGCAATCCGTCATAAACCGTTCCGTCAAGAAGTCTGGTTTCAATGATATCGATCCCTAGTCTGTCTGACGCTGCTTGGATGAGGCCGAGCCTGTGCTCGTGGATATCGCAGGAAATGATCCTGCCACGGTTATGCATCATTTCAGCCATCATCGTAGACTTTCCGCCCGGAGCTGCACACATATCCAGAACAGTACTGCCGGGTCCCGGAGCAAGTGATCTTACAGCCGTGATCGAGGAAAGACTCTGGACAGTGAAAAGCCCGTCTCTGAACATAGGAGTGTTCATGATCCCGCTTCCTTCTGCCCAAAGCGCAAGCCCTGAATCATCTGCAGGACCTGCATCTCTCCCGCTTTCCCGCAGAAGTTCTGTGAGCTCCTGCGCATTTGTCTTGAGCGTATTGACTCTCAAAATGACCGCCGGTGGCTCGTTCAGTCCCTTAAGAATAGATTCCGTCTCTTCGCCATATTGCGAGCGCAGGAGTTCGGTTATCCCCTCAGGAAAAGAGTACTTGAGTGCAAGGCTCACTGGTCTGCTCTCCAGTTCGTCCTTTCTTCTCAGATATGATCTGAGCACCGCATTAACGAATCTGTCCGTCCCTTTCGCGACATTCCGGGCTAATTTGACAGCTTCATCTACCGCAGCATGATCAGGGACAGAATTCATGCTTCTGAGAGCATAGAGAGCCATTCTGAGAACAATGAGCGTCCTCTTCTTGATGCTCCTGACTCCGCCTGAAGCAAGTTCATCTATCATACTGTCGATCCTGATCGTATCTCTTATAGTTCCCTTTACTAAAGTGCGAACAAAGCTATCCCTGCACCCTTTGTGGTGCGAGATAGCTTCATTGATTGCCATATTCGAATATGCTTCGTCAATATATACGCTCCTCAGAGCTTCAAATGATGTTATCCAGTCCTGATTCAAATCTGTTCTCCGGATCAGTAAAAATTATTATCTGCGGCGTCCGGCGATCATGAAGACTCTCAGAAGGCTCGCTACTGCAGTAGCAAGCGCAGCAACATAAGTCATAGCTGCTGCTCTGAGAACAGCCCTTGAACCGGTATAATCTTCTTCATTGACCAAGCCGAGCACTCTCATCTGTTCAAGCGCTCTGTTCGAAGCGTTGAATTCAACAGGAAGTGTGACAAGGTGGAAAAGAATTACAAACAAGAAGCATCCTACTCCGATGAGGAACATAAGGCTTCCGTATGGAGATGAGTAAGAAACTACAAGTCCGATGAAGATCAGCGGCCATGAAGCCATCTGTGTCAGGTTGACAACAGGTACTATGCCGTTCCTGAATGCAAGCGGCAGATAGTGCTGAGCATCCTGGATAGCATGGCCGACCTCGTGGCATGCTATACATACAGAGGCTATCGAAGGTGAATTATATACTTCACGCGAAAGATTCAGGCTCTTGCTCTTAGGATCATAGAAGTTGGTCAGTGAATTGCCTCCGTTGAGAACATTGATCGCAACTCCGCTGAGGCCGTTGGCATCCATCATGATCCTTGCTGCCTGAGCACCTGTGATGTTTTTGCTGTTCCTGATATTTGAGTAAGTCCTGTAAGCATTTGTGATTCTTGCCTGGCAGATAAAAGTGAAAATAATTGCAGGAAGAAGCACGATGAACGAAGTATCGTAATAACCGTAATACATCCCATACCTCCTTGAAATGATTATTCCTGTGCGCAGAATCTGTCAGCTTTTGTCAGCTTGTGGCCTCTCATGAAGTCTCCCGCGCTCATCCTTTTCTTGCCCTGAAGCTGCTGCTCGTAGACCTTGAGTCTTCCGGTCCCGCAGTTGATTATATAATAGTCTTTGCCTGTTTCACTTATAGTTCCCGGTTCGCCGTCAGGTTCATCGTCAAGAGCATCTGCTCTGTAGAATTTGACCTGTTGACCGTCGAGATAGCTGTAGCATGTCGGCCATTCGATATAGGCTCTGATCTTGCGCTCGATCTCTGCTGCGGATTCAGTGAAATCAGTAAGACCGTCCTTCTTATTTATCATTTTAGCATAAGATGACGCATTATCATCCTGTTTCTCATAAACAGCTGTTCCGTCAGCGATATGAGGGATCGTCTTGACCAGAAGTTCTGCACCTGCCTCAGCAAGGATCTTAGTAACTTCGGTTATGTCTTTACCCTTGATATCGCAGACTGTTTTGCTGATCATATCACCTGTATCAAGGCCCTCTTCCATGCGCATTATTGTAACGCCTGACTCATCCATACCGCAGAGAATCGCAGCATGCATCGGAGAAGCCCCTCTCAGCTCAGGAAGGAGCGAGCCATGTACATTGATGCATCCGAGCCTTGGTATTTCAATTACTGACAAAGGCAGTATCTGGCCGAATGCCGCAACAACGATCATGTCCGGGCTGATATCTCTTAGCCTTGCGATCAGTTCTTCGTCTTTTCTAAGTCTTAATGGCTGAGCTACCTCGATCCCGTTCTCTATAGCCATCTGCTTGACCGGAGAAAGGATCATCTTGTTCCTGTTGCCTTTCCTGTCAGGCTGTGTGACTACAAGAGGGATCTCATAGCCTGCATCTATCAGCGCTTTGAGAGAACAAGAAGCAAATTCAGGTGTTCCCATGAATACTATTTTCATTAATTGTTATCCCTCCGGCTGTTCTTCCTGGTGTTCTTCTTTGACTGCTTCAAGTCTCTGCATGTACTCCTCCGCAGTCATGAATTCTTTGGCGATGTCTGAATACAGAATACCTTCCAGATGATCATACTCATGGCAGAATACTGTAGCAGCAAATCCTTCGAATTCGTATTCATTCTCATTTCCGTCAAGGTCCATTGCCTTGATCCTGATTTTAGCAGGTCTGTCAACAAGGCCCATATATCCCGGGACAGAAAGACATCCTTCGCTTGATTCCTGTGTACCCTCAGTGTAAGTGATCTCAGGATTGATCATGTAATAGACTTTTTCCCTGATCTCTTCATCTTCTGAGTCAACATGAGGCATAGCGATAAAGAATCTCTTCATTACTCCTACCTGAGGAGCAGCAATGCCTACACCGTCTGCAGCGATCATTGTTTCAAGCATATCTGCTGCAAGCTCTCTGATCCTCGGTGTAATAGCCTTGATCGGTTTGCATTTCTTTGTGAGGATCTCGTCCCCTCTGATTGTAATATTTCTAAGTGCCATTTGATTTCCTCTATGTTATATAACGTTAAACTAAAACTTAGTTAAAAAGTGCTGTATGGATTGATATCTATTTCGATGAAACATTTTGACTTGGATTCAGTCAATTTGTCTCTGAATTCCATATATTCTCTGACATATCCGCCCCTGCTTCCCTGCGGAGCCTTTATGATGAACATGGCTCTTGCCTTGCCGTCTGTTCTTCTTTCATCAAGTCTCGGCTTCATGATCCTCGCATCTTTAGGAGCCGATCTGAGGCTGAGAAGCCTTTCTCTGAATGATTCCGCCATCTGCATGGCCTCATCCTGCGAATCGGATACCAGACCGACAGCAATTATATCAGAGTATGGGGGATAATTCATAATATTTCTGTGAAGTAATTCTGCTTCATAGAAAGATTCATAGTCTCCGCGCGCTGCTTCATGCAGGACGTCACTCTCAGGGTCATAAGTCTGTATCAGTACCCTGCTCGACCCGCCTGCTCTTCCCGCTCTTCCCGCGACCTGTGTGATCAGCTGATATGTCCTCTCGCTTGATCTGTAGTCAGGAATATTCAGGCTGACATCTGCATTGATGACTCCTACAAGACCGACATTCCTGAAATCGAGGCCTTTCGCGAGGATCTGAGTTCCGACGAGTATATCGGTCTTTCCTGCCTGGAAATCCTCAATAACAGTGGATGCATCCTCTGATGAAGTCGCCGTATCCAGGTCAAATCGCGCGACATTTGCATCCGGCCAGATCGATTTAACGGTTTCTTCGACCTTTTCGGTGCCGGCACCTACATATTTGATGAACTTGTTCCCGCAATCCGGACATTTGTCAGGAAGCGCGAACTTCCTTCCGCAGTAGTGGCAGACTGCAGCGCCTGCGGATTTATGATATGTCAGGGTGATGCCGCAGTCAGGACATGTCATCCTGTAACCGCAGTCCGGGCAAAGTATCTGAGTTGAGAAGCCACGTCTGTTGAGGAAAAGTATTACCTGTTCCTTTTTCCTGAGCGAAGCATCCATCTCCTCGGCGAGCTGCCTCGAGATCACGCTCGTGTTGCCTGCCAAAGTCTCTTTTCTCATATCAACTATCTCGAGTTCAGGCATTATGCTGTCGCCTATTCTCCTGTTCATCTCGATGAGTTCATATACACCGGAAGATGCTCTGTAGTAAGAAACAACGCTTGGCGTCGCGCTTCCCAGGACAAGGACAGCATTATATTCTCTTGCTCTTCTGTATGCAATATCAACAGTCTCATATTTCGGAGTATGATCGGACTTGAAGGTACTCTCATGCTCTTCGTCGATAATGACGGCTCCAATGTTGTCTATCGGCGCGAAAACAGAAGTCCTTGCTCCGATCACGATCTTTGCTTCACCTCTCCTGATCCTGAGCCACTCGCCATGTTTTGCGGACTTGCTCAATCTGCTGTGGAGTGTCGCGACAGAGCCTTTGCCAAAACGGTCTTCAAACCGTTTCCTGACTTGTTCTGCAAGTGCGATCTCAGGAAGAAGGACTATTGCTGTTTTGCCAAGAGCAAGCGCCTGCTCTGCCGCTCTCATATATACCTCAGTCTTTCCGCTGTTGGTGACACCCTTGATCAGGAATGCCCTGAATGTATTATTCCTTATTGCATCCGTGATCTTGTCTGCAGCGACCTGCTGATCTTCGCTGAGTTCATAGCCCGGATCATTGACAGTGATCCCATGCTGTGGCTCTTTGTGTTTAGGTTCTCTTTTGCCGGGAGCCGCAAACATTTTGATCGCATCAATATATCTGATACCGTATCGTTTCCTCATCCAGACAGCAGTGTCTATCATCTCAGGATTGAGCGACCTGTCCGGATCCACAGAACTGATTTCTTTGATTTTGGCCGGGTCTATAGAAATCTCAGCACCGGTCCCTACGCAATATGCATCAACAGGCTTCTTTCTTGTGCCGAAAGGCACGGTAAGACGTGCTCCTTTGGTTACTTCATCAGGAGCAGCGTAAGTAAAGAAAGTGTCAGTATGAGTGCTTTTATTGTCTATTACTACGTTGATGTATTGCATATAAGGTATGAAGGGTTGCCAGTGAGAGAATTCTCTATGGCAACCCCGTTGTTAACGATAATTATCTTACAGTAAGAAGATATTGTGCTGAGCACATTCCTCATACATTTCCTCAGGCCATACCGAAACCTGTACTTCACCGATATGAGCCTTCTTGAGGAAGAACATGCAGAGCCTGCTCTGACCGATTCCGCCGCCGACTGTAAGCGGTAAGGTGTTGTTTATTACGCCCTGATGGAACGGCAGCTGCTTTCTTTCTTCTTTGCCGTCCAGCTCAAGCTGTCTGAGCATCGATTCAGAATCAACTCTGATGCCCATTGAGCTGATTTCGAAAGCATCTTCAAGAACCGGGTTCCAGAGAATGATGTCTCCGTTCAGTTCCCAGTCATCATAGTCAGGAGCTCTACCGTCATGCGGCTTGCCTGATCTCAGCTTGCCTCCGATCCTCTTGATGAATATCGCACCGAATTCCTCAGCAGCATATCTTTCTCTCTGCTTGGAAGTGCAGTCAGGATACCAGTTCTCAAGATCCTGGGAATCGATGAATTTGATTTTGTCAGGGAGATCGATCTTCATGTCAGGATACTGGTCGTTCACATAGTCTCCGAGGTCCTTAAGACATCTGTATATGATCCTTACAGTCTGCTCAAGATATTCGTTGTTCCTCTGATCCGCAGTTATTACCTTCTCCCAGTCCCACTGGTCTACATAAATGGAATGGATGTTGTCGAGTTCCTCGTCTCTTCTGATAGCGTTCATATCAGTATAGAGACCTCTTCCCGGAGCAACATTATATCTTCCGAGAGCCATTCTTTTCCATTTTGCCAGAGACTGAACGACTTCAACATGTCTCTCATCGAGATCCTTGATCGTAAAGTCTACTCTTCTCTCATAACCGTTCAGGTTGTCATTAAGACCGGATTCCGGAAAAACGAACAGCGGTGCACTTACTCTTCCGAGATTGAGTCCGTGCGCCAGTTCTCTCTGGAAATGATCTTTGATCCTCTTGATAGCCCTCTGTGTCTCAGTCGGGTCCAGGATCGGTGTGTAGTTTTTAGGTACGATCAGCTTACTCATGTTCTCTTTTCCTTTCGTTGTCCCTTTTGTTATCCCTTTTATCAGAAGCAGCTTTCGCTGCATATCTTGCAAATTCGCATCCGCAGAAGTTCTGCCTGTATAATCCGTATTTCTTGCTAAGCTCAACACTCCGTCCGAATCCGTTCTTCTTCTTGAAATCTATATCAAGGAATCTGGAACTGGTCATCTCCTCGAGAGATAATCCGAGGGTCTTGATCTTGTCATAATTCTTGTGCGGACTGACCGACATAGTAGTCGTGAAATAATCGATCCCGAGTTGTCCTGCTTTCCTCGCAGTCTCCGCAAGTCTGAGCGCGAAACACACATCGCACCGTCTGCCGCCTTCCGGCTCATCCTTGAGCGGCGAACATTTGGCAAGGTATTTGTCCGGCTCATATTCGCCTTCAAGATAGTCTACGAAGCAGGTATCCTTGTGCTCTTCGTTGAAAGCCTTGAGAAAAGCCAGCAAGGTGTCTCTGCGCAGATAGTATTCTTCCCTGTCGGTGATGTTTGGATTATAATAGTAAACGGTAATTGAATAATCCCGGCAAAGCCTTTCCACGCAGGATGTGGAGCAAGGTCCGCAGCATGCATGGAGCAGAAGTGAAGGTTTCCTCTGCTCAGGGGTAACGCTGTATATATCAATATCCCCCTGCGTACTATTCACAGTATTGATAATGTGCAGATTGCTTGCTTCTTCTTTCATGAACTGCCCGTCGATTTAACTTCAAAAACCAATAACCACGATATTATATCACAACAGGAGGCCTTATAGTACATGCAAGGCGGTATTAGATTTAATTCAATCAGTAATTATCTCAAAAAACAGTTCGGCCGCAAGACGATCAAGCTGAGTATCGACGCCGGTTTCACATGCCCTAACCGTGACGGGACTAAAGGATACGGCGGTTGTGCTTTTTGTTCAGGCGATGGTTCAGGCGAACTGGCAGCGCATCTTGAAAGCAATTCATGCAATGTTTTGTCAGAGCGCTTCGAAGAATCGATAACAGAGCAGATTGAAACTATGTCGGCAAAATGGCCGGATGCCGCTTATCTTGCATATTTCCAGTCGCACACCAACACATATGCCCCTGTTGCTGAGCTCAGATCCAAATACTACGCAGCTCTGAATGACCCCCGCATCGAAGGAATCGTTATAGCTACACGTCCTGACTGTCTGGGCGATGATGTCCTTGACCTGCTTGATGAAATCAACAGGGATCATTTCATGTGGGTAGAGCTCGGTCTCCAGACGATCCATAATAATACTTCAGAAGCCATGGGGATAGGCTATGATCTTGCGACTTATGACAAGGCTGTAGCTGATCTTATCAGCAGAAACATCCGTGTAGTGACCCATCTCATACTCGGGCTCCCGGGCGAAACAGAAGAAATGATGCTCGAATCGGTCAGATATGTATGCTCTTCCCCTATATTCGGCATCAAACTCCATCTAATGAATATAGTCAGGACCTCCCGCTTGTACGAGATGATGCCTGACTATATACCATTTAACAATATTGAAGAATATGTGGATCTGGTGATCCGCTGCCTCGAAATCATTCCTCCTGAAATAACTATCCACAGACTTACCGGAGACGTGCCAAGACGTCTGCTGATCGCCCCTGAGTGGAGTTACAGAAAGAGAACGATTCTTAATATGATCAATTCCGAGCTTGCCTCAAGAAACACCTGTCAAGGTGCGGCTCTCTAGAATTCTACGATAAATCCGCTCTGTGGACCCATTCCTGCAGCATTTGCTTCATCTGTATCGATGTGCATCAGTGCAAGATCTTCTTCAGTCTTCTGTACTCTGATCTCTGTATCACCGAAGATAAGGGATCTGTCCGGAGTGTCAACGCGAACAGCAACTACATCACCTGTCTTGAGTCCCCACTCTTCAGACTGCTTTGTTCCGATATGAACGTGTCTCTTAGCTACGATAACGCCGTGATCGAGTTCGAGTTCACCTGCAGGTCCTACGAGTTTGATTCCAGGTGTTCCTGCAAGATCTCCGGAAATTCTTACCGGTGCATCAACGCCAAGTGCTCTTGCATCAGTCTTTGAAAGCTCAACCTGTGATTCCTTTCTGCATGGTCCAAGAATTCTGACCTTAGGGAATGTGCTTCTCGGGCCGACTATAGCGATCTGCTCTTTGCTGGCAAATCCGCCGCCGCCTGCGAGTTCCTTATGGACCTCAAGCTCATAACCTTTACCAAATAATACATCCTGATCCTCACGTGTCAGATGAATATGTCTGGCTGAAACATCTACAAAGACTTCTTTCTTATCCATTATTATATCCTCCTAAATTCAAACGCTTTATAACGCATTGCTTCTATAAATATACTATCATTGCGGCAAAATCACAAGCGTATCAGGGAAGTGTGGTCTTGGAAGGCATATCCTTGAATACCGGAATAACGAAAGTAAGAGCCTCATTGGTTATTCCATATGACTTGTACGATCTCATCGTGGAATATGCTTCGCTGTAAGGCGCAGTGATATTAGTCATATACTGATGTGATCCGAGTTTTGCCTTTCCGTTCGCAACGTTGAATCTCTGATAGTAGCAGGAGTTCTGGCCCTTGCTGATGTATCCGCTTGCCAGGAACGAAGCACCACCGTTGACTGCCTTCTTCTGGGAAGTCCAACCCTTGTTGTATGCATAGTTGAGTCCTTTGACGACAGGATCAGCACAGCTGCTTGCTCCTATATTGAAAGGATTATAGACCTTCTTGCCTTTGATCTTGTATCCGGTGATCGCAATACTTCCTCCGCCTGTTTCCTGTCTTGCTCTTGCTGCAAGATGTACAGGGCTGATATTGTTAGCAGCGCCTGCTTTTACAAAGAGCGAAGCAGTAAATCCGTTATCCGGAAGTTTCGATCCGCTGAGGACCTTGGCTACAACGGCTTTTGTCTGGTATGCCTTCTTGTAAGTAAGATCCTCGAACATATAGATCCTGTCCTCATTGAGGAAGTTTCTCGGGTCCATATAGTAAGCAACTACCTGACTGCTTGCATTGAACCATGAAGATCCGTCCTTAGGGATCCACTTACCGCCTCCCGCGAAAGAAGCAGTGTTAGTGAGTGCGCCGGGTTTAGCCTCTGTCTTGGTTTCTTTGACTTCAAGCGTGACAGTCGGAGCTGCGTCAGCCGGAGCCGCAGCGAGGTCAAGCTCGATATATGCAGCGCTCGCGTATCCGGTCTTCTTTCCTGCTGTGATCTTGTACCAGATATCTGAACCTGCAACTTTAGTTCCCTGTACAGTTACCGCTGTTCCGAGTCCAAGCTCGCCTGCCTTTGCAGCACTTGTGCCGGCGTCTTTTCTGTAGTTGAGTACGTCTGCAGTTACAACACCGGTGATTTTGCCCGGTGCGGATGCTTCTTTAAGTCCGTCCACATCCTGCATCGCACTTGCCTTGACATAGACGATCCCGCCGTCAAAGTATACCTGATACCATTTCTCAGCGCCGTTATATACAGCTATAACTGTAATGACAGAATTCTTTGCGAACTGTCCTGCTGCAGGGAAATTACTGTCAGGTACCGCTCTGTAATCAGCTGCTTTCTTGAGTGTTACTGATGGATATGCCGTACTCGGAGTAACGATCTCAGTCTCGGTTTTATCAGTTATAGTCGCATTCAGTGTAACGAAATCAGCGAGTATATATGCATATCCGCTTCCGTTCTTGATCTTGTACCAAAAATCACCGTTCTTATCCTTGACTCTCAGTACGACTTCGACCTTTGTTCCTTTCTTGGTGATGGACTTGACAACACCATTGTCAGTTCCTGCACCCTTTCTGACATTTATATCAAAAGCATTTGTCTTACCAGCAATTACACTCTTATAACTCTGTGTTGAAGGATTGCCCTTGATGTATCCGACTTTGCCGGCACTTGTCTTTACTTTGTTCCAGCGTGTAGTTCCCTTCCAGACCTCTGTAGTTACAGTAACTGTTTCGCCTGACTTCAGAGTAGTCACCTTTTCTGTTGCCTTGACAGTTTTATAAACCGTTACATCAGTTCCTCTGTAACTTTTACTGTCCGTCGATCTGTATGATGTCGGATAAGCAGCGCTTATGAGCGATGCGCCGTCCCTTGTTTCCTTTGCCATTGCGTCTGACCATTTGATGCCGGTCTTGTCCGCAACGAATACCCAATTCGGATGAGCTTTGTGGAGAGCTTTGAGCTTACTCTTATATGCTGCAGGGAAACCCTGTTTTGTAAGATAAGCATCAAACTCCTTGGATGTCATTTTTGCAAAATCTGACTTAGATGCCGGTGCAGTGGTTGCGACGGCTGCAGTAGTTGTAGTAATAGACGGTGCTGCAGCAGCGACAGTCTTAGTCGGAGCTGTTTCCTTTGGTTCTGAAGCAGCTGCGGTGATTTTGATCTTCGATCCGCATACAAAGTAGTATTTAGATCCTACTCTGATTCTGTACCAGGTTGAACTTGAGCCTTTTACAGATGAAACCGGTTTTGCGGTGAGGCAAACTGTTACTTTTGTACCCTTCTTGAGGGTCCCGGCTTTTTCCATTGTAGTGCCGGCGCCTTTTCTGTAATTGATTTTGCCTGTTACCTTAGCTGATACAGGATTGAATTTGATATTGTCTACCAGGTCAGCTCTGACATAGCCCTTCATAGAGCCTGCAGTTATGTAGTACCATCTCTTCTTGAGGGAAGTGCTCTTCTTACCTGTGAAAATCTCTTTTGTGATCGTAATCGCTGTGTTGTCTGCAAGTACACCAAGCTGATCCGATGAAGTAGAAGCTTTGGCTCTGAGATAAGCCCCGCCTTCTGAGTTGATCTGAGCGGTTGCGGCCTGCTCAGACGCTGCATGAGCGAAAGCTGAATTAAGCATAATAAAAGCCATCATCAGAAAACTGACGATGACTGCTGTTCTGATTACTCTGGATCTGATTGTATTAGTAGACATTGTTAGTATCCGTTTCTATTCAAATCTATTCTCATGGATGAAGATCTCTTCGATCGGCATTTCCAATAGATCTGCGATATCAAACGCCAACTCAAGAGAAGGAGTACATCTTCCATTCTCAATTGAGCTGATGGTCTGTCTGCTGACTCCCAGCTTTTCGACAAGATATCCCTGACCTATTTTCTTTTTCTTGCGGATCTCTGCTAATCTGTTTTCCATAAGTCCAAATAGATCTGTATAGAACGAATACTATTTACTGATATATGGATATTGTATCATCAGAGAACGCAATGTCAAGTTTTCTTTACATATTATTAGTAAATAATGGAATCTGTGTATAGATTATATAATGGAAGAACAACTTCCCCTCTTTAGATTTGTTAAGCTAGACCTTTCAATTTGTTAAGAAACGGAAAAAAGCAAAAGAAAAAACCTGAAACCGTTAAGATTTCAGGTTCTGATGGTGCCCAGACTCGGAATTGAACCAAGGACACGGAGATTTTCAGTCTCCTGCTCTACCTACTGAGCTATCTGGGCTTATTGGTGGGCCATCTTGGGGTCGAACCAAGGACCGACCGGTTATGAGCCGGTTGCTCTAACCTCTGAGCTAATGGCCCATTTCTTAATGATTGTTCTTAGAAAAGAGTTGGTCGGGGTGGCAGGATTTGAACCCGCGGCCCACTGGTCCCAAACCAGTTGCGCTACCAAACTGCGCTACACCCCGATTCACACTGTTCTTTATCGTTTCTGAAGAGATCTTCAAAAAACATGGTCGGGGTGGCAGGATTTGAACCCGCGGCCCACTGGTCCCAAACCAGTTGCGCTACCAAACTGCGCTACACCCCGAAGTTATAACGTATATTCTTTTTTAAATGGCAGGGGCAGTAGGACTTGAACCCACGGCACGCGGTTTTGGAGACCGCTGCTCTACCAACTGAGCTATACCCCTACAAATGGCGGAGAAGATGGGATTCGAACCCATGCGGCCCTATACGAACCCTAACGGTTTAGCAAACCGTCCTCTTCAGCCTCTTGAGTACTTCTCCAGTTTACCAAAAATGATCTTGGCGGAGAGGGTGGGATTCGAACCCACGGTCCCTTGCGGGATCACTGGTTTTCAAGACCAGCTCCTTAAACCACTCGGACACCTCTCCACTCATTATTTGGATAAGGTGTAATTGGTGACCCATCGGAGACTCGAACTCCGGACACCTTGATTAAAAGTCAAGTGCTCTACCGCCTGAGCTAATGGGTCGCAATTGGCTGGGGTAGCAGGACTCGAACCTACGAATGACAGAGTCAAAGTCTGTTGCCTTACCGCTTGGCTATACCCCAAGGAAGGATAATGACAAACCGTAGATAAAAAATTGGTGAGCCCACAGGGATTCGAACCCCGGACACACGGCTTAGAAGGCCGTTGCTCTATCCAACTGAGCTATGGACCCACAATTGCCCAACTTTACCTTATAAAAAATAATGGAGCGGATGATGAGAATCGAACTCACGCTATCAGCTTGGAAGGCTGAAGTTCTACCATTGAACTACATCCGCATAAGTGGAGCGGAAGACGAGATTCGAACTCGCGACCCTCGCCTTGGCAAGGCGATGCTCTACCCCTGAGCCACTTCCGCACATCTGGTCGAGGGAGATGGATTCGAACCATCGAAAGCTGAGCTAACGGATTTACAGTCCGCCCCCTTTGGCCACTCGGGAATCCCTCGAAAAAGTAATATTCAATTCGTAAGCTGTTGTATATTATTAATCTTTTTGGGAGAAGATGCAAGTACTTTTTATTATACTTGCATCTTCCCTTCTTGGAGCTGATGGAGGGAATCGAACCCCCAACCTGCTGATTACAAATCAGCTGCTCTACCGTTGAGCCACATCAGCGCATTGGCGACCGGGAACGGGCTCGAACCGTCGACCTCCAGCGTGACAGGCTGGCATTCTAACCA
>JAFRDH010000024.1 GCA_017403955.1 Mogibacterium sp.
GTTCTTTACATAGTCTGCGTGTCCCGGGCAGTCTACGTGAGCATAGTGTCTGTTTGGTGTCTCATACTCTACGTGTGCTGTCGAGATCGTGATTCCTCTTGCCTTTTCTTCCGGAGCCTTGTCGATCTGATCGAATGCTACATCTCCGCCAAGTCCATACTTTCTGTTCAGTACGGATGTGATTGCTGCTGTAAGAGTTGTCTTACCGTGGTCAACGTGGCCGATTGTACCGATGTTGATATGCGGTTTGGTTCTCTCGTATTTCTGCTTTGCCATTTTCTATCTCCTTAAAAATATTAGTTATGAAAATGATAATAAATTGATTGCTTGGGTTATAAATGCATGTGCATTTATTTGATGATCTTGTCAGCGAGACTGTCAGGCAGTTTCTCAAAGTGATCGAACTGCATTACGTATACGCCTCTTCCCTGTGTTCTTGAACGCAGGTCTGTTGCATATCCGAACATCTCTGACAGTGGGACCATACCTCTTACTACCGCTGCTCCATTGACGATGTCAGAACCTTCGATTCTGCCTCTTCTTGAGCTGATATCTCCGATAACATCTCCCATGTAGTTGTCCGGAACAGTGACCTCTACCTTGAAGATAGGCTCGAGGAGTACCGGATCAGCCTTCATGACAGCTTCCTTGAATGCCTTGGAACCTGCGATCTTGAATGCCATATCGGATGAGTCGACTTCATGGTAAGAACCATCATACAGCTCTACTCCGACATCAACTACATTGTAGCCGGCAAGCGGACCTGCCTGCATTGCTTCCTCGATACCTTCCTGGACCTTCGGAATGTATTCCTTCGGTATTGATCCGCCGACAATTGAATTCTTGAATTCGAAACCTTCGCCCGGATTTCTCGGATAAAGTCTGATCTTGACATGAGCGTACTGGCCGCTTCCGCCTGTCTGCTTTGCATGCTTGCAGTCGACATCTGCCTTACCTGTAACTGTCTCCTTGTAGGAAACCTGAGGCTTACCTACATTAGCCTCGACCTTGAACTCTCTGAGAAGTCTGTCAACAATGATCTCGAGGTGAAGCTCACCCATTCCTGCAATGATAGTCTGACCTGTATCAGGGTTTGTATAAGTCCTGAAAGTCGGGTCTTCCTCTGCAAGCTTAGCAAGAGCGAGTCCCATCTTTTCCTGACCGATCTTGGTCTTAGGTTCGATAGCGATCTCGATTACAGGATCAGGGAATTCCATCGATTCGAGGATTATCGGATGTTTCTCATCGCAAAGTGTATCACCTGTTGTAGTGAACTTGAGTCCTACTGCAGCAGCGATGTCACCCGAATAAACCATTTCGATCTCATTACGATGGTTTGCATGCATCTGCAGGATCCTGCCGATTCTCTCTTTGCGGTCTTTAGTTGCATTATAGACATGCGATCCCGAGTTGAGTGTACCTGAGTATACTCTGAAGAAGGCCAGTTTGCCTACGAACGGGTCTGCCATGATCTTGAATGCGAGCGCTGAGAACGGCTCTTTGTCAGATGCAGGTCTTTCTTCTTCTTTCTTGGTATATGGGTTAACGCCCTTGATTGCCGGGATGTCGAGCGGAGACGGCATATAGTCGATAACTCCGTCCAGCATCAGCTGAACGCCCTTGTTCTTGTAAGCCGAACCACAGAATACAGGATACATTTCGCCCTTGATCGTCTGCGTGCGGATAACTCTCTTGATGTCCTCTGCAGGGATATCTTCTCCGTCAAGATACATCATCATCAGTTCTTCATCGCATTCAGCAACGGACTCGAGCATCTTGTCTCTCCAGGCCTTAGCTTCATCGAGCATCTTCTCCGGGATCTCAACTTCTTCATATACCTTGCCAAGGTCGTCATCGTGATAAATCTCAGCCTTCATCTTGATGAGGTCGATGATTCCGACAAAATCTGCCTCAGATCCGATAGGAATCTGTACAGCTACAGCGTTTGCCTTGAGTCTGTCATGGATCATGTCAAGAACCCTGAAGTAATTAGCTCCGAGAATATCCATCTTGTTGACAAAGATCATTCTCGGTACTCCGTATTTCTCAGCCTGTCTCCATACTGTTTCACTCTGAGGCTCAACGCCGCCCTTGGCGCAAAGTACCATTACTGCACCATCGAGTACACGCAGTGATCTTTCAACTTCGACTGTAAAGTCAACGTGTCCCGGGGTGTCAATGATATTGATTCTTGTGTGTTTCCACTGAGCAGTAGTAGCGGCGGAAGTAATGGTAATACCGCGCTCTTGTTCCTGCTCCATCCAGTCCATGGTGGCCGCACCCTCATGGGTCTCACCCAGTTTATGGGTCCTGCCGGTGTAGAAGAGAATTCTCTCCGTTGTTGTAGTCTTTCCGGCATCTATGTGGGCCATAATTCCGATATTCCTGGTGTGTTCAAGCTCAAATGCTCTTCCCATTATTTCCTCCTTTCTACATGATTACTTTCATTCTTATCTGCATCTCTATGCGCAGATTAGAATCTGAAGTGTGCGAACGCCTTGTTTGCCTCTGCCATCTTGTGGGTATCTTCTTTCTTCTTTACTGAAGATCCTGTATTGTTGGCTGCATCCATCAGCTCACCGGCAAGTCTGTCTGACATTTTTCTTTCGCTTCTTGCTCTTGTATATCTTGTCAGCCATCTGAGTCCGAGTGTCTGTCTTCTCTCAGGTCTTACTTCAATAGGAACCTGATAGTTCGCACCACCGATTCTTCTTGCTTTAACTTCGAGAACTGGCATGATATTGTTCATTGCCTTCTCAAATACGTCGAGAGGTTCCTCACCTGTCTTCTCTCTGATCTTATCAAATGCGTCATAAACGATAGTCTGAGCTACGCCCTTTTTACCGTCAAGCATGATGCTGTTGATCAGCTTAGCAACTACTACGCTGCCGTAAACAGGATCAGGAAGAACGTCTCTTTTTGGTGTGTTACCTTTTCTTGGCACTTCTCTTCCCTCCTTCTGGAATTAAGTCGGTACTCGTTAACTGTTCCTGTGACTTTCTTCAGACTGCTGATACCGCCGTCTTACTCGCAGAACAGTTCCCGCGGCGCTCTCTATATGAATAAAGAATGCCTTAGTACTCTTGTGATTCTAATTATTTCTTCTTTGCTGCTTTAGGTCTCTTAGCACCGTACTTAGAACGGCCCTGTCCACGGTTTGCAACTCCGGAAGCATCGAGTGTTCCTCTGATGATGTGATATCTTACACCAGGGAGGTCCTTAACTCTGCCGCCTCTTACAAGAACAACGCTGTGCTCCTGCAGGTTGTGTCCGATACCAGGGATATAAGCTGTAACTTCCATTCCGTTGGTCAGACGAACTCTGGCAACCTTTCTCAGGGCTGAGTTCGGCTTCTTAGGAGTAACGGTCTTAACTGCTACGCATACTCCTCTTTTCTGAGGGGAGTTAACGTTGGTAAGAGTCTTGTGAAGTGTGTTCATGTTCTTACCAAGAGCAGGAGCTGTTGACTTCTTAACTGTGCTCTGTCTTCCCTGACGTACTAACTGGTTAATAGTAGGCATTCTTGTCTCCTTTCTTCTGAATTTGTAATATGTTTCCAGCACCATAAAATAATGGAGTCTCGAACTTCATAATTTTACAGGCAAAGCATTGATAAGTCAATGCTTTGCCTGCATATTTTTTGATTATTCAAGTATTACAGTCTCGCCGTAAACAATAGGTTCTTCATCAGAAGAGCTGTCTGCAGATTCGGTTTCTGCCGGCTGTGTGCTTTCCGGAATATCAGTCAGACTTGGTTCTGTCTGCTCCGGTCCGCGCATCATCCAGTCGTGTTCACCATAATCGACATTGATTCCGCCATATCTCTTCATACCTGTTCCTGCAGGGATCAGTTTTCCGATCATGACGTTCTCTTTGAGGCCTTCGAGTCTGTCTGTCTTGCCCTTGATCGAAGCATCTGTCAGAACTCTTGTTGTCTCCTGGAAGGATGCTGCTGACAGGAACGAAGCAGTAGCGAGAGCTGCCTTAGTGATACCGAGAAGCTGTCTTCCGGCAACTGCTGGTTCTCCGCCTTCAGCCTCAGCTGCAGCGTTTGCATCTTCGATCTCTCTTCTTGAGTACTGTCCGCCAGGAAGAAGTCCGGTATCTCCAGGCTTCTCAACTTTGTACTTGCTGAGCATCTGGCTTACGATGATCTCAATGTGCTTATCGTTGATGTCTACACCCTGATTCTTATAAACCTTCTGTACTTCCTTGAGGAGATACTCATATACGCCCTGAACGCCGTTGAGTCTCATGATATCGTGCGGATCAAGAGGTCCCTTTGTGATCTGGCTTCCTGCCTTGACTTCCTGACCTACTTCGACATTGATTCTTGCGCCGAATGGAACGACATAGTTTCTCTCGCCGCCTTCTTCTCTGACAACAACGTCTGTCTTGTTATCTTCTCTAGGCTCGATTGCTGTTACGATTCCGTCGCCTTCGCAGATCTCAGCAAGACCCTTAGGCTTACGAGCTTCGAACAGCTCCTCAACTCTCGGAAGACCCTGAGTGATATCTGATCCTGCGACACCGCCTGTATGGAATGTTCTCATTGTCAGCTGAGTACCCGGCTCACCGATGGACTGAGCTGCGATGATTCCTACAGCTTCTCCAGGAAGAACAAGTCTTCCGGTAGCCATATTCTTACCATAGCACTTAGCGCAGAGTCCGCTCTTAGCACGGCATGTCATTGCAGATCTGATCTTAACAGTCTCAATACCTTTGCTCTCGATTTCCTGAGCGATATCGTCAGTGATGTATTCGTTTGCAGCAATGATAACTTCACCTGTAGCAGGATCTACAACATCTTCGATCGAATATCTGCCTGCGATTCTCTGCCAGAGTTTCTCGATCTCTTCCTTTCCGTCCATAAACGCACGGACTTCGATGCCTTCTGTCGTTCCGCAGTCAGTCTCATTGATAATGATGCTGTGCGAAATATCTACAAGTCTTCTTGTCAGGTAACCTGAGTCAGCTGTTCTCAGAGCTGTATCGGTCAGACCCTTACGGGCACCGTTTGATGAAATGAAGTACTCCAGTATGGAGAGGCCTTCTCTGAAGTTGGACTTGATAGGGATCTCTACAGTATGACCTGTAGCGTTCGCCATAAGTCCTCTCATTCCGCCGATCTGGCTGATCTGAGATTTGTTACCTCTCGCACCGGAATTAGCCATGATGTACAGGTTGTTCATGCTGCCGAGGTTGTCCATCAGAGCGTCAGCTGTGTCAGCTGTAGCCTTTCTCCATGTACTGATGACCTTGTCGTATCTCTCTTTGTTGGACATGAGTCCGCGCTTATAGAGAGCTTCGTATACGTCTACTTCCTTTTCAGCTGCGCTTACGATCTCAGCCTTTGCCTTCGGGATCTCCATATCGGAAATACTGATTGTTACAGCGCTGACTGTGGAGTAGTGATAGCCTGTATCCTTGATGTAGTCAAGCATCAGAGCAGTCTCTGTATTGCCGTGTACCTTGAAGCATGCAGCAATGATTCTGCCCAGAGCCTTCTTCTCGCAGAGGAAGTCTACTTCGAGTGAATACGGATCCTTGGTTCTGTCAACGAATCCGAGATCCTGAGGAAGTCCTCTGTTGAAGATAAATCTTCCTACTGTGGATTCTACCAGCTGTCCGCGGTCTCCTTCGTATGCATACATACGTACTTTGACCTTAGCGTGGATCCCGACAACACCTGCGTTGTAAGCCATGATCATTTCGTCATAGTCAGCGAAGCACTTTCCGTCTCCTCTTTCTGCAGGGCGGTTTCTCTCAGCACTGCCCGGATGAGTGAGGTAGTAACTTCCGAGGATCATGTCCTGAGTCGGGATCGTGATAGGTGATCCGTCCTTAGGTGCCAGAATGTTGTTGACTGAAAGCATGAGGAATCTTGCCTCTGCCTGAGCCTCTACTGACAGCGGAACGTGTACAGCCATCTGGTCTCCGTCGAAGTCGGCGTTGAACGCTGTACATACGAGCGGATGCAGCTTGATAGCTTTACCTTCGACCAGTACCGGCTCAAATGCCTGGATACCGAGTCTGTGCAGTGTAGGGGCACGGTTCAGGAGTACCGGGTGATCCTTGATGATGTAATCAAGAACGTCCCATACTTCTGTCTCAGCTCTCTCTACCATCTGTCTTGCCTGCTTGGTGTTCTGAGCGATTTCTCTCTCAGTAAGCTCTCTCATGATGAAAGGCTTAAACAGTTCAAGAGCCATAGTCTTAGGAAGTCCGCACTGATAGAACTTCAGGTCCGGTCCTACTACGATTACTGAACGTCCGGAGAAGTCAACTCTCTTACCGAGAAGGTTCTGACGGAATCTTCCCTGCTTACCCTTAAGCATGTCGGACAGAGATTTGAGCTTACGTCCGCCGGCACCCTGAACAGGTCTGCCTCTTCTTCCGTTGTCGATAAGTGCGTCAACGGATTCCTGAAGCATTCTCTTCTCATTACGGATAATGATATCCGGAGCGCCGAGTTCGTTGAGTTTCTTAAGTCTGTTATTTCTGTTGATAACTCTTCTGTACAGATCGTTAAGGTCAGATGTTGCGAATCTGCCGCCATCGAGCTGTACCATAGGTCTGAGTTCCGGCGGGATGACCGGGATAACATCGAGGATCATCCACTCAGGTCTGTTGCCTGACTGCTTGAAAGCCTCAATGACTTCGAGGATCTTGACGAGTCTGATCCTCTTCTGTCCGGATGCCTTTGTGAGCTGTACTCTCAGGTCTTCAGCCATCTTATCTACATCGATATCCTCGAGCAGCTTCTTGATAGCTTCAGCGCCCATGCCTGCCTGGAAGTTCTTTCCGTAGAGTTCGCGGGCTTCGTTGTATTCGGACTCTTCGATGACCTGCTTGTAAGCAAAATCAGTTACGCCAGGGTCAGTTACAACGTAGGATGCGAAGTACAGAACCTTCTCGAGATCCTTCGGTGTCATATCGAGCACCAGACCGATTCTTGAAGGGATTCCCTTGAAGTACCAGATGTGTGATACAGGTGATACGAGCTGAATGTGTCCCATTCTCTCTCTTCTTACCTTGGACTTGGTTACTTCAACACCGCAGTAAGGGCAGATAAGTCCCTTGTAGCGGATCTTGTTATACTTTCCGCATCCGCAGACCCAGTCTTTCGTAGGTCCGAAGATTCTCTCGCAGAAAAGTCCGTCGAATTCAGGCTTCAGCGATCTGTAGTTGATTGTTTCCGGCTTGGTTACCTCACCGTGTG
Source organism: Mogibacterium sp. (assembly GCA_017403955.1). Lineage (GTDB taxonomy): Bacteria > Bacillota > Clostridia > Peptostreptococcales > Anaerovoracaceae > Crickella. The sequence continues at coordinate 7,223 of JAFRDH010000024.1, forward strand.
ACCAGCTGAGCATTTCCTCTGTAGAAGCCAGCTTGATCTGCAGGGATTCAATATTTCTAAGATCTTGGTTATTATCTGTTGTCATAATATCTCCTCCCTTTCTTACTCTTCTTCAAATGATTCATCATCGTATGTCTCTTCTCCCTCAGCATCTCTGAGTTCGTCGAGGCTTTCCATTTCAACTGCTTCTGTGAGATCTACATCAGGAACTCCGAAGCCGCCGAGGGCTCCGAACAGAGCTGATGAATTGAATTCAGCTGCTGCTTCTTCAGCCTCGAGATCCTGCTGGTGTTCTCTTCTCTCACGCTCAGCTCTTCTGTCATTCTCGCTGATCATTCTGTCGAAAGTCAGAGCTCCGTCATAGTCAGATGTCTGCATGATCTTGATCTCTGAGTCATCGGCAGCCTTGGTCTTGATATCAAGAGCAAGGGACTGGAGTTCCTTGATGAGTACCTTGAAGGACTCAGGAATACCAGGTTCAGGGATATTGACACCATTGATAATGGATTCGTATGTCTTTGTTCTTCCGATAATATCGTCGGATTTTACTGTCAGGATCTCCTGCAGTGTGTATGCAGCGCCGTAAGCTTCGAGCGCCCATACTTCCATCTCTCCGAATCTCTGTCCGCCGAACTGAGCTTTTCCGCCGAGAGGCTGCTGAGTTACGAGGGAGTAAGGTCCGATCGATCTTGCGTGGATCTTATCGTCTACGAGATGGTGGAGCTTGAGCATGTACATGTATCCGACTGTTACAGGGGCATCAAAGTACTCACCTGTACGTCCGTCTCTGAGTCTCAGCTTACCGGTTTCAGGATAGCCTTCTTCTCTGAGCATGTTGATAACATCCTGCTCTCTTGCTCCGTCAAATACAGGTGTGGAAATGTACCAGCCCTTTGACTTAGCTGCGAGACCGAGGTGTACTTCAAGTACCTGTCCAACGTTCATACGTGAAGGTACGCCCAGAGGGTTCAGCATTACCTGCAGTGGTTCACCGTCTTCTTTGAACGGCATATCTTCCTGCGGCAGGATCCTGGAGATAACACCCTTGTTACCGTGACGTCCCGCCATCTTATCTCCGACATTGATCTTTCTCTTGGTAGCAACATAGACTCTTACGATCTTATTTACTCCAGGAGGCAGCTCTGAGCTGTTGGATTTGTCGAATACTCTTACGTCGATTACAATACCTTCTTCACCGTGAGGCAGTTTGAGTGAAGAATCTCTTACTTCCTTGGACTTCTCGCCAAAGATAGCACGGAGCATTCTTGCTTCAGGTGTCAGGTCTGTCTCGCTCTTCGGTGTCAGCTTACCAACAAGAATGTCGTTGGACTTGACTTCCGCACCGATTCTGATGATACCCTCTTCATCGAGTTCCTTGAGCATTTCTCCCGGAAGATTCGGGATATCTCTTGTGATCTCTTCAGGTCCGAGTTTGGTATCTCTTGCTTCGCACTCGTGTTTCTCGATATGGATCGAAGTGAGTACGTCGTCCATGAGAAGTCTTTCATTGAGGATGATAGCGTCCTCGTAGTTGTAGCCTTCCCAAGTCATGAATCCGATAAGGAGGTTCTTACCGAGTGAGATCTCGCCGAGGCTTGTTGAAGGACCGTCAGCTACTACTTCACCGGCTTCGAGGTGCTCTCCGTAAGAAACGATAGGTCTCTGGTTGATGCAGGTACCCTGGTTGGAACGCTTGAACTTGAGCATCTTATACTCGTCGACCATTCCGTTGTCGTCTCTTGTGATCAGAACTTTGTTAGCATCTACATAAGAAACAGTACCTGCGCTGTGGCACAGAACTACTGCGCCGGAGTCGCATGCTGCCTTATACTCGATACCTGTACCTACATAAGGTGCCTCAGTAACGAGCAGCGGAACAGCCTGTCTCTGCATGTTAGATCCCATCAGAGCACGGTTAGCGTCGTCGTTTTCGAGGAACGGGATCATAGCTGTAGCTACAGAAACTACCTGCTTAGGTGATACGTCCATGTAGTCGACTTCGCTCTTAGGTACCATTGTGATCTCACCCTTGATGCCTCTTACCGCGACTTTGTTATTTACGAAGTGACCCTCAGCATCGAGAGGCTCGTTCGCCTGTGCAACGATCATCAGATCCTCGTCTGCAGCTGCCAGATACTCTACCTGAGTAGTAACAACTCCGGTCTCCTTGTCTACCTTGCGGTAAGGAGTCTCGATGAATCCGTACTCGTTGATGATGCCGTATGTTGTGAGAGAACCGATAAGTCCGATGTTAGGACCTTCTGGTGTCTCGATCGGGCACATTCTTCCGTAATGTGAATAGTGTACGTCTCTGACTTCCATGCCTGCTCTCTCTCTTGACAGACCGCCAGGTCCGAGAGCTGAAAGTCTTCTCTTATGTGTGAGCTCTGCAAGAGGGTTGTTCTGGTCCATAAACTGTGAAAGCTGTGATGAACCGAAGAACTCCTTGATAGCTGCAGTAACAGGTCTGATATTGATCAGCTGCTGCGGAGTAGAATTCTCAGTAGTCATTCTCTCTCTGATCGTCTTCTCCATTCTTGCAAATCCGATTCTGCACTGGTTCTGCAGGAGCTCGCCGACCGACTTGAGTCTTCTGTTGCTCAGGTGGTCGATATCGTCGATATCGCCGATTCCGCAGTTCAGATTGAGGAAATAGCTTACGGAAGCAATAATGTCCTCAATGATGATGTGCTTAGGGCTGAGTTCTTTCTTGCCATTAGCGATACCTGCTCTGAGCTTGTCTTCATCGCCGCCTGCCTGCTCAATGATTGCCTTGAGCGCAGGATAGAATACCTTTTCAGAAAGCTTGTATGGCTTAAGGTCGATATCTACGTACTTGGAAGGATCTACGAAGTTGTTGCCGATAACCTTTGTAACAACGCCTTCCTGGCCTTCTCTTTTGCTGTATACGAGAACAGACTCAACGCCTGCGTCCTCGATTACCATAGCGAATTCTCTGGAGATGTTTCCGCCCTTAGCAACAAGGAGTTCACCTGTGTTAGGGTCGAATACGTCTTCAGCTGCTACTGTATCCACAAGTCTGTCATGGAGACCGAGTTTGCGATTATACTTAAATCTTCCGACCTTTGCGAGATCATAACGTCTCTCGTCAAAGAGCAGTGCCATCAGCATGGATCTTGCGTTCTCAACTGTTGGCGGTTCGCCAGGTCTCAGTCTTCTGTAAAGTTCTCTGAGTCCCTCTGCGCTGTTTCTTGTAGTATCCTTTTCCAGAGTCTTGAGAAGTCTCTCATCCTCGCCGAAGATAGCGATGATATCCTCATCGCTGCTGAGCGCAAGAGATTCCGGATCAATGATTCCGAGAGCTCTCAGGAAGGATGTAAGAGGCTGCTTTCTTGTTCTGTCTACTCTGACATAAAGGATGCCCTGGGAGTCTGTTTCATACTCAAGCCATGCTCCTCTGTTAGGAATGACCTGTGAGCTGAAAAGCTTCTGGTTCGACTTGTCTGTTGCAGCGTCAAAATAAGGACCAGGTGAACGTACCATCTGGGTAACGATAGCTCTCTCAGCACCGTTATAGACGAAGGTACCCTTCTCTGTCATGAGCGGGAAATCTCCCATGAAAACGTCCTGTTCTTTGATCTCGCCGGTTTCACGGTTGATCAGTCTGACCTTAACGGTAAGGGAGGCAGCATATGTTGCGTCTCTCTCCTTGCACTCTTCCTGGTCATACTTAGGCGTATCAGAGAACGAATAATCTGCAAATTCCAGACTCAGAGTATTGGTCGTATCACGAATAGGCGATACGTCCTCGAGGACCTCCCCCAGACCCTCTTCGATGAACCACTTGTATGACTTTGTCTGAACATCAATGAGGTTAGGCATTTCGCATACTTCATTGATCTTAGCGAAGGTCATACGCTCTTTTCTTCCAACTTTGATTGGTTGTGGCATGTTTTCACTCCTTAATTTTGTTCTTGAAAAAATGCTTTTTGATGACATTTTTTGGCGATTTTTCTTCCAAAAAAGGCCATATATTATAGTATATAAACGCACGAAATGAGCCCAGATAGCCGGGGCTCATTTTATTGCGTGGTTCGGACCAATATCGCATGATCCAATTTTTAATGTTGTTTTTATAGATGTGTCCCTACATCTCGAAGGGACACATCTATTCATAATAGCAAATCAGTAAATTGTCTGCCTGTGATATCTTGCCTTTGAGTAAGTGTGTTATTCAAACGGCAAGTCTCGGTGTTACTGGAGTTCTACTACAGCGCCAACTGCTTCGAGAGCTTCCTTCAGAGCGTTAGCTTCAGCAGCCTCAACGTTCTCCTTGATAACTGTAGGAGCGCCGTCTACAACAGCCTTTGCTTCCTTAAGTCCAAGACCTGTAGCTTCTCTTACAGCCTTGATAACCTTAATCTTTTCCTGACCGATCTCCTTAAGTACTACGTTGAAATCTGTCTTTTCTTCTTCTTCAGCTGCTGCTGCGCCACCTGCTGCAGGTGCTGCTACTGCTACTGCGGATACGCCGAACTCTTCCTCAAGAGCCTTAACGAGCTCATTGATCTCAAGAATAGTCATGCTCTTCAGAGCCTCGATGATCTGTTCCTTAGTCATTTTATTTCTCCTTTTTCTAATAATCAGTGTTATGCGGCCATCAGGCCTCTAAATATAAATGAAAATGCAATTATGCTTCCTGTCCCTCTGCGATTGCCTTGAGGGTAAGTGCGAGCTTTGTCATTGGGCTCTGGATGCTTCCCATGAATCTTGCGATGAGTTCTTCCTTTGATGGGATCGTTGCGAACTCTTCCACCATTGCCTTGTCATAAACCTGACCTTCAACAACTCCGCCCTTGAATGCCATCTTCTTATAATCCTTGATGGCCTTAGCGAGAATTCTTGCTCCTGCTGTGATATCGCTTCCGCTGAATGCAAGAGCTGTGGAACCCTTGAGGATATCACCGAATGCTTCGTATTCTTCTCCGCTGATAGCTCTCTTGATAAGGGTGTTCTTATATACTGTGTAGCTTACGCCTTCTTTACGGAGATCAGCTCTCAGTTTGTCGGCTTCTTCTACAGTAAGTCCCAGATAATCAACGGCTACTACAGATGATGCGTTTTCAAACTTCTCTCTGATCTCGTCGATGACGACCTGCTTGGCTTGCTTTGCTGCTACAGACATTTGTTCTCCTTTCCTGAGCGATATCCCTTCGCTCATAATTAGTTAGTCTTGTAGGTACAAAATGGAGACTTCCTATTCATATGGAACGTTTTGTACCACGCCTGAGTAGGTAAGTCTCCGAATGAAATCTATTCTTTGTACCTCGGCGGGAAATTAAGCCTTCCGGCACCCGCTGTCTCAGGTTGGATATTCTGTTTTGGGTATAGCTCTGTTATTCAGATATTACAGAGTTATCGTTGCAGGATTGATCTTGACGCCAGGGCTCATTGTAGCTGCAATTGTGATGCTCTTGAAGTACTGTCCCTTAGCTGCTGCCGGCTTAGCCTTAGCGATAGCCTGGATGAGAGCGTTAGCGTTCTCTGCCAGCTGCTCTTCTGTGAAAGACTTCTTACCAATGATGCAGTGAATGATGTTGGACTTGTCAAGTCTGTACTCAACCTTACCGGCTTTGATGTCCTGAAGAGCCTTGGTGAGGTCCATAGTAACTGTTCCTGACTTAGGGTTTGGCATGAGGCCTCTAGGTCCGAGAATCTTACCGAGACGTCCTACAACACCCATCATATCAGGTGTAGCGACTACTGCGTCGAATTCGAACCAGTTCTCAGTTCTGATCTTGTCAGCCATATCCTCTGCGCCTACGAAATCAGCTCCGGCTGCCTGTGCTTCTTCTGCCTTAGGTCCCTTTGCGAATACGAGAACCTTCTTGGTCTTACCAGTTCCGTGAGGAAGAACCATAGCGCCTCTTACCTGCTGATCTGCGTGTCTTCCGTCTACTCCGAGGCGGAAATGCATTTCTACTGTTTCATCGAACTTTGCGTTGTCAAAGCTCTTGATCTGCTTAACTGCAGATGCTACGTCTACGAGCTCATGCTTGTCATATGCTCCGGCAAGAGCTGCATATCTCTTTGATCTTTTCATTAAATCCTCCTTGTGGTACTTGCGGCTTTAGGCCTCCCACTCAATTACTCTACTACCGTGATTCCCATGCTGCGAGCTGTTCCCTTGATCATGTCTGTTGCTGCCTCGAGGGATGCTGCGTTGAGATCCGGCATCTTTGTCTTAGCGATCTCTTCTGCCTGTGCAAGAGTGATGGAACCAGCCTTGGTCTTGTTAGGTGTTCCGGATGCATGCTCGATTCCTGCTGCCTTCTTGATAAGTACTGCAGCCGGTGGTGTCTTGCATACGAAGGTGAATGATCTGTCTGTGTAAACTGTGATTACTACAGGGATGATCATTCCTGCCTGATCCTGTGTCCTTGCATTGAACTGCTTGCAGAAGTCCATGATATTAACGCTCTTCTGTCCGAGTGCAGGGCCAACTGGAGGTGCAGGTGTTGCTCCGCCGGCAGGGATCTGAAGCTTGATGTAGCCGTCGATCTTCTTTGCCATTGTTTTCTCCTTTCCTCAAATATTTGGTAGCAATGCCCTATTTGAGCTTGCTTACCTGCGAGAATTCGATCTCTGCAGGAGTATCTCTTCCGAACATCGAAATCCTTGTCTTAACGATCTGCTTCTCAGGGTTGATTGCTTCTACTATGCCAAGCTGGCCTTCGAAGACTCCTCCGATAATGCGGACTGTGTCGCCGACTTCGATATCCAGATCGATCTTGAGTTTCTCGATACCCATTCTTACGATTTCTTCTTTGGTAAGTGGGATCGGGTCTGAACCGTGTCCAACAAAGCCTGTTACACCTTCGGTGTTACGAACGAGATACCAGGTCTCATTGTTGACGATCATCTTGATAACGACATATCCCGGGAAAAGCTTGCGGGTCTTGACTTTCTTGACTCCGTCCTTGATCTCGATTCTTTCTTCGGTAGGGATAACTACCTCGAGAATAAGATCCTGCATCCCGCGGTATTCTACCATTCTCTCGATGCTGGTTTTAACTTTATTCTCATAACCGGAATACGTATGGACTACATACCATTTGGCTGTTCCGTCTCCTCTCAGGCCTTCGCCTTCGAGAGGGGAAACAGTAGTCTTAACAGTATCCTTGCTATCGATCATATCTGCCATTTTCCTGCTCCTTGATTTAAATTGTGCTCTCTCGCTGCCGCCTGAGGCAATACGTTTAACGATACTGTGCCCGCTGTGCGAGCCGGTTCACTAGGATAATGTGATGCCGAGAATTCCCTTAAGTGCTGCAAGGAATCCTGTATCGATCAGCCAGAAAGCAAGCGCAAAGAAAATGACGCATGCGATTACTACAACAGTATCTGTTGTGAGCTCCTCGCGGGTAGGCCATACTACCTTACGGAATTCCTGTCTTACTCCTCTGAGATATCCAAGGAATCCGCCGCTCTTCTTGCTTTTGCCCTGGTTGCTCTGGCTCTGCTTCTTAGCGGAAGCCTGCTTAGCGGTTGCCTTCGCCAGATCAGCCTTGGCCTTGTTGCTTCCGTTTGTCTTGTTGTTAGCCATTTCTATTCTCCGTTAATCAGTTGTTATTATTTAGTCTCCTTGTGGAGAGTCTCCTTGTTGCAGAACTTGCAATACTTCATGAGTTCGATTCTGTCAGGATTGTTTCTCTTGTTCTTCATGGTATTGTAGTTCCTCTGCTTGCACTCTGTGCATGCAAGGATGACTTTCTGTCTTACTCCTGCTGCCATTTCTTTCCTCCGTTATAGTTGATTATATCGCTTGAAAATATGCGTCCTTCCGATTGTTTGTCAGATGCAAACGCATCTTTTCAATCTAAAACTCGAAGCCCGGTTTCCCGTTCTCCGATTTAATAATCATAAAGTCGCTCAATAAATATACTCTGCAGTCAAGTCAATGTCAAGCGATTTCTTGAAAAAACAGGGCTTTCTTCGTATTATCCGCGAGCTCTTCTGATACCGTAAAGAAGTACCGCAGCAGCGTTGGAAGCATTCAGCGAATTGATCTTCCCATACATCGGTATCGAGAGTACGAGATCGCACTTTTCCTTGACAAGTCTGCCGACGCCTTTGCCTTCGTTACCGATAACAAGAGCCATCGGGCCGGTGAGATTTGCCGTCTGATAATTCTCCCCGTCCATATCGGCTGCAGCGACCCAGATACCTTTGCTCTTGAGTTCTTCGATAGTTCTGGCAAGATTGGTCACCTGAACGACCGGCATGCTTTCGATCGCGCCCGCAGCTGACAAAGCGACTGTCTGGGTGAGTGAAGCGGCTCTTCTTTTCGGAATGATAACGCCGTGCGCTCCGACACATTCTGCAGTTCTGATGATCGCGCCGAGATTGTGCGGGTCAGTCACTTCATCGAGGATCACAATAAGCGGATCCTCGCCGGAAGCGTCTGCCTTGGCAAAAACATCATCCATCTCCGCGTATTTGTATTCGCTGACCTTCGCAACTACGCCCTGATGCTTGGTCCCCGGAGCCATTGCGTCTATTTTTTCTTTAGGTACAAAGTCTACGATCACGCCCTGCTCTCTGGCAATGGCTACGATTTTAGATACAGAACCCTCCGCACCATCTGCAATGAAGACCCTCTCTACGTCACGGTCGCCCTGAAGTGCTTCGGTGACCGGATTGCGGCCGGCGATGACCTCAAGTCCGTCCGCCCCTATATTCGCTCTGTTCTCGTATGCTTCTCCGAGGTCAAATCCGAGGACTCTGCGGTTTTCCGTCTTCTTAGGTCTTGCGGAAGATGATCTTGACGCGGACGAAGCTGCGCGCTTTGCTGTTGTCCTTCCGGATGTTCCCGCTCCGCGTTTTGGCTCATATGAATAACCTTCGCCGTAGTCGCGTCTGTTCTTGCCGCCCCTCTTAGGCGCTGTGGTTCTGGTACTGTCTTTGAATCGTTTGTTTTCTTTCTTGCTCATTATTGGTCTGTTCCTGTTCTTCTATATCAAAATCTGAGAGTTCTTGCTCTGTCCAGGCCTTCTTTTTTCTTGCGGTATAAAACGAACCTGAATGTGATGCCATTCTCTGTTACCGGTTCACTCTCGGAGATCACCTCGAAGTCGTCGTCTTTGTCTATATCCTTAATGAATGCGTCCGCGTTCAGGTCAGCATCCATTTTGGTGATATACAGCTTGTTGCAATATTTATAGAATCTGTTATACAGCGACGCCCCGCCGATGAGGAATACATCGTCAGGATCATACTGCGCAAGTGCATCGAACAGTTCATACTCATCATGGACGATTTTGCACCCTTCCGCCTGATAATCAGGATTTGCCGTCAGCACATAATTGACCCTGTTCGGAAGTCCTTTGGCGCCGGGCATCGATTCGAGTGTCTTCCTGCCCATGACTACGACTTTGCCGGTAGTTTTCTCTCTGAAGAACTTCATATCTGTAGGTATCGATGCCAGAAGTCCGTTGTCACGTCCTATACCCCAGTTCCTGTCAACTGCTACGATCATGTTCATAAGCCACCTCCAAATCTGTTGACCAGCATTGCCACCTGTTCATTCTCCATGCGGCGCGCTCTGTATGAATAAAATGTATCTGCGTTGCACTTGGTACATATATTGGATATCGCGATATGATCTTCCGGAATACCCGCTCTCAGAAGAGTTAACCTGTTGGCTTCTCTGAGATCCAGATGGTATTTGCCGCCTTTGATCTCAGTCCCGTCTATCTGAAATGCAGGATATCTGCTGAATATCCTGTCTGCGTCAGACTGTCCCCACTCCGATGCAAACTGTTCATATACTTCATCACCCATTTCGTAGCAGTCTCTGCAAATCCCCGGGCCGACAGCCGCGTAGATATTCTCAGGTTCACATCCGAACTTCACCACCATGTGGGCGATAGCGACTTCAGGTATTCTCCCGAAAGTTCCTCTCCATCCCGCATGTACAAGGCCGATCGCCTTCCTGACAGGGTCTGCCAGATATACAGGCGGGCAATCCCCACCGAAAGCGGTAAGGAGTACGCCGGGGATGTCTGTGACTACCCCATCGACAAATTGCCTGTGAAGCGGTTTGTTGGAAGCGATCCACGGGCCGAGGTCCTCTGCAGAAGCGACATGTACATGATTGGTATGCTTCTGGTCAGTGATGCACTCGAACTCTATCGATGATCCGAGCTGCCTTGCGAGGATGTCTCTGTTCGCCTTGACGAGCGGTCCGGCTTCTTCGGGGTCTTCTGTTTTCATGACCGCGAGCCTGAGCCCTTTGACGCCCTCGCCCCGCTCTTCATCGAACGATATATATCTGGTCGTGTAAAGATTAGGTACCCCGAGTCTGTCGAGAAGGTCGACGGACAGATACGGGATCCCTTTATTATGCAGGCTGAATATTCTCTTGTCATCAGAAAATTTAAGGTCTATCATGTCGCTGATTATACCACAAAAAGAACGAGCAGATACTCGTTCTTTTCTGTTCAATTATTGCACTGAGTCGATTATATTTACAGCCTCTTCAGCGATCTCCTTTATCCTTACCGGATCCCCTTTCAGATGCAGGTATCCGAGTAAGGCCTCAAACCCGGTCGCCATTTTGTAGGTCTTCGGATCTGTGTGCTGCGGTCTTGACATAGTCCGGTGGTTGCGGGCTCTTTTGTAAAGAGCAAGTTCTTCATCTGTGAGGAACCCCGCGCTTTCCATTGCTTTGACCGCCTTGGCCTGGCCGTCAGCCGATACATACCGGACTGCCCTGTGATGAGCCCGCCCCGCGTCATGCGGCTGCTCATGTACTATCTTCTCACGTATGAAGACCTCATACACCGCATCGCCGAGGTAGGCAAGCATAGTAGTATTAATACTCTTCGGATCGATCTGCTTCATATAATGAATGTTTGATGATTGCTGTATCAGTTCCTGATTACCTGTACGCCCTGCGGTGTATCCTTGAGTGTGATACCCATTGCAGCGAGCTGGTCTCTGATCGCATCTGCTCTCGCCCAGTTCTTTTCCTTGCGGGCAGCCTGTCTCTCATCGATCAGAGCCTGGATATCTGCTCCGAGTCCTTCTTCCTCATCATTGCTTCTGAATATTCCGAGGACTTCGCAAAGCTCATCGATTCTCTTGAGAGCCTCTGCTGCGTATGACTTGGATGCTCCATCCTTGACAGCCAGATTGATCTCGGAGACCATATCGAAGATGACTGAGATCGCATCTGCTGTGTTCAGGTCATCATCCATGACTTCGATGAATCTGTCTCTGAACTTGTCGAGACCTGCGAGCATTTCTGCTTCGCCTTCCATCTTGCCGTCAGTTCCGTTCTTGCTGAGGAATTCAAGCGTCTCTCTTGCGTTGGCGATCCTGTCGTAACCCTGCTTGGACTGCTCCATAAGAGTATCCGAGAAATTGATAGGGCTTCTGTAGTGTCCGCTGAGCAGGAAGAATCGGATGACATCTCCGCTGTATTCCTTGCGGATATCTCTTACTGTGAAGAAGTTGTTGAGCGACTTGGACATCTTCTTGCCGTCAACTGTAATATATCCGTTGTGCATCCAGTAATGGGCAAAAGGAACTCCGTTGCATGCCTCAGACTGCGCGATCTCGTTCTCATGGTGCGGGAAAGTCAGGTCCTGTCCGCCTCCGTGGATATCGATCGTATCGCCGAGGTGCTTCTTAGCCATTGTCGAGCACTCGATGTGCCAGCCCGGTCTACCCATTCCCCATGGCGATTCCCATGCGATCTCAGATTCTTCTTTGCGTGCTTTCCAGAGAGCGAAGTCCAGCGGATCCTTCTTTACCTCTCCGATCGCGATTCTCGCGCCGCTCTCGAGATCATCGATATTCTGACCTGAAAGTTTGCCGTATTCAGGGAATTTACGTGTCGAATAATACACATCTCCGTCTGCTTCATAAGCATATCCCTTGTCGATCAGTGACTGAACGAAAGCAATGATCTCAGGAATGTGTTCGGAGACCTTAGGATGAACGTCAGCCTTGACGACATTCAGAGCGCCTGCATCTTCATAGTACTCTTTGATGTATTTCTCAGAGACTTCCGGAGCGGTAATGCCTTCTTCTTTGGCTCTGTTGATGATCTTGTCATCGACATCGGTAAAGTTCTGTACGAACTTGACTTCATAGCCTCTGTATTTGAAATACCTTCTCAGTGTGTCGAACACAACGAAAGGTCTTGCATTTCCTATATGGAAGAAATTATAGACTGTAGGTCCACAGACATACATCTTGACCTTTCCCTCTTCGATAGGTACAAATTCTTCCTTGCGATTGGTCAAAGTGTTGTAGACTTGCATGATTGTTATCCTCCTGAATGATAATTGGAGCCTGACTCAGCTCCCTTGCCTTGTTATTGATAATTATTGCTGTTCGCATCTTATATATTATACACGCATAGAACATCAGTTGCACCTGATTATTCTTATCCCGGGCAGGAAAATCTTTCTGCCCAGGCATGCCGCAAGATAAAACAAGGCACCGGCGGTGTGCCAATGCCCTGTCTTGTCAGTGAGATCCACTGTTATCGGTCGATTAGTGAGCGTTCAGAGTCTCTTCAGAGAGTCTTGAGAAGAAGCATCTTCCGTCGCCTTCAAGGTCAACAAGAGCTTTTGCCTTAGCAATCGCTTCCTCAACTGTCATAAGTTCGTGAGCGTCCTCGCGGCGGAGCTTGTACTCAACCTTACCTTCGCCGGCGAACTTACCTACTGTGATCCTGATTGGAATTCCGATGAGGTCTGCATCGTTGAACTTGACGCCAGGTCTCTCATCACGGTCGTCTACCATGACTTCAACGCCCATGGACTCGAGTTTCTTCTCGATATCATAAGCCATATTCAGCTGTGTCTCATCATTAGGCTTGATTACAGTAACGATCACATGATAAGGAGCTGTAGCTACCGGCCAGATGATACCCTTCTCATCGTGGTGCTGCTCTACGATAGTCTGCATCGTTCTTGTGATTCCGATACCATAGCAGCCCATCCAGTAAGGATGATCGACACCCTTCTCGTCCTTGAATGTAGTGTTCATACTTTCAGAATACTTCAGTCCGAGCTTGAAGATCTGGCCAACCTCGATACCTCTTCTGAACTTGACCGGCTTTCCGCAGTGTGGGCATGGATCGCCTTCCTGAAGGGTCTTGATATCTGTAATAATATCTCCGGTATAGTCTCTGCCGTAGCAAACGCCGAGCATATGGTGGTCTTCTTTGTTAGCACCTGCGCACATGTTGACTGTTCCTACGAGTTCAGAGTCAACTACAACGATACAATTCTTGAGTCCTACCGGACCGGTGAATCCTGCAACGCTGCCTGTGATAGGTCCTGCTACAGTCTCATCCGAGAATTCGATGTAGTGCTCAGGGATATTAAGAGCATTGACAAGCTTGATCATGTTGAGCTGTCTGTCACCTCTGATGAAGCATGTGACATAATCCTTAGGCTGCAGATCGTTGTCATATGTTGTGAACATCAGAGCCTTGATCGACTTCTCTACAGGGAGATGGAGATAGTTGCAAACGTCCTCAATGGTCTTGGTTCCAGGTGTGTAAACTACCTCTGTCGGCTGCATTTCTTCAACTGCAGGCTTCTCGTCTGTGAACTCAGCTCTTTCCTGTGTTGCTGCCATTCCGCAGTTGTCACAGTACATGATATCGGATTCGCCCCAGTCAGAAAGTGCGGAGAATTCGTGGGACTTGCTTCCGCCGATAGGACCATTGTCAGCCTCAACGATTCTGTAGTCGAGGTCGCAACGTGTGAATACCTTCTCATATGCATGATACTGTCTCATATATGCGACATCCAGATTCTCCGGAGTATCGTCGAATGAATAAGCATCCTTCATGATGAACTCTCTTGTTCTCAGGAGTCCGTATCTTGGACGGGATTCGTCTCTGTATTTGAACTGAATGTGGTACAGTGAGAACGGAAGCTCTTTGTATGATGACCATTCTTTACGTACGAAATCAGTAAAGATCTCTTCGCACGTCGGGTTGAGGATGAAGTCGTTGCCGTTACGGTCTTTGATTCTCCAGAGTTCAGGTCCGTAAGCGTACCATCTGCCTGTTTCCTGCCAGAGTTCAGCAGGGTTAACGTGCGGCATGTAAACTTCCTGGCAGTCGATGTAGTCCATCTCTTCTCTTACGATCTGTTCGATCTTTCTGATTGTTCTCCAGCCAAGTTTCGGATACATATAGATGCCGGCAGATTCCTGCTTGATCATGTTAGCTCTTACAAGGAGCTTGTGGCTTTCGAGTACTGCATCACTTGGTGCCTCACGAAGAGTCTTGAGGTGGTTCTTAGATAATCTCATTATTAAAATCTCCCTTCTATTGCGCAGGTGGCGATCGCTGCTATGCCTTCCCCGCGGCCTGTAAACCCGAGTCCTTCTTCTGTGGTCGCTTTAATATTTACAGAAGAGCAAGGTATCCCGAGTATCCTTGATATATTGTCCTGCATCTGCTTGTTATACGGTGAAAGCTTGGGGGCCTGTGCGATGATCGTTATATCTACATTGTTGATCGTCACATCTCCGAGCATATTCTTCACTTCGGCAAGCAGCTTGAGCGAGTCTATTCCTTTGTATTTGTCGTCACTGTCAGGAAAATGACGTCCTATGTCTCCCATACCGGCTGCCCCCAGCAGAGCATCCATCAGTGCATGAGTTGCTACATCAGCGTCTGAGTGACCGAGTAAGCCTTTCTCATAGGGGACTGGAGTCCCGCAGAGTATAAGGTCTCTTCCCGGGACAAGTCTGTGTACGTCATATCCTGTTCCTACTCTCGTAGTCATAGGTATATCCTCTTGATATGTTATCTTGTTGTTCGAGACGCTTCCCTGTACGATCGCGACATTGATACCGGCAAACTCTGCTATCGATGCATCGTCCGTGCCTTTGTATCCGCCCTCGTCCGCTGTTTCGTATGCCTTGATTATGTCTGAAAGCATGAAAGTCTGAGGCGTCTGCACCATATAAACGCGGTCTCTTTCGACAACGTTACTGTTCATTATAGGATATGTTATAGAATGTTTCAATGAAAAAGATGAATTGCCGGCTATTTTTTCATTGTATTTTCCGGAATGTTCTGCTGTCATGCGGACCGAATCAACCGATGGAACTGCAGTGACTGCAGCACGGCATGTTTCCATTGCGTCTATGTTCGCATTTATGATCTCCTCTGTAACGCCCGGCCTTGCCGCGTCATGGATGAGTACGATCGTTCTGCCGGGATCATTTCCTGCTTCCTCAGCGAGGCGCAGGCATTCACCGAGACCGGCTTTGACCGAGTCGGATCTTTCTTTACCACCCCTGACGATCACCGGCGTACCGCTGCCCGTACCGGCTCTTTCCGCCACATCCCGGACGATCTTTTCGTATATCCCGTCCAGGGAGCCGTCAGACGGCGAAACTATAATAACTTTGTCTATATTATCAGCGCTCGCAAACTTCAGGGCTGCGGTGCCGAGAACAGTCGACCCCTCGTACGGCATAAGCTGCTTGGGTATATCCGTTCCCATTCTTGTCCCCTTGCCTGCGGCGACTATGATCGCATATATTGATTCATGTTCCATAACTTTCATTCTCCGGTAAAAGCGCAAAATAATTGGCCGAACTCCCCACAAAGCCTAAGCTATATGTTTGATTCGACCAACTCGTCAGCTTCTTCCATGGTGTAGCCGCCTGAGTAAATCAATTCGCTCTCCAGGATCTGCTTGGCTGTTCCGAGGAGTTTCTTCTCCCCGGTCGACAGAGGTTTGACTCTGTCCGTCCTTACGAGATTCCTTACGACTGCGGCAACTTGGAAAATATCACCTGTCTGCATTCTCTCAGTGTTCTCTCGGTATCGTTTGTTCCAGTTAGGATTCATCGGCTCTGTTTCACCCTTGAGGACCTCGATCACTTCAGGTATACGAGATTGGTCGATTATGGGGCGTACGCCCAGCTTCTCACAATTATCAACGGGGACTGAAGCCTCCATTCTGGAGTATGGAAGGGAGACACTATAATAGACCCGGATCTCTCCGAGGAAATCTTTCTCTACTATATCCGCTATTATGCCTGCACCATACATTGGGTATACGATGTAGTCACCGATCTTGAACATAGATACCTCCCAGTTATACACAGACATTATATCTGATTTTTTGTCAAAAATCAATTATAAAAATAATTAGTTTATCACTAGCGTATACACTTGTCAACAGATAGTTATTTTTTATTTTTTTGGTCAATTTTCACTTTTTCAAGTCCAAACTGAACGGCCTCCCGCCCGGACAGGTCTTTCCCGCCGCGATTGCTCCTGCGCCATATAGACGCTCCGCTGCATTATGTGATATAATTTTTCGGAATTTACCACACGAATGACAACTATCAGATTTAGAATAACTACGAATAATACATACAATTTACGGAGGGATCGCAATGAAGAGACTTCTCATAGTAGATGATGAGGATAAAATCCGCGAGGTCATTAGAGAATACGCTGAATTCAGCGGTTATGAAGCAGAAGAAGCAGCTGATGGGATGAGCGCTATCGGCATGGTCAAGCTGAATGACTACGACCTGATCATCATGGATGTCATGATGCCTAAACTCGACGGCTTCAGCGCAGTCAAAGAAATACAGAAGATCAAGAACATCCCTGTCATCATGCTCTCAGCCAGAGGCGAAGAGTATGACAAGCTTTTCGGATTTGAACTCGGGATCGATGATTATGTCGTCAAGCCTTTCAGCCCAAAGGAGCTCATGGCAAGAGTCAATGCAGTTCTGAGCAGGATCGATGCTTCGGACAAGCATTCTTCCAATGTCGAGAAATTCGAAGGACTGGAAGTCAATTTTGCCGCAAGGACCATCACAGTGGACGGCAAGAGAATCGAGCTCACACCGAAGGAATACGATCTGCTTTTCTACATGATCCAGAACAAGAACATAGCACTTTCAAGAGACCGCCTTCTCTCAGATATCTGGGGATATGATTTCTTCGGAGATGACAGAACGATCGATACTCATGTCAAGAATCTCAGAAACAGCCTCGGACCATACAGAAAGTTCATCGTTACTCTGAGAGGTGTAGGCTACAAGTTCGAATACGAAGAATAATCACGCAATTGATGCAGAGGTGATATCGTGGCCGGTGAAAACAGACACAGCAACAGAGTCCCGCTGGACCCAAACAGCATCAAAACGACGACACTTGTTTCGTTCGTCGTTTTTGCTTTGCTCCTGATCTCTTTCCTCTGGACTCTGATGTCTTTCTTCATTAACACATATTATGAAGCAGCAAGGACGCAGGAAGTCATCCGTACCGCAGCGGCAATTGAGACCCAGTACCGCGAAGACGCAGGGCTTTTTGACGAGTTTGCTCTTCAGACAGCAGGTACCAACGGGATCTATATACGGCTTGACAGCAGTCAGGGTTCATACGCTTATGACGGCACCAGCGGAATAAGGGATAGCGATACATTTGACATTGATATCGAGAGGATCAGCAAGAAACTCAGTGAATCCGGTCTCGACAGTGTCACCGAAACAAGATTCGGCGCATCGTCGGATTCAGACGCAAGGCTTGTATATGCTGCTCATATCGATTTCTACGGCGAGGTGGATACGTTATATATCATAGCTCCGCTCTACCCTGACAAGGTCACTATCAGGATCGTCAAGAACATGCTCCTGTATATCTCGTTCATAGTTCTGACGATAGCCCTTCTTCTGGCATATGCGCTTTCAAGACGAATTGCGCTTCCGATAGAAAGCCTCACCAAAGCTGCGACCGAACTGTCCAAGGGCAATTACAACGTCAAATTTGACGGTTCGGCTTTCACAGAAACCAAAGAGCTTGCAAGAGCGCTGAACAAGGCCTCCTACGAAATGGAGAAGACCGATTTCTACCAGAGGGAGATCATCGCTAACGTTTCGCACGACCTCAAGACGCCTCTGACAATGATCAGGTCTTACGCCGAGAAGATCATAGACATCTCAGGCGATAATCCTGAGAAGCGCAACTCCGACCTTCAGATTATCATTTCCGAGACTGAGAGGCTGAACAGGCTCGTTACCGATATGATGTCAGTGTCCAACCTGCAGTCCAACAACGTTGAACTTCACAAAGAGACCTTCGATATCGTGCAGGCTGCGCAGGAGGTATACGAGAGCTTCATGGTGCTCAGTTCATCCGAAGGATTCGATATTCATTTCCACCCTTGCAGACCGACTTATGTTGTCGGCGACAGGTCAAGGATCATGCAGGTCATGACCAACTTTGTTTCCAATGCGGTCAAATATTCAGGGGAAAACAAATACATCGACATCCAGGTCTCGCGTTCGAGCAAGAAGGTCGCCTTCCACTGTGTGGACCACGGCATGGGCATACCTTCCGACGAGATCGCTCACGTGTGGGACAAGTACTACCGCACATCTGCTAACCATGAAAGAGATATCGAAGGAACAGGCCTCGGGCTTGCTATAGTCAAAGGCATTCTCACCCTTCACAATGCGAAATACGGTGTAGAAAGCGAAGAAGGTAAAGGCTCCGACTTCTGGTTCGAGATGGACACAGTCAGAAAGCCTTCACAATCCGGAGGATCCAGTGGCAAAGAAAGCTAAAACAGTCTATATGTGTTCTGAATGCGGCAATGAGTACGTCTCCTGGCAGGGACAATGCTCTTATTGCGGCGCGTGGAATACTATCGTTGAACATAAGATAAGCGATCTGAACGAGCCCGCAGTCGACAGCAGGCGGAGAACAGGTACAGAAGGTAAGCCCGTCAAGCTCAGGTCGGTCGGTACATCTGACTATGAGAGAATGGATTCCGGTATCCGTGAGCTAAACAGAGTTCTCGGAGGAGGCATCGTTCTGGGCTCCCTCACCCTTATCTCGGGTGAACCGGGCATAGGCAAGTCCACTCTCATCGCGCAGACAGCAAATAAAATCGCAAGGACATATGGCAAGGTACTCTATGTCAGCGGCGAGGAATCCGAAGAACAGATCAAGCTTCGCGCGGACAGGATCTGCAGAGGATCAGGAGGTCATGAACCCGGAGATATAAGCGAAAACCTCTATATCTATCCTGAGACGAACCTCGAGAATATTCTGTCGGTATGTGAGAATATCAGGCCGTGCTTCCTCATTATCGATTCGATCCAGACGATGTATTCATCGGAAGTCGACTCGGCAGCAGGCAGCGTAACACAGATCAGAGCATGCTCGAATCTTCTTATCAAATTCGCCAAGACCAATAATGTGCCGGTTTTCATCGTTGCGCACGTGACCAAGTCAGGCGAACTTGCGGGGCCGAAGACGATCGAGCACATGGTGGACTGCGTACTGAATTTCACCGGTGAGCGTGACAGAGATCTCAGGATCCTGAGGTCTTTCAAGAACAGATTCGGAACAACAGATGAGATAGGCGCTTTCAGGATGACATCTGAAGGAATGACTGAAGTATCTGATCTGAGCGGAAGCCTTATCGAGACCGAATCGTGCGAAGAAGGATCGGTAGTGTCCGCTGTATATGAAGGCAGCAGACCGGTGTTCTTCGAGATACAGGCACTTGTTACAGGCGCCAATGTAGGTTTTGCCCGCAGGACAGCTGTCGGGATCAATTACAACAGGCTCAGCATGATACTTGCAGTTCTCGAGAAGAAGGCCGGTATCGACCTTCTCAATCACGATGTTTACGTCAACGTAGTCGGCGGCATGAACACAGGCAGCACGGCAACAGACCTTGCGGTCGCGCTTGCGATCTACAGCTCATACACAGGTAAAGTATCTTCGCGCAGGATCGTTGCAGTCGGAGAAGTCGGACTTACCGGCCATCTCAGATCGGTCCCGAACAGCGATAAAATCGTTCAGGAGGCCGTCCGTCTCGGATATGAAGCCATCATACTTCCGGAGCGGAATGCGAAGCAGGCTGCCCAGTCCGGAAAAGTCAAAGTTGAAGATGCCGGGCGAAGCGTTTCCGTCACGCCGGACGCGATCGATATACAATCGGATATACGAATAATCGGTGCTGCAAACATAATAGATGCGATCCGTATATACACGAACTAAAAAACAACCCCGCGCAAGGGGTTGTTTTGTTATCAGTGGATATCGTGCTTTCCGTACGAGCCTTCTTTTTTTGCAGTTCTGTCGGCAACTTTAGCAGCACGTCTGGCCCGCTTGTCTTCGATCTTATAGTTCCATCTGTCAGCGTCTTCTTTCTTTACTCTGTCAAATATATGAGTCGTCTTGCGGAGTATGAGGAGTATTATTACAAATATTGCGTAAATTACGATATCTGAAATAAGCCCCTCTGTGGTCACGTTCGTCCCAACGCTTCCCATACTGAATCCTACCAGATAGAACGCTGTCATGTTATTTGCGGCATGGACCGCTGACGAAACCTCGAGACCTCTTCCGATCCAGGCAGCTAGACCCATAGCAGTTCCTGAAGCAAGGATAGCAAGCTTGCCTGTCGTGTTATACGGATGAGATGCGGCAAAAAGGGCTGCCTGCAGAATCACCGCGATCACCGGGACTCTTACCCATGATCCTATAGCCTGCATCAGGAGCCCTCTGTAAATATATTCCTCAGCGATACACTGAAGTGGTCCGAGAACAGTTACCAGAACGAAACTCAAGATGGTGAATTTGTTATGAAAAAGCTGGATCATATTCTCATGATCTATGAAATATGATTTCGCGAAAGTAAACACGACCATTATAGGGAAAAGAATGGCAAAGCATTTGAGAAAGACTCCCATATCCCATCCGCCTCTTGCGGAAGAATATGATGAAAACGGTCTCTCCCTGACAAGAGCTCTCGCAAGAAAAAGCGCAGGAAGCATCAGGACAACAGCCCCGAGATTGATCAGCGATCCCTGCCAGTCATGTATGTTGAAGTTATCATAACTGGTGGCACCAAACGACATAAAGTCTCTGACATCTATCCCTTTCAGTTCGAGCAGATATCCTGCTCCCATTGCAACTCCAAAAACAATTGCCACATACAAAACTACAAAAAGCACACCGGTAATGATCGGTTTGTACCATCTGTATGTGATAAAGTTGCGCGCATATGTCGGATAGATATGTTGTTTACGGTTAGTCTCATCAATAATACTCATCTCTTCATCTCCTATCAAACAAGACTCGCTCGTTATGAGCGAGTCCATGCTTAAATCCATTATTATCCTGAACGTAGCGGAGATATATTACTTCTCTTCCTGGCTTGCCTTATAAGCAGCGATTACCTTGTCAGCAAGGTTTGAAGGAAGCTCTGCATATCTTGCGAACTCTACTGTGAAGGATCCTCTTGCCTGAGTCATTGATCTGAGAGCGATAGCATAATCGAAGAGCTCTGCCTGAGGTGCCTCAGCGTGCAGGATCTGTCCGCCGTGTGTGGAATCCATTCCGAGTACCATACCACGTCTGTTAGGCATATCGCCCATTACAGCACCAACGTATGCTTCAGGAACTGTGATCTCAAGCTTCATGATAGGCTCGAGGAGGCAAGGTCTTGCCTCAACGATACCCTTCTTGAATGCGAGGGATGCAGCGATCTTGAATGATACTTCGTTGGAGTCTACTTCGTGATATGAACCATCGTAGAGGACAGCCTTGATGTTCTGTACTTTGCATCCTGCGAGAGGGCCCTTTTCCATGCACTCGAGAAGTCCCTTCTCAACTGCAGGTACGTAGTTCTTAGGAACTGATCCGCCGAAGAGTTCTTCTGAGAACTCGAGTCCAGGTTCCTGTGATGGGGAGAATCTGATATGAACGTCTCCGTACTGACCTGCACCACCGGACTGCTTCTTATGCTTACCCTGAACATCGGATGTACCCTTGATGGTCTCTCTGTATGCGATCTTCTGAGGAACGACCTTAACGCTTACGCCGTATCTGTCTTTGAGCTTAGCCTGGATGATTCCGAGCTGGATGTCTCCCTGTCCTCCGAGAAGTGTCTGATGAGTCTCAGCATTTCTCTCGAGTACGAATGTAGGATCCTCTTCCATAAGTCTGGAGAGTCCCTGAGCCATCTTTTCGTCTTCGTTCTTGTCTGCTGCCTCTACAGCGAGGAAGTAGCAAGGTGTAGGGAACTGTACAGGATCGATTGTGACCTGCTTAGCCTTGTTGCAAAGTGTATCACCGGTCTTTGTGTTCTGGAGCTTTCCGAGAGCAACCATGTCACCAGCCTCAACTTTGTCAGTCATCTCCTGAGCTTTACCTCTCACGAAGAATACAGAACCGAGCTTCTCAGCTTTCTCTGAACGTGGGTTATATACATCAGCGCCGGACTTGAGTGTTCCGGAAACGACCTTTGCATAAGAGATCTTGCCCAGGAACGGGTCTGCAAGAGTCTTGAAGATGTAAAGAACGAGATCGCCTGCAGGATCGCATTCGATTTCGATGTCTTCGCCGTCAGCGTTCTTAGCCGGAGTAAGAACTGTTGTTACCTTTGGAACGTACTTGCAAAGTGCATCGAGAACTTCGTCTACGCCGGTTCCCTTGAGTGCGCTCATCTTGAGTACAGGCATGATATCTCCGTTGTGGATACCTGTAGCAAGTCCGTGTGCGAACTCTTCGTCAGTGAACGGCTCACCCTCGAAGAACTTTTCCATGAGTTCCTCATCAGCACCTGCAACAGCCTCATCGAGAGCATCCTTGTCCTCGAGTGTTACAACAGCGCTGCCGAACTTGTCCTGAAGTGCGGAAACGACTTCATCAACGTCTATGTTGTCCTTGTCGATCTTGTTGATGACAAAGAATGTAGGTGAATTGTACTCCTTGACCAGGTCAAAAGCCTTCTCGGTACCAACCTGGATGCCGGATGATGCGTCTACCATGATGATAGCTGTAGCGCCTGTTGAAAGTGCAGCTCTTGCCTCTCCTGCGAAATCGAAGAATCCCGGAGTGTCGATAAAGTTGAGCTTTGTTCCCTTGTATTCTACAGGAACGAGGGTCTGGTTGATTGTGTAACCCTTCTCAACTTCCATCTTCTCATAGTCAGAAACGGTGTTGCCGTCTTCGACCTTACCGAGTCTGCTGATTACCTTAGTGTTCAGAAGTCCGGCTTCGAGGAAAGTAGTCTTGCCTGTGCTGCCGTGTCCAAGCAGTACGATGTTGCGGATCTTGTCGGTTGAATAGCCTTTCATTTGTTCCTCCTAATGGTTAGTGTATATTGTTTCTTAAAAATTAGCTGTGTGAAAGTGTGTCAGGGAGAACCGTCCCCGCTGACACATTAGAATTCGGCGTTGCCAGGGGTTCTCGGGAACATCTGGACGTCTCTGATGTTGCTCATTCCTGTGAGGTACATCAGGATACGGTCGAATCCGAGTCCGTAGCCGGCATGCTTGACGCCGCCGTATTTACGGAGATCGAGGTACCAGTCGTAGTCATCCTCGGTAAGTCCCATCTCTTCTATTCTCTTGAGGAGATAGTCATAACGCTCTTCTCTCTGGCTTCCGCCTATGATCTCTCCGACACCCGGCACAAGCATATCGCATGCAGCGACAGTCTTGCCGTCATCATTGAGTCTCATGTAGAACGCCTTGCAGTCCTTCGGATAATCTGTTACGAAGATAGGCTTCTTGAAGACTTCTTCTGTAAGATATCTCTCGTGCTCTGTCTGAAGTTCAAGTCCCCATTCAACAGGATATTCGAACTTCTTGCCCGACTTCTGCAGGATCTCAACAGCCTGTGTGTAAGTGATCCTTTCGAAATCAGAACTTACGATATTGTGAAGTCTCTCAAGGAGTCCCTTGTCGACGAACTTGTTGAAGAAGTCCATTTCTTCAGGGCAGTTCTCAAGAACATAGTTGATAATGAACTTGATCATTGCTTCTGCAATGTCCATATCTCCCTGAAGATCGCAGAATGCCATTTCAGGCTCGATCATCCAGAACTCAGATGCATGTCTTGCAGTGTTGGAATTCTCAGCTCTGAAAGTAGGACCGAATGTATATACGTTCCTGAATGCGAGTGCCATGATCTCTGCCTCGAGCTGACCGGATACTGTAAGGCTTGCCTTCTTGCCAAAGAAGTCCTTGCTGTAATCGATGTTGCCCTCTTCATCACGTGGAAGGTTGTCGAGGTCGAGTGTAGTTACCTGGAACATTTCGCCTGCGCCTTCGCAGTCGCTGCAAGTGATCTCAGGAGAATGAGAATAGATAAAACCTCTCTCCTGGAAGAACTTGTGGATAGCATATGCTGCTACGCTTCTGACTCTGAATACTGCAGAGAAAGTGTTGCTCCTCGGTCTCAGATGAGCGATTTCTCTCAGGAACTCCATTGTATGGCGTTTCTTCTGGAGAGGATAATCAGGATCTGAGTCTGCCTCGAGAGTGATCTCGGAAGCCTTGATCTCGAAAGGCTGTTTCGCATCCGGTGTCAGTACGAGCGTGCCTGTGACCTTGATTCCTGCGCTGAGGCGGTACTTGGCGACCTCCTGATAGTTGCTGAGCTTGTCTGCTTCATAAACTACCTGTACCGGTGTGAAGAAGGTTCCGTCGTTCAGAGAAATAAAACCGAACTGGTTGGAGCTTCTGTTCCCTCTCACCCATCCGTATACGGTTATTTCTTTGCCGGCATAAGCATCAGTATT
This sequence comes from Mogibacterium sp., assembly GCA_017403955.1. GTDB lineage: Bacteria > Bacillota > Clostridia > Peptostreptococcales > Anaerovoracaceae > Crickella. The sequence continues at coordinate 31,804 of JAFRDH010000024.1, forward strand.
TCTGAATAATTCCTTGATCTCTATATCTTTCATTTGTATATGTCCCTTATTAATGGTTTTAGGCTGGCACAGTACGCCAGCCTAAAAAGTATATCATATCGGAGTTCTCAATGTCATTAAAAACTTGTTATTATTTGCAGTCACAGGCTATTCTTGACATGCAGTACGCTAATTGCTAACATTTTTGTAGCTATATTACACTGATCAATTACCGATAATAATGCATTTTACCGAATATACAGTTGAAGGGAGGCTTATTATGTCAATTCCAACCCCTCATATCAATGCCAAGCAAGGTGATTTCGCCAGGACAGTACTGATGCCGGGAGATCCTCTCCGCAGCAAATTCATTGCAGAGACATTCTTCGAGGATCCTGTTCTTGTCAATAATGTCCGCGGCGTACAGGGTTATACCGGCACTTACAAAGGCAAGAAAGTATCCGTCATGGCTTCCGGTATGGGACAGCCTGCGATCGGCATATACTCATATGAACTCTTCAAATTCTATGATGTTGAGAACATCATTCGTATAGGATCATGCGGATCGATCGTTCCTGAGCTTCATGTGCGCGATATCATCATCGCTCAGGGGGCATGTACTAACGGCAATTTCGCTTCTCAGTACAAACTTCCGGGAACGTTCTGCCCTATCGCTTCGTTCGACCTCCTCGAGAAAGCCGTTGCAGCGACCCGCAATGCCGGAGTGAATTTCAAGGTCGGCAATATCCTTTCGTCAGATGTGTTCTATGACGACGCAGGATCTGCTATGGACTGGGCCAAAATGGGAGTGCTCGGAGTAGAAATGGAAGCTGCAGCGCTTTACTGCAATGCAGCCAGACTCGGCAAGAACGGCCTCTGCATCTGCACCGTTTCGGATTCATTCCTTTATCCTGAAGAAAACACGACCGCCGAAGAGCGTCAGGAATCTTTCACCAAGATGATGGAGATCGCCCTCGAGATCGCTTAACAGAAAAATACAGACCGGAGAGCCTCGGTTCTCCGGTCCTTTTTTATTTCTTATTGCGGTGCTCTTCACGCCATTTTTTGATCGATTCGTAGCGCTCTTTGAATCGCGGCTCGAACCCCTGATTGCCCGGGTGGTAATACTCTCTGCCGCGCAGGTTGTCAGGCAGGCATTCCATATCCGCGATCTTGTCCTCTGTATCATGAGCGTAAACATAGCCCTTGCCGTAATCAAGTTCCTTCATCAGACGGGTCGGGGCATTCCTTATATGAAGAGGCACAGGCTCAGCGATGCTCGCATTGGCATCTCTCGCGGCCTCCATATACGCAACTTCCATCGCATTCGACTTAGGAGCAAGCGCATTATATACCACAGCCTCTGTAAGATGCACACTGCATTCAGGCATCCCGATCAGATGGCAGGCCTGAAAAGCCGCAACTGACAGTTCCAGAGCTCGCGGGTCTGCAAGTCCGACATCTTCTGCCGCAAATCTCGTGACCCGTCTTGCTATATATATCGGGTCTTCGCCTGACTCAAGCATCCTGGCGAGCCAGTAGACCGCCGCATCGGCATCGGAGTTACGCATGGATTTGTGCAGAGCGGAGATGAGATTGTAGTGCTCTTCTCCCTGCTTGTCATAAAGAAGTGATTTGCGGGATGTGCATTGCTCGAAGTCCTCAGTCGTCACATTGATGATCTCATGTCCGTCTGCCGGATCATTTGTATAATCGGCGTTGAGTATCATCATCTCGAGTGTTGAAAGAGCTGTTCTGGCATCTCCGTTCGCGAAAGCAGCAAGTGCCATTATCACATCTTCATCTATTCTTACATCCTGATCGCCGAATCCGCGCGGGTCTCTGACCGCATTCCTCACAAGTTCAGCGATATCGTCCTGCTCCAGCTGATGCAGGACGAATACTTTGCACCTTGAGAGCAAAGCGCCGTTGACCTCGAAGGAAGGATTCTCGGTCGTTGCGCCGATGAGAACTATACTGCCCTTCTCAACGAAAGGAAGGAACGCATCCTGCTGTGCCTTGTTGAATCTGTGGATCTCATCTACGAAAACTATCGTACGGGCTCCGATGGCAGTCATCTTGTCAGCCTGCTGCATCACTGTTTTGATCTCTTTTATCCCGCTTGTGACTGCACTGAAATTGATGAACTGCGCGTTAGTACTTGCAGCGATTATCTGGGCAAGCGTAGTTTTGCCGACACCCGGAGGCCCCCAGAATATCATCGAAGAAACGCTGTCGCGCTCGATAAGATTGCGCAGGACCTTGCCCTCTCCGACGAGGTGCTTCTGTCCGACGAATTCATCAAGTGAGCGCGGGCGCATCCTTGCAGCCAGAGGCTGATTATTATTCTTTTCAGTTTCAAAAATACTGATCTGACTCATTTTTCTTACTTTCTCTTAAGTGTCCGCAGATACTCTTTGTCTTCAGGGGATATCCGGCGGCTTTCGATCGCCTTCTGTATCGCCTTATTATGCGTCCATACATCCAGCCTGCCTTCTCTGAGATACTCTACTGCGGTGTCATATTGCTTGGCGAGAGCCGTCGCGAAATACCAGGCGATCATCATATTGATATAGTATTCATCCGAGCGTATCGCGGCGACTTTGTCCATATACGACGGATCGAATTCATCGCCCAGGAAATGCTCGAGCAGCATCCCTATCCCGAACCTGACGGTATATGTCTTGTCCGAACAAAGCCATCTGTCTATGCACGGAAGGAGTTCTGTCTTGTGTTTGCGGAAAACCGCAGGCGAAAGCTGATCGCAGGTCGCCCAGTTATCTATGTGCGGAAGGAATGTCTCAAGAAGTTCCATGCACCGGTCAAAATCCTTGATACCGGAAATGATGAATGCATGGAGCTGCATCTCATCAAAGTACTTGTGCGGAAGGACTTCCAGGAATTCCTCATAACCGCCTGATTTCAGTAATTCTCTGGCGTAGGCTCTGAGATCGGGTGTCCTGACGCCGATGAATCTGGCGCGGTCAAGCCCCGGCGTGAGTTTTGCCTGAAAGTCCGCATACTTGACGTCTTTCATGCTTTCAAGGCGATTAAGTATCTGATCGTTCGTGACCATCGTCTCCCCCTCTTTTCGTTAGTGCTGCCTATTGTCAGTGCTGCCCCTCATCGTAACGAGAAGTGCGATCAAAAGTATTATTATGACCACGAAGGCTGCAGCCCAGATGACAGGACCCGGCAGGAACGATGTCGTGCCGTCATCATTTACAATGACATCCGCATTTCTCAGAATGCGCGCTCCGACAGCAGGTCCTATAAGTCCCGGTATGAATACCTGTCCGATGATCCTCACGCCCTGGAATTGTCCGGATCTGCCTTCGGGGATATTATCCCTTATCATAGCACCGAATACCGACATTCCCGAAAGGTATCCGGTCATCATCAGGAGAGACCCTATGAACGCCTGGACAGCAGCAAGTGCGTGCGTGAAATAAAGGATCGTATATCCTGCGAGCAGCATGGCGCAGACCGGAAGGATACTTTTCATGAAGCCTTTGCAGTCATACAGTCTTCCGTAGAAGACAGTGATTGCCGCCGAAACGATGATCGCAGGGGCGAATATCAGGACGTAATTCTCTATCCCGAGTGTCTGCTCGTAGTAAATGATCAGGTATGGCATGAAGATCTGTATCGAGATCCCGAATATCGCGAAATTAAGGAGCGTCAGATACAGTCTGCTGTTCGATTTTGCGACCGATGGCCTGAAGCTGTACGCAAGCGTTGCCCCGAGCCCTTCGCTCACAGGTTTCAGATCGGGCGCATCCTCGATGAGGAACCATCCTGCGACACCGATCAGCGTGGTCGCTATTCCTATAATATAGTAAATAACAGTCCATGCATGTGACGTGTTCAGGTCAAAACTCATGAACCCTCCGAATACAACGAGTATCGCGACGAGCGGCATCATCGAGTTGACACCTTCTATCCGGCCTCTGTTTGTCGAATCGCCTCTGTCAGTCAGCCATGCGTTATATGCCGCGTCGTTTGCGGTCGATCCGAAGTATGTCATTACGCAGTCCATGACGATCGTCAGGAAGATGCTTTTGATATATGCAAACGAGATGATGCTGATGCCCCAGATGATATAGCCAAAGCTCATGAAGGCTTTGCGCTTTCCGACTTTGTCAGATACTGCGCCCATAACGATCGTAGTCAGAGCCGCCGTAACTGCGCTTGCCATGACCATCGCCGAAATATCCGCAGCCGAAGCATTGAACATCTTGTAGATGAACACGTTGAAGTACATATTCTCAACGACCCATGCGACTTGTCCCATGAGTCCGAAGATGAGCATCGATATCCAGAATTTCCTGCCTAATTTAGTTTCCATTGCTATATGTCGCGTGCGAGTGCGATCACTTTATATCCGTCATCCTGCTGTGAGGCGCCTGTCGGTTTGAAGCCCTGACCTTCCCAGAATCTGCGGGCTTCGACATTGGCTTCTATGCATCCGAGTGACAAGTAGTCGTAACCTGCGGCTTTCATCGCTGCTCTGACATCTGCGAAAATGCCCGAACCGACGCCGCGTCCCTGCATATCTCCGTCGACCATAAACCAGCCGATGAATGCATCATCGCTTTCAGGCCAGCCAGTAATAAGATCCATAACGGCTACAAGCACATCGTCTTCATTATAGAAACCGACAAAGTGTTTGTTGTTCCTGGCTGCTCCTTCCGGAAGCTCTGAGATGATCTCAGTGAGACTCTCTCTGGTCGGAACAGTCTTCATATATTCGTAGTATCTGGAGTTTGACTTCGCCAGTCTGTAAACAGGCGAAATATCCGCTTCTGTGATCTTCCGGACTTTGTACTGCGTCGAAAGAGTATTGATATCCAGTCCGTCTCCCTCAGAGCTGCTCCTCGCCGCCTCGCTCTCTATCGCCTGGCGGAACTGAGTTTCATAAAGTTCCTTGTAGGTGCCGTTCAGCGCAAGGAGTTCTTCATGTGTGCCCTGCTCCGCGATCACTCCGCCCTTGACTACAAGGATGCGGTCTGCTTTGAGGATAGTCGACAGTCTGTGAGCTATTACGATGCTTGTCCTGCCCTCCATCATTTTCTCAAGAGCATCCTGAATAGAGTTCTCCGAGATCGAATCGAGCGCGGATGTAGCCTCATCGAGGATCAGGATCTTAGGGTCTTTGAGAATGACTCTTGCAAGCGACAGCCTCTGTTTCTCGCCTCCGGAGAGCTTGAGTCCGCGGTTTCCGACCTGCGTGTCATAGCCGTCAGGCTGATTGACGATAAAGTCGTGGATATTGGCGATCCTGCAGGCTGCCTCTATCTCTTCCATCGAAGCCGAATCGTTGGCATATCTGAGGTTTTCGAGGATCGTGCCGTTGAAAAGATATGTCTCCTGTGTCACGACTCCGATGCATTCTCTGAGATATGGAAGGTCAAAATCTCTGACATCAACGCCTGCGATCCTGACGCTTCCGGCCGAGACGTCATACAATCTCGGGATGAGATTGACGACGGTGGATTTGCCCGATCCTGAAGGTCCGACTATCGCGTACATACTCCCGCCGGGAACCTCGAAGTTGACATCTGTAAGGATCGGATTCTCCGGATTGTAGCTGAACGCTACATGATCATAAGTGATCGGTTTGTTGTCAACATCCGGTTTCTGCCCGTTCTCAGGCGAGACGATCGTGTTCTCACGGTCAAAATAATCGAAGATCCTTGTGAACAGCGCAAGAGACCTCGTGAAGTCGACCGACAGATTGAGAAGCGATTCGATCGGTCTGTAAAGTCTGTTGACGAGAGCTACCGTTGCGGTGATGACACCGACAGTAAGGTCAGGGTCAATGTTCCTGATGATGAAATAGCCTCCTGCAAAATAAATGAGCAGAGGACCGACCTGCGTGAACATCCCCATCACGACTCTGAAGAGCTGACCTGACCTCTGCTCTTTGAGATTGAGGTCGGTCACTTCCCGGTTGACCTTGACGAACTCTTCGTATTCTTTCTCCTCGCGGGTGAATATCTTGACCAGCATCGAGCCGCTTACCGAGAGCGTTTCATCGATCTTCTGGTTCATCTCGTCGCTCTTGGTCTGGCTCTGCGTAAGATATTTCCATCTGGTCTTGCCTGCCGTCCTTGTCGGAAGTATAAGAAGCGGGATGACCACTATACCGACGACAGCAAGCTGAGGGCTCATGCTGAACAGAGCTATCAGTGTTGTCACGACTGTAGCGATGTTGCTGACGATGTTGGAAAGAGTGCCGCTTATTACAGAACTGACGCCGCTTATATCGGTGTTCATTCTCGTAATAATGTCTCCCTGCTTCTCAGTTGTGAAGAAAGAGTGCGGCATATACTGAAGATGCTTGTACATCTGATTGCGCATGTCAAAGATGATCTTCTGCGAGATCCATGCGTTTATATAATTCTCAAGGACTCCGACGAGCTGGCTGACAGTCAGAGCAGCAAAAGCCATCAGGAGCAGTTTTATAAGGAGCTCCATATTCTTGCCGACAAGCGCTTCATCAACGATCCGTCCCGTAATGATCGACGGCATAAGTCCCACTGTCGCCGAAAGCAGGATCGTGATAAAAACGAATATGAACTGCAGCCAGTACGGCTTGAGATAGCCAAGGATCCTCGCGAGCAGAGCTCTTGAGACCTTAGGCATATTCTTTTTCTCCTCTTCAGTGAGGAAACTTCTCGGACCCATTCGTCCCGGACCAGGTCCAGCCATAATACCCCCTTCTTTTTCTTATCCCTTTATCAGATCACAGTTCGACAGGAACTGGCTTTCTGATTTCCTCCTGCAGAGCTTCAGGATGCTCGAGCAGATACTTCACAATGCGAAGTGATTTTGCATAGTAGAATCCATCAGCCAGTCTCTCATCGAGTGTGAATGTGCAGTTGATGACATCACGAGGCTGCCATGTTCCGTCTTCCATCAGCTTCTGCTCTTTGTGAAGAGTTCCGATAGTGATCATGAATGAGCATGTTCCGTAATTGCTCAGATGATGATAGCAGGATTCTGCTTTGATCGATCCGAGGTTGGAAAGAAGTACGGATGAGTAATTCGGGTCGCCTGCTGTAAGTGCTGCAGGCATCATTCCGTGATACTCAAGGATTTTCAGTGTTCCGAAGAAACCTTCAAGTATGAATCTCGGCATGCTTCCGACCAGTTCCATGAGCTTGTCAAGATCGTTAGTCTTCTCTTTGCGGACCTTCTTGACATCGCCGACGATCATTTTCGAAACTTTGTCAAAATTCATGTCCGGATCAACTTTGAGGAACATGAGTGTTTCATCAGCAGTGTCCTCGAACTTCTGCTTTACTACGAATGAAAGAGTAATATCTTTCCTCTGATAATATGTTCTTCCGGAGATGAAAATGTTGAGTTTAGGTCTGTGGTATATAGTTCTTGCTACGGCCGTGCAGATAGCATGGAAGATCTTGAGATTCGTTCCGTCCTTTTCGTTTCTGTCTGCCATATATTTGACCAGATCAGTTACATCGAATTGCTGAGTCATAGATACTTCTGCTTCAGTCCTCTTAGGCATGATGTAAGGCAGAATATTATGATATCCATCAAGTCCTCTTACTCTTGTTCCGTCTCTTCTTTTGTTTCTCATGATTGTTCCTTTCTTCTGTTGCGCTTGTTGCGATTTTATTTCGATGCTTTCTTTCCGAATCCGAAAACAAGGTGAAGGAAGAGAAGGGATGTGATCGTTCCGGTGAGTGCGCCGATCCCCTGTGCTCTTCTGCGTCTTCTGTCTCTTTTGATGATTCTTTCGAGTTTCTTTTGCTTGGAATAGATTTTCTTCAGATCATTATTTTTCATCAGATTCCTCCATATTTTCTCAGGCTTGTATTTTACAGTTCTTCGGGGTCAAACTGCTCGAAAATCGGCACTGCCCCGCGTCTCAACACTTCTTTGTATTCTTCAGGTGTCGTTATCGTCCACGATGCTTCGGCAAGTCCGCGTTTGTCTACAGCATTGCGTACCGACTTGAAGTCTATGTCTTCAAATCTGAAAGCTATAAAGTCCGGTCTGGCAAGCATGTTGAACATCAGGTGCGTGAGCATTACTGCCTGATAAAACGGCAGACCCTCACGATTCCTGAAAAAGTTCTGTGCCAGCTGCCCGCGGATGTAGTCAGGTCTGAGTTTTCTGACCTGTATGAGCGCCCTCGGATCAAAGCTTTCAATGACGAACTCTCCGCGGTATCTGTCCAGTCTCTTGCAGACCGCCTCCGCAAGGGCTTTGTAATTACCGCGTGCGACTTTGAGTTCGATAAGAAGCGGCAGTCCGCTGTCTTCGAACAGGTCCAATACCTCGTCAAAAGTCGGGATCTGTTCGTCCGTTCCTTCAAGTCTGAGTTTTCGGAGATTCGTGATATCGTAGTCCTCGATCTGTCCTTTGACGCCTGTCTCTCTTTCAAGATCATCGTCATGGAAGATGACAAGGCTGCCGTCCGCGATCAGATGAACATCGAATTCGACCGGGAATCCGTGTTCAAGAGCGCGTCTGAATGCTGCCATCGAATTCTCAGGTATCTCCGGCTTTTTGTGGAAGCCTCTGTGAGCATAACGCTCAGCCAGCTTTCCGCGCCTTAAATTGCTTGTCTGTCTGCCTTTTCTCATATCAGTCTTCCATGTCCTCAAAAGCTTCGAGTCCTTTCTTCGCTTCAGGAGCAGCATCTCCGTGCCTGACCATCAGCATAGTCACGAAGCTGAGTGCCACGAAGAGAGCTGCATACGGGAAGAGGATCTTGTAACTCACATTTCTCATCAGGAATCCCGCAAGTATAGGTGTGACGACCTGAGCGGCCATAGAGGCAGTGTAATAATAGCCGGTGAATTTACCGATGTCCGAGCCTCTGCACATCTCTACTACCATAGGAAGAGAGTTGACATTGATCGCTGCCCATGCAAATCCCACCAGAGCAAACACAACGAACATGATTGCATTGATGCTGTGGAACGTCGTCGTAAGGAAGAATCCTGACAGGAAACATGCTGCCAGAAGGACGATCCCTATCTGGATGGTCTTCTTGCGTCCGATGTGCGATGCCAGCTGTCCTATAGGTATATAGGAAACGATAGCGCCGGCAGTAGCTATGAGCAGGCAGGTCGAAGCGCCTCCGAGCCCCTGACCCATCACTCTGTCGACATAAGTCGTGAACCATGTTGTGATACCGTTATATCCGATGAACCACAAAGCGATAGACGCCAGCAGGAATCCGAGGCTCTTTCTTACATCCTCAGGCAGCACCTCATTTCCGCTTCCGTCATCTTCTGCAAGGTTCCACTCCGGGTGCGCAGCCTCAAGTTCCTGATTCTCGCGAACGAGTTCGGGCTCTCTGATAGTAACGTACAGCACAGCGACTGATATTATCATTATCCCCGATACGACCAGGAATAACGGATGATAATTGACATGCTCAAGACCGAGCACCTTTGAATTCGGATACATCACTGCAGCTACGGCAAGATACATGATACCGCCTACAGCACCCATCAGATTGATTATCGCATTAGCTCTTGATCTTAAAGGTTTTGGTGTTACATCCGGCATCAAAGCGACTGCAGGGGATCTGTATGTTCCCATCGCTATAAGAAGAAGGCCGAGAATGATTATGAACGCCACCATCTTGCCTGCGCCCGGCGCCTTATAGTATCCGTTATCAAGGAGCGGCAGAATATTGAGAAAAACTACCGCTGCGGCAGTACCTGCCAGGATATACGGGGTTCTCTTGCCCATTCCGGTATTTGTCCTGTCCGAAAGTGTCCCGAAGAAAGGCAGGAGGAAAAGTGCCAGAACATTATCCGCAGCCATGATCGCTCCGGAATATGTTTCATTCAGATGGAAGGTCTTGGTGAGGATCAAAGGAACTACATTATCATACATCTGCCAGAAAGCGCAGATAGAAAGGAAAGCAAGTCCTACAAGTATAGTCCTTTTGTTGTTAAGTTTCATGTCTAAATACTCCTGTTGCTATTCTCCTGCCGGTACTATTCGAGGAAGCCCAATTCCCTGAGGGCTTGCGGAAGCTCATCAAATGAATTGATCACCCGGGCAGGATCTTTGATCGTTCCGAATCCGTAAGCAGCCCAGATACACGGAACGCCTGCTTTGGCAGAGGCATCCGCATCTTTCTGGATATCGCCGACGTATACTGCTTCGCTGATCCCGTTTCTCTGCATCACAAGACGGATATTATCTGCCTTGAGAAGTCCCGATCTGCCCCACTCCTCATAGTCTTCGAAGTACTTGTACATATCCATCGAATCGAGGAAAGCCTTGACATACCCTTCCTGACAGTTACTTACAACAGACATCCTGACTCCGTGCTCGCAAAGGTACTTAAGCGTTTCTTCAGTTCCCGGAAACAGATCGCCGCCGTGCTCAGTGATGTATTCGTTCTCGAACTTTTCACAATAACGCGCGAGTTCATAGCGCTCGTCACCGGTGTACTCAGTGAACAAGTCATCTGCGATCTCGTTCATAGTCTTGCCCATGTTGACCCGTATCCGGTCGGCCGTCAGGTTCTTGTCTACACCCTTGACTCTTTTGATCTCGATATTCCACGACTCTGCGACTGAGACCGCTGAATCCCACAGAGTCCCGTCCAGATCAAAAATTACCATTTTTTCTTTCATAGTTATCAATCCGTAAAACTCCTTGCGAAAAAAGCTATACACAGTTAGTATACACCGAAACGGGTATTATTTTACATTCAGACTCAAATTAATCGTGCGGCATTGCACAGCGGTGTTTCATATAGTTTTTTTCAATACTGTATGATAACTGCAGAGTAGTATATTAGTAAGAGATGTTTTTTGAGCAAATCAATAATTCGCTATATACAAAACTTAAAAGTACGGAGGTAATTACAAATGAGAATCGATGCAGGCGGCAAACAGTGCCCAATTCCTGTAATCATGGCTAAGAAAGAGCTCGAAGCAGGCGAGCAGGATGTTGAGATCATCGTTGATGGTCAGACTCAGATCGATAACCTTAAGAGACTCGGTGATGCGCTCGGAAGACCAGCTACATCTGAACCATGCGGCGAGAAGTTCCTGGTAAAATTCGCAAATGGCGAGACAAAAGTCGGTGCAGTAGTTGCAGAAGCAGGCAGTTATGCTGTATTCTTTAACACAGACGCAATCGGAACAAATCAGTCCGAGCTCGGAAGAAACCTCGCTAAAATGGCTATCTTCACACTCAGCGAAGCTGATCATATTCCTTCATACGTCCTCTTCATGAACGAAGGCGTTAAGCTCGTTACAGGCGTAGAGCCTCAGATCGTTGAAAACCTCAACACTCTTATCGAGAAAGGCTCTAAGGTACTGGTATGCGGAACATGCCTTAACTTCTACGGACTCAAGGAAGAGCTCAAGGTAGGTACTGTAAGCAATATGTATGACATCCTCGGCGCAATGCAGGAAGTCACTAAGGTTATCAAACTGTAAATGGACGAATATTATCTTCTTACATTCGAATCAACTCATGCAGCTATCTCAACGGAGAAGCTACTCAAACCGGCTGAAGTAACTATCATGCCGGTGCCTAGATTTATTTCCGCAAGCTGCGGGATCTCTGTTCGCATACGTCCGGATATGCGTGAAACTGCCGAGGCTATTTTTGCCGCAGACAGCAAGCTCACAACGGATGACTATACATACTATCATGTGATAAGAAACAGAGCATCCGGAGAGACACAGTGCGACAAACTGGACTATATCGGCTGATATCTTCCGGCACTGTATTATATGTTCGCGTAAGAAAAGAGAGCGGATAATTGTCTGAATGACAATGTCCGCTCTTTCGATTGACTGATTATTCAAGTCTTCAGAGTCTACCAGCCCATGACCTGGCTGAATACTTTTCCGATAGGATCTCTGATAACGAGATCCGCCATTCCGTCAGCCTGTGTAGCCGTCATATTGATAAGCACGAGGTGCTTGCCTCTGAAGTATCTTATGAGTCCTGCTGCAGGATATACTATCAGTGTAGTACCGCCTACGATCAGCGTATCCGCTCTCATGATAGCGTTTACAGCTCCGTCGATCACATCCTGATCCAGGCCCTCTTCATATAGTACGACATCCGGCTTGATCCTGCCGCCGCACTTATCACAGTAAGGCACGCCTTCTGACTCGAGGACTTTGTCCACATCATAGAATGCATGACATCTTTCGCAATAGTTCCTGAGGACCGATCCGTGGAGCTCATAAACGACCTTGCTGCCCGCAAGCTGATGGAGACCATCGATATTCTGAGTCACGATAGCCTTGACTTTGCCCTGCTTTTCCAGTTCTGCCAGAGCCTTGTGGCATGCGTTAGGCTTCGCATCTTTGTAGATGAGTTTGTCCTTGTAGAATTCATAGAAATCCTTGGTATGTCTCATGTAGAAAGAATGTGAGATCATTTCTTCAGGCGATACCTCTCTGCCGAGGTCCTGATTGTACAGTCCGTTCGCGCTTCTGAAATCAGGAATACCGCTCTCAGTGGAGACACCTGCCCCACCAAAGAAAACAATATTATTACTCTCATCAATAATCTTCTTTAACTTTTTGATATCTTCAGTCATTTCAGCGTCTCCTTTCTGTTATGAATTATTTGTTTTACTTGAGGCCTGAAGCCATCATGTAGATATTGAATATATCTTCGGTATCGAGGACCTTAAAGTCACCGATCGTACGTGTATTTCCGAAAGTAACTCCGAGAGCAGCTTTGCGGCATGCCTCTTCATCAAAGTCAAGTCCGAGGCCCTTGATATCTGTAGGCATCTCGATCGCTCTGAAGAATTCTTCGAACTTTTCAATTGTCTTTACCGGATCGCTCTCACCGAAAACACCTTCTCCGAGTTTGGAGAATCTCGAAGGGTCTACATCCAGAACGTATCTTGCCCATGATCCCCAGACAGCTGCAAGACCTGCCCCGTGCGCAACATCATATTCAGCAGATAGTTCATGTTCGATCTGATGACATGCCCAGTCTCCGTTAGTTTCATTGCCTGCACCGGTAAGTCCGTTATGAGAAAGTGATCCGCACCACATGAGATTTGCTCTCGCATCATAATCGTCCGGATGCTCGAGAGCCACCTTAGCACTCTCCATGACCTCTTTGAGTAATGCGAACGATATCTTGTCAGTGAAATCAAGCGCATATCCCTGATGGAAATATCTTTCGAGAGTGTGCATGCAGATATCTGTAGCGCCGCAGGCGGTCTGATATCTCGATACCGAATAGGTCAGTTCCGGATCAAGAAGAGCGAATTTGATCCTGCCGAAATCCGTGCTGACGCCTCTCTTATAGACAGGATCAGTCTCGTCGTTAGTGATAACTGAAGAATCACTCATTTCAGAGCCTGTTGCCGACAGAGTCAGGATAACGCCTACCGGCACAGTTCCTTCGACCTTTCTCTTGCGGCAATAGAAATCCCATACATCTCCGCCGTCATAAGCTCCGTATCCTATCGCTTTGGCACTGTCGAGTACAGATCCGCCGCCTACAGCAAGAATAAAATCGATTCCCTGCTCTTTGACAAGCGCAATACCCTTACGTACAAGGCTCACACGAGGATTAGGAACTACGCCGCCGAGTTCAGTGAATTCGATGCCTGCTTCTGTCAGAGCCGCTTCGACCTTCCCGAGCAGGCCGGAACGCTTTACAGAACCTGAGCCGAAATGCACGAGGACCTTGTGCGCACCGTTTGACTTGAGAACTTCCGCTACCTTATCCTCTGCTCCTTTGCCGAAATATACATGCGTAGGTGTATAGTATTCTTTGATTGCCATGATTTCGTCCACCCTTTCTTTATTTTAACTTCTGATCACGTTTATCGGTTTTCTTCATATAGGATCGCCTCATACGGGCGAAGTTTGATCACTCTGTTCTTAGGTGCTCTCTCATAGTTGGAAAGCTTGACCTCAAGATCGCTGATCGCAAAATCCAGCGGAATGATGCCTTCTGCAGGTTTGTCCGAGAAGTTTCCGATCACCAGAAGACGCTTTCCCTGATATGCTCTCGAATAAGTAATGACCTTCTTGTTGTCCGGATCGTACTCAAGTGTCTCGCCGTAGATCGCTACTTCGTTGTTCTTCTTGATGTCGATGACTTTCTGATAGAACTTGTATATCGATCTGCCTGAAGCAAGGTCTCTTGCGACATTTATGTCCTTAAAGTTCTTGTTGACCGACTGCCATGTCTCTGCGCCTTCATTGAATCCTGCGTTCACGCTGCTGTCCCACTGCATAGGGACTCTTGCGTGATCTCTTGCGCCCCTGAGAATAAGTCTGAAAGCAACTTTAGCCGGCACATGCATCTTGCCTGTGAGCATGTCATATACAAAATGAGTAACAGGGTCCTTCATCTCATCGATGCTGCGGAATTCGCTGTTGGTCATTCCGATCTCTTCTCCCTGATAAATGAACGGGATCCCCCATCCCATGAATGTTATGAGAGCAAGGAATGTTGCTGCCTCGTATCTGTATTTATCTGTGTTGATCCCGAATCTCGAAACACTTCTCGGGTTATCATGATTCTCAAGCACAAGCGTATTCCATCCCGTTCCGTGATATCTCATCTGCGGTTCGATCAGACCCTTCTTGAATGCCCTGAGGTCGAAAGGCTTAGGCATGAACTTGAGTTTGTTGTCAGAATCAAGGTGTGCAAAATCAAATATAGTATCGAGTTCCCCTGATTCCTCGTGAATATACCGGTGAGCGTGCTCAGGGTCAGGTATGTATGATTCTCCTACTGTATATGAATCATAAAGCGACAGAGCCCGCTTGTTCATCTCATTCAGGAACTCATGCATCCTCGGACCGTCAACAAAGTAAGGTGTTCCTTTCTGGAATCTGATCTTCGAATTGTCATCCCGCAGAGGATAAACCTTGGAATACATATTGAACACATCAAATCTGAAACCGCTGACACCTTTGTCGAGCCAGAATTTGAGAATATCGATGATCTCATCTCTTACTGCAGGGTTTTCCCAGTTCAGATCCGGCTGAGCCGGCGCGAACAGGTGCAGATAAAAGTCATCTGTTCCGGGTATTCTCTCCCACGCGGGTCCTGTGAATGATGAAGTCCAGTTTGTCGGAGGCAGGAGCTTTCTGCCTTTGCGCCTTCCCTCTCTGATAATATAGTAATCTCTGTAAGGTGAGTTCTTATCTTCAAGAGCTGCTTTGAACCATTCATGCTGGTCGCTGGTGTGGTTGAGGACCATGTCCATGATGACTCTGAGGTCCCTCTTGCTGCACTCTTCCATAAGCCGGTCGAAATCTTCCATTGTTCCGAATTTCGGATCGATCGACTTGTAATCTGCTACATCGTAGCCGTAATCTTTGCACGGCGAGAGATAAAGCGGAGAAAACCAGATCGCGGTCACTCCGAGATCTTTGATATAGTCCAGCTTGGATATTATGCCCGGGATATCTCCCATTCCGTCATTATTTGAATCTTTGAAGCTGAAAGGGTAGATCTGATATACCACAGCTTCTTTGTACCATTCAGTCTTTGCACCCATTTCTTATACTCCTGATCAATAATTATTTTTATCTTGCAGTAATTGATATAAGTGTCGGGAGCAGCTGTTTCTTGCGGCTCATAACTCCCGGCATATTGTAGATCTGCTTGTCATTCATTGCATACGGAAGATCTCTGTTCGCTCTGTGTTCGGACACGAGCAGTACGCTCTTCTCTCTCAGAACGTCCGTGATCATAAGCAGTGTCCAGTCAAGACCTTCTCTGACTTTGATCTCTTCGAGGGCCTTGATATATGTTTCAGCATAATCGCTGACATTTGCAAGTGTAGTGACCTCACACTGGCCGACGCCCATCTTTACTCCGCCGGACTCATATTTCTTGAAGTCCGAAAGAATGCTTTCAGCAGGATCCTGGGTAGCAAGATTGTCGGTGATACTGAAGAGCTTTTCACCGAATTCCTCTATGCTCGGGATCCTGGCAAGTCTTGCGAGCATCTCAACAGTGCTGATATCTGAAACCGTAGTCGTCGGGCTTCTGAGTATCAGTGTATCGGCAATGATGCCTGTGAGCATAACTTTCGCTGCATATGGATCAGGCATTATCCCATGTCTGATGTACTGCTGATAAATGATCGTGCAGGTGCTGCCAAGAGGTTCTGTATCGATGAAGATCGGCATGCTTGTCGATACTGCATCGAGTCTGTGATGGTCGATGATCTCAACTACATCGGCAGTTTCTATTCCTTCGATACTCTGCGCAGACTCGTTATGGTCGACCATGATCACTTTATACTTCGGCATATCAAGCAGGCATCTTCTTGTGACAAAACCGATGAATTTGCCTTTATCCATAACCGCAAGTCCGCGGGTATGCGATGAAGCGAAAATCGCTTTGGCATCAACAAAAAGATCATCCGCATCGATAGTTCCGGTCTGCTGCACCATCATAAGCTCGATAGACTCGGCCATACGAAGTCTCCTGATCGTCTCGGCAGTTCCGTACTCAGTCAATACGACCCAGCCACTGTAATCAGAAAAGTCGAGTTCCGGCTCCTCAAGTCCGGCAGTCACAATAAGTGCCGGCACCTGCTTGCTGACAGCATACTGGATATGCTCTTCTCTGGTTCCCATGACAACGATACTGTCAGGATGCTCATCGATGCTGATACTGAAATTCTTATACGTCGCAGCTCCGATCAGAAGCGACCCTTCGATCATCTCATTTTCGCCTTTATGTACCAGCTTGCCGTCTATGACTTTGAGAACATTCTCTATATTGAATTTGTATGTCGGGATGTCTTCCTGATTGTCTGCGAGGAACCATCCTGTGATGTCATCCACACTGAGAAGTCCCTTGAAATCGTCTCCTTCGTAGATCGGAACGACGGAAGGCTTGTCAGTGCTGTATGTTTTGATCAGGTCATAGATAGGCTGGTCTGCCTGGATATGATAACCCGGAGGAAGCATGACATCTCTGACCTTCGGTCTTACATCTTTCATGTATACCGGTATCTCAAGTTCCATAGCCTCCATCTGTTTCCTGACACTGTCCGAAACAGGGCTGCAGTGTACAGGAACGTACTCGTTCTCAGGATCTGTCATGTTCTTGAGACGGGCATATGAAAGAGCAGCGCAAAGGCTGTCAAGATCAGGATTGCGATGTCCGGTGATATATACTTTACTCATTGTCTCCTACCCTTCAAGCTTGGACTTTGTCTTCGCCATAAACCTTTCGTTTTTGATAATAAATCTTTCGTGTCTGCCTTCGCCGATAAGCCCGGCATCATCGAATGCTTTGACATGGAAAATCAGCTTGCGTCCGTCTATACCCACAAGTTCACTTTCATAAGTGATATGCGCCCCCTCAGGACTCGCCGAAAGATGACTCACATCAAGGTGAGTTCCGACAGTTCCCGCGCCTTCTTCCATATAAGGCTCAACGCTGGACCATGCCGTATATTCCATCATCGCGATCATTCTCGGTGTAGCATAGACAGGAAGACCTCCGCTCCCCATGCTGATCGCGGTCTTTTCTGCTGTCACGGTCTCCTCTGCGTGACCGGTTATCCCTTTTTTAAGTTCTGCCATTATGGTTATTCCCGGATCCTTTCTTACAGTGGAGCATCCCTGAGAACCTGAAGATCATCGTCAGATGTCGACCAGCTCGTTGCCAATCTGACTATAGTGCGTTCCTCATCATAAACGCCCCAGCGGTCAAATGTCACGTATTTGCCAAGCTCCGCCATCTGTTCTTCGTTCATCAGGATAAGCTGCTGATTCGTCGGGGAATCGATGTAGAATTCCCACCCCTTGCTGATGATTATTTCTTTGAGCTTCCCGGCCATGTCCATTGCATGTTTGCTGATCCTGAAATAGAGATCATCTGTGAACAGCGTATCGAACTGTATGCCGAGGACTCTGCCCTTTGCAAGAAGAGCACCTCTCTTCTTGACAGAGTTCATGAAGTGTGCAGGTTTGTTGTTCTTAGTAAATACGACAGCCTCTCCGAGGAGTGCGCCGACTTTGGTCCCGCCGATATAGAAGACATCCGTCAGGCGTGCGATGTCTTCAAGCGTGACATCGGTATCTTTGCTCATGAGACCGTATCCGAGTCTGGCTCCATCGAGATACAGCGGGATATTGTATTCATGGCAAATGCCTGAGAGCTCCTCAAGCTCGCGCTTGCTGTAAAGCGTTCCCGGTTCAGTAGGATGTGAGATATATACCATTCCCGGAAATACCATATGTTCATGCGTCGCATCGCTGTAGAATCTGACGAGATAGTTCCTGAGATCCTCCGGATCGATTTTGCCGTTCTTCTCAGGTATTGAAAGCACCTTATGTCCCGTATATTCGATAGCTCCGGATTCATGCACATTGACATGACCGCTGGAAGCAGCTATCACGCCCTCCCAGTCGTGAAGCATCGTAGATATAACGACAGCATTTGTCTGCGTCCCGCCGGTGATAAACTCTACGTCTGCAGTCTCAAGTCCGCAGGCTTTTCTGATCTTGGCTTTGGCGCTTTCTGTATAGTGGTCCATGCCATAACCCGGAAGAGGCTCATAATTCGTCTCTATCAGACTCCTCAGGATCGCCGGATGTGCACCTGCAATATAATCACATTCAAATGAAACCATTTCTGTCCCCCTTCTCTAGATACCATAGATATCTCTGCATTTGCCGCGAAGATATTCAATATAATAATCAGGATCGAATTTGCCGCCGAGTACTTTCTCGAGCAGTTCGACCGGTTTGTACATACATCCGTGCTTCCAGATGTGCTCACGGTTCCAGTCATTGATCGGCCCGAAATCACCGCTCTCGATGCAGGCATCAACGTCTACAGTCTCTTTCATCTTTGACAGGAACTGTGCTCCGTATGCGTTGCCGAGCGCGTATGACGGGAAGTATCCGATCAGGCCGCTCGCCCAGTGGCTGTCCTGAAGCACTCCGTGCTTGTCATCAGGCACATCGATCCCGAGGTATTCTTTGTACATTCTGTTCCACTCAGCCGGAAGATCTTTGACCTCAAGCTCGCCTGCAATGACCCTCTTCTCGAGTTCGTATCTGATCATTATGTGCAGACTGTATGTCAGTTCATCAGCTTCTGTACGGATCAGTGAAGGCTCAGCCTTGTTGACTGCGTGGTAAAACTCTTCAGGATCGCGATCTGCCATATGTTCCGGGAAGAGTTCTGCGAGCTTAGGGAAAATCATTTTGCAGAAGCTGCGGCTCCTGCCGACTATATTCTCATAGAATCTGCTCTGGCTTTCGTGGATGCTCATCGACACTCCGCCGTCAAGTACGGTATAAGCGAGTTCATCAGCAGAACCTGTGTCATAAAGAGCATGGCCGCCCTCATGTACAACGCTGTACATCGAGCAGACAAAATCATCAAGATGATAGTGTGTAGTGATCCTCTCATCGAAATGCGATCCCAGGCTTGTTGTGAATGGATGCTCTGTTGTCGCAAGTCCTACATGGCCGAGATCAAGCCCGATCTTCTCCATGAGATAATAAGCAAGTTCTTCCTGCTTGTCTTCAGGGAAGAATCCACGTCTGATGCTGTCATCGACCTGCGGTTTTGTGCTGATCTCTTTGAGGATAGGAACGATCTCGGATCTGAGCTTTCCGAAGAATTCATCGCAGGCAGCTTTTGTAAGTCCCTCTTCATAGTCGCCGAGGCAATGATCATACGGATCTTTGTCAGGTTCGATATAGAGAGCGAACTTCTTAGCTGTAGCGAAGAGCTTCTCGAGATAAGGACGGAAAAGCTCGAAATCTGATGTTTCTTTGGCTCTGTGCCATACATCATCAGAAGCAACGATGAGCTCCTGATATTCGATGTATTCATCCATCGGGATCTTCTTCATATCCCGGATATTCTTGAGGAGGAGGTGGACCATTCTCTTCTGTGCCGTATCAAGCTGATCCTTATTTGCGTCAAGGAACTCAAGCAGTCCGACTGTTTCATCACTCGTTCCCAGCCTGTACATCTCTTCGGAAAGTATGGAAAGGCTCGCGCCTCTGTTCGAAGCGGTATCCTTAGGTGCGGTAGTATTACCATCGTAGAATATAAGTCCCATCGCATGGTCATAAGCTGCCATTTTGCGCTGCAATGCAATGAGCTCCGAAACTGCCTGTTCAATCGTCATTTCTGTTCTTCTCCTTTGCAAAATCATATGGTTTGTATGACTCAATTATACAGTCTTTAAGTGTTGATGTCACTTAACCTTTGGCCCCGGAGAGCATGGCCTCGAGGTCTTCCTTGAGCTGCTCCGGGCTCCTGAATACTATGCCTTTCATGCCAAAAGAAGATCCCGCTTCGATATTCTCTTCCTTGTCATCGATAAAGACACATTCCTCCGGAACAAGATCATATCTCTCGAAGAGTTTTTCGTAGATCTCCCGGTCCGGCTTTATCGCTTTGACATGGCAGGAATAGATGCCTCCGTCCATGTGATCGGTAAAACCAAAAGCTTCGCGATTGGAGTTGATGACATGTTCTGACATATTCGAAAGATAATACACCCTGTATCCTCTTTCTCTCAGCGAATCTACGAAAGGAATGACCCAGTCGCATTTTGCGACGCACTCGCCAACCCTCTCAAACGCCTCATCGATCTGGTCCGCATATTCGGGTTCTTCGCTGTGGAAAAGCTTAACAATGTCATCAACAGGAATGACCGCTCTGTCGAGTTCTGACCAGTAATTGTTGAAAAACATCGCCCTTGATACTTTGTACGCGGTTTCTTTATCGAAAAGTGAGAGGATATAATCCTCCCACTCAAATCCTATCAAAACATTTCCTATGTCGAATACAATGTTTTTTATCAATTCTTTACTCCTTCATGTTGTATTTCTGTAAGCACCGCATATGCGCGATCAGTGTTTTGGCTGATATCCGTCCGGTCCGGCTTCCCTGACAGGTGCCTGTGCAGGCTCTTTCTTATAGATAGCCGCTCCGTAGAGTTCTATAAGCGCGAAACTCAGCAGTACTCCGCCGATGATATCTGTCAGCCAGTGTACGCCGCAGTAAAGTCTTCCTCCTACTGTCACAAGGATCACTGCCAGACAGATCAGTCTGAGCAAAGTCAGCAGGAAGCCCTTCTTCATATAATTGCCGAGAAGCAGCATTGTCGCTCCCATTACCGTAATGATGAGCATCGTATGTGATGACGGATAGGACGCTTCTACTTCAGATGCTCCAGGCATGATCACAGGTCTGTAGTTGATGATGAACTTCTCGAACCCGACATAGAATCCGATGACGATCACGAACAGTATTCCGAGACAGATTATCTCTCTGTCGACCTTGAAAAGACTTTTCCTCTGGATCAGCTGGACCAGCCCTGCAAGAGCGAAAACTGCCGCTACCCCGATAGCGAAGTATCCGAGATAATCCGTCAGCTGATACCACTTCATGTTGACGCCGGTAAGCTCATGGAATTTGAGATTAAGTGCTGAGAATCCGATAGTGGTCCCGTCCGGTCCCGCAGCTGCTACGTCAAAAGTAGTCACGAGATACGTGAAACCCGCGAATAACGCTCCTAACAGAATTCCGGTGAATAGTCTTTTGGTCATGTCTTTGCCTTCCTTTCATACGAGTCATACGAGTCCGCGCTTTGATGCAAGAGCAGCGGGTATATGTGCCTTGATACGGACTCCGTCTGCTTCATATTCCTCTGATATAAGCTGCCCGTACTTTCTGATTTCTGCTATGACAGCAGACCCTGAGTACGGGATCAGTTTGTCTATATAGACCCTGCTCTCACGGAGAAGCCGCTCGAGCTCCGAGTAGAAATCCTCGATCCCGGCACCCGTCTTTGCAGAAATATGGACTGAAGCGTCAGCTTCAAAGTCTCTGAACAACGCGCCTTCCGGTGCAAGGTCGATCTTGTTCCAGACCGTGATGACAGGCTTTCCGGTTATTCCGAGATCTCTTATAGTATCATATACCACTTTGCAGTGCATTTCAGCCTGTTCATCAGATGAATCCACAACATGTACAATTATATCAGCGTATTTCGCTTCCTCAAGAGTGCTTCGGAAAGCATCTATGAGATTGTGAGGAAGCTTGTTGATGAATCCTACAGTATCGGTGAAAAGTATCTCCTGTCCTCCCGGCAGCACGGCCGTTCTCGTTGTAGGATCGAGAGTCGCGAAAAGCTTGTCCTCCGCAAGTATGTCCGATCCCGTGAGCCGGTTCAGAAGTGTCGACTTTCCTGCATTAGTATACCCCACAAGTGCAGCTGTAGGTACTGCACTGACTGTCCGTTTCCTTCTTGTTGTGTCGCGGGCCTTCTTAAGTGTTTCTATTTCATCGGACAGGAGCTTGAGCCTCTTCTGTATCACCCGCCTGTCAGTCTCGAGTTTGGTCTCGCCCGGGCCTCTTGTTCCGATTCCGGCACCGAGTCTCGAAAGAGCTTCGCCCATTCCCCTAAGTCTGGAATACCTGTATCTCAGCTGGGCTATCTCGACCTGTGTCTTGCCTTCTCTTGTCCTGGCATGTCCTGCGAAAATATCCAGGATAAGAATCGTCCTGTCAATAACTTTCGCTTCAATAAGGTCCGAAAGATTCCTCAGCTGTGACGGTGAAAGCTCATCATCACAGACGATACCGTCAGCCTCGTAGATCTCAAGCATTTCTTTGATCTCGAGAGCTTTGCCCTTGCCGATGTATGTTGAACGGTCGGGATGATCGAGATTCTGCACAACATGAACACAGGCCTCGGCTCCCGCTGTCTTAAGAAGATCTTCTAATTCAGTCAGGGATGCCCAGGCCAGTTCTTCGTCACCTGTAGCAACGGCGACAAGTATGTATTGTTCAGTTTTGTCGATCTGCTCCATTGATACCTTCCGAATCACTGACTCCGGTCTGATCCATACCATCATTAATGATTCTAACATATCTTAAGCAGTTTGGGGTAATCTTAGTCATCGTATCCGCTTCCGGGATATTTAAGCTCGTCAGTCTCAGGATCATAATGATAGATCCTGTCGGCAAGAATGTCTTCTGATTCTACAAAATGGTCGTTCGCTGTGAGGAGGAAGGACCTCAGATGGTGCGGGTCTATCCCCATGCAGTCAGGTACGATCAGTACTTCATGTACTGAACTCGGGATCACCGAAAAACCGCATTCCAGGAACTCCGCAATATTCTTTAGCACCTCAGGATAGAACAGGACCGCAGAACCCTGATACATACTCTTATTTGTAAGAATAAATATCTCTTCGCATTCCGCAGGCTCACAACTCTTCTGAGCGCAGTGATTCTCTTCGCGCATGTTCCTGAAGCTGTATCCCCGGAGATAGTTCACCGGATCTGCTTCACCGTTTACCTTATAAAGAAGAGCATCACTGAGCTTCAGCAGCACCGGTGGTTCAAGCGCCATAGTATTAGCCAGAGCAGCGGTCAGAAGAGTCTCTTTGTCACAACCGATCTCTTTGAGCAGGCCATCGGTCACAGTGATCCTCCATTCGCTCGTGATCGATTCATCACAGTTGATCGAAGCGATCAGCGCAAGTCCGCCGCCTACATCGATGTACGGCTTGTCCTTCATGTAGGTCATATTTCTTTGGACAGACATCAGCCTTACGGTGAGGCGCCGCCTGACGCTGTCAAAATCAAGATCGTCTACAGCGATCTGATTCGGGACTTCGAAAAACAGACCGCTAATGCATCGATCTGCCACCTCATGCATAAGCATATCAAGGTCCTCGCCTGTCATATACCGCTCGAAGAGATCATCTATATATATCAGGCTGCCGCAGAGACTGCCCTCCCGTCTGAGGTCCAGCCCGTACATTCTCGTGTCATTAGCCTTCACAGTCTCTGTCTCTTTCACAATAACATCTTTCTCTCCGCATGCCCTGAGGCCGGAAAGCACTGCTTTTTTTCCTTCCAACATAAAATCCTGAATAGTCATACCGAATTCCTTTCATGCTATTTGTTATTTCTCTTCATCCGGATCATTTAGATTTCGACTGCAGTTCGTATTGCACATACTGCACTAATCCGGGATGAGATTCAATAGCGATGTCGGAATTCGGTAAGCTATTGCAGGAATTAGGGAAAAATAATATTACACGTCAACCAAGTTGTTCCAACCGGTCTATTTTGACAGGTCTTCCGATATCGACTTGAGATACATGAAGTTTGTCAGATAATTCGGTGTTCCTGTCTTGGCATCTGTTCCGGAAAGATTGAATCCGCCGAACGGATGCTGCAGAACTACCGCTGCTGTACATTTACGATTGAAGTACAGGTTGCCTACGTTGAATTCTTCTTTGGCCTTGATCACATTCTCTCTTGTTTCACTATATACAGATCCTGTGAGACCGTATTCCGTCTGATTAGCGATGTCCAGTGCCTCATCGAAGGAGTCTACTGTGATAACAGCAACGACAGGTCCGAATATCTCTTCATTAGCGATGCGGTCTGTGCGCTTGATGCCGTCGATGATCGTAGGATCAATATAGTAACCCTTCTCATCGCTATAAGTGCCTCCGCAAACTACATTTCCTTCGCCTCTTCCGATCTCGATATATGAAGTGATCTTGTCATATGCTTCCTTGCTTGAAACAGGACCGATCGACTTATTGTCTCTGCCGGTACCCTGATCTCCTTTGAGCTTTTTGGCTTCCTCGATCAGGCAGGCTACGAATTCGTCATGAACATCTCTCATAACAAGAGCTCTCGAGCATGCAGAGCACTTCTGTCCCTGGAAGGTAAATGCAGAGCTTGCCACACCCTGAGCAGCCTTTGCGACGTTAGCTGTGGAATCAACGATGATCGCATTCTTTCCACCCATTTCGGCAACTACTCTCTTGAGCCATCTCTGGCCCGGGTTGACTTTGGCAGCGCGCTCGTAGATCCTGCATCCTACGTCCTTGGATCCTGTGAAATTGATGAATCTGATCAGCGGATGATCTACGATCAGGTCGCCTATATCCGAACCTGCACCAGGAAGGAAATTGATAACACCTGCAGGAATTCCGCACTTCTCCATGAGTTCGAAGAATTTGAATGCGGAGATCGGAGTGTTGGATGCCGGTTTATTGACGCTGGTGTTGCCTGTAATAGCAGCAGCGATCAGCATATTAGCAAATAGTCCGACCGGGAAGTTCCATGGTGAAACTGTTGCGCCAACGCCCATCGGGATGTATACACACTTGTTGTATTCTGCAGTCTGGATGCAGGCAATGCCCTTATCGAGCTTCTCCATGTGAACGCAATAAGAATTGATGAAATCAATGAGCTCACAAAGCTCACCGTCTGCCTCGCCCCAGTTCTTGCCGCTTTCTTCTACGTTCCATGCATCAAGATAGAATCTGTTCTCGTCAAGAAGTGTCGCAAGCTTGCGCATGCATCTGATCCTCTCGTCAAGAGAACTCTTCTTCCACACCTTGAACGCCTCGTTTGCAGTTTTTATAGCCTGATCACATTGCTCGGCACTTGCAGAGCTGGAATAACCCAGAACTTCCTTTGTTGAAGGATTGATCGATTCGAATTTCTTCTCTGTGATAATCCTTTCTCCTCCGATGATGAGCGGAAGTGTGAGACCCTTTTCAGCATCCACCTGCTCAAAAGCCGCGAGCATTTTTGCCTTGTTCTCCGGAATGCTGAAATCTACGTCTACTGCATTTTTAAATCCCTTATACATTATTACCCTCCTTATGCAAACAAGATAAATTATGATTCAAATTTAACTATCCAAACCTCATTTTTCAAGTTTTATAATTAATTAACAAAGGGATCAGCTTCACTCGATGTGTCACTGATCCCATTGGTATTTTTCAAGGTCCACGCATCCGTTCGTTTTGAACCCGATCCCTTCTGATTCCAGCATCGGTCTTTGCTCTTTCCATCCCGGAACTGTTCTTCCTGCGTGGTTTACTACTCTGTGGCACGGATGATCACCGTACCGGTCAGCCATGCTCATTATCTTTCCGACCATGCGTGAATTGCGCTCACGTCCTGCGATCCTCGCGATCTGACCGTATGTCGCTACTTTGCCGTACGGGACACTGTCTGCGATCAACAGGACCTTGTGTACGAACTCTTCATCCATTTTTGATCGTTTACCGGCAGTGAGCGTGAAACTGTCGCTGACGAGTTCTTTTACTCTTTGATCATTGACCGTATCATCAAGAATAACAGATATCCATTTCTTATGATTCATGTGAAAAGCAGGATATAGCCCCTCTTCATTATGGAACTGACCGGCTTTCGTTTCATCGATCTTGAGATTGATCACATCGACCAGCTCCTTTGCATCATCCTGCCTGAGTCTTCTGTCCAGCTGTCCTTTCCTTATATTCATGATCAGACCGAACCATTTGCCCGTATCAGGATGTCTGAACACGCCTGCTGTATCATTCCTGCCGTCACTCCACGGAAAATCCGGGGCGACACCATACTCCTGCAGGATCCAGCCTGCCAGCCGGTTGCTCTGGTCAGAAGCAAAAGAGACCTCGTCACAGCATTCGGAAGCTATATCCATGAGCAGCCTCTCATATGCGTCACGGACTGTGTTTACAAACGCGCCGTAGTAGTTCTCATTTCTGAGCTGGGAATATTCCTCTTCATTCATGCGGTCGATGACTCTGCCTGTGACCTTGCCGTTCCTGTTGACTCTGATCTCGGCAGTAAAATCCCCATCGAGAAAATCGCGTACTGCAAGCAGTTCATCGCCATCCGCGGCGAATCCGTAACGTTCCATTTTGATGCGGTCAAAACGCATCCTGCTGAATACTTTATCTTCGATAGTCATTTTGATCACCTCCGGATCACTGACCACGCCTCGATCAGACGGTCCAGGCTCCACTGTGCATTCGCCGGACTCGTCGAAGGCAGGCATACCGCTTCCCTTCCGCACTCCGGCTCTATATATTTCCTGTAAAGCTCGTGCGACTTACGGCCGTTGCAGTAGATCTGTTCGATCTTGCTTCCTTCCAGGATGATGCTTATGTCGTTGGCTCTGGCGTTCTTTATGCTCGAATCCGAAGATCCTGTGATCTCGCAGCTTGCGATCGAGTCCCACAAAGCAAGCCCGTTATTCAGGATAATGGCACGTTTATCGCCGATCGTCTCAGGGACCGGGCTGCCAAACTCTGCAGCGATGACTTTCCAGAACCGGTTCTGAGGATGCCCGTAGAAGAAATTCTGCTCCCTAGACTTTACCGAAGGAAAAGAGCCGAGTATGAGGACCCGGCTGTTTTCATTAAATAATGGCCCGAATGGGTGAAATAGCACTTGTTCGTTCATCGTTTTGTGTAATAACGGCGGTCTCAGTCGAGATCTGCCTTTTCCATCAGTTCTGCCAGTGCTCCTGCATCAGAGCGGCACTCTTTGATATCTCTTCCGAGGAATCGAGAGGCGTCCGCGCAAGTGATCTTCTTGCTGATCGTCTTTCCGTCTGCAGTATACCTGAATTCTACTTCATCGAGGTTGCTTACTGTTCCGAGAAGAACATATCCATAGCCTTCGAGCCTCTTCCCGAGGTAGTCAGGGTTGTACTTTGCCTGGTCGCCATCGAGAATTATCGCCCAACCGTAAGGCTCCTTATCTGTCTGAAGTTCGCTGTAAAGCGAACCAAAATCCAGAACGATCCCGAGCGCCTCGAGAGACGCACTGTTCGCAGGGGCATCTCCGATATACTCATGTCCCGCGTTATACACAGCCGAGACCCTTGGTGAAATATTTCTGCCATCCGCCCAGTATATCCTGTCACCGATCCTGACTTCTCTGATCTCCTCATCGAAGGAAAAGCTTCCTGCCCAGTCGCATGTAACGATATCATCTCCGTCGATCGTACCGCCACTGTTAAATATTCCCGGAAGAACAGCTCTTGCCTTTCCGGAAGCCACTCCGTTTTCCACAGTAAAGTCTACTCCGCGAATAACGTGCATGCTGTCCGCAGCGGTGACCCCGAGCTGCATGTTGCTTCCGTCGACTTCTATATCACAAGCCATATCTCCACGGTATTCCGATCCGATGATGTACTGTTTCGCACCTACTGCCGCTGCAGCCAAAAGGATCGTCAGCAGGATCCCGAGGATCACTGCTCTTCTGTTCTTATTTCTGCTCTTCTTCAGGAAGTCGATTTCTTTTACTTCCCGCTCATCCGGAGCAGCAGACATCTCATCGTCTGACTTCATGCTTTCCAGCATTTTCCTGCAATCATCGCATCCGGCGATATGCTCTTCTATCATCCTGACAGTGCTTTCACTTGCAAGTCCGTCAATGTATGTCGGCATCAGATCCTGTATGATCTCACACGCGATCTTGTTGGTTTTCTTATCTGTACTCATTTCTGTTCCGCATCCTTTCTAAGTTTCTCTTTGCCGCGGTAGAAAGTAACTCTTGCCCAGTTCTCCGTCTTCCCGTGGACATCTCCTATTTCTCTGAAAGACAGCTCTCCGAAAACTCTCAGGTATACGACTTCCCTGAACGGTTCCGGCAGATCGTGTATCTTCCGGATCAGTATCACCCGCTCCTCAGATCTTATGATCTCATCCTGATCGGGCTGAGCGTTTCCGTCCCAGTCACTCAGTTCTTCGTGCTGTCTGTTTTTGCGGCGGTATGTGATCAGAACGTTCTTTGCAATTCCGCATAGCCAGGTGGAGATCCTGCAGCTTTCGTCATAACGATCGATCGTCCTTATCGCCTGATAAAATGTCTCCTGCGTAAGCTCTTCAGACAGATCTTCGTCATGTGTCATGGAAAGCAGATATTTGTATACTGTCATTGCGTATGACTTATATATCTCATCCATAGGCTGCATCATCTTCACCTCCTTTCGGCCTTTCTATACTGTTAATGCAGAACAGAATTGAAATGTTACAGATTTAGTATAGAAAATTTCAGAAAATTTTCAACACAATCGAAAAGCAGTAAATCAGATTATTGATTTCGCAGACGATCTTTGCTAATATTGCATCTAAATCGTACGCAATAAAGCGGGATAACAGCTCTGAGCCTTGAAACTTCAACGGTTCCGGGGAATTAAATACTAAAATAGGGGACTATAAATTGAATACACAGAAGATCAGGATTTTGCTGACGGCGATAGACAAAGGAAGTCTTACTAAGGCCGGCCAGACTCTCGGATATACACAATCACATCTCACACAGATCATGCAGTCATTTGAAGAAGAAGTCGGTTTTCCACTTCTGATCAAGACGAACAGGGGTGTAGAGCCTACCAAAGCGGCTCAGTTACTTCTTCCTTCTATGAGGGATCTCATACATTGTGAGGAAAAGCTGGACCAGGAGATGGCAGAAATACTGGGGCTGCGGAGAGGAACGATCAGGATCGGTTCTTTCGTAAGTACATCTGTCCACTGGGTCCCACGGCTCCTCGAATATTTCCAGAAAAACTATCCTGAGGTCGTTTTTCAGATAGAAGAGCTCGGTCACGATGAATTGATACGGGGTCTGTCTGAAGGCGCTCTGGATCTTGCTCTTATGAGTGATCCGGGTGAGGGGGCTAACGTTGATTTTGTTCCTGTTCTCGAAGATCCGATGCTGGTGACCTTCCCTGTGGGGCATGAGATAGGCCGATACGATTATATTCCTGTTGACATACTCAAAGATTATCCTTTCATCATGACATATAAGAGCTATGACAAAGATCCTCACAAGGTATTTGAAGACGCAGGATTTATGCCGAAGGTAAGATATTATTCCAGAGATGACTTTGCAGTGCTTTCGATGGTCCAGAGAGGACTCGGACTTGCTATCCTTCCGGAACTGACTATCAATGAGTTCCCGGGTGAATATGATACCAGGATGCTTGATCCGGAATCGTACCGGACCCTCGGAGTCGGATTGAGATCGCTCGAAGCCGCCGGTCCGCTGTCAAGATTCGTGATCAAATGGATCAAAGAGAATATTCATTAATAGCAAAAGGCTGAAGAAAACAGATGATAATAATCAAGTAAAATGCCCGGCACATACGTCCGGGCATTTTTGAGTATTGCTGAAAGTAGTATTGAATTAGTTCTTCTTTACGCTTGGCGCATTCTTCTCGAATTCGTAAGTGATAACTCCGGATACTGCGAAAACGCCTACTGCTGCGATGATACCGATTGCCATGATGATGCCTCCTATTATATTTAATGTGTTAGATTTTATTAGTCGGTGCTCCGTAATTCTGTGGAGCTGTTTCTGTCTGATAGAAAAATAACACTATATCAGGAAACAGTAAAATGGGCTTTTTGCATAACCGGTATCATAATCACTAATATCAGCTTGTTGCGGAGACTTTGGAGTCTACATGCATTCCCATACCTGCTGTGTGTGCGGATACTTCGGATGCGAGGTAGAGAACTGCGTTAGCAACTTCTTCAGGCTTAGCATAACGCTTGTCCATAGCATAAGCGCCTGCAAGTGCTGCCATTGCTTCTTCATGAGGCATATCGCCAAAGAAGTCCTTCTCGATTCTGAGCATCATCGGTGTATCTACAGGACCCGGGCATACATAGTTTACATTGATTCCGCATGGACCGAGTTCCATAGCAACGCACTTTGTGAGGCCTGCAACTGCATACTTTGATGAAACATAAGCACTGTTGCCTGCAGTCGGTTCATATGCAGCTGCCGATGCGATAACTACTACAGCACCGGAACCCTTTTCGATAAGTGTAGGTGCAGCATACTTCATTGTCAGCATTACCGCGAAAACGTTGAGCATATAAGTCTTCTCAAACAATTCAAGTGTCATATCCTGAACCGGATGAGCTTTGCCTTCATAGCCTGCGTTAGGAACAACGATGTCGATAGTTCCAAAATGTGCTTTAGCGCCTTCTACGAAGTTCTTGATATCTTCTTCATTGTTCAGATCTGCTACAAAACCTGCGACCTGACCCTCTGCAGCTCCAAGTGTAGGGAGAAGTGCATCGATTTTTTCCTGTCTTGTTGATGAAAATGCTACCTTTGCTCCTTCTGCAAGGAATCCTTTAACGATTGCAGTACCTATTCCGCCTGTTCCGCCGGTAACCAGTACGACTTTGTCTTTCAGTTTAAGATCCATTTAAGCTCCTTTCTGCGTGATTGACCGGGACAGACTGCAGTTTATGCAATTTGCCCCTCATATAAAAATACCTTATATGAATATAAAGTCTAAGTTAAACTTATCGAATTGTCAACACAGGGTGAAAAAATGAACAAATCAGTGAAAAAGGAGGTCAAATATCTACTCCTTCTAATTCTTTGAGGATATCATTCTGTCTTTCGTAGAACAACAGCTCCTTATTATGCTGGAAGTACTTGGTGCAGCCGTGTCTGCTGATGTAATGTGCGGAATAGAACCCCTTTGTCAGTTCAGTCACGATTATGAGCATTTCCTGGCCGTCAGCAAAGACTTCTTCCGCAAAGGTGAACATATTATCGAGCTTTGCGTTGATTTCTTCGACTTGTTCTTTGTAAGCAGCTCTTCTTGTATTGAAGTCTTTTCTGATTATGAAAAACGCTTCATCCCCGGAAGGATTTCCTGCCTGAGCCAGCGCTTTGACCATAGCTTCAAGGTCTTTGATGATCCCGTGCAGGATCCTGCGTTTGTCATCCGAAAGTGAATTTGACTTTTTGCCGGTATCGAGGTCACGTTTCTTTTCAGCTATTGCGGCATTAAGCAGCTGCACCGCTGAGTCAGGAGATGCGCTGAGCTGTGTTTTGACATCACGAAGAAGAGTCAGTTCTTCTGTCAGGATCTGCTCGATATAATAGTTTTCTTTCAGATCATTTCCTACCCTGTCAAGGATCAGGCCGAGAAGAGACAGTCTCTCATCGTATCTGGCTGCCTTCGCGCGATTCTTGATCTTATCACCGGCCGTACCTGCCAGAATATCGTCTATCTGGTAGTCGGACCTGTATTTATCGAACAGGTCATAATAATTGGAGAAAGACTTGGTAACACGCTTATCCTGCAGATACTGGCCAATCATTTTAGCGTCTACCTTGATATGATTTTCCTCGTACAATTTGATCATATCGGATAAATTCAGCCAGGCTCTCGCAGTTACGATCGTCTTTCCGTCAACGGACGATTCTACTCTATAGAAATCATTTGTCTTGATATCAAGATATGTTGAAATCGAAGGATGTACCCCACGGTCCAGAGCATATTCTTTCCAGATACGGTAATCCGGTTCGATGTCAATACGCTTCATACGATCCCATGTAACAGTATCGAATTCGCGTACAGAATTGTTGTATTCAGGCGGGTTACCTGCTGTAACCACGATCCACCCATCCGGCACACGATGTCTGCCGAAGATTTTGTACTGCAGGAACTGAAGCATCGCAGGCGCAAGAGTCTCTGACACACAGTTGATCTCATCGAGGAACAGTATGCCTTCATGCACACCGGTTTCTTCCATCATGTCATATACTGACGCAATGATCTCAGACATCGTATATTCTGAAACACTGTACTCCTTACCTCCGTATGTTTTGGTCTGAATAAACGGAAGGCCGAGGGCAGACTGTCTTGTGTGATGTGTCATCGAATATGAAACCAGGCAGACCCCGAGTTCTGATGCGATCTGCTGCATTATGGCGGTCTTGCCGATTCCCGGAGGCCCCATCAGAAAGACAGGTCTCTGGTCTTCGATAGAGATCTTATATTCGCCGAATTCATCTTTTGTGAAATAAGCGATTATTGCATTTTTGATCTGTTCTTTTGCATCTTTGATATTCACAGCGATTTCTCCTTAACAGTTTTGCTAAATGTCTTCGTCCTGAAGTACCAGTTTGATTGCCCATGGCGGTACATTCGGATTGTTGTATTCATTATCCAGAAATACAAATGCAGTATCATATGATGGTTTGCGTGCAGGGAACGTGCCGTATCCATCCGTAAAGTATATCAATCCCTTGAGATTGGTGAATTCACCTTCATCTATAAGTCTGTCGACAAAATCGAAAACCGGTCTGAAATCCGTTCCCCCAAGGCCGTAGATCTTCATTGTTTTCATGTATTCTTCGTATTCTTCTTCAGATGTGATCTTGACATGCTCTTGTATTTCCGCATCGCACTGTATTATGTGTATATTGATATGTGAAAAATAGCTTTGCGTTGATTTGAGGATGTTGTATGTTTTCTGAATGAATTTCTGCACCAGCGTGCCGGAAGTACTTCCCGAAGTATCGATGGCGATGACAAATTCTCTGATACGCTTGACTTCTTTATATTCCAGCGGTTCTATAAGCGGCATGTTTTCATACAACTTGAGTCCGTATGTATAGAAGATATAGTCGAATTCTTCGTCATTTATGACCATAGCTTCCCCCAGTACGGAGAACTTTTTCAGGAACGTTTCATAGTCATATTTCTCGCGGTTGACTTCACTCAGATTCTGTATCATTCCGCCCGCGCTGTTTCCGTGTTCTCTGGAGAATGTCTCAAGGTCTTCCTGTATCTTTTCTGCTATCTCTTTCCATTCCTCCATCAGTTCTTCCTGCGTGCCTGAATCCGAAGCCGATGCTTCGCCGGCTTTTTCATCAGTTTGCAGATCTTTATTCCATCCGCTGTTTACGCCTTCGCCAATGTCATCAGGCGACTCTTCGTCGGCTTGCCCTTCGTCATCAGCCTCATTCTTGCCGGGACCTTGATCTTCATCGTCAGCTTCGGCGCTATCTCTATCTTTTGTATCGCGATCGCCTCCTGCCCCTCCAATGCCGTTCGGCCTCGAGGTATACCAGCATGAATGGTCATCCGCTTTGAACAACGCCGCGATCTTACTGATTTCGGATTCAGATAATCGCTTATCCCGGAAGTAGTGATAAAGCTTCTCGGCGGTAAGCATTGATAATTCCTTCTTCAGTATAGCAAGCATATCCTTCTGAGCAGTTTGTCTTGAAGTGTTTGTCACGCGGATGCCCAGATCATTTATTGTATTCTCGACAGCGATATCACAAGCCATATCCCACAACTCCACATTGATCGTTTCCCCAACGAACATATGGCTGAAGATGCAGTGTAATACGGCATGAAGATAATCACGCGTCAGGCTGTCATGCTCTTTTTTGAAGCACCTCAGAACATGCCTCGGATCATAGGAAAGCTGGTCGCCGTTTGTCGCCAGAGTCCCAGATTCATCCGGGATCAGTTGGAGCCTTGCCAGAGCGAGATCCA
This sequence comes from Mogibacterium sp., assembly GCA_017403955.1. GTDB lineage: Bacteria > Bacillota > Clostridia > Peptostreptococcales > Anaerovoracaceae > Crickella. Next base: position 65,900 of record JAFRDH010000024.1, read on the forward strand.
TAAACCTGAGATTGACCATCAGAGTGTTACGCGCCAGTGTGAGAACATCCAGAGCTGCTTTTTTGATTTTTTCTTCGTTGATCTGATCTTTCATAATTCTTCAAGCAGCGGGTCATATTGCCCGTTAAGTTCTGACTGGCATTCGAGCAAAAACGCAGTACATTCTGAAGCAGAAAGCGAAATGGAATAATCTACTATCCCGCTGATATTGTCTTTACTGAACATACCGTTGTCATGCATGAACCTGAGAAGTTCGACATCTTTGTCCTCAACAGCCCGCCTGGCTATCCGGCGTGAATGTTTATCAAGGTAATCTATGTAACCTGCCCTGCAGGAATCGTCCAGTTCATAAGGGTGTCTGGAACGCATCACAGCAAGCCTGTCTTTGCCCCGCTGATTCCAGCCCATTCCCTCAAATAATACACTGTCGAGTACTGAATAATCAAACGAGTTATCAGTTCTGAATGCACCGGTAAGCGCCTCCCGCAAAGTTGAATTCAGGTCCGAGTACAGCGGCAGAAAGCCTACTGCATTGTCCGTCTGATCATCGAGAACTGTGACATCTATCGCACTTTCCCACAGGTAAAAATGATCTGCTTCATCTATATAAGTTCTGTCGTCCCTGAAATAATTCCTGAATTCATGCAGGGATGACTTATATATGTTTATCTTCTTCTGCCTTTCTATCGGTCCGAAGCAGTCTTTGCCGATAGATCTGACGCTCTTCGGTACTGTTATTCCGTCGTGCACAAGGCTGAAGGCATCGTCTCCGATCTCCTCCAATGTATCCGGCAGACTGCTTATTTCGAGCATGCCGCATCTGTGAAAGGCTCTCGCGCCGATCTTGCGGACCGGTCCGAATCTGACGACCGATAGTGATACGCATCCGGCAAAAGCATCTTTTCCGATGATGCGGGCACTGCTGATGTCTGCATACTCAAGCGAAGTGCAGAAGCTCAGTATCGACGGCGGGATCTCACCCATCCAGTTCAGATCGACTCGCCTTATTGCAGTATGAGAGAATGCTCCCGCTCCGAGTTTTGTCACAGAACGAGGGATCGACGGAACATCGAGCATCCCGCAGAAAGAGAATGCCGCTTCGCCTATTTCCGTAACGTCACCGATAGTGATACTTCTGAGCGACTTGCAGAATTCGAAAGCTCTTGGCCCGATCACAACAGCGTTACTCATTGTGACTGACTCAAGATTCGAACATTCACGAAATGCCCCTGCTCCGATGTATCTGACGTTGCTCAGGTCGGCATGTCTGAGTTCCTTGTTCTTCGCGAAGGCATCGTCTTTTATTTCTGTTATGTCTCCCGGCATCTCGAGATAGCCATTTATTATCAAGTCTCTCATCACAGTTCACCATCTACAGGATCACTCAGCACTCCGAGTTTCATCCGGTACTCAAGCAGGTATGCTCTGCAGGCGATATCACCGGTGCCTGCACACTTGTCAATGATATCTGTTATATTCTTCTTATTGATAACGCCGTTTTCCACAAGAACCTTAATAGTATCTATATCCCCTTCCGCGGCAGCACTTGCGGATACAGACACCGCTTGTGATTTCAGATGATCTATATGTTTTTTTCTTGCATCTCCGGTAAGACCATATGGATGTTTAAGTCTCTGAATAGCCAGCTTGTTGATCGCCCCGATCTCTTGCACCCATATAAAATCCCGTGATTTATCTTCATCAAGAACTGAGTAGTCAAATGTATTATCCGGTCTGAAAGCCTCAATGAAATCCAGTTTCTTGTCTTCTCTTGTAGCATAGAACGGGATAAATCCTACGATCTCGCCGGACTCGTCATCCAATATAGTGATCTCCACAAGAATTATTGACAAACCCCTGCCATCACCGAATTTTTTCCTTTTGGGTCTGGTAAAAATATTTCTGAACTCATACAGCAGTGATTTGTAAATAGTAACGCGCCTGATTGGCGTCTCCTGAAATGGCAGGCCCCGTTCATATCCGAAGCAATTCGTCCCTATTGTTCTGACACTTCGAGGAATAACCATTCCATCTCTGATACTGCTGAAAGCATTTTCTTCTATGACTTCCAGAGATTCAGGAAGGCTATCTATATCCAGTAAATCACACTGGTAGAATGCCTTCTTTCTGATCACACGCGCGTTACTGATATCCACATGTTTGAGGCGCTCTGAGACTGCAAACAATTCCTCCGGTATCTCCTCCATGTCGTGCAGATCGACACTCCGGACGCCGGCCCAGGCAAAGGCCCCTTTACCGATCGATTTCAGAGGATCCGGGAGAGCTTTGAAATCAAGGTTGCTGCAACTGTAAAATGCTCTTTCACCGATCTCCGACACATGATCCATCTTAACAAATCTCATTTCGGTACATCCTGAGAAGGCATTACCCCCGATGAATTCAACATTTTTCAGATCGATCCCTTTGATGTTTTTATTATCTTCGAATGCAGCAGCATCAATAACTGTCACATTATCCGGGATCTCCGGGTATTCCTCTGACCCGTAGTACTTTTTCAGAACTGCTTGTCCGGGAAGGTCTTCTATGTTACATATGACAGCATCATATTCATTTTCAGGAGTTATGCGAATGACCATTGAAGAACGCACTGCCCCATCTTTCAACATAGCATCAAACTCTTCTGCGGAAACAGGGATCATATCAGGCGGATATTCCGGATCCTGATACATTGTATTGTTATAGATCAGAAGAGCTTTGTAACGGATAAGCAGATCTCTGTCCGGCTTCATATAATATGTATTGCCGTTCAGCGCCGCTGTTGGGATTCTGACTCCGGCAAAATCTATTTTCTTGCCTCCTGTATCTACCGCGTGTACTCCAAGTTGCTCTACCGAGAATGGCAGGACCAGCTTTTTCAGATGAAAATGGCTATTGAAGGCGTTACTTTCAAGACTTTTCAGCGACTCCGGAAAAGTCAGTTCTTCCAGCAAGTGTGCAGATTCCATTACGCCCTCGCCTATCTCAATAACAGAATCCGGTATGACGAGCCGCCTGAGCCTCAGGTTTGCAAAGCAATGCGGTGCTATTGTTTCAAGTTTATCCGGCAAAGTCAGTTCCATAACCCTGTCAAACGGATCGATACAGGAACTGCCGAGACACCGCAAAGTATCCGGGAATTTGATGTGGTTGATATTATGCAGTGTGTTCCAGCTGAGATCTGTAGACATACTCTGCGCATACATACCTATGGATCCGACCCCTTCCGGTATGATCAGTGTATTATCAACTATGTTCAATTTGCCAAGCTGATACAACGTGTTGCCGATAACGATCTTAAAGCCGCGGAACTCCCTGATCCAGTCAAGACTATCTTCATAAACATCCTGCAATGCTTGAAGTGATTTGGGAAAGAGATATTCCGGCATATCCCCGCAATAGTTCCTCAGATAATCAAGCAATGCCGCAGGAAGCCACTCCGGAATGATGACAGAATTTGTAAATGTATGTCTGTTTTCCGGTATGAAAATAACGCTTCCGTATGTTATATACCCGAATATCGCAATTGTTCTGTCATACCACTGCGTATAGAAGAAAGGAGCCCTGCTTAAAGAAAATCCTATAAAAGACACACTTGCGGATATTCTGGCTTCTGTCAGCGAATTTGCCCAATAGAAGAAATCGCTTCTGAGTTCTTTGCACCCTTCTCCTACAGTGACAGTCTGTACAAAGCCATTATTGGATCCGACATTCCTGCCTATCTTTAACGATCCCGGGATATCGATTCTTCTGGCGCGGCATTTATTGAATGCAGTCTTTTCATCATGTTGTGACCCGATACCTGTTACTTTGACTCCGTTTATTGACGACGGAACTATGATATGCTCCTTAGTGCCGTGATACTCTACGATCCAGAGCTCTGCTTCTTGGCAGGCATATTTATAGTCATATCTCCATTCTACTTCCCAATCGTCTGCTTCAGCTCCACTTATATCTATTTCTTCCACTTCGTATACAGGAGCATCTGACCATGAATCTTTATACTCATCGATCTTTATAACTCTGCGCCCGGGATCTGTGATCATGAAAAAATCATCAAGCGTGAGCACAGAAATAAGCTCACCTTTGTCGATAAGCGAGCGGACAAAACGGACTTTGTCAGCGACTCCCTTTGCGTGAGGATCATAAACAAAGCATTCATAACTTCTGGCTGATCCCAGTTCAGCCTTTACAAGCCTTCCTCCATGCTTTTTAACGAGTCGCTTGACCTTATCCAGATTCTCCCGGTTCAGGCCCGCGGTGATCACATTCTGACCGCGAAATCGTTTGATACTCATTGATCTGTCCTTTGCTGCTTCATAAACTCCGGAGTTATACTCTACATGTATTTCAACCGGACCTTACTCCAGCGTTTCTTTTACATAATATGACCTGATCCGGCTCTCAGTTATAAGAACGGACTCCTGATGGAAGAATACGCATAGGTCTTTTGCTATATTGTCTATAGTATCTTTCTCCGCATCGATCAAAATCAGTACAAGCGTCGTCTCTAACGTATAATCGCCATTCTCATGAATGTATCCGCCTTCTTCAACATCGAAAGAAAACGGCGTGTTGTAAGCAAAGCAGACATTTCGCAGTACACTAATATACTTTTCAGTTTCAAAGATCTGTTTCTTGGTAAGTGAATCATTCAGACCTACATATATTCTTGTCTCAATCATCTCTATTAATATTGCATCTCCGTATGGATCTTTTTTTTCGATACCTTAATTACAACCACTTTTTCCTTTTGAACAGGATCAGGCAGAATGTTGCGACGGCAACACATAATGCGATCACTGTCAGGTAACCGTAACGCCATTCAAGTTCAGGCATATATCGGAAGTTCATTCCATACCATCCCACGATCAGAGTCAGCGGCATAAAGATAGTTGTGACAACAGTAAGCAGCGTCATGATTTTGTTCTGGCGTACATCTAACTGCGAGTTGTAAAGATCACGCACCTGCATCGTATAATCACGGATAGATACTGCAAAATCGTGACGCCTTGCCATCAAATTCATGAAAAGGTGGATATAACGAAGCTTATCCTCGCTGAAGAACCCGTTTTCGTTTTCCTCAAACTCCTGAGTCATATCTATGATCTGTTCATAATGTATCAGGAGCTCACGGATATCGTTGCGTATCTCATTTACCCTCACAAGGTCTCCCTGCCCCTCAGAGGATAAAACCTCATCCTCTATTCTGTTAAGTTCTTTCTCAAATAGTTCCATGATCATAAGGTCATTACTCACGATCTGTTCCAGAAAATCATACAGGAAGCGTTCCAGAGAGGGTTCAAGCCAGCGTTTCGTACGGCTTATAGCATCTATCATCTGCTCTGCCTTACCGCTGTCATCTATAAAAATGATCCCTTTCTCGTCCAGTGCGAATGCGAATCTGAAATCATTTTCCCTGAGATTATGCCGGTCAGGAATCATGAATGTACCGGTAAGCGAGTCATAATTGACCTCGGCCTTGGTACTATGAATATGCCTTGCATCCGGCTCGAGCTCGATTCCCATATCAAAACGGTCACGCTCCCGGACCCACTCAGGAGTGGTCAGAACTGCAACATACTGCTTAGTCATCCCTTCATGCAGATCCTCCGGATCGCAAGGACGTATTGTTTCCTCCAAAAGATAATAACTCATAGTTCTGTCTCCTCTGCTGGTCTGTTTCAGCTGTTATTGCTCTTCGAGAATGGGCATCGTTTTCCGATACACTGATTATTCTGAGACGAATGATGACATATCACCGTATCCTTTTCCATTTCTATACCGAAGTTTTCTCTGACGAAATCTATTGCTTCGATTATCGACAGATATGAATCCCGCTTGCAACATCTCGGGCCGCCGATCTCACCGATTCTCCCAAGAGATCTGGATGTCATCTTGTGAGACAAAGCGAATGGTTCATTCTCAAGCGGAGTGGATCCGGATATGATTGAAATAAACATACCCGAACTTATGCCTGCACCGCAGGCGCCCCAGAAGCCACATGAGCCGCCAGGCACGTCCTTCCCACGATCCATCATTTCCAGCAATGAGCTATGAAGATCTATATCCCCGCCTGCATTATGGTAGGCTGTTAAGAGCGCTGCTCCAACCATGACATGATGTTCAGGTCCATGCATATGGCAGAACGGCATATCCATCATTTTCTGAATAATGTGTACAGGATCCCGTGATGTTTCATGCATGCAAAGCCCGATGATGCTGTCCAGTCCCTGTGTATGACACTCGTTGCATACATAATGACCATTGATACATCTGGTTTTGCTGTTTTCCTTCTTATGGCATATCTCGCATTCCATCAAAACAGCTTGTTCAAGATACTCAAGCGGTGCTTTGCATATAAGGCATTCTTCGTTCATGATTATTTCCCTCCGCCTATCCTAAATTGTTCTAATTTGCTCTTCAATGTGCTCTTTTCTGCAAACGGACCGGGTATTATTTCACCGGCTCTCTTATGTCCATAGTAGTCTGTGTCGAATAATATAGTAGATCCGTCAGTTGATTCAAAACGCTGTTCAGGTTCGAAGGCTTTTCCGAGTATGTCTGAATCGATGATCCTGCATTCTCTCTGCACCTCATGTCTGGAAGACTTTGCACCGTCCATATACAAGTTGCCTTCCATCCAGACAGGGAGTTTGCCAAAATGAGCCTTTTCAAGTTCACCCATATCTGCCGGCCTTGTGAAATCGAACTGCGCTGACCATTCATCATATGACGGATACTCATCGAACATCCAAGTACCTGCGAGGCGGTTCTCATATTCCTTTCCGTCATCATAATCATGCTGGATCTCGGCATCTTCTGTCGGCCATCTCTGCACGAATATGTTGTTATAGAACCGGTCGTCTCCATGCAGTATCGTCATGAAGCCCATCACTTCCGTGCGATGCGGAATATGATACGGAGTATATCTCCAGTCTGTTCCTGCTCCGACACATGTAAAAGCACCGCATATCAGGTTGTGAACAAGTGCGACTCCTTGTGTTGCAAATCTGAGGCTGACATCAGAAAGAAGGATATTATTGTCTATAATAGTCGGTCCGTGGCTGACTTCAACGAACAGATCCTGTGACATCATGCCGCCCTTGAGCTGCTTCGCCCCCTCAGGCCGCTGGTTGTCGTGGAGATAATTCGAGCTGATCCTTGTTCCCTGCGCTTCCCAGTCACACCAGATACCCATAGTGCAGTGATGGATATGATTCTTACGGATCATTACATCAATAGCTGCGTGAAGTTTGATCCCTGCGATCTCAGCTCCTCCAAGTTCCATCATATTGTTGATATGGTGGATGTGGTTATCTTCAATCGTACTGAAGACGCTTCCCATACGTCCTATGATGCCGCCCTGCTGGCAGTCGTGTATGTCATTCCGGCGTATGATATGGCTGCCGATGTTCTCTTTGAACCATCCGTGATATTGTCCGCGGCAGACAGAGTCTCTCTCCATCTGCGTCGGACTCTTGACATATTTTGTCGAAAAATAATTATCATTATCAGGGTCGTAGTATCTGCCGAGAGAGATGCCGGCACATTTACTGTTGCTGATCTCGCAGTCCTCAATGATCCAGCCTTTGCTCCAGTGCGGTCCGATCATCCCGTCCTGAAAAGCAGCCGGCGGAGCCCAGGTCGTTGCTGCCTTTTCTATTCTGAACCCCCTGACCGTGATATAGTCTCTGCCGGTTTGCGCAGGGAAAAAGCATTCTCTCCTGACATTGATCTCGACTTTCTCCGTATTCGGATCCATTCCCCGGAAGTTCGCGTATATGACGGTTTCGCCGCGCTCAGAGTCTTGCTCTGTGAACCATTTGAATACGGATTTTGCCGGATCCCAGCTGACAGCACTGACATCCCCTTTCATGCAGGCTTCGAGGCTTTCCGCCTCATACATCGCATCGCCATTCAGATACACACAGCCGGTATGCTTGTCAGCCTTGGCAAAGTACCAGTCGCCATATACAAGTGTAGTATATGGATTGTAACCGCCAAACACAGCATTATCGATCCGGATGACCCATGTGTCTCCTTCATAATGCTCCCAGTTATCTGCCGGTTCAGCTCCTGTTATCACTGCCCCCAGAGGTTCGGTGCTTATATACTCGATCCTTCTGTCTTCAGTCCCTGCGTTCAGAGGATCGACTTTCTCACGGTAGATCCCCGGCGCGACCCATACGGTATCTCCGGGCATTGCAACTGCAGCCGCGTCATTGATATGTCTGAACGGCCTTGTGATATCCCCGTCACCGTCTATTCCTGAATTGATGTTTACATAAATATCCATCTTGCTTCGATCAACCTTTTTTACATCTTCCGCAATCGCTGCAGCCGTTACAAATGAGTTTCATCGCACATTCCCTGCAATTATCGCAATAATGCTTCACATAGAGCCTGTCTTCAGGAACAGGCAGGCCCCAGCTGTCTACCAGTTCAAACTCCATTGGTTTTCCCTGATAGTTCATGCCTGACTTCAGCGCCTGGCTGGTTTGCAGACGCTTCCCGTTAAGGATGTATTTCTTCCCGTCTTTGAGGAAGACTGTCCCGGTCTCCATGAAGCAGAATGTTATGTCACGGGATTCGCACTCTTCCCTGAGCGATCTGATCCAGTCAAAATCGCACGGTCTTCTGCCCCCGTAGTTCTCGCCCCCGCATACGACCTGCTCTATCTGTCCGCTGTCCAGATAACTGCCTAGTTTCACTGGTCCGAGGATCGGCGCTACATAGATGCCTTTGTGTTTGAAAGGCAGTTCCAGCAAAACAGGGATCCGTTCATCGGCTCTCTTCTGGTTTTCGGTCGTGACATTAAGGAATATGTTTTCCCATCCATTCCCCCAATCCGGAGGAAGACACTCCGCTATACGCTGAGGTCTCTTGGTGACCAGTATGAATATCACATCACTTCTGATCCTCATGATATCCCATGCCTCGCCGCGCCACTGATCTGCTTCAGGCAGGAAGAAATCCGACGTCATGCAGACACTGATTTTCTCCCCGCTCTGTATTTTGTACCTGCCTCTCCGGTCCTTGGCAAGCGGATATCTGGCGTTTGCAGTAAGATAAATCTCAGCGCCGTTCTTATCCCTCATATCGTCGAGGAAGTACATATAGCAATTCTCACAGCCCTCGCTGCACTTGACACAACCGTGCCATGGATTCCAAATATCATGCATATCAGTTCTTATCTTGTCTTTACAGAGCGGATCCGTGACCATGCCGAACAGGTCCTGTCCGGTCTCGAATTTCAGCTTGTATGGCATCATTGTTACGATCAGTGCCAGAATCAGGATCACAGCCAGTCTTCTTAAAATCTTTCTTACAATTACCTCCTGCCGGAAATAATAACTGTATGAACAGAATTGTTGTATATATGATAACACAATGGCTGCCCCGAGAGCATCACTGTTCGATCCCGGTAAGCGCCTATGTGCTATCCTTTTCCAACCCCCTTTGAGAAATCTTGTGAAGACTGAAGTTCGGGCTGAATGTCCTAAATGGGATCTTCGACCATTTCTCAACATTCTGATACAAAATGTCCGAAGTCCCAAAGGCTCAAATGGAGCTTTCTCTGGAAGCTTCAGGCAGAATCTGTTTTTACGTATCAGGATGGCCGAATGATGTTATTGATCAAAGACTATTGCATCAGGGTACTTCGTCTGTTAAGACATCAAATCCGTGATTCTGTATGAAATCTCTAATATCCCATGGTGTTCACATCCACAGACTTCGTCTATGATGACCCTGAAAAAGCGAAATTGGATGAAATAAGCGGACGAATGCAGGAGTTGTACCCCACTGATGCTCTCAGGAGCTGAAGCTCCCGGCGTCTGTTGACGGCGTCGCTCGCTCCAATCAAGCGAGCTTGTTGGAGCTTTGCTCCTGGTTGAATCACAAAAAGAGCGCCTTGCTGCAGAGGATCAATTCTACGGCAACAGGCGCTTTATTATCTGCTTCCGCAGACTTCTCTTGGTGCGCACTCGTGGATTCGAACCACGGCATTCCCGCGTATCAGACGGGTACTCTGAACCAGCTGAGTTAAATGCGCATGACACCCTGAAACAGACTTGGACTATCAGGGTAAATTGGCGGTAACGGCTGGATTCGAACCAGCGACCTCCCGGGCTTCAACCGGGCGCTCTACCAACTGGGCTACATTACCATATTGTTGTCTGGCAGCCCCTGCAAGACTTGAACTCGCACCTCCGGAATCAGAATCCGGCATCCTTCCAATTAGACGAAAGGGCTATATGGCGGTCTCTGCTGGACTCGAACCTGCAACCATCGCCTTAACTGGGCGCCACTCTCCCTATTGAGCTAAGAGACCGTTTCTATACCGTGGATTGTAAATAAATTTGGTGATCCCCGTGGGATTTGAACCCACATCTCCCGGATTAAGAGTCCGGTGTCCTTCCTTTTAGACGAGAGAACCATGGTGGTATCCCTTAGAAGAATCAAACTTCTATCCTTCGCTTCGTAGGCGAGCGTTCTTTTCGTTGAACTAAAGGGATATATTGGTGCTCCAAACAGGATTCGAACCTGCACTGAACGGAATCTCATTCCGCCTCCTCTACCGGTATTGGGATACTGGAGCATATATGTTTTCCTATTAAAAAAACCGCTTATCCCGGTTCTGAGACAAGCGGTTGTGGAATCTGTATATTATGTCCGGCATCTAACTCAAATGCCGCACACTCACATTGCTTGTCTCACTTTTGCACACAAAGATCTTCTTCAGTTCGATTCCCTGAAGCTTGTTTGCCATATCGATTTCCTTAATTGAAAATTCGAAAAACAACATTCGTCTTGTGCTCCTTTTCCTTGAAAGATTTATTATTGCTATAAGTATTCTACCTGTATTCCGGAACCGGTCCGGGGAGAGGTGGTATTTTTCTCTGTAAAGAATATATCATGCCGGCAGGATGACTGTAAATTCAACTCGTAGTTGAATAACGGCTATTCGCCGCTCAGGTCGAAAATACTCATTTGTGTGGCTTTTTCCGGCAGTTCACGCATAAATGTGAAACAATCCTCCGGAGTCGACATAATATCGTTTTGCTTACAAAAGCTTCGAAATACGGCTTTCAGCTCTTTCGCTCCCGGGCTTGGGAGTTCATATGCATTTCCGTAACGCTGAATATACCGCTTCTTCATTCCCGGGAAATGCTTGTCCAGCGCTGCATAATAGTATTCACGGTCTCCTTCACGAAGTGTAAGGCCCATGCCAAAATCAATGACTCCTTTCACGCCCACTCTGGCACATTCGTTCAGGATAGATGTGATGTTCTCTTCGGTATCGTTGATGAAAGGAAGTATCGGGGTCAGCCAGACAACTGTCGGGATGCCTATCTCCTGCATCTTCTCAAGCACTTCGATCCTTCGCCGGGTGTTGCACACATTCGGCTCCAGTATCCGGCACAACTCATCGTCATAGGTAGTCAGGGTGATCTGCACGACACATTTTGCACTTCGGTTTATCTCTTCGAGAAGGTCTATGTCCCTGAGAATACGGTCAGATTTTGTCTGGATCGCAACGCCAAAGCCGTATTTATGGATTATTTCAAGGCATTTTCTTGTGAGCCGCAGCTCTTCCTCGCAATGCATATAAGGATCAGACATCGCACCGGTTCCTATCATGCACTTTTTTCTTTTGGACTTTAACGCCTTCTCAAGAAGCTCCGGCGCGTTCTGCTTGACCTCAATATCTTCAAAAGGATGCGTAAACTGATAGCACTTGCTCCTGCTGTCGCAATAAATACATCCGTGAGTGCACCCGCGGTAAATATTCATTCCATAATAGCCACTATTTCCGGTAAGGATTCCTTTTGCGTCAACAAAATGCATTTTCTCAGTTTTCCTTATGCTATCTTACTGTGCGAAAGCCACGTTCATTTTCGATCACAGGGATCGTTCTGGCATCCATATATTCGATCCTCACATAGGATCCCCGCTCGATTGCGATTATGACCTTATCTATCTGCTCTTCTCTCCCCTGTATCTCCATAGTAACAGAGCCGCCCGGGTCATTTCTCACCCAGCCGGTCGCTCCGTACAAGTCAGCTGCATGCCTGGCTCTGTATCTGAAACCGACGCCCTGCACCCAGCCGTAGAACACTATATGCTTACGGGTCATTTCGTCCGTTTTATGCATCGTATTTGCTGAGTAGTTTTTTCACTATGAAATATGAGATCGTCATATCAAAGGTGTACAGTCCAAGATAGACTGCTGTGCAGAACATAGCGTGCTTCTTATAATTCCAGTTTTTGAAAAAGTCTTCCTTGATCATTTTGTACCTCCATTACTTATACACTGCTATTTCTACGAGATTGCCGTCCGGATCGTACATGTATATGCTGTCCATAAGGCCCATAGCGCCGTATCTTTCGACCACGCCTTCGATGATCGTGATTCCCGCTCCCACCAGTTTCTCCTTAATGGAGTTGATATCGCCGTCAGCGATCAGGCAAAAGTCCTGGCTGCCATGAGTGACATTCGTTGCGGATGGATGAAATTCATGCGGACGCGTATGCAGATTGATTTTCTGATCGCCAAAGTGAAGCGCGTGCTGACCGCCCTGTACTTTATGCTCCATCCCCAGCAGGTCCTCATAGAAATGCAGACAAGCATCAAGATCTGCCGTCGTTATAACCATATGGTCTATAGATTTGATCATTTTACTGCCCCCCTTCAGCTAATAGTTTGGCTGATTTTATCATATACATATACATTTACCTTTGTATGTTATGGAGTATGATCCCGGTGATTATGAGAACTGCTCCGATCATGCTGGATATGCCGAATGGTTCGTGGAGTATGAACGCTCCGAGGACAGCTGTTGTAAGCGGATTTATCGCAGTCATAAGGCCAGTCGTCTCTGAGCTTATTGTTCGCTGTGCTACAGGCTGCATGGCAAAACCAAAGCTTGAGCAAACTATCGCCAGCATGAGCAGCATCATCCACTGACTGGCAGTTGCAGGCAGATGCGGAGTTTCCGTGATAAAGGAACCTGCCATTCCGAACAATCCCATGAATCCGACATACAGTATGCCGACAACGAATGGCTCATATTTCTTGGCGCTTCTGTCCGTTTGGATTATAGCCGCCGTGTATACGAATGCGCATATTGTGCAAAGCACTTCTCCTATTCCTATGCCGTTACTGAATCCTCTTGCTGCTATGAACCCGATTCCTGTGAGGCCGAGTACGCTGCACAGTATCGTTCTGCCGGAAAGCTTTGAATGCCCGGTAATTGCTTCTGCCAGCGGTACCAGTACAACAGCCGAATTTTCTATAAATGAAGCTGTTGCCGTAGTCGTATACTTAAGTCCGTTCAGTTCCAGCACCATAACGATGAAGTAAGTAAAGCCTATGAGCGCACCGGCGTAAAGATTGCCTGCATCCTCCTTGACTGATGCGATGACCCTGCGTCCGAAAAATAGCATCAGGACCGCAAAAGCGATAAGCGAACGGATACCGAGCAGATTGAGCGGCTCCATGGTATCAAGCAGCTGTTTGGAGAACATGAACGATGAGCCCCTGGCGATCGCCACGGCAGCCATCAGCAATATTGCGCTCCTCATAGATAATTGTGCTTTGGGTTTCATTCTACTTCTTTTTTAACATCTCCTTTTGACCGGCAGCGAACACTCTATCAATAACATGCGATATTACTGTCAGTACGCGATTCAGTGCCTCCGACCAGCGTACCGTTATCAAGACGTATTATTATCTGGCCGCGCCCGAAGGACGCCTTATCTGTATCTACTTTTATATCATGGCCCCTTTCTTTCAGAGCCTGAACAATATCCTTGTCAAAACTGTCTTCTACCGTGACGCTCCCGTCTCTCATCCACTGCCAGCGAGGCGCATCAAGTGCCTGCTGAGGATCCAAATCGAAATCTATCAGATTGGATACGACCTGAACATGTCCCTGCGGCTGCATATATCCGCCCATAACACCGAACGGTCCGACCGGTCTGCCATCTTTCATAAGAAATCCCGGGATTATTGTATGATAACTCCTTTTGCCCGGCTGCAGACAATTGACATCTGCCGGATCAAGAGAAAAATCCGCCCCGCGGTTCTGCAATGCTATACCGGTGCCATCCACAACGATACCCGAGCCGAATCCCATATAATTTGACTGTATGAACGAGACCATATTCCCTTCATGATCGGCGCAGCAAAGGTATACCGTTCCGCTTGCCGGTGGCGTCTTGTCGGTCCAAACCTGAGCCATATCCGTCATTTCAGCAGCTCTTTGCGCCCCGTACTCAGGCCGCAGCAGCTCATGATGATCTGTTTTCATATATACCGGGTCAGTAACAGTACGGAATGCATCCGCAAAGCCCATCTTGATAGCCTCGATCTGGCGATGACATGTCTCGACTGATTCTTTCTCCGCAAAAGAGAATTCCTTCATTATATTAAGTGCGATCAATGCAACGATTCCCTGACCGTTAGGTGGGATCTCGCAAACATCGTATCCGCGGTAATGAACACTTATCGGTTCTACCCACTCTGCCTCATGCGCTGCCAGATCTTCATATCGGAGGTATCCTCCGTATCTGATGCTCTCCTCTTCTATTCTGCGGGCGATCCTGCCTTTGTAAAAGCTCTCAGCGTTCGTGCGCCCTATCTCTTCAAGAGTAGCGGCATGGTCCGGAAGAACTACAAGTTCACCCGGCTTATAGACCTTATCTCCCGGTGCGAAGGTTCTGAACCATGCATCATAGCACGGATCATTTAATTCTTTTCTGAATATCCCGGCAGCCCGGTTCCATTCATAGCTGAGATTTGCTGCGCAAGGATATCCGTCAGCAGCATATCTTACAGCCGGTGACAGGACCTCTGAAAGTGACAATTTCCCGAATCGTTCATTTACGGCAGCCCATGCTTTCACTGCTCCCGGTACTGTTACCGGAGCCCATCCCCGCCTGGGCATTTTGCTTCCGGATACAGAATGATCTGCGCGGATCCTTTCGATCGAAGCCAGCTTCGGTGACCTGCCGCTGGAGTTCAGGCCAAACAGCTTATGGTCTTTCTCTGACCATATCAATGCAAAAGCATCAGAACCAAGCCCGTTCGAAGTCGGCTCTACAACAGTAAGTGCCGCAGCTGCAGCAACTGCGGCATCCATTGCGTTTCCGCCTTTACGGAGAGTCTCAAGTCCTGCGGCAGCTGCCTGGGGACTTGAACAATTGACCATTCCGCCTTTGGCATAGACCGGATATCTTATGGAGTTATATTTGTGCGCAAGAGGATCAAAATCAATGCTCATTTTTGCCAAACTTCCTTGTTATATTCTATTCTCAGTGTAATATTTTTCCAGAATAGTTTCCTCTACGAATTCGTTCTTGAGTTCTCCGAGTCTCTTGAAATGTGCCTGTGCCTGATGCGCGGAAAGAGCATCTGCGTCACGCCACTTCTCAACGAGGAGCATCTCGTTTTCGTCTCCGGCAGCCATGTAATAATCATATTTGAAGTTCCCGTCTTCCGCCCTGCAGGCAACATCGATCCCTTCTGCCATAATCGCTTCAAGGAACTCTTCCCTCATGTCAGTTTTGCACTTATATGTTACATTCAGTACTATCATTTCTGTCCTCCCATTTTATTACAATGTTATTGATTGCAGCGGTTTTCTTGGTACGATCCGGTGATATTTTACAGCCGGATATCCGATCACCATACAGGTTATTACTTTATGGCCTTTAGGAATCCTGATCAGCCGGCGCAGCTTCCTGCTGAATCTGGTGCAGGCTACGAAAAACCCGCTGTAGAGTACGCCAAGGCCAAGACTTTCAGCCATGATCTCCATGTATGAGCTTGCCAGTCCGGCATTCACATCGCTCTTGCTGGTAACAAGGATGACCAGCGGTGCTCCTTTGAAAAAGAAATCATCTGTTATTTTGAACCTCTCGGAAAATGATGCAAAACGGCTCGGAAGGCTTGTACCTTTGCGGAAAAGATCGACACATAAAGCTTCTGCTTCTTTCTGCTTGCTGCCAAGGATGATATATGAAACATTCTGGCTGTTACCTCCTGTCGGGCTGTATCTGCCTGCCTCAAGGATCTTCTGTATCTTTTCCTGTTCTACAGTCTGATCTGTGAATTGTCTTATAGACCTTCTGCTCCTCATTGCGGCAAGAAGCGTATCTGAAGGCAGCTCTGTCATCGGAACTGCAGCCTCTTCCGGGCAATCATAGTTTGTCATTACGACAGCCCCCTGCGGGCAGATGGCATAACAATGTCCACACTCCAGGCAGCTTCCGGTATTCGTATGCGCTTTGCCGTCTTCTATATATAGATAGCTGCTCGGGCAGTCATTCACGCACAGTGCACATCCTATGCACTTATCTTCTTTTATAACTATCGGATTCATGGTTTCCCCCTTTGCTATGTTTCCCAATGTGATTAGATTATACAAGAGAATCCTGATTTCATAAATAGAAAAGGGAGCTCTGCTTTACTACTAAGCTGCGCTCCCTTGATGTTCACTTATTGCACTATACTATTTCTTGCCAATGATTTTTACTGCTGTCCCGTATGCAAGGACTTCAGCCGCTCCGTCCATGACCTGCGATGATCCGTATCTGAGGCCGACAACAGCATCCGCTCCGAGTTCCTCGGCTTCATCTACCATGCGCTTTGTCGCAAGCTGCCTGGCCTCAACGAGCATCTCCGTGTAACCTTTGATCTCTCCTCCTACAAGAGTCTTCATTCCTGCCATAAAATCTCTTCCGATATTCTTGCTCTGGACTATCGTCCCCTTTACTACTCCAAGCACCTCGAACTCTGTGCCCGGTATATAATCAATACTTAGAAGCTTCATCGATTTCTCCTTTCTTGACCTCATCGATCCGTTGTTTCAAAACATACCCTACTGCAATGGCTATTATTGCAAATGCAATGATAAAGAACGCTATCACTCCTTTCGGTGCCGGATCTGATGCGTTGAAATAAAGCATAGCTCCGAGGACCAATATCAGGAATGAAATCACGACTATAGCTGATATTATTGCTCCTGTCTTTCTTTTTCTCATATCCGTCATTCGTGCGTTCACGAATTTCGCACCTCCCTTCTCAAGTTCCTTCATTCTCTCGAGATATACGGAAGCTTTGATATCTGACAGACTGTCGGCCTCATCTCTCAGCACTATGCACATGGTCTTCATATGCTCGATATTGCTGCTGGTCTTATCAAGTTCTGCAACATGATCATCCATGCATCTGTCAAAATCAAGTTCACCGGCCTGAAGCTTGCGAATGTTCTCACAGGATATCCCCAGCATGCGGAGAAGCTTGATCCTGCAGAGCTGCTCGACATCTTCCATCGAATAATCTCTGTATCCGTTGCCGGCATCACGCGCCGGAGTTATCAGTCCCTGATCTTCATAGAACCTTATATTCTTGCTCGTAATGCCTGCCAGCTCGGCAGCCTGGTTGATTTTCACTTCATGCCTCCGCTTTTCCGTTTCTCTGCCATGAGAGTAGTCCTTCCACAAAGTGGAAGGTCAAAAGGTTTTTCAAATTATTTCGAAAAATGTCAGTTTTTATACAATTTTACTGATGCCTATTGAGATCATGGCGATCACACCTGTAAGAACCGCCATCCATATCACAGTTGCTGCTTTACTTTGCTCATGAACTCTGAAGAACGGATACGGACCATCGAATCTACCTTTTGCATTCATCGCCAGCATAGTTATGCCATAGATGAAAGTCAGTATAGTAGGCAGCATCCATAGATGCGAATGACCTTCGAGCAAAATATATGATGTGACCGACAGGATCGGGCAAAGCGTATGATGGTAAAGCCCGTTTCCTGAAAGCATCATCCTTTTAAACCCCGCCCCCATCGGAACAAGCACAAAAAGTGTGATCAGAAAAGTCATCGTTAGCATGCAGGAGCTGAGATATCGCAATATGACAGAGATACCGCTGCTTCCCGCCATAACAAATACAATCGAAGAGACCAGAGTTATGATATTCGATATCTGTGTATAGTAAGCGAAAATCGCCCACTTCCTGTCCGATATGCTTATCCACAGCCCTATTATTTCAAGAATGATAACAGCAATATTGATCGTTATACTCATATCATTTGATCAATTTCAGGAACTTTTTGTCGTTCATCTGCTCGTTCGTCAGATACTCACCGTTACAGAACAAAGCATATGTTGTGACCGGGGTCGGTGCATTCTGCGCTTCTTCTCTGCTGACGATATGGATCACTTTGAACGGGATATCGTTATCCTTTGCCGTTTGCTCTACAATAGGAACATATTTTGCATTGAACGGACACTGGTTCGTATAGTAAAGGACATAACCCGGTTCATCTATATGCGGGTTCCCGGCGCATTCTTTGAAGCGCGGCTTTTCTGCATCAGGTATGAACGGCAGATACCATAACTGGATCCCGTTGCTTGCCTCATCACACACTTCAAACCCCTTGTACTTCAGATATTTGGGGTCCGCAAGGAAAGGCTTTTTCTTTGATGAAGAAAGAATGCAAAGTCCTTTTCTGCTTTTCTCTTTGCTGTCTCTGATGCATTCGCCGAGAAGGTCATTTGAATAACCGTGCCCCTTGAATGATCCTGAGACCCACAGGCAATCTATATACATGTATCCGTCTGCTACGATCGGATTCCATGCATTTTCAGCCGGAATGTATTCAATGAAGCATTTTCCGCGCTCAACACTTTTGAGGAAAACCAGCCCGTCATCGAATCGCTCAGAGAGCCATTTTTTCTTTGAAGCGACCTGTACATCAGTATTCTTGGAGATCGCACAGCAGATGTGTTCGCTGTCCAGATTCTCTTTCGTTACACGAATATATTCCATATCATATACCTCCGGTACTAACAACCATCACTTCCGCAGAACCTCATTGCTTCAGTTCCGTACACTTTTTCTATTACTTTTCTTAACGCTGTGACTCTATCCATATATTCAGAACTGTGTCCGGGACGTCCTTCCCCGTTACAGTATACATATGTTGCCAGAGTTGAAAGCAGGGAAAGCTGATCGAATTCTTCTGTAACGGTTCCGTCAATAAGATATTGATCCATCAGAAGCGTACTTTCTATATTAGCAGGATATCCTGCAGCCTTGATCTCGTCCGGCGTGATGGTTTTCATGATATCCAGCAGGTGAAAGAGAGCTTCGATATATCGTTCCGCCTCTGCTTTATTGCTCAGGACCTCCGAGCCGGCAATGCCGCACTGCCCGATGAATTCTTTTAGCATCTGTGTATTATTCATTTCTTTATCTCTTCTCTATTAATGGTAATAATGGTCGTGCAGGATGATAGTTTCTTTTCCAGAGCACTGCCCCGTAAAGGAACAGAGAACAGTAATATACCTCAAGAGCCATGATCTTCATCAGCATTGTGCCATGCCCGAATACATTGGCGATCATGAAGCAATCACTGAATGCGAAGACCAGGGCAGCGGCAAATACAATTTTCCGCAATGACCATGAGAATACAACTGTGGAAATAAGAACTGTAAGATAGAGCCATCCGCCTATACAGTAGAGTGAAGAACCGATTTGCGCCCGGAAGACATACAGTGGGATGATCAGCAAAGCACTCAATGCGATCCACAGCATGATCTGTCTTCGCGAAGGCTTCTTTTCACTCAAGAAAGCAAAGTCATACAGCAGATGCCCGGCCAGGAAAACGACCCCTCCTATCGCAGGATTCATATTGATCACAATATCCGCAACCAATCCGATCCCAATGGCAAGAACGATACATCTGCCGAATCTGGTCGGGCGGATCAGGTATCCTTTCAGCGCGAAAAGCACAGTTGGCAGTGAAGCTGCGAATTTAAGCAAAGCCAGGGCGGTCTTTGCACCGTGACCTGTCTGATGGAAAAAACGTGCAGAAACCGCAGCCAGTATGGTTATCAAAAGATAATAGATAAGTACCTTCAGTAACGAATCATTATTTCTGATCACCCTGCCACTATAAATATAGGTCAGAACAGAACATGCAGTCAGTATAAGTCCTATATATGCGGGATATGCGTTGAATCCAGTCATAGCCTGCGGCTTCCTTTCTCGTGATATAACTATTTTGATTTTACGATCGCTTTCATTACTTCCCGGTATGCGGCGAAGATCACTCCGGCAATCGGCCATACTATCCAGGTGAATTCCCAGCGCATGGTCACAAAACTCCATCCGAGGTATATAGCAGTTGCGATCGCCCAGTAGATACCGTCATACTTACCTGCTTTCTTGTTGAGCCTTGTATAGTCGCCCTCTTCAAGAAGTCTGTCGTATCCGCCTTGTCTTATGCATGTCAGAACGATCAGCTTGACTCCGGCGGCAATTATGATTAGCATCAGAACTACTCCGGCGATTGGTAACAGATCGGAATTGTTTGAATAATTTGTCATTTCCAGAAGCAGCATCGGAACAGCTCCAATGATGCACATCATGATCCCGATGATAAGAAGTCTGCTGTGCTTCTCTGCATAATCATCTCTGCGGGTCCTGGCCATGCCGCTTACGCCGTATTCTGTATCTATATCTGTAGTTTCAAGGTATTCGTATCTCTTGCCCCGCATGCCTTCTCTAATGAACATCCCGACTGCGCTCGCTACTATTATAATAAGGATCGCAGTTCCTGCCGCTTCAGCTGCCTGAGAACTGACAGATAACATGCCGGCTTCAGCCAGTCCTGTAAGAGCGATCAGAAGTACAGGGGACAATATGCACATCATCACTCCTGTAGATATACGCGTTGCTGCTCTCTCGTTATTTTCCAGGAACGAGGATGCCTCCTCCATAGATACACTTATTACTGTTTCTTCCAGTCCGCTGTCGATCGGTGCTGTATCTGCCGGCGCAGCGATCTCGATCTCATCTCTGAGGAGATAATCTGTGCTCACTCCGAACAACTCTGACATCATCACGATTTTCTTCATGTCAGGTACAGCCTGAGCTCCTTCCCATTTGGAGACTGACTGCCTTGAAACTCCAAGCTTATCTGCCAGTTCTTCCTGGGACCATCCGTTTTTCTTTCTGTTTTCAATAATCTTGTCTGCTAATATCATTTCAATTCCTCCTGACTTAAGAGCATTCCGTTTTTCTTTCACCTGTAATCTACAGTATTTACGGGTTGCGCTCTACCAATCAGGCTTTTCAATCTGTCAACCTGCGGTTGCATATCTGTTCCTGAGGCTCCTTTACTCTCAATACATCAGTATTTTGGCCAGTATCCCGGCGATCTCATGCGGAGACTCCCTGTTATCTTTGTTCAACCATAAGTATACTACCCGGTATGCCCCATAGGTCATATAGTTGTAAAGATAATCAAGTTCATTCTCGTCATGCCGGTCACTGCATTTTTTAAGGACTGCCTCTTTGACAGCCTCCATGGAGAAGACTTTCTGCGGAAATGCCGGATCCACATTATTGTTGAATATCAGTCTGGCGAATTCCAGATGATTTTCAAGATAAGAGCAGGCCGTCTCTATGGCTTTTATAGTATCTGATTCAAGTTCTCTGATCACATCTGCAAGAAAAACCAGCAGATCTTTCTCCATATCCGAAAGAAGATCAAACTGGCTCCCATAGTACTTATAGAAAGTTGTTCGATTGACATCAGCCCTTTCGCAAAGTTCACGGATAGAGACATGATAGATGTCCTTTTCCTTCAGAATTTCTGTCAATGCGTCTTTCATCATACGCTTTGACATTGCAGTTCTGCGGTCTTCCCTCTTCTCCACGAGCAGCCTCCTTAACAATTTCTGCACATTTATCAACACTATGACGCAGTATGTTGGAAAACAATCCGTTCATGAAAATCTGTCGGTTGTAACCTCAACACGTGTTGATTATAATTATGTGCACTATGAAAAACTATGTCAAGCAGAGGTTTGAGTCTTTATGGAGTATTTCTGGTATATCCTTGCTGCTGCAGGTGCCGGCATCGGAACCGGGCTTGCAGGTCTCTCCGCAGCAACTGTTATGGTTCCTATACTGATCGTTTTATGCCCGTCTTTCAGCGGCGAAACAGGCGCTTATCAGGCTACCGCTATTGCCCTCGCGTCAGATATTCTCGGCTCTGCTGTAACAACTTATACCTACGCGAAACATAAGAATATCGATCTCAAGCGTGGCTGGATCATGCTTGTTTGTATTCTTGCTATGTGTACAGTCGGCAGCTATGTTGCTTTTATCGTTGGGAATGTCGTTCTTGGCGGATTCACTCTTTTCCTCACCTTCTTCATCGGTATCCGTTTTCTTGTCAAGCCGGATACCAGCCGTAAGGATCAGGCTGCCAAAGGGGAAAAGCTCGACTTAAAGGGGATCATCATTTCCCTGTTCTTCGGACTTACGATAGGCTTTGGCACAGGATTTGTAGGAACGGGCGGAGGAATGATGATGCTGGTCGTTTTTACAGCATTTCTTGGGATGGAACTAAAAACCGCAGTCGGAACAAGCACCTTTATTATGACGTTCACAGCTCTGATAGCTTCTGTGAGCCATATCCTGATCCATCCTGCGATCGTTCTGGAAAAATGAAATGTGATGCTGATCTGTATCGTCACAGCAACAGCTGCGAGTCTGGTTTCCGCACGCTTTGCAAACAAAGTACAGAGCCGTACAGTCGGCCTTGTGACGGGCTGTGTACTGACTCTGCTTGGCGCCTCTATGCTGATCCTGAATTATTGGGGTTTCCTTTCAGGATTCGATCTGTTCGTTGAGATCCTTCACTGCATAGGCACGCTAGTTGCCTTTATCATTCCTTGTCTGATCATTCTGCTGCCGGTCCGCTTCCTGACAAATATCCCGTCCTTTGTATTCCGCAAGCTCCTGCATATTGTTGCCGTTACCTGCGTGTCTCTGACGATCCTGACATCAAAAAGCTGGCAGGCAGCCTCAATGACCTGCGTTATTTTTGCTGTCATTATTTATCCGCTTTTAACTCTTGTTGAAAAAGAAGGCTGGTATCCTAAGCTGTTCGTGGAGAAAACCAAAGGAGAGATCAGACGCAGTCTTCTGATGTTATTCTTTATGGTTGCGTTTCTGATCATGGTTTGCTGGGGGTTCTTCAACGAGCCGAATTTGTGTGCTGCTTCAATTCTCATGTGGGGCACGGGAGATGCGGCAGCTGCACTGTTCGGTATTCCATATGGAAAACATAAGATCAAAACAAGATGGACTGACGGAAAAAAGTCCTGGGAAGGCAGCCTGTCGATGTTTGTTGTCTCTTTTGCGAGCGGACTGTTGATGCTTCTCTTAACTCATGATTC
Organism: Mogibacterium sp.; assembly: GCA_017403955.1. Taxonomy (GTDB): domain Bacteria; phylum Bacillota; class Clostridia; order Peptostreptococcales; family Anaerovoracaceae; genus Crickella. The sequence continues at coordinate 89,177 of JAFRDH010000024.1, forward strand.
AGGCTTAGGATATGTGCTTCTTTCTGCCTTATCCGGGGCGCTTCTTGGTGCGATGACAGAACTATTCTCTCCGAGCGAATATGATACGATCACTGTACCTGCTGTTATCGCGGCAGTATTGCTCATCATTAACAGCACTGTCCACGTACTGCACTTTTAGTTGTTTCCGGCGGTCGGATCATACATCCAGCCATTATCATCATGATATATCATCTGCCTGGTCATGCCGCAGTCTATGCATATGTTTTCTCCGGTGATGAATCCTGCTTTATCTGAGCAGAGATACATCACCATATTCGCGATATCCATCGGATCACCTACGCGGCCGGCAGGCTGCTGGAGAGCATCCGGTCCTTCATAGACAATGTAATCTGTATCGATCCATCCCGGTGAAATAGAGTTGACTCTTACTTTGCCGGCAAAACTTACGGCAAGTGCGTGCGTCAGCGCGGCTATACCGCCTTTCGCTGCTGTATAGCTTTCAGTCTGAGGCTGACTCATTCTGTCTCTCGATGAAGAAATATTGACGATCGATGCTCCTTCTCTGAAATATGGCGAGAAAAGCTTTGCCAGATAAAACGGCGCTGTTACGCCTACGGCAAGAGCATACTGAAATTCTTCATAGCTGCAATCGTCTATCCCCTTCATCAATGGCAGCGCGTTGTTGATCAGATAGATGACCCCTCCGGATTCTCTGATCACAGTATCAGCAAATGCTTCCAGAACACTTTTGTCAGATACATCTCCGACATAATGATCTCCTTCAGCAATATCTATAACATATACCTTGACTCCAGCCTTCCGGAATTCCTCAGCGATGCATTTACCTATCCCATGCGCACCGCCTGTGACAACTGCAGTTTTGTTTTCACTCATGGCATTCACGTTTCCTCTCTTTGTGTTTTTCAAAAGGTCTGTCAGCTTACGTTCTGGCGCCATTTCAATATGGCCATCGCAATAATAATTATGTATCCGCAGAGGCTCAGTGCATCCGGTAATTCACCAAACGCGATCAGTCCCCAAATCGAGGTGAACAGTATATTTGTGTAGTCGTATACCGAGATTTCCTTAGCAGGAGCAAAAGTATATGCGGCAGTTATGGTGAGCTGCCCACCCATCGCAGACATTCCTGCCCCCATAAGTATCAGCAACTGCGCTGTAGTCATAGGGTGATAATCAAACAACATAAAAGGCAGACACACTATGCACGAGAAAAGTGAGAATACCATTATTATGACAGGTCCGCGCTCACCGCTTATGCCGAGTTTGCGCACATATGTGTATGCCGCTCCGGCGCCGAATCCTGACAGCAGTCCTGCGAAAGCCGGAATGCTTGCGATCCCTGCAGTCGGTTTGATCACGAGCACCGCTCCTAAGAACGCGACAGCCACGATAGTCCATTCTCTCTTTGTCGCTTTCTCCTTAAGAATGATTGCTGACATTATTATCGCGAAGAATGGAGACATTTTATTTAACACGCTAGCGTCAGCTATCGTTATATGGTCTATTGCCCAGAAGTTAAGGATCACGCCCATCGTACCGTACAGCGAACGGCGTATAAGATCCGGCCAGCTCTCTTTTCTGATATAAAACTTCTCAGGTGTACGTGAAAGCAGGGCGATGGCAAACATAGCCGCTATCGCATTCCTGAAGAACGCTTTCTGCATTGTCGGAAGGTCACCGGCCATTCTTACGAACAGCGACATAAGTGAAAAGAAAAATGCCGATGCTATTATACAAATTATCCCTTTGGTTTTATTATTCAAGTCCTCTCCTGCGTTCGGAACATAATTTAAAAAAAGCCGGCTGATATGCGGCGCCGGCCCGTTCTTCTTATCTATCTGAGCCATTCCTGCCTGATCTCAGAAAGAATGGCTGTTGATTTTTAATATTATAATCAGATGTCACGGTTGTCAATCTATTATTCTATGTGTAATTACACTAATTAACCCTTGTTATTTCCACTACATTATGTTAAAAGTTAACAATATATGATTAATTGCAAAAAGGTTATTGGAGAAATGTAATGGATATTTTTGCTAAATGTTATGAGACATCGATAGCAGATGAGATTCGTGAAAAAGATATATACCCGTATTTCCATGCGCTTGAGTCCAGACAGGCTCCGGAAGTCATAATGGAGGAAAAGAGCCGCATCATGCTCGGTTCTAACAACTATCTCGGGCTGACAACACATCCCGAAGTTATAGAAGCCGGAGTCCGGGCTTTTGAGGAATACGGTTCCGGTTGCTCAGGTTCACGCTTTCTGAACGGTACGTTAAAGCTTCATCTCCAGCTTGAAGAAGTGCTGGCCGAATTCCTGCGAAAAGAAGCAGTTATGACCTTCTCTACAGGATTCCAATCTAATCTCGGTATTATAAGTTCTATTGCCGGCCGCAATGATTACATCATCATGGACAGGGAAAACCATGCCAGTCTGTATGACGCATGCCGTCTTTCTTTCGGAAAGATGCTCCGATTCCGCCACAATGATATGGAAGACCTTGAACGGAAGCTCGAGAAAATTCCGGAAAGCGCGGGACGCCTGATCGTCACTGACGGCGTCTTCTCCATGGGCGGCGATATCGCGAATCTTCCTGAGATCTGCAGACTGGCAAAGCAATATGATGCGCGTGTTATGGTTGACGATGCTCATGGGCTGGGTGTTATCGGTGAAGGGGGACGCGGAACAGCCAGTTATTACGGTCTGGAAGATGAAGTGGATATCTATATGGGGACTTTCTCAAAATCTCTGGCTTCTCTGGGCGGATATATGGCTGCATCAAGCCGTATCGTAGACTATGTGAAGCATTCATCGAGGCCGTTTATCTTCTCAGCTTCGATCACGCCGGCGAGTTGCGCTTCGGCTCTGACCGCACTCAGGATCCTGAAAGAACACCCTGAACTTCCGGAAACTCTGCAGGAAAGAGCATTGTTCATGCGCGAAAAACTACATGAGGCTAATATCCGGACTAAGGAAACTAACGGTGAGAGGATCCCTATCATTCCGATCTACACTTACGAGCCGTTCACTACGCTGACCATCGCTAAGGAGCTTTTTGAGCACGGTGTCTATGTAAATCCATCTTTGCCGCCTGCTACGGCGCCAAACGAATGCCTTCTGCGGACAAGCCTGATGGCAACACACACAGAAGAACAGATAGAAAGAGCCGTCGCCATTATCGCTGAAGTTCTTCACGAACACAAAATCGGAATTTAGGCACGCCATTTACCAAAGAGATAATCAAATGCAAAAGACCGCAGGGACGATTCTCATTGACACACTCCGGATTCTGTCAGTGAGGACGATTCTCCTGCGATTTACTGTAAAAGTTGGCTGGAATCAGGCAAATTGTCATGAAACAACAAGAAAAACAGGCTTTTCGGAGCCCGTTTTTATGTTTTTACTGTAAATATCGCTCTCTACTTCTGAGTTTGTCATGAAAAACCGCCATTTTTCATGACAAAGGACTATTTATCAAGAGTTTTTTACATTAAACCCTAAATGCTGTTGCCACTCAGAGAAAACTGTAAAATGAGAAAAGAATACACGTAAAAGTCTGACTATGGGGGCACCTCTATATGCGGTAGCCCCCCTTTCTTTTGTTGTCTTTTGCGTGTTCGCCTGTCAAGCAGTTCTAATAGTCAGCTACTTCCAGTAGTTTTTTCTCTATTCTGGCTGTCACTTCCAGATAGTAAGCAAGTTCTGCCGCATTCATCTCTGACTCATCCATGTTCTCCATTTGTTCAAACATTTCTGTCTCCTCTGCCAGCAACTCACTCATCTCACTCAGCAGCTCCAGGTCTGATGGATCCTCCTGATATCCCTTCATTACTTCGCAGTAATGATCAAACCAGGCCTCATAATCATCCATAGTCTTCTTGAACTCCGGCGAGAGAATTTCTGGATCATCGGACTCTTCCTCCGGTTCTTGCTCAGTTTCAGTTTCTTCTTCATCCCCGGTAACTACCTCAGTCTTCGGTTCCTCGGATGCTTCATTCGCAGATCCAGATTCTTTGTTTCCTCCGCACGCCATGCATAGGAGTACCACCACCACAAACACGATCAGTATCGGTTTTTTCTTTTTCTTCTTCATATTCCTATTCTCCTCTTTCAGTACATATTTTCTCAAAGACCTTATCCAACAGATCATCCTTGACTTCCTCATCTGCAGAAAGTTCGTCGACCAGAAGCAACATACCTGCTACGGTGATTTGCTCATCTATTAATTCCCGCTCTTTACGCAATTCTTCAAGTCTCGTTCTGAGTACTATTTCATCCATTCCATCCACGTTGTCTATAACTAAAGCTATTTTTTCAACAGGTATCCCTATCCTTCTCAGCAATAGTATTCTCTTAGCCCGTCTTACAGCCTCGTCATCATACAGCCACTCCTTCCGTCCGTCAGAATTGCGCACTGTAGGATGCAGAAGGCCCTTGCTGTCGTAATATCTTAATGCATTCACTGTAATTCCTGTGATTTCAGTGACTTCCCGGATCGTATTCAATGACATTGCATACCTCTCTTTCCAACTATACATCTCGTTGTAACGACGAGGTCAATGCCATATTTGAAACACTTTATCCGCTTGTAATTACACCTCTTTTCTGCACAGCACCTCGTCATAAGAAAATGTTTCTTATAATAGGCGTTGTAAATTTTGCGAATTCTGATTCGGTATCAGCCAAAAGAAAAACCGGGGACTTAGGTTTGTCCCCGGATTACGGATCAAGCTGTTATATGCTGCCTTTATCGAAAATTTGTCTCAGAAGTTTCATATATATCCGCTCTTCTTCGGTTATTTTCCTTTCATTTCTGTATATGTATGCAGTTTTGATCGTATATGGATAGTCCAGCACAGGAATGCTCACGCTATTCTCAAGGCCAAGCAATTCGCACTGAGCGTTATTGCCAAGATAGTACCCGTCAGAATTCAGTATCAGACTTCGAAGTGCTCCTCTGCTGTTGGTCAGGATCCGTTTATTCTGTGATCTCCAGTCGAAAGCATGGATATTTGAACAGTAATTGATACCTGAAAGATCTTCGTCTGAAAAAGAGATATGCAGATATGGTTTCATGTTAACATATGTTATTTGTTTGCAGTTATCATGGTCGCGTATAGCGCTATTCGCAATATACATAAGTGAGTCCTGCAGGCTTTTGGTAAAATCTGATACAGGAACACGCGGGCATACAAAGGAGATACACATGCATTCAAAAGTAATAACAACCATTGTCTTATCAGTAGTACTGATCGTTTTGACTTCAGCGCACTCTTTTGCTGTCGATACAGAAGGTGGCCTTCATTTTGATGTTCACGACGGCTGGGAACAGACAGAATTGGGTAAAAAAGAAAAGGATCTTATATTTCATGGAGAATCAAAGTCTCTTGGACTGGAGCTGGGAGTCTTTACTCATCGAACCATCCAGACCAATCTTGAAAACAACTGGATCGATCTCTCTGAAGCTGAACTTGAAGCTAAAGCAGAGGATGTTATAAACAGCCAGAAAGAAAATGGTGATATCATCGTTAACGATTATTCGATTCTGAATACTGATCAAATGAGGTTTATAGTATTTAACGGGATAGTAAAGAATAAAGAATCGAAAGAAAAGAATTTCATCCAATATTTAACTATAGTCAACGGAGAATCTCTGCATTTCAGCTTTTACAGTGACACCCCTTTGACTAAGGAGCAACTTGCCGCATCAGAAGCTATAGTACACAGCGCAAGAGTGGATGCTCTCACCGAAAAGAAGATTGACAATGCTCTGATCATAAAGCTTGCCGGTCTTGCATTAGTATTAATTCTGATGATTGCTTCCGTGATCTGGCATGTGCGTCATTATCGCAAAAAAACAATGAAAAAAGGCGATTTTCGCTAAAAACTGCAAAAATCGCCAAATCTTGAAGACCTTCTTTTTCAGAGATCATGGATCGATCCCGATAACTCAATCAGCTGAACTGTTTTCTGATGATTTCCACCTGTCGCATTATCTCAAGTGTCTGTGCGTGCGGCATCTCCGGGCACTCTGTCAGTCCGTCTTTTATCGCCCTGGCACATGCCTCGACTTCATACTCGTATCCCGTTATCTGCTCCGGAACTTTGATCTCCTTCACAAGCGCAGGCCCCGGATCTCTCAGGTCTGACCAGACCCTGATATATTCCGGGTTGTTAATATTCTGCACTTCGATCATTCCGTTCCGTCCGTATATCATGCCTCTTCTGTCCGTCAAAGTGTAGATAGTTGTATAAAGAGCAGCAAACTTGCCGTCAGGATAACGTATGGTGACATTGTTCTGTGCATCCACTCCGGTTTCTGTCATGCTGCATACCGCATCGATCGAGTCGAATCCGTCTCCAAGTATCATCGAGGCAAAATTCAGTGGATATACTGTAAGATCGAGAAGAGATCCGCCTGCGAGTTCAGGTCTGACGATGCGCTCATTCATATCTATCTTGTAGCCAAGGTTGGCTGTTATACTCATGATCTCACCGATGATACCACTGTTTATCAGGTCACTTATGATCTGCCTCGAAGGCATGTACCTCGTCCACATAGCTTCCGCAAGCAAAAGACCTTTTTCTTCCGCCAGTTCTGTCATCTGCCGGGACTGCTCTTCATTGACCGCAAGAGGCTTCTCGCAAAGCACATGCTTGCCGGCATTGAGTGCATTGATCGTCCACTCACAGTGATGCGAATGCGGGATCGCTATGTATACAAGTTCCACGTCCGGATCTGCCAGCAATTCATCATACGATCCATATGCTCTGTCAAAGCCAAATTCCTCAGCGAACGTCTGCGCACGCTCAAGATCTCTCGCAGCTATCGCCGTGCATTCTACATCGTCCATTTTGCTTATGGTACCTGCCATTACTCTGGCAATACCGCCTGCCCCGATAATACCCATTTTCATATCAATAACACTACTTCCTTTCTATCTAAATCTCAGTATATATACCATTATACGGATCGATCCGTCTGTAAGAAAAATTTTTTCTAGATAAAAATACCGGCAAGATTGTTTCTTGCCGGTAAATGTCATCATTCGGTAAATCTTATAACAGACGCAGGATGTCCGCCTCCGGTGCGTCCGAAGATCACGCCTGCTCCTGTTCCGGTTCCAAGTGGTGAATCAAAATCTGTCTCTTCTTTTAAGATATGCCATGACAACCGCTGCATGCATCTCCGCCAACTTTGTCACGACATCTTGCTGAGGCAGGAAGCTTTCGCTGTGAAGCGGCATTTCGCAGCCGGCTCCTATGTGATAAAAAGATCCCGGCGCTTCATCGATAAAATAGCCGAAATCCTCTGTGGTCATAATCGGCTCATCGATTCTGCACACTTTGTCTGCTCCGAACAGCGCGATCGCTGTCTGTTCTGCTAGTGAAGTCATCTCATCGTTATTAACGACTCCCGGATAGCTGTGAATATAGTCTATCGATACTTCAGTTCCTGTTCTTTCAGCGATCTCATGAACTGTCCTGTGGAAAGCTTTTTCCATCGCCGCGCGCGTATCAGGGCCGAGCGTCCGTATGATCCCTTCAAACTCAGCTGATCCCGGCATTATGTTTCCTGCTGTACCCGAAATCATCCTGCCAACCGTCAGCACACATTTATCATCCGTGATCTGCCGCGGCAACTTCAGAAGCGCTGTTACCATTTCAGCATCTGCACCCAGCGCATCTACACCCTTCTCGCGCATAGCGCCGTGAGAAGACCTGCCTGTGACAACTACAGTAAACATATCTGAAGCAGCGTAGAACTTTCCGTACCTCACGCCTATCCTGTATACAGGCAGATCAGGTGAAACATGCGCTCCAAAAACTGCATCTACACCTTCCATACAGCCTTCTTTTATCATTCTCTCTGCTCCGCCGTTTCCTTCTTCATCAGGCTGAAAAAGAAATACGACAGTTCCATCAAGGTGATCTCTCATTTCCGAGAGTATCCTGGCGGCTCCAAGTACGGCTGCTGTATGAACATCATGGCCGCAGGCATGCATTACTCCAGACACTTCGGAGGCAAAAGCTGCCCCGGTAGCCTCATCTACCGGTAAAGCATCCATGTCTGCTCTCAGCGCGACAGTCCGGCCCCCGCAATTTCCTCGCAGTACGCCTTTCACCGCTGTATCCGTTAACCGCTCTGTCTCGATTTCCAGACTCCCGAGATAACTTTCTATCAGTTCAGCAGTCCTGTATTCTTTATTTCCCATTTCCGGATGCCTGTGGATAGTTTCCCTCAGGCCCATGATCTCTTCAGAGTATTCAGAGACCAGTTCCTTAATCTTTTTTTCTTCACTCATATTGTTTTCAGGAATTTTTCCAGTCTGTCAATGCCTTCTCTAATAGCGTCCATGCTGCAGCAGTAAGATATTCTTATATGCCTGTCCGAACCGAATGCTATACCGGGAGTCACTGCGACCCCGCCTTCGTTCAAAAGGCGTGTTGCGAAAGTCATTGAGTCTGTCCCATACTTTGATATTGATGGGAATACATAAAAAGCACCGTCAGGGATCTCCAGTTCCATTCCCATCTCCCTGAGTCTTCCGATCACATAGTCTCTGCGCTTTTTATACTCCGCGACCATCTTAGACGGGTCTGTCTGAAGTGCAGCTATGCCCGCCTTCTGGAACATGGACGGAGTAGAAACAACATCGAACTGGTGGATAAGCTCCAGCCTTTCCTTTACCGGACCGTCCGCCATCAGATATCCCATACGCCACCCCGTCATGGCATAAGGTTTTGAAAAACTCTGTACCACAAGGATCTGCTCTCTGAGGTCTCTGTTTTCTGCAAAGCTGTGATAGTTGTCTGTATAGCAAAGCTGCCTGTATACATCATCACATATCACGAATATGCTCTTTCCACTGACCGCATCACGCACAGCACGTAGGCTTTCCTCATCGTACACACATCCTGTCGGATTGTTCGGTGAATTAAGTATTACCGCCTTGGTCCTGTCAGTAATAAGGGCGTCTATTGCTTCCCGCCTTATCTGAAAGCCGTTCCCTGTAGTATCAAGAAATACGGGAACCCCTCTTGCCAGATGCACTATCTCTTCATACAGAACAAATGCAGGGACAGGTATTATAACCTCATCTCCCGGATTGATGATCCCCAGGAGTGATACAAACAGTGCTTCAGTAGCTCCGGAAGTGACTATGATCTCATCTGCGTCATAGTCCATTCCATTTTTATCCCGCTCATATTCCGCAATTTTAATGCGGAGATCTTTTGCACCGTTATTCTCAATGTAGTGTGTATCGCCTGCTTGCAATGATGCTGCCGCAGCATTGCACACAGCATCAGGTGTCGCAAAATCAGGCTCGCCAAGAGTAAGCTTTACACAGTTCTCCCTTGCAGCTGCCATTCTGGAGAACTCCCTTATCGCACTTCTCCTTAGACTATACGTTGCTTCATTCAGATGGTCTCTCATAGCCATATCGTCACCAAATTCATATATTCCTCAGAGCGGACTCCAGAGCTGTCTTCATCGTTGTTTTCTCGTCTTTCTGCTTGATGACCTTGGCCGGGCATCCGGCCACAACAGTGTTCTCAGGCACATCTCCGGTTACTATAGCACCTGCAGCGACGACAGCACCTCTGCCTACATGAACGCCTTCAATGATCACAGCATTTGCTCCAACGAGCACATCATCCTCAATGATAACGGGAACAGCGGAAGCTGGTTCTACTACTCCGGCAAGTACCGCACCGGCCCCAATGTGACAGTTGCATCCGACCTCCGCGCGTCCTCCAACAACAGCGCCCATATCTATCATGGTCCCGGACCCTATCACAGCTCCTATATTGACAACAGCGCCCATCATGATAACAGCATTTTGACCTATCTCGACATGCTCTCTTATGAATGCGCCGGGCTCTATTCTGGCATGCAGGTCCTTGATGTCAAGCAGATGCACAGCGCTGTTCCTGCAGTCATTCTCGATCACTATATCTTCGATACTGTCAGCATTGTCTCTGACTATCCCTGACAACTCCTTCCAGTCCCCGAATACGATCTTATCCCCTGCTCCGAAGACCCTGGCGCTGCCGTAGTCTATCGGATTCTTTTCCTTTACGAACATCCTGACGGGTGTCTTCTTCTCTGCATTCCCTATGAACTGTATTATTTCCTGAGCATTCATATTCCCCCCCTTTTATGATAACCTCAGATCTGTATATCACCTGTGAACACTTCCACGGCAGGTCCCGTCATATAGCATCTTCCGGTCTGCTCATCATATCTTATGACAAGATCTCCCCCTTTCAGATGTACGAGCACCTCTTTTTCAAGTCTGCCAAGCATTATCCCTGCATATACCGACGCTGTTGCCCCCGTTCCGCATGCAAGCGTCTCTCCCGAGCCTCTTTCCCAGACTCTCATACATATCTCTTTTCTGCTGACGATACATATGAACTCTGTATTGACGCCGTCCGGGAATCTTTCACTTTGCTCCATGGCTCTTCCGGGTTTCTCTATGCCCAGACCTGCAAGGAATGAACGCAGATCACCTGAGATGGTTTCACATTTCGAAAAAGGCTCTAGCGACACATTATTATCCTCAAGGAAAACAACGGCGTGAGGGTTACCGGTATCGACACCTGTGAATCTTATATCCTTTCCACATATCATGACTGTCTCAGTATGTAGACCGGTCAGCTGCGGAATGCCCATATCTACCGTTACAGAGGAAACCCTTTCCCCGCACACATCAAAGCTGACCTCTTTCAGCCCGGATAAAGTATCTATCACAGCATTCCTTCTGTCCGGATGGATCAACGCGTGATCATATATATATTTTGTTACACATCTGACGCCGTTGCCGCACATTCTTCCCTCTGAACCGTCAATGTTGAACATGTGCATATAAGCATCCGCCTTTGCCGATGGCTCAATAAGAATAAGCCCGTCGCTTCCGATTCCGTAATGCCTGTCGGACAGTCTGACAGCAAGAGCTGACGGATCGCTGATTTTCTCTTCAAAGCAATTGACATATATATAATCATTGCCGCATCCCTGCATCTTGGTGAATCTCATGGTGTTCCTCTTCAATTCCCATTCCCCTGCCGGGGAGCACTGAAATGTTACATAATAACAATAGCCCTTGCGAAGAGCTATTTGTAATACATATATAATTGCAATTAACATATTATTTGCATATAGCGCAGCTGATGAGGTCTTCTTTTTCTTGGGTAAGAATATGAAAGAGCAGGCTTCATTGCCTGCTCTGTTCATCTTATTACATACACCGTTCCTGATTGAAACTTTGAATAATGAAATGCTTACTCAGTTGTTCATCTCCGGTGGGCGATCATACATCTGCATCTGCATCTTCATTTCTTCTTTGGATGGGCGCGGAATGAACGGTTCACATGCCCTTCGGTTGTCCTCGCCGATAACAAGGCACTCACTCTCGTCCCAACGGGCAAACACTTCATATATGGCATCAACTGTATTTCTGGCAAGTCTGCTTATCGACTTGGTCAGGATCAGGTCGATCTTGCCCTTTTCTGCCTGCCTAAGCATCTTTGCCAATCCTTTTCGTTGTTCCGTCCTTAATCCGCTGCCGACATCATAGTAAACACCGCGATAGAGCCAGCTCTTATTACTTTTGATCTTACGCTCATAGTAATAAACCTGTGATTCCAGGCTTGCAATCTGCTCCGGGTCTGCGGAGCTGACTCTGCAATACGCTGCAACCCTCAGTTTCTGCTTTTTTACTTCTTTTGGTTTTGCTGGTATAAGAATAACTTCCATAAAACAAAAGTAAGACATGCCATTTGACACATCTTACTATAGTCATTATGTATTTTATTGTATTTCCTTGCTCCAGGTGCGCTTTTCAACATTGCCCTGTAAGCCTTTAATTTCAAGTCTTACAGCCTCTTGAGGAGAGTTGTCACCTCACAATGTGTGGTCCATGGGAATTGGTCTACGGGTGTGGCTTCGATGAATTCGTATCCGTTTGCGGTCAGATATTTGATGTCGCGTGCAAGTGTTCCCGGGTCGCAGGATACATAAACTATTCTCGCAGGTTCTGCTTTTACTACAGCTTCCAGCAAAGCTTCTTCGCAGCCTGCTCTAGGCGGATCGAGCACAGCAACATCGACTTTATCTATCCTTATTTCAGGTTCGCGTTCTACGCGCTCGTTGACCTCATTCCATTTATAGAGCTTGGCAAGGCCCATCATTCCAGGGAGCTCTTCTTCTGCCTTACCACATATATATCTGGTATTGACCACTCCATTGATAACAGAGTTCCTGTTGGCATCAAGAACAGCCGGTTTGACCGATTCGATGCCGATCACTTTTGTCTTTTCGAATGCAGTGATATCCTTCTGTCTCAGTCCTTCGAGAAGCCAAAGTCCGATAGTTCCGGCTCCGCAGTAGAGATCAAGAACAGTCTCCCCTCCTTCGAGAGCCGCATATTCCGCTGCTTTATCGTATAATCTCACCATTTGCTCAGGGTTCACCTGATAGAATGACTGCGGACTGATCTCGTAGTTCAGGGTCCGTCCGTCATCAGTTATCACTTCCTCGGTGATAGTCGGCTTTCCTGCAATTATCCTGCATTTTCCCTTATGGATGACCGCAACTGACTCCAGGCTGAACGCCATAGAATCGTCTGAGTCAGCGCTGAGGCTGTAAACAGCATCATCGAACATTTCAACCAGAGTCTCGACTTGCGGGATTTCCTTCTTGTCGGATTCTACTACCGCCATGACTTCCCCGGTTCCGAATGCTGTTTTGACTGTCAGCTGAGTGATGCAGCTGACACGTGTCTTGCGAAGAAATGCTCTCAGCGCATCCGCGCAGACCACCGCAGCGTCGGTCTGGAGCATGCAATCCTCGATATCAATAACAAAATGGCTCTTGTTTTTGACAAAACCGACTTCGCCGTGCGGGCCGACTGCAAAAACAGCTTTATTCCTGTAATACTCAAGTGTGTCCGCTCCGATTATGTCATTCACCTTTGGATCGTCAAGGCCTCCCAGCCTTGTCAGCTTGGCTTTGACCTGAGTTGTCTTGAGTCTCTTTTGCGCATCATACGACAGCTCCTGAAGCGCGCATCCGCCGCACCTACCTGCAAACGGGCATTTCGCACTGATCCGGTCAGGCGATGGTTCTATGACCTCCTCGAGGACTGCTTCTGCCGAAGATTTCTTCGCTTTCGTCACTCTGGCCCTGACTGTGTCGCCCGGAACTCCGCAGCTTACAAATACGGCACAGCCTTCGGACCTGCCGAAAGCTCTGCCATCTTCGAGCATATCTTCTATTTTGATTTCTATGATCTGATTCTTCTCCATTTTATTCTGCTTCTTCGATTCTGTCCGCGATCGCTTTGATTTTATTGAATCTTTTGCTTATTGCAGCTTTGCCGACCGCAGGACTTAGTGCTTCGCCAATATCTGTCAGACTTGCTTCCGGATTCTGTAATCTGAGAATAGCGACTTCACGAAGCGGGAGCGGAAGATGTCCAAGTCCCGCGCCGCTTTCGAGAATAATTCTCAGCTCCTCAGCCGCGGCAAGGTCCTTATCATCTATATCTACTTTATATCCCTGGCTCCTGAGCACAGCGAGCTGTATCTTCCTGATCCATCCTCTCTGCTCCTCTGCAGCCTTGATGCTTCTGTCGACGTTAGCGTTATCGCAGTTCATCATCCTTCTGATCTCACCATGCAGGCTTTTGCTCGCGCGGATACTCTCAAAATCGAGCATCGCATTGTCAGCACCCATGAGCGCAAGCATATCACTTATATATGAGCCTTTCTTGAGATAAACGATATAGTGCTCCCCTCTCTTGGTGATATTTGCTGACAGATCGACAAAAGTCCCAATCAGTTTCTTGAGGTCTCCGGCACTTTGTTCTTTGTCGAGGACAAACTCCATATGATAGCTCTTGTTCGGATCGGAGATCGTTCCGCAGCTCAGGAAGAGACCTCTGAGATATGATTTGCGGCAGCATTTGGATTTGACGATCGGCTGGTATATGCCGTCACTGAAATAGTCGTCTCCCTCTCTGATGAGAATCATTCCGGTCTCTCTGAGGATATGCATCGATTTCTGCTCAGGACTGATGTTGAGATAATATCTGTTCCGGCTTTTCTTCCTGTTCGTTCCCGGCATCTGTGATGCGCCAACAGACATTTCGACATTACTCTTGAAATAATCACGGATGAGTTTCTTGAAATGTCTTGCTATCGCTGCGCTTTCTGTCGTTGCAACGATACCGAACTTCCCCCCGCCTGCAAGTCTCAGAGATGCGGACATTCGAAGAAAGCCGGCGATTTCCGCCAGCTGACAGCATTTCTTCTTATTCTCTAGACGGGCAAGTTCGCCCTTGACATCTGATGAAAAAGACATGCTCTATCTCTTCTTATTCTGGAGTTCGAGGTCTCTGTGGTTGACCCTTACTCTCATTCCGTCCTTTTTGAACTTTTCGGCTACCGCATTTGCGATTGCGACCGATCTGTGGTGTCCGCCTGTGCATCCGAAAGCAATATTCAGATGGTATTTGCCTTCATTGATATAACCTTTGACCATAGACCTGAGCAGGATATGTACCGAGTCAACGAACTGACTGGCGATCTCGTGTCTGAAAATAAAGTCAACGACTCTTTTGTTATTCCCCGTCAGCCTCTTGAGGCTCTGAACGTAATATGGATTCGGTATGAATCTCACGTCAAACATGACATCCGCTTCGCTCGGGATCCCGTATTTAAATCCGAATGAAGAAATATTGATCGCAAAATTCGATGCGCCTCTGCCTCCGAAGATGAGGTTATCGAGTTCAGCATACAGTTCCGGGACTTTGAGATTTGTCGTATCCAGAAAGAAATCTGCTTTCTTGCGGATCTCTGACAGCTTGTTTTTCTCTTCTTCGATTACTTCAATAGTCGCTTCTGCTCCGGTGAGCGGATGATTTCTTCTGACCTCATTGTATCTTCTGACGATCTCCGCCGGTGCAGCCTCCATATAGAGCACTGTCAGATCTATGTTCTTTCGCGCCTTGAGATCATCGATGACTTCGGAAAGTTTGGAAAAGAAGCTTCCGCTTCTGAGATCTGTTACGAATGCGACCTTATCGATGCGTTTGGTATCTACTGCAGCCATTTCGAGAAAGCTGTGTATCAGCGCGGGCGGCATATTGTCCACGCAATAGTATCCCTGATCCTCGAACCAGTTCGCAGCCCTGCTCCTGCCTGCACCGGACATCCCGGTAATAATCACAACTTTCATCACTTCTATTCACTCCGCAATTCTTCAATATTTACTATTCTGTCAGGCGAGATGCCTGCAGAAATCGCAAGCGCGAGGCTCTTTACATACCTGCCTACTTTGTCAGGCGAATGAGCGTCACTGTCAATAATATACTTTACATCATATGATGCGTATATTTTGAGGTCTTCGAGATTCGGGTGCCTGTGTCTTACGTTGACTTCTACAAGTGTCCCGGTCTCTTCGCATGCCTTAGCAACAGCATGTTCATCGATAAATGCTTTGTCGCCCGGATGCGTCAGGATCCTGATGTTGTTGCTCTTCAGGGCTCTGACGATCCGCTCAGTGTTCATCCTTCTGAGCTTCTCCCTGCCTGCCGCAGGATAAGGAAGATGGAAAGCTATCCAGTTCGCTATCATGTGGCAGTTAGGCACATAGTGATAACCTGCGTTGACAAAGTCATACAGGCCAAAATCCTCCGGTGATACATCGAGTCCGTTTGGTGTGTCGACAATATCCGCCTCAACTCCGAGGTAGATCTTCAGATCCGGATATGCCTGCACTGCATTTTTGATGTCTTCCCTCATCTGAGGGATCTTCTTCTGATCCAGTCCATAGAAATCCGTCGGGCCGTGATCAGTGATCGCAAGCTCTTCGAGTCCTTTCGCCGAAGCTGCGGCAGCATTGTCGATTATCCGGCCTTTGCCATGCAAATACGGGCCGACTTTCGAATATACCGTATGAGTATGATAGTCGCCCTTTATTCTGAATTTCTTTCCGAGTTCTTCAAGTGTTAATTCTTTGAGATTCATTGCCTTGATTGCAGATCACAAACTGCAGTTGATAAGTCTTACTTCAGGCTCGAGCATCGTGCCTGAATTCTTGTATACTTCACTTCTTATATGACGCATGACTGCAAGAACATCCTCTGCCGTAGCTCCTCCGGCATTTATTACAAATCCGGCGTGTTTCTCGGAGACCATTGCTCCGCCGACCCGGTATCCTTTGAGTCCTGCCTCATCGATAAGCGCAGCAGCATAACCGACTTTCGGTCTTTTGAACGTACTGCCTGCGCTCGGATAATTCACAGGCTGCTTCGCATTCCGTTTTGCCTGAAGTTCAGCCACTCTCGCTGAAATAGCCTTAGGATCGTCTTTTGTCAGTTCGAGCACTGCCGCAAGGGCGAGCCAGCCATTATCTTCAAGCACACTGTGCCTGTAGCTGAATTCCATCTTATCTCCGGCGACCTCTTTGATCTCCGATCCATCCGGACGCATAACACGGACAGATCTGACTACGTCCTTCATCTCTCCGCCGTATGCACCGGCATTCATGAATACTGCACCGCCGATACTTCCCGGGATGCCGCTTGCGAACTCAAAACCCGAGAGACCTTGCTCTGTCAGGAAAGCACTTGTCGAGGAAAGCAGTCTGGCCGTTCCAACTATGACTTTGCACTCATCTTCAGGATCCTGTCTGATAGAATCAAAGTCTCCTCCCAGTTTGATCATGATCCCCGGATATCCCTCGTCAGATACGAGGAAATTCGATCCGTTGCCTATGATAAGATGTTCCGCTGCGTCTTCTGTGCATATCCGCAACACCGCTCCGAGTTCTTCTTCATTTTCTGCGATCACCAGCGCAGCCGCCGGACCGCCTATCCTGAAAGACGTATGTCTGCTCATTGGCTCGTCGACAAGCAGTCTGTCCTCAGGTATTACTTTTGCTATTTTAGTCAGTGTTTCTTTGATCACTCTTTATCTCCATCTATGTGTGAATAAACTTTTGGCGATTTATGTCTCGGTTCTCCGACCGGGTGCTCTACAGACCATAGTTCATCCATATCTTCACTTTCTTCGTCAGGCTTTACTGATGATGTTTTTTTGTCCTGCTCCTGCTCCAGTTTTCTCTTGATCTTGACGAAAATCGATTCCTGTTTCTTTTTCTCCGGTTCGAGTTCGATCTCATCATCATTGATACCGAATTGCTCCAGGCTCATGTAGCTCACCGAATGAATTTCTTTGTTCTTCTTCTTGAGGCTTCTGGTGGTGATCTTGTTCACGTATCTGTAGAAGACCGCGAAGACCGGCACGCCGAGGGCCATGCCACCGAATCCGAAAACGCCGCCTCCGATAAGTACCGCCACAAGTACCCAGAAACTGCTGATGCCGATCGCATTTCCTACGATCTTCGGGCCGATGATGTTGCCGTCGATCTGCTGGATGATAATGATAATAATTATGAAATACAGTGCCTGTACCGGCTCTTCCAGAAGAAGGATCAGCACTGACGGTATTGCTCCGATGAAAGGTCCGAAGAAAGGTATGATGTTAGTTATACCTACGATAACACTTATCATCAGCGCAAACTGAATTCCGCAGATCTTGAGTGTAAGGAAAGTCAGAACACCTATTATGAATGAGTCGATTATTCTGCCGACTATGAAGCCGATGAATGTTTCATTGACTATATCAGCAAACTCATACAGGTTCTCCTGGCGTCTCTGTCCGCATGTTGCTGCTACGAGCTTGCGGCAGATAGCGAAAAGCTTCTCTTTGTAGTTGAGAAGGTACACCATGATCAGGAGCCCGATGAAAGCATTTGTTACATACTTTACAGCTGTAAGAACTCCGGTGGAAATCATGGTCGCGAGTGTCATCGCATTACCCGCAAGTATATGCTCCTGCACCCACTTGATAATGTCATTGGTCCCGGCATTTGCAATATTGTCCACCCATTTTGCAAGGAGCGGGAATCTTGAGAAATGTGTGTCCAGCCAGTCTGAGAATACAGCCAGTCTTTCCGGCAAAGTATTAGCAAGATTGATACCGTTCTGAACTACCGTCGGCACTACGAAATAGATCAGCAAGCCTACGAGTCCTACGACCAGTACAACACAGATCATAGTAGAAAATGCCCTTGCAGCAGTCAATATCCTTCGTTTGTCTTCGGATGTGACCGGAAGTTCCCCCTCTGCATGATGAACGATCGTTGATCCAAGCGAAAAGCCTTTCCTTCCGGCACCTTTGACCATCTTTTTATAGAAGAACTTGACGCACTCGTTGTACACAGGGCACAGAATAAATGCGAAGATTATTCCGATATAGAACGGGGCAAGTGTACTATTGACTGTTTCAAATCCAACTGAGAATTTGGTATTACTCACCCAGTTATGGAACATTATAAGAAGAGCACCGCACAGCAGCACCATTAATGCGATTTTCGTATACGGACTCTCTCTGAATTTCCTGAACATATCCATCCCTCCGTCCTGCCCATAGTTAGTTTAATAATATCACACTCCCGCGAAAGTGTCACGACTGTGTCACCGGGGACGGTTCTTTCTGACACACCCGAAAAGCACGAAAAAGCACCGCTTATGACAAGCAGTGCTTTGGTTTAATCAGGAATGATGTCGCTATCAGAAGTGCGCCCGCGACCGGATATGCAATTGTCAGGCTGTTCGTCGTGCCATAGATATCAAGGACGCCTTTCATGATGCTTCCAACTGTGAGTGTAGCCAGGCCGGCATGATACATCCATGGAGTACGGATGAGCATCGTGAATTTGCTGCCTCCGGATCCTCCGTGCGATGCAGCTGTGCGGAGTCGTCTGATGTAGTCAGTCATATATGGCAGCGCGCCACCCAGAAGCGGAATTGCAAATGCGTATATCATGTAAAACGAGAATACTCCGTGGCCAAAATATTCATATACTGCGCCGAAGAGCATTAGCGCGATCGAAATTATGAGATATGTAACCGCGGTCTGCAGGCTCCGGACTTCTTTGACCGCTACCCTGTGAGAGCTTGCCACACCTTCTTCATCTTCGATGATCTCGTAAGAATCTAAAACCAGAGTTTTGTGTTTTTTGTCTTGATACTTGCTGCTGTCAATGTATTCAGTATCCGATGTAAACAATGTCGCTCACGCTCCTTTCTTTGATATTACCGCCCGAAGTCGGGTTGTTGACTACTGAGCCTTTGAAATACATAGTTGATGATCCGCCGCCATCGAGATTGTATGCTGTTTCGACACCAAGTGATTCCATGAATTCGGCGAGTTCATAAAGTGAAAGTCCTTCGCTCGCGTCGGATCTGCCATCGCTGACTACGAATACATAGTGACAGTCGTCAATTATACCGATAGCCGTACGCGGGTTGCTCGCCATCGCTTTGCCGACCTCTTCATCAGCCGTCACAGCGATCGAACCGTTCTCTATAAGAGCCGGTCCGAATGAAAGCGTCTGCACCGCGCCTTTAGCAACCAGCTGCTCAGCGGTCACTTCGCTTTCGTTGATTATTTCGAAAGATCCATCTTTGTAAATGACCAGATCTTCGCTTCCGTTTGAGGCAGCGCTTCTGTAGAGCTGCCCGTTCCTGATCACGTACCCCTTTTCCTGAGTACCGTAAAAATCGCCATTTATTGCCAGGATCGCACTCACATCCGATGCAATCGAGGAGGTCTTGTCGGTGACATTCTTGCCGTAAACACCTTGAGCCAAAGCTGTTTTGAGGTATTCAGGCGAGCTCAGAGTGACATCTGCAACATAAATGGTCGTGTCATTTTGCCTATATTCCTTGAGCGAGATGCTGATGTTGCTGTCACTATAGGAATCTGATGCGGTAGATACTGCCGACGAACTGTTTGAACTATCGGAGTCACTGCTGCCGGCGCTTCCGGATGACCCGGACTGGTCAGATGAACCGGTTGATACGGACTTCTTGTGAGAGCCAGGTCCATGGCTTCCGTCCGGCTTATGCTTACCCCCATGTTTATGTTCTGATGATTCCTGAGAAGAAGTCTCGTCTTCGCCGGAGTTCGTATCAGGCAATTCGATATTTTCACTTCCCTGAATGTCAGAATCTGACCCACTTTGTGCAGAATCATTTTCCTGCTCACTGCTTAGGTTCGCTGCGTCTCCGTATACTCTCGTGATCACGAATGTGTCAAGTGCGACATAGGTGGTGAACACAAGGAGCAATGCCATGTATGCGGCAAGAATCCTTTGCTTCGGGAATTGTTTCTTATTATTTCTTTTCATTTGCGACCTCCTTCCGGGGTCGTTTCATTCGTATAAGCCGTCCGGACATATGCGGATCTGAGTGCAGGTTTCCTGCTCCTGAGTTCAGCCGGTCTGTGGGCTCCGCATACTGATGCGCTGTTCCTGCCCGGTGGGAGTGCCATCACCGCCTGTTTTTGCTCATCGTTATAGAAAATCACATATCTCTGGACGAGCCAACTTATCGAGAAAAGAATCACTTCCGTGAGCACCTTCGCTATCATACTGCCCACCCCAAGCACACTTGTCAGTGCGGTGAGGATCGCAGTGTTGCCTGCAAGTATCAGTGCTGCCAGTGCGAAATACTGTAAAGCCGATTTTCCTGCGCTTTTGTTGCTGTTGAAAACGAATCTGCGGTTGATCGAGTAATTCACGGTCGCGCTTACGATCCTCGCCCCGACATTCGAGATGATCAGGGCATTAGCGAGTGCAAATTTTGCCGTCAAAGCCAGAAGCAAAGCGTACATCCCGTAATCGACCAGAAAGCCTATGAACGAAGATGCAGAGAATTTGAGTATTTCCTTGTAGATCCTGGCAGAATCCCGCAAAGTGTTGAAGTGCGAGGTTTTGTTGCCATTGAGGTAGACAGTCTCGATTTCTTCTTCAATGATCGGTATCCCTTTTCGCGCAAATGTCATGAGCATGTTGATCTCATATTCATATCGTTCGCCTTCGATCTCCAGAAGATCGGGGATCAGGTCAGCGGTAAAAGCCCTTAGGCCTGTCTGTGTATCGTGCACCGGGGTTCCGGCGGCAAGTCTGAATACATATCTGGTCACAGTGTTACCGAACCTGCTCCTCAGAGGGACATTCTCTTTAAGGCCTCTGCTGCCGAGGATCAGCGAACCCGGACAAGCTGCGGCTTTGACCGCGATCCTGAATGCATCTTTGGCCAGATGCTGCCCGTCAGCGTCGACTGTTACAACGACTACATTTTCAGGTGCAGCACCGCCGCAGATCTTGTACTTGTATATGTGGGCAAGGCCTGTCCTGAGCGCAGCGCCTTTGCCCTTGTTTGCATTGTGAGTCAGAACTGACGCGTCCTCTGATGCTTTCAGGAAATGTTCTTCGTATTCTCTTCCGCTGCCATCGTCAACGACTACTATTTCGAAGCCTTTTGCTTTCATATCTTTTACTACTTTCAGCAGATTCGCGTCTGGTTCATAAGCGGGAATCAGCGCAATGTATTCTGATGCCATGTTCCTGCCTCCTTTCTGTGATCAGCGGTTTTCTTATGCCGGATCTCCATCACCGAGGAGCTGTGTTGCGCCGGTCTGTGCGTCAGGCTGTCCGGTCTGACCCTCATGTTCCATACCGGGACCGCGTCCTCTTCCGCCCATGCCGTTTCCGTGCATTCCGCCTCCGTTCATTCCGTTACCGTTTTCGGAGCCATTCGGCCCTCCGAATCCGTTCTGTCCGTTATCTCCGGTCATGCCCCGGGGACCGCGGCCCCCTGCGCCGCCAAGCGTTCCGTAAACAGATTCAGTTATTTCAAGAGTTTCGCTGTAATTTCCTGCAGTCAGGGTGTATGTGCTGCCCTGCTGCACATCAGGTGAGCTTATGTATACAACAGCGTAATCAAGTTCAGGTGTACATTCCGCTACTGTGTTGCCGGAAGAATCCTTGAGTGTGACCGTCGATCCTGCGCTTTGGTTGCCGGCACTTACAGCGATGATCGCCTGATTCTCCGCACCGCTGAAGTTGGATGCCATGCCTGCTCCACCTGTTCCGATAAATGTTCCTCCGGTTACAGTTGCTGTCGTGTTGTAATCGAGTACAGATGTGTCTCCTTGTGTCGGTCCGTTCACTACAGTGTAACCACCGCTTATCTCGACCGATCCGTTCGAATCGATCCCGTCTCCGCCTGCCTGGATATATGTGCTGCCGCCGCTGATCACAATCGAACCGTCAGAACCGCCATCGCTGAATCCTCCGCCGCCCGGGAATCCGCCTTTTCCTCCGGACCAGTCATCGCTTCCGAATGTATCGGAATTGTTAGATGTTGTATTTCCTCCTGCTGCATTGAGTCCGTCATCCTGAGCTGTGACTTTGACGTCACCGCCCTTGAGTTCTATAGCAAGAGCTTCGATCCCCTCGTATGACTCGGTAATGTTTATTGTTCCGCCTTCGATCTGCGCCTTGGCATCTGCATGGATACCGTCATCTCCTGCTGAGATCGTAAGTGTGCCGTCAGCAATGTAGAAGTAGCTGTCTGAAGCTGTGCCTTCCTCTGCATCAGCATCGTCCGAAACATGGACGCCGTCTGTTCCGGCCTTGATAGTTACATTTGCTTCTGCAAACCTTGCACTGTCATTTGCCTGGATCCCGTGTTTTGCAGCAGTGATCTCGATGTCCCCTCCTGCGATCTTGACATCATCCTTGCCTGCGATGCCGTGTCCTGCAGGCGATGTGATCGTGAGTGAGCCACTTCCGTTGAAAGTGATGTCATCCTTGGCGAATACTGCTGCGTCTATATTGTTGTCATCGATCGCCGTGAAAGTCCCGCCGTTTGCGAGGGTATTAGTCGTTCCTGCCGCCGTAGTCACGAAGACTTTGTCAGCGGATTTTACGTACAAAGCTGCTGAAGTGCTGCTCGTGATGCTTGCGTCTTTGAGAACGATCTGTACTTTGGCGGCGTCATCCGCATCAACGATGATCATTCCGTCTGTCAATGTCCCGGATACCACATAAACGCCTTCCTGTGTGATGGTGATCGTGCTTCCGTCAGCTTCTGCTCCGCTCCCGTTCACGCTCGCAGAATTTCCGCTCAATGTGATCGAAACTGCACTCGATTCATCGTAATCTCCGGAAAGATCACGTTCCGTGAACATCTCCGATTTGCTTTCTACTGTTACAGTCTCCTGCGAAGTTGTAATTGTCCCGGACTCGTTTGTCTGAGCACTTGCCGCATTGGCGCTGCATCCTGTAAAAACAAGCATGATCGCGGCCAGTACAGCTATGGTTTTCAATCTGTATTTCTTTATTACGTTCTTGTTCATTGCTGTTTCCTTTCTTACAGTTCTGATGGGGTCGTGCCCTGTCTTGAAACGTTGATCTCGAGGTTGCCGTTTCGGCAGCGTATTTTGTCGATCATTTCTTTTTCTTTCGACGGGTCTTTGAGCGTTATGTCGTATGTGAGTTTGAACATGCTTCCCATGTTGGTCGTCTTGACCTGGACCAGTTCGCATAATGATGTATATTCTCTGAATACGTCCTCGAATACTCCTGTGTAGTCGAGGTCCTCGGGAACGACAACTTTGATCGTTTTGTATCTGTCCGCGTTTCTCTTTGCGCCGAAGTCGAGTTTGCCGTAAAGCATGAATATGAGGCACATTGCCAAAGTGAAGATCGCTGCGAGTGCGAGGTATCCCATGCCTGTTATCAGTCCGGTCGCCATCGCCAGGAAGATCATACAGATCTCTTTTGCTGTTCCCGGAACGGACCTGAATCTGACGAGGCTGAACGCTCCTGCGACCGCGACTCCTGTTCCCACGCTTCCGTTGACCATTATGATGATCACGCTTATGATCGCCGGAAGAAGTGCCAGTGTTACGACGAAGCTCTTGGTGTATCTGGTGCCCCGCATGTATGTAAGGGCTATTATGAGTCCCAGCAGCACCGCGGCTCCCATTGCCGCGCCGAACTGAGCGAGACTCAGTGATGAAACTATTTGTGTATCGTAAATGCTAGTGATCAGACTATCCAGCATATCTGTACCTCCTGTGTTGCTTTCTCTCATAACTTACGGGCATATGATAACCGGCTTAACTTAAACGAAAATTAAAGGGATTTGATTATTTACAGTACTGCTGCTTTGCTTCCGATGAAGCTGAGCAAGCCCCTGCTCAGAACCGGCATTCTTTGAGCAGGCTGCGATGAACCGCTTTGAGGAGAGCGGGCAGCTGCATGAGCTCCTGCTTGTGATACGGTGAGTTCCGGGAAAATAAGATCGGTGTAAGCAGTGCCGTATTTGGAGAATGAAGTCTTGTATATTTTCTCCTCCGACAGTATTCTGACCATCCACATCGGGATGCAGCCTGAGCACTTGAGTTCCATAAGGATCCTGCCAGGCTCCAGCACAGGAGTGCCGTAAACCGGCGAAGTAAGCGAGATGTCAAAATCCCTGCAAAGCACATTTTCATCGAAAGTCACACGGAAGTCGCTGCCGTCTTTCATCTTATATGCTTCCCGGTCATAACTGAGGAAAACAGCCGGTCTCAGGTTTCTGTAGTATGAAAGGAAGTAATCGATCTCGTCTTTCATCTGGGCAGAGCCTTCAAGCTCAGTAATTCTGCCTGAAGCACCGGTGGTCCATGCCATCGCTTCGTGTTCAGGAAGAGCGACTCTCCGTTTGTATACGACATGATCGTATTTGCGCTTCAGTTCTACGAAAACTTTGTCCCCTGCACTTGCCTGTGAATAGCTCCTGACCCTGAGTTTTTCCTTGAAGTCAGGTTTGGCGATCGAATGCCGTGCTAGAATATAGTCATCTGTATCGAAATATATGTTGCGGATAGTCGATCTGCCAAAACGGTCCATCGTCATGTAAGGTTCTATCGCTTCGATGATCCGTTCCTTCTGCGCCTGCGTCAGCATATATTTAAGTTCATATCTTTTGAAAACTTTCTGATAAGCCACAATACTACCTCCTTAAGCTCGTATCTTACGCTGACATGATATGACCCGAAACTTAAACCAAACCAAAAAGAAAAAGACTGCCGCAATTTTTTGCGAAACAGTCTCATTCATATCATTCAGTTTGATGGATCTTGGGATCAATTCGCGGGCATGACCGCGGCGACAATAAACTCCGACCCGTCGCCGCTGCGAGCGCTGATCTTTCCGCCGTGAGCACTGACAATAGCGCTCGCCATCGACAGGCCGATGCCATGCCCGCCCGCGGCAGAATTCCTCGACTTATCCGTCCTGTAGAATCTCTCGAAAACATGCTCGAGATCTTCATCTGCAACAGGCGTGAGGGTCTTATTCCTTACTTCCAACACAACATTCTTGTTTTCCCTGCGGAGCGATACACCAATACTATCCCCCTCAGGCGAATACTTAAGCGCATTCTCCATCAGGATCGAAACCAGCTTTTCAAGCTCTTTGGTGCTGCCGCGGATAGAGAGGAGCGGGATTATATCAGCAAGGATAGTCTTGCCTCGTTCCTTAGCGACCGGTTCGAAAGAATCGACGGTCTCCGCGACTATTTCTGAAAGCGGTACATCTGTCATAGTCAGAGAACCGCCGCCCTCTTCCATTCTTGACAGATACACAAGATCATTGGTAAGAGTTGTAAGCCTGTCGACCTGTGTGCCTATATCATCGATACTCTCACCGAGGCTTTCCGTCAGATCTCTGACTATTTCGTTTCCGGATCCGCTTTCGTCTGCATCCGCAGCCTCAAGCGCATCCTCTGTGTCCATCCGTATAACATCCAGATTAGCCTTGATGATCGTAAGAGGAGTCTTTATCTCATGACCTGCGTCCGTAATGAACCTCTTCTGTTTCTCATAGCTCTCCCAGACCGGTTTCACTATCCTTCCCGCGAAGTAGCATATGACGCCGAAAACCGCAGCCAGCCCCACAAGTGACATGATGATACTTGCATACAGGAACCGGCGGAAAGCCCCAAGCGTCCTTCCGCAGTCAAGGAATATGATTCTCGTAAAGTAGCTCTCTTCGTCAACAATGTACCTCATGTCATTGATGAAGCCTGCAGTATTGCCTTTTGCGAGAGCCTCTTTCGCATACGTTGCCGCTGCATCCTGGTCAACAGAGAATATTCGATCAGTATTTGCGCCTATGACATTACCTTCACTATCTGCAAGCACTGTAAAGAAGCGGGTCTCTTCAGCCTCGTCTCTTGACATCCACGAAGGAGCATGCCCTCCGCGTCCGCCCATGCCGCCCTCATCTATACGGTAATCGAGTCCGTCATCAAAAAATATAAAGAGCCTGCCCTGGTTTGAAGACAGGGCTTCCAGTTTTTCGTCTGCTTCAGTCAGCACGGAATTATAGTTGATCAAATTCATTCCGGCTACGATCACTGTCAGGAGGATCGTAAGAGACGTCATGGCGAGTATTATGAATCTTCTCTTGAGTCTTGTAATCATATCACTCTTCGACTTCTAATGAATAACCCGCATTGCGGAATGCTTTTATCTTTACATTTGCGCCAATAGCAGCCATTTTCTTTCTCAGATAGGAAACGTACACCCACACGACATTGCTCTCGGTGTCGCTGTCGTATCCCCAGATCCTGTCCATGAAACTCTCGACAGAAATGACATTCTTCGGGTTTGCCATCATCATCTCGAGCATCTGATATTCTTTGTTGGTCAGGCGGGTGCTTCCCGTAGGTGAAGCGAGCTCGAATGACGTACGGTCAAGCGTGAGATTGCCGACCGCGAGTTTGGTATCCACCTCGGAATGGCTTCTTGTAATAGCACGGACTGCCGCAAGCAGCTCTTTGCTGTCAAATGGTTTTGTCAGGTAATAGTTCGCGCCGCTGTCAAGACCGAGGACCTTATCATCGATCTCGGATTTGGCCGTGAGCATCAGAACCGGGATAGTATCCCCCGCTGCCCGGATCTTCTTAAGAACAGTGATGCCGTCTACTTTTGGCATCATGATGTCCAGGATCGCTGCATCATAATTACCTGTCTCGAGATAGTCGAGCGCGTCTTCACCGTTGTGTACAGCATCTATTGAATAATTATTCTTCTCAAAGATTTTTACAACAGCTCTTGCCAGAGCCTTCTCATCTTCTGCGAGCAGTATTCTCATCTGATTTTCCCCCTGCAGGTCACTATATTTCATGTTCACACGCAATATAGCAGGCGAACTTAAAACTGTCCTTAAAAACTATTTAAAAAAGCATCTTAAAGGTCAGG
This sequence comes from Mogibacterium sp., assembly GCA_017403955.1. Lineage (GTDB taxonomy): Bacteria > Bacillota > Clostridia > Peptostreptococcales > Anaerovoracaceae > Crickella. Next base: position 116,364 of record JAFRDH010000024.1, read on the forward strand.
CAACTCGATAAAATATTTTTCATTTCCGTTTATCAGCTTGGCTCCTGACGGATGATCGATCACCCTCTTGAAATTGCCGTATTCCTGATGGATATGTCCATAGCAGAGAGCCTTCGGCTTCCATTCGTCAAGAAGGTCATTGAAACACATGAAACCCGAGTGCGGCAGATCATCCATATCCCCATAACCTTTGCACGGAGCATGCGTCAGAATTATGTCTACCCTGCTTCCCGGATCCCTCTTTGCAGAGTCTCCGCCACGCAAACGGTTCTTCATTTCAGTACGTCTGAGAGCTCTCCTGAGACGGGATATTTTCTTCTGCATTTCCCTCTCAGTGTACATATCCTTACCTTCTTTGTACCTCTTCGAGCCTCCAAGTCCCGCGATCCTGATGCCATTGTATTCGTAGATCTGTTCGTCGATGTTCAGGCATCCTTCAGGCGCATGAGTATCGTACTGGCTGTCGTGATTCCCCCTGATATACAGAAGCGGAACATTTGTCATCGTTACAAGGAATTCAAGATAGTACGGGCTGAGATCGCCCGCTGACAAAATAAGATCGACTCCTTCGAGTTTGTTCGCTCCGTAAGAAGACCATTTGTCCCAAAGCCATTTATCTTCGTGATCTGATATAAGAAGGATTTTCATTGCCGCCTGCTGTCTGTTCTTTACTTAACTCCGCTGACACTTACAGTTGATTTGGCTTCTTCGCTCAAAGACTCCTTTTCAGGGATCTCTCCGACGACATTTTCATTCAGCCAATTCATGGTAATAATATCTTTGCTGGTAAGAAGCGGATCTCCGTCATGTCTGATCCAGCCGTCCTGGCTTCGGAGCTCGCCGTCAAAAGGATTCATGCTTCCGCTCATGATGTCGGATTTCATCACTTCAACCAGTCGTTTTGTATATGAAGACAGTTCATCACTCAGCTTGATATCTACTACGCCGGAGATCATTCCCCACCAGTAGTTCGTAGCCTGGTCTTTTTTGTCCATAATACTGGCATGATATGTGCCTTCGAGTATCGTTTTGAGTATTATCTCGTAGAGTTTGCCCCACTTCCAGATTGGAGCGGCAAGGTTGCGGACCGTGCCCGGGGAACCGGCTTCGCCTCTTTCGATCCTGAAAACTCCGTAGACATTACTGCCGTCTATGCGGTGAGTCGAATCGAATGCGGAAATAATATCGATCCCGCGTTCTTCCATATCCCGCCACCAGTCATTATCCTGCTTTGTCGTCCACTGCAGATAGATCTCAGCCTCAGGATCGATCATTGCCGCACCTATGGCAAAAGCATTTATGCACGAGATCGTTCCATAGATCGGGTAGTCCGAACAGTAGCCGATGGTGTGGCTCCCAAGCCGTCTCGCCTCGATCGCCGCGACCATTCCCGCAAGGAATTTTGCCTCATAAAGCTTGGCATAATAAGTTCTTACGGCCTGATGCGCCAGATTGATCGAACAGTTCAGGAAAATGATGTCTTTGTATTTGATAGCCGCGCGGAGTGTTTCGGTCATTTGTCTCGGTGACACCGTGAAAACCACGTCCGCTTTCCAAAGAGCCGCTTCATCTATAAGCCGTTCTGTCTCGTCTATACCGCCAACGAAACTCTTAGTCTTTACGATCCCACCGTATGACTTTTCGACTCTGAGCCTTCCCGCTTCGTGATTGTATACCCAGTCAGAGTCCGCAGGACTTTTGTCATAAATGAACGCCGCTCTGAGAGGATGCTTCTCTGAATATGAGATCGCCGGGATGACCTTCCCGATAAGTGAACCCGGCTTGGTTATCAGGCTTCCGGTCTTAGTCAGGAGCCCTCCGGCATTTATAGCATCGTCTGATGACTCGACAAGTGCTACGCTGTCACTGTTCGCAGCAGTCAAAAGTTCTTTTCGAATGGTCCTGAGTCTCTTGTCGAGTTCCTTGTCAGCAGAATTGTTGAGCGCATCTCTCGCGTATATCCTGAGATAGATCGCAAAAGCATCCCCTGTGCTCATGTCAGGGATGAAATCGCCCAGCTCCGCTCTGATCTTGCTGAATCTCCAGTATACCGACTTGAGTGACTTGACCAGATCTTCAGGCCAAGGTTCCGCGCCAGGACCGATTTTTCTTCCCAGAAGTTCCGCGATCTCTGTATACGAGCCCGGTCTGGTGCAGTCGATATCGTACAGAGGAACCGCCATATAGAAATCCAGGAATTCAGTATATTCAGGATGTTCCCTGAGTGTTTTCTCAGGCGGAATGATCCTGGTGACATCCGCCATAATTGTAGGCATATCAAGGAATCTGCTCACCGAAACTCTTTTGTTGCCCTCGAGCACATAGAATCTGTGCAGATATTCATATACTTTGATCGCGCTGTTGAACCCTTCATCCATTTGCGCATTATATAGATTGCTCCATTTCATCGCGAATTCAGTATCCGGCTCAAGGAGCGGCATGAAATTCGGTGCAAATGAATTCTGTCTGGCGCGTGTCTTGGTACCTGCGATCAGCTCGACCGGGATCTCCATCATCCCCAGATTCTGCTGAGTCAGCAAGCCATTTTCCGGCACCAGATCATCAAGAGCCGGCAGAAACGGATACTTTCCTGCAGCCAGTCTGGATTTATATTCACGATCTCCCGCTTTGCGGGCCATTAAATATTCATCAATCAATTATCTTTTACCTCCTGCGGTACAAAATGGATCCACCAGTCTTCTCCCGAGAGCGGTTTGCCCGATCCATTCAGGATCCTGTTCTCACCGGTGAACCACTTGTAATCGTTTTTATCTCTTGCCAGTCCCGCAAAATACTCCAGCTCATTGTAGCTGCACTTTTGTTCATTCTCTTCTGTCCCGTATTCTCTGCTGACCGGATAGCCGTCTTCCGTATACTCTCTGCGGAGGGCATTCCAGAGCCTCGCTGAGTTCGCCCAGGTACGCATCTCGACTTCCTCCCAGATCGTTTCCTCCGACTTGTAATCCGGCTCGTCACACCAGATGCAGAAATATCCGCCGGCAGCCATTTCTTCTGGGACCGGTTTCGGGTTCATTGTCGTACTGGTAAACGCAAGCGAGTCCCAGTTCTCATATATATTAGGGCTGTTGACCGAATAGTATTTTCCATTCATTATGTCAACGCCATCTACTCTGCCTGACGCGAAATAGCACCAGCGGGATACGCAGTTATACACTTTATGCCCTGTCTCCGCAAAATGCTTTGCGCTGCGTCTGCCCGCATTCCAGTAGGATAACTCGACCGCCGGGAGCAGTCTGAAATGTTGGTCTGTATTGACGTCTATTTCATCATTGAACACTCTGCATGTGTATCCCATTCTCATGAGCCTGAGCGCGGTCCTGTTCAGATAATGTATGAACGTATCCGACGGACTTCCGCCCGGGATCTTCATGACGCCTTGCGCATAATCGCCCCAGTGTTCCACGAAATCCCACCGGTTCTCATGTATAAGAGTGTCGCCGCCTATATTGAAGCTCGCATATCCGAGGACCTCGTCACCGCCCATATCAAAATCCGTGCATCCGAGATCCTTGAAGAAATATGCATAATCATCGATCATCGCGTCAAGGAAAGCGACCGCATGCTCTTTGGTCAGGTCGATCCCGATCGAGTTCGACTCAACAGTCACACCATTGTGAGTATAGTGATTCGCAATAGACGCAAAATCATTATCTTCTGCCGCGCCTTCCGAATTCTCTCCATCCTCATCTGCCGTATCTGCCGGACCTTCATCCGCCGGAGCTGCCGGCCCGTATGTTTTGCCGCCGTACTCAAAAGTGAAATCCGGATGCTCGCTCACATAGCTTTCATACTTGTCAATTATGAATTTGTTATGGCCAGGCACATCGAACGAAGGGATCACCTTCATATGATATTTCCCGGCAAAGCTGACGATATCCGCCATCTCGGTCATGCTCAGAGAGTCAATGTCCTCCGTCAGCCACGGGAACACTCTCGAATCAAGCCGCAGGCCCTGCGCTTCAGAGAAATGAAGGATCAAGGTGTTATATCTCTGGAATGAAGCCCTGCGGATGAGATTCTTGATCCACTCAGTCGTGAAATACTTGCGCCCACAATCAAGGAATATCGCGCGCTCCTCAAGATCCGGGCCATCTTCAATAGTCATTTTGCCGATCGTTACAGGACCTGCCGCATCGTTCTCACCGGATCCGTCTTCATCCTGCGCACCATCCTGATATCCATATGAATAGCTGTATGAATTGTAATATGCATCCTCCATGCTCGGGGCATGCGTCTTGAGCGCGATCTCAAGCAAAGTGATCAGTCCGTAATAGACCCCGTCATTTCCGGCACCTGTGATCACCGCCCTGTCAGTGATGTCTATCTTATACGACTGATTTGCCTTGCCCGGGATCAACTTGATGACAATGTCCCCCGGAAGCGTATATTCTTCGGAACCATAGAAAACCAGAAGCGGTTCATTCGAAGGAATTCCATAACGCGCAAACTGCGCTGCCATCAGCGCAACAGTATCGTACAGCTCATTTTCTTCAGACGGATCAGCGTCTTGCGGATCAGCCTCCGCCTTATCTGCGTCTGCTTTGTTTGAGTCAGCTTTTTTTGCGTCTGCGGTCTGCCCGCCGTCCTCCTGCTCGCTTTCTGTTTCGTCCGTTACTATATAGAATCTCGACGACTCCGAAATCACGAAGCCGTCCTTGTTTTCTTTTGATTTCTTTTCTTCAGACTGATCGCTCTCTGACTGATCGTTTTCGTCCTGATAAAACTGATCCGCCAGAACATCCGGATATCTGAGCGTCTCCGCATCAGATTCCTCACTTGCTGCTCTGACCTGCATCGGGGAACCCATCGAGAACACCATGCAGGCAACCATAAGAAGAGCTATTATTCTGATTTTCCTGTTAGCAAAACGTATCATCTTCACCTCTAAAAACAAGGCAGCAAACTGCAACAATTCCGCCACAGAACGCTGTCCCACACATCATATTATACGTCATCAAAACACCACTATGTGAGATGTTTTTGATTTTTAAGAAACCGCAACAATCTGCCGCGGGGCTCCTTGAGCAGACCGGAACATTTAGCTGAAGGCACTGCACTTTCATTTCAATTCCAGGACTTCGGGCAGAAATGGGTTTTTGAGGTCAAGATGGACGAAGCGCTATAGATAGAGTGTGCCCCTCAGCGCAGATATTCGTACTAAATATGACTTTTGATATCAGGATGGCCCAATGATGTTATTGTTCAAAGACTCTTGCATCTGTGCACTTCGGCCATCAAGGCATCGAATTCGTGATCCTGGATGAAGACTCTCATATCTCATAGTGTTTCACATCGGCACATTTCATACATTGTGACATCGAAACCTCGGATCTGGCCCAATGATCACATTAATTCTACCTGAAGAAGTCAGCCGGAGGCTCAACTAAGCACGCGCGAGAGTACCACACATGTCAAGGCTCCATATCTCGCCCGCGCTATAAACCGCATAGTCTGCACGCGATGCATAATTATACTTATTCCTGTTTTGCGTATTGTCCGATTTTTGGCATAAAGAATTATGCCTTTTTTGTTATTGGGCATGATTTTATGCGCTGTTTATCCCTCTAATTGTGACTTTAGGTGGCTGAAAAGGCCTTCATTTTGAACTAGATCAGGTCATAGTAGCATCTTGCCAATATGGATCTTGCTTTGTCTGATGAAAATCTTGCTCGAACGAAGGCGTAGGCGCCGTTAGGACGAATGCTTATTCTCGCTCGCTTATATTTATGCAAAATCAAGCAGTGCCGCGACAGGGCAGTATTCCTGAAATCGGATTATTTCGAAAAACGGCATAAAAACGTATGCCTTTTTGCTTACAAAATTGAATCTTTGCAAAGAGAACGGAAAATCCTTCCAACATCCTGCATAAAAAATAGAGAGCCGAAACTGTGATATTCCGACTCCCTATTGTTTTGTTTCTGTTGTTGCCTTTCCGGCTATGTGTGTCAAAGAGAACCGTCCCCAGTGACACATTATGCCTGTGCAGCTTTTTCCTTTTCAGCTTTTGCTTTTGCGGCCTTTGCTGCGATCGTCTTTTCAACTACTTCCTTCTTAGGAAGTTTCTTGAAGCTGTTGAGGGCTCCGGTCGGACATACTGCAGCGCACATTCCGCAGGATTTGCACTTATCATAGTCAATTCTTGCGAGATTGTCTTCAACGTGGATAGCGTCGAAGTTGCAGGCCTTCATGCACTTCATGCAGCCGATACATGCATTGTCACAGTTCTTGCGTGCAACGCCGCCCTTGTCTGTGGATGAGCACAGAACGTGTACCTGGCTCTTCTTAGGTACGAGCTTAACGACCTTCTGCGGGCAGGTACCAACGCAAGCACCACAAGCCACGCAGTTTTCTCTGTTGACCTTTGCAACGCCGTCTACGATACCGATCGCATCGAACTGGCAAGCCTTGACGCAGTCGCCGAGACCGATACAACCATACATGCATGCATTTGGTGAAGAGAACCAGCCCTTAGCGCCTTTGCAGGATTCCATCCCCTGCCACTCAAGGACAGTTCTTCTTGCATCGCATGTTCCGTTACACATTACCTGTGCTATCTGTGGCTCTGCTGCGCCAGCGGATCTGCCGAGGATCTCAGCGATCTGTGCGGCAACAGCGGCTCCGCCAGGAGAACACTTTGTGCAAGGAATTGATTCATCTCCTACCAGGTTGGAAGCGTAGTCATCGCATCCTGCGAATCCGCATCCACCGCAGTTAGCGCCCGGCAGACATTCTCTTACCTTTGTAACTCTTTCATCAACTGCTACATGGAACACCTTGGAAGCGAATACCAGGAGTCCTGCGCAGACAAAACCGATTACTGCTACGAGCAGTACAGGTGTCATAACATTACTCATCTCTCCACCTCCTTACTGGAACATACCGGTGAAGCCCATGAATGAAAGTGCCATGATGGAAGCTGCTACGAGGATGAGGCCTACGCCCTTGAACGGAGTAGGAACGCCCTCTGTGTTGTAGAGTTTCTCTTCACGGATGCCTGCGAAGAGGACCATTGCTACCATGTAGCCGACTCCTGCTCCGAAAGCATACACAACGGACTGCACATATGTATAACCAAAACTAATTGCGTTGATCGTTGCACCGAGAATAGCGCAGTTTGTAGTGATCAGCGGGAGGAAGATACCAAGTGCCTTCTGGAGAGCAGGCAGGTACTTCTTCATGAACATTTCTACGAACTGTACGAGTGCAGCGATTACGAGAATGAATACTACAGTCTGCAGATATCCGATCTCGAATTTGTTGAGGAGCTGCATTACAGGCCAGGTTACGAGCTCTGCGATAACCATTACGAAGACTACCGCGCCGCCCATACCTACAGCTGAGCTCATCTTATTGGATACTCCGAGGAATGAACAGATTCCCAGGAACTGCGACAGTACGAAGTTGTTAACGAGCACTATCGCCATAAAGATTACTATTAAGTTTACCATTATGCCTGTGCTCCTTTCTGTGCTACAGCACCTGCTTTAGCAGCAGCGATTTCCTCGTTTGCCTCAGCAGTGTTGCACGAATTGTACATTGGGCAGAGACCGCAGCTGAAACTCTTAGCCTTCAGTGCTTTGCCCTTTGTTGCAGCCTGGATGATTGCGATCAGGACACCGTAAACGAAGAATCCACCAGGAGGCAGGTTGAAGAATCCGATCGAGAAGTTCGGAATGATCGTCATGCCGAGGAGGCATCCTGTTCCGAGAAGTTCTCTGATAGCGCCCATGCAAGCAAGAGCAAGGGTGAATCCGAGGCCCATTCCAATACCGTCAAGAAGTGAATCGAAAACGGAGTTCTTGTTAGCAAATGCCTCAGCTCTTCCGAGGATGATGCAGTTTACTACGATCAGCGGAATGAATACTCCAAGTGCCTTGTTGATGTCCGGTGCATAAGCCTGAAGTACGAACTGTACCAGTGTTACGAAGCCGGCGATTACTACGATGTAGCACGGGATTCTTACTTTGTCAGGAATGACCTTACGCAGAATCGAGATTACGATGTTGGAACAGATCAATACAGCTGTTGCTGAAAGTCCCATTCCCAGCGCGTTGATCAGCGATGAAGATGTAGCAAGGAACGGGCATGTTCCGAGGAGAAGTACCAGTGTAGGGTTCTCCTTGATGATTCCATTAGTCAGAATCGCGAGTTTGCTTTTCTTTTCCATTATTTTACACCTCCCATCGCTTTGAACTGCTCAAGTGCGCAGTATACAGCTTTGTGGATAGCGCCTGAGGATACGGAAGCACCTGTAACCTCTACAACGCTGTCGGCGTGAGCCTTGATGGTATCACTGCCGAGCTCTGTGAGGCCAACATACTGCTTGAGGTGATCCTCAGCCTGTGCCTTGGTTCCTACACCCGGAGTGTCGGCATGTTCTGTGACCTTGACACCAGTGATAGCTCCATCTTTGTCGATACCTACCATTGCTGTCAGAAGTCCGCCGTATGAGTTGGACTTAACTGTAACTACCATACCTGTGCCGTTATCTGCTGTGTAAGCGTCAACTGCAAATACTTTGCCAGGCTCATATTCAACAAGATCAGCACCGCTGTCTGTGAAGTTATCAGCATCAGCAAGGAGTTCCATTCTTGCTGCACTTGCTGCCTTAGCAGTGTTCTCGTCAATGATAGGCTTTGTGATACCGTAAGTGAATGCCAGCAGGAAAGTAACTACGAAGCAAATTACTACGAGTACCAGAATAGGCGAGATGTATTCCTTGAATGCACTGTTCTTATTTTCCATTCTTGGCACCTCCCTCTTTCAGATAGAACTTGTAGGACAGGTTGTTCAGGAGCGGTGTGCAGATGTTCATCAGCAGGATCGAGAACGAAACACCTTCCGGATATGATCCGAAGAGTCTGATGCTCATTGTGATGATTCCGCAGCCGATACCGAAGATCAGCTGTCCAAGCGGCAGCTTAGGTGATGTTACATAGTCAGTTGCCATGAAGAATGCACCGAGAAGAACACCGCCTGCGAGAACGTGGAACAGAGCCATCTGCAGGCTGCCTGTCGCGATAAATCCGAATACGAATACTGTTCCGATGAATGCACATGGAATGATCGGGCTGATGACCTTGCGGATGATCAGGAAGACTCCGCCGATGATCAGTGCGAGTGCGCAAACTTCACCGGTTGAACCGCCGTGGAATCCAAGGAAGAGTGTTCCGAGGGTCGGCAGCTGGTCCATGCTTCCCTCTGCATAAATAGCAAGAGGTGTAGCTCCTGTCACAGCATCTGCTGTTACCTGCATTCTCGGGAGCGGCCATGTTGACATGTTAGCTGCGAACGAGATGAACAGGAAAATTCTTGCTGTGATAGCAGGGTTCGAGAAGTTCCTTCCGATTCCGCCGAAAAGCTGCTTAACAACGATGATCGCGAAGAAGCATCCGATGATAGCCTGCCAGAGCGGGAAGCTTGAAGGAACGTTGAAAGCGATCAGAAGGCCTGTCAGAGCAGCTGAAAGATCGCTTACTGTCTGTTTCTTGTGCATGAACATGTTGTAGAGATACTCAAAGAGTACACTTGCAGCTACACATACAACAGAAAGCAGAAGTGCTCTGAATCCGAAGATGTATACGCTTGCTGCCCATGCAGGAACGAGTGCAAGAATGACTGTTCCCATGAGTCTTGTAGTATCAGATTCCGTTACGATGTGAGGTGCGGAGGATACTATCAAATTAGTATGAAACTTGTTAGCCATATTACTTCGATGCCTCCTTTACCATCATCTTAGCGAGCTTATTCGTAAGGCTCAGTGGACGTCTTGCCGGGCATGTGTATGAGCAGCTGCCGCACTCCATGCACTGCATGACATTGAATCTGTTGAGTTTGTCAACATCCTTGCTCTCATAAGCATCTGCGAAAATGCTTGGCATGAGGCCGAACGGACAAGCTGTGTGACAGCGCTGGCAGTTGAGGCAGGCTGTCTCTTCCTTGACTTCTGCCATTTCCTGGCTGAAGCAAAGGATAGAAGAAGTGTTCTTCATTGTCGGGGATTCGTCGGACTTAGTAGCTCTTCCCATCATAGGTCCGCCCATGATGATCTTGCGAGGCTCCTTCTTGTATCCGCCGCAGAACTCAATAACGTCAGCGATTCTTGTTCCGATCGGAATGAATACGTTCTTAGGTTCAGTTACTGCGTCTCCGTCAACTGTGACTCTTCTTCTTACGATCGGCATACCGGTCTTGAAGTACTCTGCCATAACACCGATAGTTGAAACGTTATCAAGGATAACTCCGAGCTGTGCAGGGAGTACTCCTGCGTTCATGGTCTGGCCTGTTACTTCGTAAACGAGCACACGCTCAGCTCCCTTCGGGTAGCTGGATGGCAGTGGAACGACCTCGATATTGCTGATGCCGTTCTGCTCGATCAGTCTGTTCATGTTTGCGATAGCATCCGGCTTGTTGGTCTCAACGCCGATGAATCCCTTTTCAAGATCAAGATACTTCATGATCATCATCATTCCGTCGAGTACGTCCTGGCCGTTCTCTACCATTTCTCTGTTGTCAGTAGTGATGAATGGTTCGCACTCAGCAGCGTTGACTACGAGATACTTACACTCATCAAGGTTCTTAGGATTCAGCTTGACGTGAGTCGGGAAAGATGCTCCTCCGAGTCCAACCATTCCGCTGTCTCTTGCAGCCTTGATAAAATCTGCAAAGCTGTTGATCTCAGGAACTTTGACTTCCTCGCTGATTTCCTGCTTTTTGTCGGTCTCAATGACGATGTGTGTTTCGAATCCACCCATCGAGCCACGGACCTGTTCGATAGCTTTAACAGTCCCGCTGACGCTGGAGAAGATAGGTGCGCTGACAAAGGCTTCGACATCTCCGATCCTCTGTCCTACCTTCACGTAATCCCCTTTTGCTACAAGAGGCTTACAAGGAGCGCCAATGTTCTGGGACATGCTGATGCTAACCTCATCCGGTACCGGCATAGTAACGGTCTCGCTTGCGGCCGTATTCTTATGATGAGGTACGTGGATGCTTGGTAAATGTTTCCTTTGGCTCATCCCTTTTAGAAACTCCTTTCATATAATACCAATATCTTACTTGTGGGCGATCTCAGCTGCCGGCTGCTGATGTGTTTCGTGAGTAGAGCACAAAAAAGCCAGACGCTTAACGCCCTTATAACTCTGTAATTATATACTAAAAAAACCAAAAAAACACTTTTGTGATAAAAAGAACGAGCCTCTAAGTGTGTATTTTCCAATGCAATCACGTTAATTAATTGTCTCTTTTTTCCCCAATTCAAAACATATTGGGGATAGTTGCATCGCCGGGCACAACAAATAGCTGAAGGATTCTTTTGACACGCCAGTCCGTGCATATTACAATTAAAAAAACATCAGAACAGTTGGATCATTCAGGAAAGGATGGCTGATCTTGGACGCTTCAAACAATCAGCGCAGATTCAGACTCAGGCAGAGTATTATCTGGATCATTTTAGTAGTTATTATATGGTATGAACTCATTTACGGCATTTTTGTTGCCCTGATCGCATGGCTTCTCAACTATCTGGCAAGTGGGTTGTCAGACTCTTTGGTATTTATAATAAACTACTACTCCCTTACTTTGATCAGTGTCATAACTCTCGGAATGCTTTGCCTGTTCAAGGGCAATCGCTATATCTGGAGATCCTTCCTGCCAGCACGCCGGAAAAATAAAGCCGGCTCTTACGAACTTCTGTCCCGGGATGATTTTAATGTCGAACTTTACGGACGCAGCCGCAATACCCCGCGCATGCTTCTGATTGGTCTTCTCCTGGGATTCCTGACCAACTTTGGCTGCATCCTCTGTGCTCTTATCCACGGAGATATCAAGCTGTACTTCGAATCAAGCTGGTCTCAGGTCCCGGTTTTCCTCTTTGCATTCATTTCAACTTTCATCCAGAGTTCATCTGAAGAAATGTGGTGCAGAGGATTTATGTACGAAAGAATCAACGAACGTTACCCGCTGTGGGTCGCAATTGCAGTCAACGGGATCTTCTTCGGACTGATGCATGTCCTCAACCCGTCAGCTTCTGTACTAAGCATAACGGGCATCGTAATATGTGGTTTTTCATATTCACTTCTTCGCTGGTACTCTGGAAGTATATGGGTAGCTATGGGCATCCACACCGGATGGAATTTCACGCAAAATTTCCTGTTCGGTCTTCCTAACAGCGGACTGATTTCTGAGGTCTCGCTGTTCCATCTTGATGCGGCGAATGGTATAAACAATCTTATTTATGACTATGGTTTCGGTGTAGAAGGCGCACTTCCTGCTCTCTTTTTCGACTCGCTCGTCGGAATTATCTGTCTGATCCTGGCAAAGAGAGACGGAAGGCTTGGAGAACTCCTGATGAGCAGCAATAAGCTGCATGAAGACTATGAACAGAACAATAATAGACTTTCTGAATGAACAAGCAGCGGGATCCGCTTCAGGTAACGGACATATCTCCTTTCACATGCCTGGGCACAAAGGACGTGCCACGATCTATGAGAAAACCGGTTATTCTGACTTTCTCAGGAACATCATGGCCTGCGATATAACTGAGATACCCGGAGCAGATGCTTTGTTCTGTCCGGAAACGACTCTCAAGGCCGTGATGGACAATTATGCCGAGCTGTATGGCGTCCTGCATACCGAACTTCTTGTCAACGGTTCAAGCGCCGGCGTCATTTCCGCGATCATCGGCAGTGTACCGATCGGAGGCAAACTTATTCTCGGCAGGAATTCCCACCACTCCGCTTTCAGTGCTCTGAGACTCGGAGGCATCAACCCGGTTTATCTGAGACCTGAGATAGATACGGAGTTCAATCTGGTATCCGAGATAACACCTGAAGAACTCTCCGATGCATGTAAAGCAAATCCTGATGCTTCGGCAGTCCTTATCACAAGCCCCAACTACTATGGGGTAATGTCGGATATAGCCCAGCTTGCAAGGATCGCTCACGATCACGGAATGATCCTCATAGTCGATCAGGCGCACGGCGCGCACCTGAGATTTTTCGATTATGAAGCCGCTGCTATGCGGGCAGAAGGGATTTATATCCGCCACGCTTCTCACTCCGCAGAAGCACTCGGAGCAGATATCGTCATAAACAGTACCCACAAAACACTTCTCAGCTTCACCGGGAGCGGCATCCTGAATATCTGCAGTGAACGGGTAAATGTTGCCTCAGTTACGGAAACTCTCCGCATGCTCCAGACGACCAGCCCTTCCTATCTCCTGATGGGCAGTCTGGATATCAACGAACATATCATGCGCACATACTGGCAGACCATAATCCGGAACTGGAGATCTGATCTGACCAGATTCTACAGAAGAGCAGCGCATATAAATGGTCTTACAGTTGTCGGCGGGCGTCAGGCAGTGCGCGCAGCAAAACTTGCGGATGCCGAAGAAGCAGTCTCGGATTTCGCAATGTATCATGAACGCACAGGACTTGATCTGACCAAAATCAACATCAGTATGGCTGAGCTTGGTCTTTCCGGGGAGCAGCTCGACAGAGAGCTGAGACACAGGGGCATCATCTCTGAGATGGTCCATGGCGAATTCGTGATGCTCATGACCGGAGCAGGCAATATAGGTTCTGATTATGACATCCTTCTTGAGAATCTCAAAGAGATCTCCGATAACTATGCGATTGGCGGAATAGTCGACCGTGCACCTGCCTCGATACCTGACTTCGAGCTCGAAGCAGCTGAGGTCCCTTCAGAAGGCGAATACGTTCCGCTGTACAAGTCTGACGGCAGAGTGCTCTATGATCCTGTGATCGTTTACCCGCCCGGAACGCCTATAGCATGCCCGGGCGAGGTCATAACACTCGAAGTCATCTACTTCATATCCGATGCGATCGAGCGCGGTGAGAAAGTGACCGGAGTTGACGAAGAAGGCATGATAAAAGTCGGCACCGGATATTGATGCACCTTTAATTAACAACTAAAAAAGAGATGGCAGCTCAGTTTTCACAACTGAATTGCCATCTCATTTGTTTTGTAAGTCTTATTTGATAACTTCTTTTCCGCCCATGTAAGGTCTGAGAGCTTCAGGAATCACTACGCTTCCGTCTTCCTGCTGATAGTTCTCAAGGATAGCAGCGACGGTTCTTCCGACTGCAAGGCCCGAGCCATTCAGAGTGTGGACAAATTCAGGCTTGGTGGACTTGTCTCTCTTGAATCTGATGTTAGCTCTTCTTGCCTGGAAGTCTTCGAAGTTGGAGCAGCTTGAGATCTCTACGTATCTGCCATAGCTTGGCATCCAGACTTCTACGTCATAAGTCATAGCTGAGCTGAATCCCAGATCGCCTGTTGAAAGTCTTACGACTCTGAACGGGATATTGAGTCTTCTCAGAACTTCTTCAGCATTATCTGTCAGCTTCTCGAGTTCGTCATAAGATGTCTCAGGTGTAGTGAACTTGACCATTTCGACTTTGTTGAACTGATGCTGACGGATGAGTCCTCTTGTATCTCTTCCTGCAGAACCGGCTTCTTTACGGAAGCAAGGTGTGTATGCAGTGTAGTAAACAGGCAGTTCTTCGAATGGAAGGATCTCCTTGGCAAGGAGGTTCGTAACAGGAACCTCTGCTGTAGGAATAAGGAAGAAATCCTTAGCCGGCAGATAGAACATATCGTCTTCGAATTTTGGCAGCTGGCCTGTTCCTGTCATGGCATCTCTGTTGACCATGAAAGGCGGGAGAATCTCAGTATACCCCTGCTCCTCAGTATGGAGATCGAGCATGAAGTTGATGAGCGCTCTTTCGAGTTTGGCTCCGAGCCCCTTATATACGGTAAATCTTGCGCCTGAAAGCTTTCCTGCTCTCTCGAAGTCGAGAATATCAAGTCCTTCACCGATATCCCAGTGCGCCTTCGCTTCGAATTCGAACTCGCGCGGGGTTCCCCATTTGCGAAGTTCTACGTTAGCTGAATCATCTTCGCCGATCTGAACTTCATGATAAGGAGTATTAGGTACGCCGAGAAGAATCGTTCTGAGTTCTTCCTCAATAGCAGCGACCTCGCCATCAAGCTCCTTGATTTTTGCAGACAGCTGCTTCATCTCAGCAAACAGTGCAGACGTATCTTCACCTGCCTTTTTGAGCTTAGGAACTTCACGGGATGTGACATTCTGCTTATTTTTGAGCGCCTCGACTTCTGCGAGGATCGCTCTTCTCTTAACATCGAGGTCCTTTACAGCGCTGAGACCGAAATCGCCTTTTCCTCTCTTCTCAACGGCAGCTTTAACTTCCTCATAATTCTCTCTGATTCTCTTGATATCCAGCATCTTTTTGCCTCTTTCGTTCTTAGAAAATGTTTCTTCTGTATTTGTTATATACGGCTCTGAGTTCCTCGAGTTTCTCTTCAATAAGGACCTCAAGTCTCGAAAGCTCTTCGTAGTTGACTTCTTCGATAGCCATTCTTGCCTGCATGAGCAGCGAAGATCTGCCATTTATCTCGTGACCTATAAGGTCTCTGAGTTCTACGATCTGTCTCCAGTTCCTGATGTCGTACTCATTCGTATCGTCATCATGCAGTTTCACGCAGCTTCTCAGATAATCCATTGTGTTCTCGATATATCTGTCATGATATTCCATCGACCACTTGATTATCATCTGCTCGCGGTATGATCTGAGGATCATCTCTGTCTTGGCATCTCCGCCTGTAATGATACCTGCATTTTTGATCGGATCCTTATCATCTCCCCAGGCTTTGAAGCACTGCCATACGTTTGCAGGCGGTTCGCCGAACAGCTTCTCGCGTTCCTCGCGGCTGTAATCAGTATAGATATTGCGTTCAGACCTGTACTCTCTGTTCTTCTCGAGGTAGAAGTCCTTCTTGCCGTATTTCTTGCTGATCGAAGCCTCAAGTTCTGAAGGTGTCTTGCCTGCTCTGAGCGCCGCATTGATGCCATCGAGCATCGTCATGTATGTTCCGCCTATGACCAGATAAGTATTAGTATGCGGGTTCGGAGATCTGAGCTCGAATCTCGTTGAAAGCGGATTCTTGAGGTCTCTTACCAGTCCGATCAGGATGGTTCTGTTACGCGAAGGTGTATGATGATCCACGCCGAGCGATGTTACTATACAGACCGGAGCTTCGTAACCCGGTTTAAGTCTCTGGAAAGCATCATGCGTCGAGGAGATAATAGGATTGAGAAGCTCATAATTCTTGAGGATCCCCATCAGAGCTCCGTATCCTACCGGGCTCATGAAATCTTCTTCTCTGTTGGAAGGCTCGAACAAATTGACGATCTTGCCGGATTTCAGTTTTGCCGCAAGGCCAAAGTGAGTATGTTCGCCGGATCCTGCGACGCCGTGCATCGGCTTTGCCCTGAATGTTACTTCAAGACTGTTCATCCTGAACACGTCTCTTACGATGTTCTTGACCTGGCTCTCGTTATCGGCAGCCTGCATAGGATTTGAATACTTCCAGTCGATCTCGAGCTGTTCCATGATGTGGTCGAAGATACCGGAATTCCCCATCTTCGCCTTGACTCCGCCGACCTCTTTGTGGCCCATCTCGACCCCGAATCCATAGTGATCAAGGATCTCAAGAGTCTGCTCCATAGCAGTTCCGACCGGTCCGGTAACTCGTTTCCAGTACTGTTCTTTGAGTTCCTGCGCGATCGAAAGCTGATTTCTGTCGGCCCTGTCATCCGGCGTCTTGACCCAGAACTCAAGCTCTGTAGCATTGGTCAGCAGCAGTTCATCGATCTCATCGACACTGTCGATCCCACCAATATGCTCGAAAACATATGGATTCTCTTTGAGTGCATCTTCGAAACCGGCCTTGAATCTGTCAATGGAATTTTTCAGGAAAGTCCTTGAACCGACCATCGTGTCTCCGTTGTGGCGAAGGAATGACGGTATCCTGAGGGTACCGGTCGGAAGACCCGTCTCGTAGTCGATATTGTCAAAATTATATTCGACATACCAGTTTACAGCCGGGTCAGGCATGATATCCACACGCGCATTTGACAGATCGGCGATAGTCGGCAGAGCTACCGAAGAACCGTCCGTCTGAACGCCCTCCGCAAGCATCTTCTCCATATCTCCGACAAAAGCCGCAACAGGAATCTTCTCGTCTGTATTATGTCCGCCCATATCCACACCGGTAAATGAGACGAACCTCACTTCCGGATGAGCCGAAAGCCTGCTTTTGACAGTCTCAGCATCATGTTCATTCGGCCTGAGCGTATATAACATCCTGTTAAGATCAAATTTAATCATCTTTCCTATTCCTAATACTCTTAATACAATATATAGCCAATTACTGATTGCTGAGCTGTGTCAGATATCTCTCTAATTGTGCGATATATTTTCCATATCCTTCCCAATCACCGTTCTTCTGGCACTCGATTGCTTTGTCGTATGCATTCTGTGCTTTCTTGATCAGGGACTTGATATCTTCTGATGCTCCGCCTTCTTCACCATCTTCATCGCCCGGAGTTATGGTGTTCTTCGAGCTGTCGTCGTATGTTCCGCCGAAGAGGCTGAGAAGTGCTTCAGCAAGAGTCGGTTCGTATGCGATCTTATCCTGGTAAGCTACGATTACTCTCTTTACTTCCGGGATAGCCTGGTTAGACGCTTCGAGGTATACCGGCTCGACATACATCAGTGATGTGCCGATAGGTATTACGAAGAGGTCTCCTCTCTTATAAGTAGATCCTGACGAAGCCCACAGCGAGAATTCCTTGGAAATCTCTGTGTTCTGGTCGATCTGAGCCTCGATCTGCATCGGACCGTAAATCGTCTTGTTCTTAGGCATTGTGTAAACGATGATCTGACCGTAGTTGTTGCCATCGTTACGTGCCATCATGACAGCTGTCATGTTCTGCTTTGACTTCGGAGTGAACGGAACCATGTTGATGAATTCCGCACCTTCCTGTGTATCAGGCAGGTTGAAGACATAGTAGCTCGGATCCATCTGAACATCGTCTGTACCATAGATCTGGTGAGCTATATCCCACAGGTCCTCCTTCTGGTAGAAGACCTTTACTTCGTCCATGTGATACTTCGAATAAACCTGAGCCTGGATCTTGAACAGGGTGTTCGGATATCTCAGGTGAGATTTCAGGTTCTCAGGAATCTTATCCGATGATTTGAACAGCTTAGGATAAATCTTCTGGAAAGTCTTAGCGATCGGGTCTGTGTCGTCTACGATGTAGAAATCGACAGTTCCGTCATATGCGTTAACTACGACTTTGACAGAGTTCCTGATATAGTTGGTCTTGTTGACGCCCTCCTCATTGAACGGCTCTGAATAAGGATATTTGTTGCTTGTTGTATAAGCATCGAGCACCCAGTAAAGCTGTCCGTCAACGATTGTCATATAAGGGTCTTCCTCATATGCAAGATAAGGCATTATCTTCTCGACTCTCTGAACAACGTTCCTGATATACAGGATCTTGGACTTCGATGTGATGTTGGAGGAAACAAGGATGTTGATGTTGCCCTCTCTCATCGCATAGAGAATTCTGTTGATGAAATTCAGCTTGATCCCGCTTCCGCCTTCGTATTCAGTGTACTTGTTCTCGCTTCCGTCCGGATAGTCGAATTCAGCTTCCTTTGTATTTACGATCACATAGTCATTAGTCAGTTCGCCGAAATATATTTCAGGTCTTGTGATCTTGATTTCAGGAATATTGGTTTCCGGCGGGATATTGCCCTCGATAACATCAGGCTGTCCGGATGAAGTTACAGTATCTACCTGAGATACAGCTGCACCATAGCCATGTGTGTATTTGAGGTGCTTGTTGATCCATGTGTTACTGATCTTCTCCTCGTCTATCTCTCTTGCCGAAAGGTATGTCTGAGTGATAGCGTTGTTAATTGTGTATCTGTCGATATCTGTATCGTTGAATCTGTAGTACTGACGGATCGACTGTGTCTGGTTGTAGAAATCCTTTACCGGACCATAGTCGTTGATTCTGATATTGCTGATCGTCTCTTCGTTACTCTCGATGACTTCAGCATTCAGCGAATCGTCCGCTTTGTAAGTAGCTACTCTTACATCATCGATACCATAAGCATGTCTTGTGTACTCGATATTGTTCTCGAGATACTTTGCCTCTTTGTTGATTTCATCAGGGCTTACTATGAGTGACTGGACAAGCGAACCTGCACCTACACCAAGAGCATAGATAAGCACCATAATAACAGGCACTTTGAGAAGCTTGGTGATCTCACCCTTCTTGATATGGACAGCCAGAGTAACAGCTCCGACAAGGCACATCAGCATAATGAGTCTGTATACCCAAAGTGTGATATTGACATCTACAAATCCTGCGCCGTAAACAGCTCCTGTATGAGTGTGGAGCAGGTCGAACTGCTTGAGGAAGAAGTCGACAGCCAGCATCAGGTAGAACAGTATACCTAGAACGATCAGTTTGCCGCTTGCGATGTCCATAAGATGCTCAAGATTGCTGTTATTGACATCTATCCTGCTGCCTCTTTGTCTCTTGTGGTTCTTGTCAAAGGCAGTACCAACGGCTTTGCCGCCGGCTCTGAACATTCTGCCGATAACAGAGTGGTCGATCGGAGTACGGTAAATAACCTTCGGCTCCTCGTCTTCCACAGGTTCCGGTTCAGGTTCCTCAGGTTCATCAGCAGGTGGTTCATGTACAAACAGATCCGGTGTCCTGACCGACAGAAGATAAGCATAGTAGACAAGTGTGACTACTACCAGTCCGATAATGCCGAACAGCAAGATCTCATTGACCGTATCGAGCCAGTCAAGCTGGAAAATATAGAATCCTATATCCAGGTTGAACAACGGGTCCTTGAGCGCAAAATCCGTGGAATTCATGGATTTGAGGAAAATAAGCCAAGTTCCCGCAGATGCGTACAGTCCCATTCCGGCACCGAACAACACTGACAGGATCCATGAAGCAGAATTCATTCTCTTCGCGTTCGGGATCTCATGCGATTCGATCTTGCGGAAGTAACCGTTCTTTAATGTTCTCAAATAGAATCTCGTTAGTAACGTCACTACCAGGAAAGTAGGAATTCCGATCTCAAGCTCTGTGAGAAGTTTCTTCCAGAATACACTGGTGTAACCGAGGTCTTTGAACCACATCCAATCGGTGATGAATCCGACAAGCAAAACTGTAAGGCATACGATCACAGCCAGGATCATTATGATCACTGACAAACCTTTGCGTGGACGTTTGCGTTTGCCTTTGAATTCGCCATCCGCATTATTGTTATTTTTGCGCGCCACTTTTTTGGTACCTCCTTTGCAAAACAATTACAGCGACAGCGCCGGGCTGCCGCTGCAAGTTGTATTAACTATTACTTGCTGCTTGTTATAGCAGAATTTGTTTACCCAGTACTTCAACAGCTGTGAAGTGGCTGGTGATATTTTCGATTATGCTGTCGATCTTGATAGCGATAGCACTGTCAGGTGCAAAGTTCAGAAGCAGAATGATCGCAAGAAGGATGACAAGGAGGATAGCGATCACTACAGCCAATACTGTCAGGCATCCGCCGCCCTTATCTACTTCTTCATATTCAATTTCAGGGGCGTCACCCTTGTTTTCGGTCTTCTCCTTAACTGCACCGGCAACTGCTGCAGCACCTGCTGCTCCGGCCGCTGCTGCAACTACGCCTGCTCCACTCTGATCCTTTTCGACCTTAACATTAGCTGCCTCTCTTGCTGCAGCAGCCTTAGCTTCTGCTTCAGCAAGTGCTTCAGGCGGAATCTCGAAGTCCTGATAAATAGTAGCGTCTTCGATCTGCTTTCCGTTCTTCGCAGCGCTTGCAGGTGGTTCCGGATCCGGAAGTGCCTGTTCAGGTGCAGGATCTCCTGCTGCTTTCAGTTTATTATATTCTTCATCGAGAAGTCTCTGGAACTCCTCATTCTTGCGATAAAGTGTATAGAACTTGTCGATCTTTTTGGTCGGTTCCTGTCCGCCTGTCGATACTTCACCGAACAGATCCTTTTCAAGGTCTTCCATTGTAAGAGCATCTGATTCCTTAGTTTCAGGAACTTCAGGCTCCTCGACTACAGGCTCCTCAACAACCGGTTCTTCAACGACAGGTTCCTCTACGACAGGTTCCTCTACCTCGATCTCTGGGATCTCAATTTCAGGAGCTTCTACTGTAGGCTCTTCGACTACAGGTTCTTCCAGATATGCATCCTCGATAGCATCGAACTTTGGCTCTTCTGCTGTAAGAGCAGTTGCGGTTACTGCAGGAGCAGCTTCCTCTTCAAGAATCGAAGCAAGATAATCATCAATGGTCTCTTCTTTCTTCTCTTCTTCTGCAGGAATCTCGATCTCAGGCACTTCAACTACAGGCTCTTCAACAACCGGTTCCTCAACGACAGGAACTTCTACTTCCGGTTCTTCGACAACAGGCTCCTCGATTGCAGGTTCCTCAACCTCGATCTCAGGGATCTCGATTTCTGGTTCCTCGACTTCCGGAACTTCTTCAGCTACTGTTTCAGGAACGCTGATTTCATCTTCGGTAAGTGAGAGATATTCATCCTCAAGTTGAGTTGTCTCTGCAGGTGTTTCAAACTGAGTCAAATCAGCCTGATCATACTCTTCATATGCAGGCTCCTCAGGATGTTCTTCCTTTGGTTCCGGATCTACATAGTAGTAATCCTGTTCAGGTTCTTCTGCAACCAGTGCATCCAGATCAGGAACGTCCTCTTTTTCAATCTTCTGAGGCTCTTCCCAATCTTCGCCCATCAGCTCAGCAAGTCTCTTCTTAAGAGCTTCGATCTCAGATTGTCTGTCAGCAGGCGCTGCAATTGTCATTCCGGTCTTGCCTGGAGCTTCCTCCTGCATTTCGGCAAACAGCTCTTCTTCAGAAACAGGAACATCTTCAGGCTCCTCAGCTTCAGGCTCTTCTTCCTCTTCCTCTTCATCATCGTACTCTTCAGGGTCGAAAGAGATAGTTGATCTAGTTACAACACCACGCTCAGTCGAAATGTCAAGATATTCATCTTCAGCATTTCCGTAGAGCTCATCGATATCCGATTCAGTCTCAGGTTCTTCTGCTACTGGCTCTTCTACTACTGGTTCCTCGAATACTGGTTCTTCGACTACCGGCTCTTCGAAGACTGGTTCTTCAACTACAGGTTCCTCGAAAATCGGCTCTTCAATTACAGGCTCCTCGAAGACTGGTTCTTCTACTACTGGTTCCTCGAATACTGGCTCCTCAATCTCAATCTCTGGGATCTCGATTTCTGGTTCCTCGACTTCCGGTTCTTCGAATTCAGGCTCAACGAGGTAATCTTCTATTTCAGTTTCATCAAGCTCAGGAGCTACAAGGTACTCGTCCTCAACAGCAGGCTCTTCAGCAACCGGCGCCTCTACTACTGGCTCTTCGAAGACTGGTTCTTCGAACTCAGGCTCTTCAACAACCGGTTCCTCAACCACAGGTTCCTCGAATACTGGCTCTTCTACTACTGGTTCCTCTACGATAGCCTCGAACGGTTTTCTGTCTTCTCTCGGCTTGAGGAAATCAGGAAGATCGAACCAATGCTTGCGTGGTTCAGGCTCCTCAGCAGCTGGCTCTTCAACAACTGGTTCTTCAGCTACAGGCTCTTCGACTGCCGGTTCCTCTACTACAGGTTCTTCAAAGACTGGCTCTTCGAACTCAGGTTCCTCTACTACAGGCGCTTCGAAGACTGGTTCTTCGAACTCAGGCTCTTCAACAACCGGCTCCTCTACTACAGTTTCAGGAATGCTGATTTCTTCTACTGAAGGAGTAAGATATTCATCTTTGTAATGGCCTTCCTCAGCAGGTGTGTCATACTGAGTCAGATCTGCCTGATCATATTCTTCATATGCAGGCTCCTCTGGGTGTTCCTCTGTTGGTTCAGGATCTACATAATAGTAATCCTGTTCAGGTGCCTCAGCTGCAGGCTCTTCGACTACAGGTTCCTCTATTTCAGGTTCCTCGATAACTGGTTCCTCGAATGTAGGTTCCTCGAAGACCGGTTCTTCAAACTCAGGCTCTTCAACAGCTGGTTCCTCTACTTCAGGCTCAGCAAACGGCTCCTCTACTTCAGGAGTATCGAACGGTGTAACTACCGGCTGGTCCAGATCCTCATAAAGAGGTGGAATGTGAAGTTCAGGAATCTTCTGTTCAGGTTCAGCCTGCTCTACTTCGTCAAGATAACCCGGGTCGAGAACTTCTGTGAACTCGATCGGCTTTGTCTCAGTTGCAGCATCTTCTGCCAAAGTCTCTTCGAGTGTTTTCTCCGGAGACTCTATGACTTCAGCCTGCTGCTTCTGTTCTTTCTCTGCCTTAAGGACATCAATGAAGCTCATGGTACGGCTGCGATCCGTTGACGGTTTCATCTCGTCGTAGATTTCTTTTTCGTCTACACTGCCGGTAGTCGCCCATGGGGATTTGATATCCTGTACGACTCTCTTCTGTGGTTCATCGATTACATTGCTCCAGTCAAAAGTCACCCTTGTCTTAACAGGTGCCTCTGCCGGCTTGCTTTCAGCGTCTGCGCCAGGAAGATCAGAGAAATTCAATGGAGCTTTCTCGGAATCGTCTACTTTGACTGCTTCTAAAACCTTCGCTCCGCACACGCTGCAGAACCTTGCCCCCTCAGGAAGCTTGCTACCGCAATTACTACAGAACACTATTATACCTCCGCTTTGTATACTTGCCCTTAAGGGCTTTTCCCAATAGTTGTGTAATTAAAATGCACCAAAAAAACACAGTGCAAACGTACTTATTCAGTGAAATACTACACTATTTGAATTTGTATTTCAATGTTTTGCGAACAATTTGTGAACAAATGGCAAAATTTATTATTATTTTCCGGAATTAGGTATTGACACCATATGTTTCAGATGATATTATACATGAGCGGCTTGAGAAAGAGCCGTATTAATATGGATGATTAGCTCAGCTGGCAGAGCACCTGACTCTTAATCAGGGTGTCCAGGGTTCGAACCCCTGATCATCCACCAGAGGCCTTGGAATTTCAACTATTCCGAGGCCTATTTCTTTCCCGGAACCGCACATTAATTATCACTTTACCAGTAAAATACCAGTCTTGTGTCAGATAAACCCA
>JAFRDH010000025.1 GCA_017403955.1 Mogibacterium sp.
GGATATTGCTGGCCGAAGAGACTTGCCGGTAGCCGGTCCACATTGAGAGCGAGCCGCAGGCGACGCTCGAAATGATGTACCGCTGCGTTAAGCCGGCACGAGGCGAGAGCCGTGCTCTGAGGCCAGCAATATCCACCCTTATTCTAATTAACCTTTAAATTCCTTTTTCTCTTTTCCAAAGTGTAGTTCTTTGAGTCCTTCTACTTCGTCGCAGATTTCTCTGAGGCTGCATGTATGGCAGTCTGTCGACATTCCTTCGAGGATCTTGGACAGTGTGAGCGTGATGTCTCTGGTCTTCTTGGCATCAGCACGCATTCCGGCATAGTCAGCATCGTCTGCAGTGACGAAAATCATTTTGACCGCAACGATATCCGGATTCTTCTTGTACTGAGCAATATAGGAGTTTCCGACCTGCTCGAAAGTGATACCCTTTCTTACAGCCTCTTTGGATACTCTGACCTGCTCACGGAAACTGTCGGATGAAGATCTGATCATATATCCCTTCGGATAAACATGATACTTCACGAAGTCGATGTCCTGGATAGCTCTGAACAGCGGCTCGGTGTCCTCCTGGCCTTCACCCTCAAGATCCTTGACCTTGACGATAGCGATCCTGGCAAAAGGAGTGCTGCCTGAGATCTGATTAAGGTCCTTGCCGTATACGAGGATCTCATCTTTGTCAGCATAATCGCCTGATGTGACGCATGCATAGTTGACAGCAGGCTTGTTGTCGCCGCCGAGTTCATATGCAGACTCTTTCATCATAACGAGCTGGTTGCCGCCGACATCCTCCCAAGTCTTGTGAGGATCATAAGCATATCTCTTAGGAGTAGTGCTCCCGAGGTATCCGTTAATTTTGTCAATGATCGAATTATATAATTCCATAATATCCCCTCATAAGAGTATGGCGCAGAGCATTGACCCTGCGCCGTTTTCTCTATTAGAACTTGATATCTACCGGCTTGCGGTCGAATATCTCATTTACTCTTGCATAGGCCCATGCCAGCAGCTTCTGATCGAGGTTGAGCATATAGACCGTAAAGAGTGCTCCTGTTGTTACGCAACCAACTGTCGCTGTGACCTTGAGTGCTTTGCAGACAGGACATTTCTTCTTATTCTTCATTATTGTGCTCCTTTCGGAATAGCAGCTTCTTACTTAGCCTGTCCCTTCTGACGAGCGAACTCAGCAGCACCGAGAGCTCCCATCAGCTGAGGGTCTGTCTTGAGGTTGATAACCTTGAGCTTAAGTACGTGCTCGATAGCGTCCTTCAGTCCGTCATTCTTAGCACATCCGCCTGTAAGAGTGATGGAATCTGTAGCGCCGGCCTTCTTAGCCATAACGAAGCATCTCTTAGCTACAGCCATCTGGATTCCAGCAGCGATCTCGTCCATTGGCTTGTTCTCACCAACGAGTGTGATAACCTCGGACTCAGCGAATACTGTGCACTGTGCAGTGATAGGAATTACGTTCTTAGCTGTGAGTGAGAGCTTGGAGAATTCAGGGAGTGTCATCTCGAAAGATCTAGCCATAGCTTCATAGAATCTTCCTGTTCCAGCAGCGCACTTATCGTTCATAGCGAAGTTCTTAACTGTTCCGTCTGTATCAACTGCGATACCCTTAACGTCCTGTCCGCCGATATCGATGATAGCCTTTACTGATGGGTCAGTTACGTGTACGCCCATAGCATGGCAGGAAATCTCGGAAATGTTCTCGTCAGCGAATGGAACCTTGTTACGTCCATATCCTGTACCGATGAGGTATGCGAGTTCTTTGGAGGACTTGAGGCCAACCTTGCCAAGAACTTCATCCATAGCCAGCTTAGCTGAAGCTTCGGAATTGATCTTGCTCTTGATTGTGGTATCTGCTACCATCTTGCCGTTCTCATCAAGGATAACTGCCTTTGTATAAGTTGAACCTACATCACAGCCGCCATAATATTTCATGATTCTTTCTCTCCTTCTTTTATTACAAAAGTACTATGCTGCCCACATTATATTCACTAATGCAGGGAATGTAAACTATTTTTTAACAAATGGTAAATTTAAGCTGTTTTTACAGTTTCAGACTGCTTACATAGCGGTCTCATCATCGAACTCTTCCAGTGTAGGATCGATCGGCTCAGCTCTCATGACTGTTCTCATGTATTCGTTTACCTTGCCTCTCATGTTCTTTCTGGATACTGTTCTAGGGTCCATCAGATCGTGCTCGATCCAGATCATGTGATAGTTCTTGTCTCTGCACTGATCGTCAAGGATACCCTGCAGTGTAGCCATGTTCTTGCATGCTACGTTCTGGTACATGATGATGATCTCAGCTCTCCAGTCTTCTACCTGTCTCCAGAGCTCGTCAACAACGTTGTGATATCCGCCGTTGGTGTGTCTTCTCATTACCATACGCTCGTAGAGTCTTGCCAGATCCATCAGAGCTTCTTCCTTGTCCTCAGTCTCGAGAACCTTGGTGAAGTTGAGTGATTCCATCTCTACCAGGATGTCGATGCCCCAGCAGTTTGCAAGCCAGTTACTGAAGTTAGCATAGTAGTGAGCAGGGCAGGACCAAACGATTCCTCTGTACTTCATTTTGCCGCGCCATGCTTCTTCGCGTCTCTCGTAAGCCTTCATCATGATGTCATTGACTTTCTCGAAGGTCCTCATTGTACGAGGGTCAGCACCGCCGTCCATCTCGTAGTTCCACTTACGGAAGAGCTCATAGCAAGGTCCGATGATCTGCGGATAATCGGTCTTGTTGACTTCCCACTTCTGCAGCTCATAAGCGGTTTCTTCGTTGAACCTCTTCATCTGCTTGAAGTAAGCGTCCCAGTTCCACTTAGCGCCTGTGATTTCCTCAACGAACTTGATGCAGCCCTTGATGTCCTCAACAGCGTCCTGTGTAGTTTCTTCATACTCGTATCTTACAGGGAATGTCAGGTGATAAACCGGCAGATCCGGGAATCTTCTTGACATATACTCTGATGCCATTACTGAGCCGTCGCAAGGCATCGAGCTTGAGATGAAGCATGAACCCATGTGTGGGAGAGCGTCGATTACGAGCGCGCCGCACTCTGAGCTAGGTACCGGACATGTGTCAGCAGGGAGACCAAAACTCTCGACTGCGTCGATGTACGGAATGCATGTGAGCTGGTCGATCTCAGATACCAGGAATACCGGCATGAGCTGATAAGGAATACCTACCAGGTCTGGGAATCCTGCCATGATCTGTCCCATTGTCATCTCGTCGAAGAGTACGACCTTCTTGTTGAGTACGGAGTTACCGTTCTTCTTGTCGCACTTAGCGAGGAATACCAGATTCTCAGCTACATAACGGAAGATGTCATAGATCATCAGGTGTGACATTCTCAGTGCGCTTCCCTTCTGGCCAAATGTGTTCTTGTCCATGAAGCCTACGCAGCAGAAGTATGAGATCATCCATCTGTAGTAGAGTGCTGAGTTGAGAGCAGGAACGAGGTCCTTTGAGAATGTCATGAGGAGCATTCCCCACATTTTGAGCCATTCCTTGAAGTCATATGCTGTATCTACAGCACCCTTCCACTCTCTTCTTACAGTTGCCATATCTCCCTTACGATAGAGCTTACCAAGAGTCTTCTCACCGTTGAGGAATACGTCTTTGAGTTCCTCAGGGCTCATCTGTGTTGCCTGCTTGAACTCGAGGATGCATCTGTTCAGGTCATCTTTGCATCTTTCAGCCTGAAGCTTCCAGAATGCCTTGTGATCTGCTTCCTTGAACATCTCGGTGCAGATACCGACGACTTCCATGAGGTTCTTGCCCTGTGCCTTCCAGTCGATATTGTCTTTAGCACGGAAGAATGCAGGGTTAGGGAATTTAGCTTTGCCGTTAGCGGCTGCTTTCTTTGCTTTGATCTCTCTCTTTTCGGCAAGAGCGTTTCTGATGCCCAATAATTCTGTTGAAAGTACCATTACTTCTTGCCTCCTTTCTGGATCTTTTTGATTTCAAGGGATTCTACAAACGCCTGGAATCTTGTTCTGAGCTGTCCGGATCCTCTTGCATTGTACAGTCTGTCTATAGAGAGAATCGGCCAGCCGTATTCATCTGCCATAATGTGGCTTACCAGAGCTCTTTCAAATCCCCAGAAGTCACAGTATTTCATCTGTTCGTAGATGATTCCGTCAGCCTTGAACTCCTTAGCGAGTCTGTCAGCTGTCTCTCTTCTCTGATGTACTTTGTTGTCAGCAATGTAACGTGCACATTCTGAAGTGTTCATGTAATGACGGACGATCTGCGGAAGTGCATCTTCATCATCAGTGAGTTCGATCACTTCTCTGCCAGGGATCGATCCGAAGCAGTGTCTGTCAAATACTACTCTTGCGCCTGCTGCCTCGATCATCTTGGTGAACTCAGGGTCATCGATCTCGGATCCGACGATACCGACTCTTGCTCTAGGCAGCTGCTTATCAGGTTTTCTCTTCTTGAGTTCTTCCAGAGTCTCCTTAAGATATGGAAGAATCAGATACTTAGGGCATGTGTAGGTAACAAGGTTGAGGACGTGGAATTCATATCCTGTGATAACCGGATTGTCAGCCTTACGCATTTCGCTGATTTCCTGCATGACCTTGCAGACTTCGTTGTGCTCAGCAACTGCTTTTCTGATAGCAGCATCCGAGATATCTACACCAAGATTCTCGTGCATTGCAGCGAGCAGTCTTGTTTCGAGTTGTCTCTGCATATGTCTGTATGAGAAATCCTCAGTCTTGTAAGGTACATCCAGAATCGGCAGGAAGAAGTGATCCTTCTCGTTGCACTTGAGTATGCTGAAATGCTCATAGAATCTGTTCATCATTGAGCAGGCATCAACTGCAGCAAGTCCGTCCAGGAACTGGAATCCTCCCTCGATAGCCCTCTCCAGCAGTGCACGTGCGAATTCGCAGACGTAGTTCGACATATAATATGTAGAAATGTCGATGGAGCCTGTTCTAGGTGCACGGAGTCTTACGGAAACGCAGTTGTCAACGTTGAGGAGAACTTCAGGAATGTGGTAGCAGGTATAGCCCATAATGAACTTACCGTCTTTCTTTGCCTGTTCAACCAGTTCGTTGTCTGCATTGTCCAGAAGGTTCTCGAAGTAGATCATGTGCTTCAAGTCTTTCAATGTAATAACCTCCCTCTTATTTCGGTGACAAGGAGACGGCCCGTATTGTCACCATTTATTGTTTATTTGAAGGTGACGCATCAGGCCGTCCCCCGGAGTCACCTTTTATCAACTAAATTAGCTGCATCTTCTTGAGGGCTTCGCGTGTCCCCTTCATTACCGGTGAATCCTCCGGAAGGTCGAATACGCTGATGCCCATGATGTCGTTATCTGCGTGTGCCTTGTCGTCAGGAATGTAAGCAAGGATCTCCGCCGACTCAACTTTGACGAAAGGTATCGATTCCTCTTTGACACGGTTTACGATGACTCCGCACTTATCGTACATGACGAGTTCATCTGCGACCTGCTTGATGGTATCGACAACCTTGCAGCCCTTGCGGCTTGGGTCAGTAATAAGGAAAAGATGGGTGACCTTCTCCATTACACGGCGGTTGATCTGTTCGATCCCGGCTTCACCGTCGATAACAACGTAATCGAAGTCATTTGCCAGAAGACTGATGACTTCCTTGAGATATGCATTGACTTTACAGTAGCATCCTGCAGCCTCAGGTCTTCCTATAGCCAGAAAACTGAACTTCTGCTCTTCGAGCATCGTATCGAAGATCCTGAATCTTGCTTCATTAAGCATCTCGATTGCTTCCTTCGGATGTCCGTCTTCAACACTGTTGACTATTTTCTTGCGGATCCCGTCGAGTGTGTCTGTCGGCTCAACTCCGAGTGCTGTGGTAAGTCCGATAGCAGGGTCTGCATCGATTGCCAGGATCCTTGCGTCCGGATATTCTTCCGTGAGGATCCTTACCATCGCTGAAGAGATCGAAGTCTTTCCGACTCCGCCTTTGCCTGCTACTGTCAAAATCTTTGTATCATTACTCATTAATAATTCTCCAGTTGATTAGTTTTTGTCTGCTCCCCGGTGAAACATCAGAACAAGGAGCAAACGATGTCTGTGTATCCGGATGGATCTGCGATTGGAAGTCCTGCGATGAGGAGTGACTGGTTGAACAGTACCTCGCACAGCTTCTTGGCTTTCTCAGGATCCTGAAGTCTCGCTCTTTCGAGGGCCAGGAATGCCGGATGGTCTACGTTGAGTTCGAGTATTCTCTTGGCCTTCATTCCGAGTTCCGGATTGACTGCTGTGAAATACTTTTCCATCTCGAAAGTGATTCCTTCGCCACTCGACAGGCAGACCGGATGAGTTTTGAGCTTGGTCGTAGCCTTGACTACGTCTACCTTGTCGCCGAGTGTCTGCTTGACGAATTCAAAGGTTTCTTTGAATGTCTCGGTCATCTGCTCATCTGTCTTACCGTCGCCAAGATCGAAGTCGCCGTCAATGACTGACATAAAGCTTACATCTTTGTATTTCCTGAACATGTCAGGGATGAATTCATCCGTGCTGTCTGTGAAATACAGGATCTCGATGCCTTTGTCCTTGAGGATCTCAGTCTGAGGCATCTTGTCTACTGCGTCAAAGCTGTCGCCTGCTGCGTAGTAGATGTACTTCTGGTCTTCCTGCATCCTCTCGACATACTCAGCAAGTGTTACGAGCTTCTTCTCCGTCGAAGAGTAGAACATCAGGAAATCCTGGAGTTCGTTCTTGTATTTGCCGTAGTCATCGAGTGCGCAGAGCTTGAGCTGTCTGCCAAAGCTCTTGTAGAACTTTTCGTATTTCTCACGGTTGTTCTTGAGCATTTCCTCGAGAGTAGTTCTGATCTTCTTCTCGAGGTTCTTTGAGATCAGCTTGAGCTGTCTGTCGTGCTGCAGAACTTCTCTTGAAATATTGAGCGACAGGTCAGGTGAATCTACAACGCCTTTGACAAAGTTGAAGTACTCTGGAAGGAGTTCTTTGCATTTGTCCATGATCAGTACGCCGGAGCTGTAAAGCTGAAGTCCGCCCGTGAATTCGTCTGAGTAATACTTGTTCGGTATCATCTCAGGGATGTACATCAAAGCGTTATAGCTGACCAGACCCTCGGCAGAAACTGTGATCGTTTCAAGCGGCGGCAGATCGTCCTGGAATGTCTGCTTGTAGAATGTCTCGTATTCCTCTCTTGTGACGTCCGCGCGCTTTCTCTGCCACAGCGGGATCATTGAGTTGAATACTTCGTATTCGTATACTTCCTCGTATTCCGGATTCTTAGGGTCAGAGCCCTCTTTGATCTTAGGCTGAGGCATCAGCATTTTGATTGGGAATCTGATGTAGTCAGAGTATTTCTTGACGAGTTTGTATATAGGGTACTCTCTCAAGTACTGGCTGAATTCATCAGCTTCTTCGCCGTCCTGTCTGATATGCATGATGACGTCAGTTCCCTGTCCGTCTCTCTCAGCTTCTTCGATAGTGTAACCGCCGGTACCTTCGGAGACCCATCTGTGCGCCTTTTCCTCGCCGTACTTGCGGGAAACGACTTCGACTTTGTCGGAGACCATGAACGCGGAGTAGAAACCTACGCCGAACTGTCCGATGATGTCTACCTGATCTGCCTTGTCAGCTTTGGATTTCTCGAGTTCCTCAGAGAATTTCTTGCTCCCTGAGAAAGCGATGGTGCCGAGGTTCTTCTCGAGCTCTTCTTCGTTCATGCCGATCCCGTTGTCGCTGACCGTGAGTGTACGGTTCTCTTTGTCGAGAGTCAGTATGATCTCAAAATCCTTACGCCTGAGTCCGACTGTGTTGTCGGTGAGCGAAAGATAGCACATTTTGTCGATGGCATCAGACGCGTTCGAGATGATCTCTCTGAGAAAAATCTCCTTGTGCGTATAAATCGAATTGATCATTAAGTCCAGCAGACGCTGGGATTCGGCTTTAAACTGTTTCTTCATAGAATTAACCTTTATTTCTTCATGTATTCAGAATCAATCTGTTCGTATGGAACTGTATGCGGATCTCTTCTTTCCATGTTGTCGAAGTGTCTCTTCATGAACGGCTCTACTACGTAATAGAGCAGCTTGCCGTCAAGATCGAAGTAGAACACGCAGAACAGTCCTGCATATGCGGCAGCAAGAGCGCCGACAGTTCTCTTTATGTTTTTCTTTGCCTTCATCATCGGCCTCCTTTTCTACCAGCTGTCGCTATCATCAAAGTCAAGCAGTGTCGGATCGAGTGGTTCCTCGCCCATTACTGTTGTCATGTAGTCATTGATTATCTGTCTGATCTGTGATCTTGGAATAGTTCTCTTGTCAGGGAGAGCGTGCGGCATCCAGATCGCGTGGATGTTACGTGCTCTGAACTCGTCTTCGAAGAGTCCTACAACACCCTGCATTCCCTTGCACTGCAGCTGGTCATACATCATAACCATATCGCAGTTGAACTTTTCCATGTTCTCCCAGAGCTCGAAGATGTGGTGCAGTCCGCCTACAGCCATTCTTCTCATCGGTGCCCATTCATGATACTTAGCCATATCCATGAGGCAGTTCTCATAGGAGTCTGTTCTGATCTCCATATCAAACATCAGAGAGTCCATATTGATAACTGTGTTGAGTCCCCAGCAGTTATATGCCCATGTGCACCAGTTGGAGTAATAAAGCGGAGCGCATGACCATGCGATCACTCTGTGTCTTGTCTTAGGGAAGGTCTCGATCTTCTCTTCAACGCACTTTTCCATGATCTTTCTTACACGGCCGTCTACTTCATGCCAGATAGGTCTGTCGCCGTACTGTGACTGGAAGATTCTGTAAAGAGCCTGTGCAACACCATTGATCGGATAGTATGGAGTGTTGGCATCTACGTCCCACTTCTCCCACTCGAATCTCTGGAGTTCATTCTGTGCTTCGAGGTGCTTTACGAGTTCGTCCCAGTGGAACTCAACTCCGCACTGCTCCTCTACGAATCTGAAGCAGCCTTCGATCTCCTTAGCGCAGTTCTCGAGTACCGAGTCATCATCGAACTGCATTGGCTGCGGCATTGCGAAGAGCGGCTTGTTGATCAGCCAGTCCTGAATAACGGATGTAGCTACTGAACCGTCGCATGCTTCGTTGGTAGTAACGAGTGCAGGGTAGAAATCAGGAACATCGTCTTCGATGAAAAGTCCTGCCTCAGCCTGGCACATCGGACATGGGTCTCCAGGGAGTCCATATGCCTGAACAGCATCGATGTAGTTGAGTACTACGTGGTTGTTAACGTGGCATGTTACGAAGTAAGGGATCATCTGCAGAGGGATATTCTCGAGCTGATCTTTGTATGGGTAAAATACTCCGCCCCAAACTGTTTCATCGTGTGCGATGGTCTTGTCGTGAAGCTCCTTGTTGCCGCCAAGGTTCTGGTCTCTTACGAACATTCCGACGATCTGGGTGATCGAAGCGTTTACCATGGCTCTGTAGTGCCATGCGGATGCTCTCAGAGCAGGTCCTCTCATTCCTTCAAGTCCTCTGTCGAACCAGTGCATTACTGTGAGATAGCACTCACCCATCCATCTGTATCTCCAGGTTCCCTTGAGGAACTGGATCAGTCCCTTAGGGCCGCCCAGCTCTACGATATCCATTACCATCTTGCCGTAGTTGTACAGCCAGATATTGTTGAAATAGTACATGGTATCCTTGATACCACGCCATTCTCTATGCTTGTAGAGTCCTGTCTTAGGAATATACAGGTCTCCGAGTCTTCTCTCTTCATGAGGCTTGCCGTAGACGAAATCCTTAGCAGCCTTCTTGAAGTCGATCTCTTTGAGTTTCTTCAAATCAGGTTTCTTCATGTCTACTTGCCCTCCTGGATCTTCTTGAGTTCTACGCTCTCAACGAATGCCTGGAATCTTGTTCTGAGCTGTCCGGAAGCGGTGTTGATATATTCTTTCTCGATCGAGCATACAGGGAATCCGTAGTCTCTCGGAAGAACGATAGTATCGATCATTCTCTCATAGCTCCAGTATTCGCAGAACTTGTTGGATGCAACGATGATACCGTCAGCCTGATAGTCCTTAGCATAGTCAGCGAGAACCTTCTTGCGGTGTCTCATTTCCTGCTGCTCCATGAATCTTGCGCACTGGCTTGTGAGGAGGTAATGCTTAGCTACAGCTCTCAGAGGTGTATCGCCTTCCTCTACATTGATGTGGTTCCTTGCTTCGAGTGATCCGTAGCAATATCTGTCTGCTACTACGAGTGCTCCGCAGCCTTCGATCAGCTTGATGAAATCAGGGTCGTCGTTCTCAGAACCTGCAAGCATAACTTTGATCTTGTAATTAGGCTTGTCGTCAGGCTCTCTTGTCTTGAGTTCTTCAAGTGTCTCTCTCAGCTTATCTATGATCAGATACTTAGGGCAGCACATCGAAACGAGTGTGATGACACTGAATTCATATCCTGTGATAGTCGGCCTGTCGAGTTTACGATAGTCGCCGATTGCTGTTACGATATCGTTGACTTCGTTGTTGAGTTCGATCGCTTTGAGAATAGCTTCGTCCGAAGTGTCTACTCCGAATTCTCTGTTCAGGAAATCCAGTACATGGATCTTGAGCTGCTTCTCATAGTGGTCGATACTGTTCTCATTCTTCTTGAATGGAACGTCTGTAAATTCTGTCTTGAACGATGCATTGTTGATTACACCGTCCATGTAATCGAGATGCTCCTGGAATCTGCAGGTTACTGTACAAGTTTCTGTTGCAAGCTGTGCATCGATGAAATTGTAGCCTCCCTCAAGAGCTCTCTCAAGAAGTGATCTGCCGTAGTGGCAGGTTCTTCCGGACATATAGTATGTAGCCATATCCGGAGATGTGCACCTAGGTGCTCTCAGTCTTACCGAGAAGCAGCCAGGCAGATCCAAAAGGACCTCAGGCATGAAGTAGCATGTGTAGCCGAGGCACAGATTGCCATCTTCCTTGCCCTTGCGCACGAGGTCATTGTTGGCCTCCTGCAGCAGGTCCTCAAAGTAGATCAGATGCTTTAAGTCACGCATTATGTGTCACCTTTCCTCTCCCTCTTTGAGTAAAAATTTCTCGCTCGATGAAGTGCTATTTGATCCGAAAAACTTCATCGGGCACACTTCACCTCACAATATACTATTGGTATAATTTTAAGGCTCTTGTTATTAATGTGTCAATGGGATATACTCAATTAGAACCGCTATTTTGCAAGGATTTGTGTATTTTTTTGAAACTTCTTTTTCCAGTTGGTCAGTATCCCCTATATAGGGATATAACAATATAAGAAATCACAATTTATAGTAACCACTTGTAAAATATTCCACGTTTTTCTGAAACAATTACCGGGCGCCTTATTTCTATCCATCCGGTCATTTTAAGAGGAGGAATAACTATGTGTAACAGTACAGACCACGAGCACGCAGAACATATCCACGAACACAGCCACGAGCACACTCACGCTGACGGTACAGTCCATACCCACGAGCATTGCCATTCGCATTCTCATGAGCACTCCGGCGGGCATACTCACGAACATATCCATGAAGACGGATCCGTTCATACACATTCTCACTCGCACGCAGCCGCATCATCACCTGAAGAAGCCCTCGCATTGCTCACATACATGCTGAATCACAACCGTCATCACGCGGATGAGCTTCATGATCTGGCACATAACTTCGACAGTGTCGAAGGCGACCTCCTTCACGAAGCAGTCGACAAGCTTCAGGAGAGCAACGACCTGCTTGAACAGGCACTGTCACTGATCAACAACAAATAGCCGCAAAACAAATCACCTGCCTTCCGACAGGTGATTGATTTATTACATGATTTTCTGTGAGGCCACGCGTTTTACCACATATTCTCATCAGGGATATGTTCGATCGTCGGATCAAGCGGTTCTTCGCGCATTACCGTTCTCATATACTGGCTGAACTCATCACGGATAGCCTGACGTGTGTATACACGCGGGTCGCAAAGGTCATGGCATACCCATACAACATGGATGCCCCTTTCTCTGCCCTGCTCCTCGAACATTCCGTGCATTCCGTCAAGCGCTTTGCATGACATGTGTTCCCACATCATTACCATATCAGCATTCATCATTTCGCAGAAGTCCCAGAGCTCATCAACGAGTACTTTGTAGCCGCCGTGTGTACGGTTACGCATGATCATGTTCTCATTGAGCCATGCCATGTCATAGTAAGCCTGCTCTCTGTTCTCCGGAGTATCTTCTTCGGCGATCATTCTGGTGTTGACCATGGACAGCATGTCTGTCAGAGGAACAACGCCCCAGCAATGCATCATCCAGTAAAGCATGTGGATGTTGTACTGAGGCTGTACGCCCCAGATGATACATCTGTGTCTGTATTCAGGAGCCATCATGCTCTTGCGCTGATATCCCTTATGGACAAGCTTGAGGAGCTTCTTGTCGATCGGCGGGAATTCAGGTGATCTTCCGCAGTTGCCCATGTAGTTGGTATCGTTGTAAAGCGAGAATACCGAGCCTACGAACTGCGGATAATATGTGCTGTTGACATCGAGCCATTCCAGACGTTTTCTTGTAGCGTCATTGACTCTCTTAGCGCACTCGAAGTAGCGTGTCCAGTTCCACTTCTCGCCTGCGTGCTCTTCAACGAACTTGATAGCAGCCTTGATGTCTTCTGCGGCATACTTCTGAACGTCATCTTCTCTGTGACGCATAGGAGCTGCCAGCTGGAAAGTAGGGATCCCGTACTCTTTCTCGAGTCTGTGCGCAATTACGCCGTTGCCCATGAGTGAGCCGTCACAGGTAGTGTTGACCTGGACTGCGCAGCAGCCGAGTACGGCAAAGTCATCATCGATCGAGATTCCGGCTTCTGCCTCAGGCATCGGGCAGACATCGCCCGGAAGTCCGAATTCCTGAGCTACGTCGAGGTAGTGTGTTGTTGAATACTGTGTGAGGAGGTTTGCAACGAACATAGTC
This sequence comes from Mogibacterium sp., assembly GCA_017403955.1. GTDB lineage: Bacteria > Bacillota > Clostridia > Peptostreptococcales > Anaerovoracaceae > Crickella. The sequence continues at coordinate 12,930 of JAFRDH010000025.1, forward strand.
GGAACCTCTCTGAGGATAGCTTTGGTCTCGTCAAAGCCCATCATGAACGCTGTCATGGCGTTCTCGTCTGTCAGAACGCAGTGGCGTGAATATTCTTCATCGTTACCGGTCCTGCGGTCGCCTCTGAAGATGTTATCCATGGTCTTCGCAACGTCATAGATAACGAAGTTCATTGCGGTATGTGTTATACGAAGTGCCTCGTCACGCAGACCCAGTGTGAACTTGTCCATCATGTGAGGTACTGCCAGATAGTTGGCCATCCAGCGGTATCTGAACATCGCCTTGATATTGCGAGGCTTGGAGATGAACCTTGCCAGGATGGACATGATGTAGAGCCATCTGTAGTAATCATAAAGTGTATCCTTGACACCTCTCCACTCACGGCGCTTAAGGACTTTGCTCTTGCCGTTGGTCGGGTAAAGCTGGCCGAGAGTCTGCTCGCCTTTGCGTTTGCGAGGATTCTTGATCGTTTTCATTCTCTTGAAAGCCATTATTTCGCACCTCCCTGCAGCTTCTTGATCTCAATACTCTCAACGAAAGCCTGGACTCTGGTACGCATCTGTCCTGCGGCGGATGCGATATTATATGGTCTGTCTACGGACAGTACCGGGAATCCATAATCTTCTCTCAGCATGTGAGATCCCAGCATGCGCTCATATGCCCATGGATCGCAGAATTTGACCTGCTCGTAAATGATACCGTCGGCATTGTATTCTTTGGCGATATCGTTGACGTATTTCTTGCGGCCGTATACCTTCTCCATGTTCATCATACGAGGGCACATACCCCAGTATACATAATGACGGCAAACCTGTGTGAGGATGTCTTCATCTGAGTTCTCGTCGATCTCGATCGGCATTCTGCCAGGGAATGAGCCGAAGCAGAATCTGTCTGCGCATACATACGTACCGCAATCTTCGATCAGTTTGATGAATGCAACGTCATCGACTTCTGAGCCGACTACCATGACACGTGCGCGCCACTTCTTGCCGTCCGGTTCTCTGTTCCTGACTTCTTCAACGGTCTCTTCGAGTTTATCTATCAGCAGATGCTTAGGGCATACATATGTTGCCAGCGTCAGAACCGCAAATTCGTATCCGGTGATCCTCGGATCTTCTTCCTTACGGAATTCGCTGAGCTCTCTGATCAGGCGGCATACATGATTGTGTTCTTCTACAGCCTTGAGGATAGCTTCGTCCGAAACGTCTATACCGTATTTCTCCTTAAGCGGCTTGAGAATATGGTTCTTGCACTGGAGAACCAGAAGTTCGACTCCGTTCTCATCTGCCTTCAGCGGGATCTCCATGAACTCATAGAAGAATTTCTTCTTGCCCTCGTCCATTGTATGCAGAAGCTCCATGTTCTCTGCAGCACGGTTCATCATTGTACATCCGTCTGCAGCTATCAGGCAGTCTGCGAAATTGAATCCGCCTTCGATCGCTCTTTCGAGTAACGCCCTGCTTGTCTCGCACAGCAGATTGGTCATGTAATATGTCGCAATGTCTACTGAGCCGGAATTCGGCGCAAAAAGACGAACTGAGAACGCATTGCCGAGGTTCATCAGCGGTTCAGGCAGATTCTCGCATGTAAAAGCTGCGCAGATGTTGCCTTCAGCCTTGGCCTGTTCGATCAGTTCGTTATTTGCATTTTGCAGGAGGTTCTCAAAATATAAAAGATACTTAAGATCTTTCATAGATACACCTCTTTCTTTTCCCTCTCCTGGATACAAAAAACACACCCGGTTCCGGACATAGGTTCGGTTCCGGAATGTGTTCATTGTTGCTTTTGTTAAAAGTGTAACCCTTTACGGATGTATTTTCAAGAACTTATGGGACACATTCATTCGTTTTGGTATAACAACTGGTAAGAATCATCCTGAAAGCTATTCTGCCAGCATTTCGGTGAATTTTTTCATCACACCCGGGATGTCTATCTGCTGAGGGCAGACCTTTGCACAAGAGCCGCATCCGATACATGCTGAAGGAAGTTTCTCTTTATCAAATGCTGCAAGTGCCATTGGAGCGATGAAGCCGCCTTCGCTGTATGAGTGCTCATTGTACAGCGAGAGGATCTTCGGGATATCCAGTCCTTTCGGACAATGTGTAGTGCAGTATCTGCATGCTGTACACGGAACAGTACCTGCATTCTTGCCTGTTACACTGAAGTGAGCTGCCGTGAGGAGAGAAGCGATCTCATCGTCTGAGATAGTTTTCCTGAAATCAAAGAATTCGATGTTCTCTTTGAGCTGCTGCATATCTGACATTCCTGAAAGGATCATCGTTACGCCCGGGATAGATACGAGGAATCCGAACGCCCAGTTTGCAGGCGTATATTCCGGATGAGTTTTCTCGAGCATCTTTTCTGCGCCGAGGCATGACTTAGCGAGCTTTCCGCCTCTTAAGCCCTCCATTACCCAGATAGGCATGCCGAGATTATTGAGGGCTTCGACTTTGTATCTTGCATCCTGGAATTCGAAGTCGAGATAGTTCAGCTGGATCTGGCAGAACTCAAGGTGCATCCAGTATTTTCTGATGAACTTGTGCATTGTCTCAAATGAGCCGTGGCATGAGAAACCGAGGTGTCTGATCCTGCCGGCTTCTTTCTGCTTGAGCAGATAATCCATGAGGCCGATCTCTTCATCAAGATATTTGTCGACATTCAGCTCGCAAACATTGTGGAAGAGATAGAAATCGAAATAGTCTGTCTTGCACTTCTCAAGCTGCTTCTCGAAAATCTCTTCGATATGATCGAAGTTCGAAAGATCATATCCCGGGAACTTGCTTGCAAGATAATAGCTGCTGCGGTCATATTTGGAAAGTGCCTCTCCGATCACGGTCTCGCTGTTGCCGCCGTGATATCCCCATGCAGTGTCGTAATAGTTGACGCCGTTCGCCATAGCATAGTCGACCATTTCCTGTACTGCTGCAGCATCAGGTCTTGAATCATCACCATCGATAACAGGCAGTCTCATGCAGCCCATTCCCAGAGCTGACAGCTTCAGATCTTTGAAATCATTGTAAAACATATACTTCTCCTTTTCTTCTGTCTGTTACTTGACGATTATGAAGTTCTCTGTGAGATCGATCTGCTCAAGGTTGCCGTCAAAAGCAGTTCTGATGCCCATGATATCTGTGAAATAGATCTTCCCGTCAACGATCTTGATATCTGCTACGTTCTTCGCAAGAAGATTCTTATCATCTACGCTGTTCTTGTAAACATTTGAAAGGCACATTAGTCCATCCTCCTTTTCTCAACACCATATTTCGCAGTTATTTCATCCCAGTCAATACGTTCATCGCGGAAACAGAATTCCGTGTCACGTTCGCCGATTTCACGTATCACTCTGCACGGATCGCCATAAGCGACTACATTCGGCGGAATGTCTCTGGTAACCACACTTCCGGCTCCGATGACTGCATTATCACCGATCGTTACGCCCGGAAGTATCACTACTCCCGCACCGACCCATACGCATGAACCGATGTGCACGTCTTTGTTATACTGGAGAACCGATCCCGCGCCCTTCCTGAGTTCCGGAAGGACCGGATGTCCTGCAGTGACGATCGTTACATTCGGTCCGAATTTGGTCCAGTCGCCAATGTATATATGGCCGTCATCTACGAGAGTCATATTGAAATTCATGTAAATACAGGAGCCGAGGTGAACATGCCTGCCGCCCCAGTTTGCATAGAGCGGTCTCTGGATGAACACATTCTCTCCGCATTCGGCGAACATTTTGCTCATCATATTCTGCTGTTCGCGGAACTGCGACGGTCTCAGCAGATTGAAGTCGTGCAGTAATTCCTGGCAGGCAAGCTGTTCTTTCGCAAGATCCTCATTTATCGGATCATAGAGAAGGCCTTCGGCCATTCTTTCTTCATCTGTCATATCGCTGCCTGACCTTCCCTGTGGAGTCCGAGCTGGTCAAATGTGAATTCACCTTTGTGGAGCAATTCCGCCAGCTCATCACGAACGCTGCCTTCGACTCTTGAAGCCGGCTCGCGTCCGATCATTTCGAAAGCGATCATTGCAACGAAATCTGCGATCTGAGTCCTGTTGTCCAGTCTGTGATCACTCGCATCAAAGTCTGTCTGTTCTTCGAGGATAGAAAGGAACGGCGCAAAGCTCTCAAGCATTTTGTTGTGAGCTGCGGTCCTGCGTCTGTCAAGGGTCGCGATCTCTTCCTGCTTCTCGGAGAAGCTCATGAACATTTCTGCCCGGATCTCGTTCCCTTTGAAGATATGTGCCTCTACTTTTCTCAGATACTCCTCTGCATCTCTGATAAGTCTGTCAGCGACCTGTCTGTTCTCTTCATTACTCCAGTCGACTTGTCTGATGTAATCTGTGATTTTCATGTGATCTCCTGTTCAGATACATTCGGGGCAATATTTACACGTTCTAATCATTTTATCCCTACGGGCCTTTGCCGTCAATAAAACATGTGCATGCGGTTCAGATCCTGACGATCCTGCCCCATGGAGGATCGATCTGTTTATTATTGATCAGCCAGAGCACCGGGATGCCCATAGCCGCGGATTCAGGCGGGAAAGGCGCATATCCATCTGTAAGTATTATGATGCTCGTGATCTCAAGACCTGCCATTTCATCACGTATATAGTTGAAAACGGCTTCGAAACTGGTCCCGCCTCCGCCATACGGACGGATCAGTTTGAATTCCTGTTCGTCCATAAAAGGCAGCGGCTTTATTACCTCTTCATCGAAGAATCCGAGCCAGCCCTCGAGCCTGCCGCTGTATTGATCTATTGCTCCTTTGACCTCTGAATACGCCTGCGTTATTTCTTTCTTAGTCATTGATCCGGAGGTGTCTATCATGAAAAGCACATTCCTGACGACTTCGTCCATAACATTGAAATCCGGCAGGAAGAACGGGCTATCCGGGAATCTCCTGTCCGGCGGGGTGAAGGAGTAGTCGACGAGTTCTTCCTGGACGAAATCATTAAGCAGAGTCCGCCAGTCTGTAACAGGTTCAAGCAGCTCTTCTATCGCTCTCTTGAGTCCTGCCGGAAGATTCCCGCGGCCTTTCTGCGCGGCCTCATATGCTTCTCTCAGTCTCTGCTCCCATAATTCCTCAAGTCCGGGTTCCGTGCTTGTTCCCCATTTCGAGTGATTGTCCGTGAGTTTGAATCCTCCTGAGCGGCTTCCGCGGGAACCGGATAAGTCTTTCTCCAGCATCTCATACACTTCTTCAGCAGTATAGAGTCTGCCTTCTTTCCCGTCAGGCGCTATATGCATCGACTCGCCGTATTTCTGCAGAGAGATGCTTCTCACATCATTCCCGTTCGACTCTAAGATCGTCGAGTTCACTACGATATCGCAAGCCACATTGAACAGGAAATTATCGCGTTCTCCCGTTCTCAGGCAATGTCTCAGAACGACATGGAGGATCTCATGCTGCATGACGAATACCAGCTCCCTGTCAGTGATCACGTCAAGAAATGACGGTGCGAAATACATCTTCACTCCGTCTGTTGCCGCAGTTCCGACCGATTCATCAAGTGCGAACTGAATGTGCATAAGCAGGATGCCGTAGAAACCGTTCCTTGCCATCAGGCTCATTCTCGCCTTGAGGATCCTTATCGTATATTCCTGTGTTTTGGTGCTGCTGACAGCCATATTTCCTCCCTCCTGAGACTAGTCGAAACCATTAAGAAGACGGCCTTTGGTCCTGAGCCATTTGACGAATTCAGGGATCTTCATGAGCTCACTGCGAAAATCATCGGAAATGTTCATGTAATCCTGCATCAGAACTGTCGAGAAGTCCGGAGGAAGTGTGTCAGCATACGCTATAGAGTTAGCGATCCTGTCAAGTTCCGTCCTGTGTTCATATGCATATCTCGCCATTGAAGAAATGAGTGCGTAAAGAGCGTCCGGTCTCTTCGGTGCTCTTGGTCTCTTGCCGTCAAAAATCATTTCGATATCCGGGAGTTGTTCGAAAACTCTCGACCATGTCCGGAATTCGACAGCAGATCCCGTGCCGATGATGCCGGCTATCAGCGTGTACATGTCTTCTATACTGTCACTTATGTTATTGAGCAAAGCGCTGACCATTTCCCATGCTCTCGGAGTCGGGAATGCGATATCGTCTTTCAGAGAATCGAACTTCATCAGATAATCCGGCTTGAACGCAAGGAATGCGGTGACTTTCTCGTTGATGCCTGATCTGACCGCCCAATTGCGCCATGCATCATAGCTCGTCTCTATCTCCAGGTGGAGAAGTCTGTTGGCAAGAGCCTTAGGCATTTTGTAAGCTACTGATTTGTCGGTGACTCTGTTGCCTGCTGCGATCACTATGCAGTTATCCGGAAGCTTGTGTTCTCCGACGGTCCTGTCAAGCGTGATCTGATAAGCTGCTGCCTGTACCGACTGCGGAGCGGCTGAGATCTCATCGAGGAACAGTATATTGATGATGCCTTTCCCCGGATCCATATCGAATATCTGCGGTTTCAGCCAGACTGCAAGGGTCTTGTCCTCGTTTGCTGTCGGGATACCTCTGAGGTCGATCGGATTGAACATCAGAAGTCTTACATCTGTGATATTGACTTTCACAGATGTATTAAGCTCGATCCGCTCTGCGATCTGCCTTACTGCCTGGGACTTTCCGACACCGGGCGGTCCCCACATCATGACAGACGGCAGCAACGTCATTTTCCGGTTCTTTTTGATCATCGAAACATACATCATAGCGAGCATGTCGACGGCTTTTCCGACATTCACAGCCGGCACGCTGCCGGTCAGGATCGGTTTGGTGGTTGATTTGGTACTCATTTTAAGTTTCCTCCCGATGTACAGTATCGTATCTAATTAGTCTGTCCGAGAAGATCATTGACGCCGAGTTCCTCATCGATGCTGTTAAGGATCGATGTCACTGCGTCGATCTGATCAGAATAGTTGTCATCAGACATAAGTTCTATTTCGATCTCCTGCTGCTCCTTGTGGAGAAGCTCAAGCTGGCGCTCGATGAGTTCAACTCTCTGGCCGAGCTTGTCAAGGTAATTGTCGATCCTGATGAGCGCTCCTCCGTCCTTTTCACTGAGTTCGACCCTGTATCTGCCCTCATGTACTATATACAGATAAGGATGATCCGGATCCATTCCGGCAGGGAGAATAATGAAAAAGCCTCTGTAATTGAGAATGTTCCTGTCTTCACTCCTGTTGTTATTGTTCTGAAGAGCTTTGGAAAGTGTTTCTCTTATGTGTTTGCGCCATTTTGATCTTACGATTTTTTCCTTTACTGAGATATTCTTGTAAATGTTCCGCCCATAAATCTCGACATACTCGGCATCTGCTCTGCATGTCTGCAGTTCCAGTTCTTTCGCTGCGATAAGGTCCGGAAGTTCTCCGTATCTCTGCTCGAGTCTTAGCTTATTCTCAAGGCTCTTCTTCCTGAGGATCGAAAGTCTTGTGAGCTCGTTCCTGGTCTCGACCCTACTCTTGAGGAGCGGATTGCCGAGAGCCAGAGCTTTGACTTCAGCGTAGTTCAGAACAGCATCGTCTACCTCGTTACCGGATCTTCCGTGGATAGAATCTGACAAAATGTCTACGATAAATCTCTGCTTGGTCTCAAGGAGCTGCCATGAATATGCATCGAAGCTGCCTTCTGTTATGTATCTGAAAATGAATATCTCAGGATTCATATTGCCGCTTCTTAATATTCTTCCCTCTCTCTGGACCATATCCGCCGGTCTCCACGGCACATCGAGATGATGAAGCGCGATGAGTCTGTCCTGTATGTTGACGCCGAGTCCGAGTTTGAAAGTTGAACCGATAAGGATCCTGATCTCTCCGGATCTTACCTGTGCAAAGAGTTTCTCTCTCTTGGCGTCGGTCGTGGCATCATGTATATAGGCTATGTCTTTCTCATTTACTCCGTAACGGACGAGCTGTCTTTTGACCTCATCATAAACATTGAAGCCTGCTTTAGGTGTCGAAATGTCGCAGAAAATAAGCTGTGCCATTCTCTCGTCCGCTGTCTTGCGATACAGAATAGCAGCTCTCTCGGCGCATTCCGAAGCCTTGCATCTTCCGACATCACCGTAGATGTCGTACCATTTCCCGAGGATCTGGCCTTTGGCGGCTTCTTCTTCTCTTATGAGCCTGATATCCAGAGCAGCTTTACGGCCGTCGCTGGTGATCTTGAGCATGTTGTCTTCCTGGCGTGGAATATCATGGTTGTGGACCTTGTCCGCGCGCTTTGAGATCTGTGTCAGGAATGCGCTGAGTTCTGATGACTTCGGCACCATGACATCCGTATATCCTTTGAACTCCGGCAGACCCTGGCTGTCATCGAGCATATGGAAGTCTGCGATCGATGCCAGGATAGTGGTAAGTTCAGGAATATTGTGGAATCTGGAAAATCTCGTTGTGAGCCTGAATGTATTGGTGTCTACAGCGATCTCGAATTCTGTTGTTTCTTCGGCGAACATCGATACCCAGCTCTGGAAAGTCTGAAGTCCGAGCAGCTCAAGTTCTCCGCTCTGGAGATATTTCTGGAAAACGAAGATATCGGTTATCGAGTTGGTGATCGGAGTTCCTGTCGCCATAACGACGCCCCCGCCGTTATTCCTGCTCTGGATAAGACGGACCTTTTCCATCATGGAGCTGCACTTCGCAGAACCTGTTCTGCTGATACCGAGAACACCGGTGATCGTCGTATCGACCGGAACGTTCTTGTAGTTATGAGCCTCATCGAGGAACAGTCGGTCTATTCCGAGATCGTCAAAACAGACAAGCTCCTTGGCAGGGTCTTTCTCTACCATGGCGCTTGCAAGTTTCTTGTCCAGAGTTTCTATTCTCTTCTTGAACTTGCCGGTAACGTCTTTCTTCTTGTTCTTGATGCGGAGAAGTTCGTCTCTTTCTTCTCTGAGCTCGTCCATGTAGGCCTTCTTGGACAGCGGGATGTTGTCAAAGCAGCTGTACGGGATAATGACAGCGTCGAAGTCTTCTTCTCTGACTCTGAGAAGTGTGCGGTTCTTCTTGGAAGGTGTGAAATCGGAAGGCTTGATGCAGAGGACTTTTGCTTCCGGATAAAGTTTCATGAACAGGTCGTTCCACTGATCAACGATATTATTCGGTACAGAAAACATGATCTTTCTTGCCATGCCGAGTCTCTTGAGCTCCATGGCGGCTGCGATCATGATATATGTCTTCCCGGCGCCGACGTCGTGTGCAAGCAAAGTGTTCGGTGTGAAGAGGATCCTGGCTACACTGTTCTTCTGGTAAGGGCGCAGTGTGACTTCCGGAGCCATACCCGGGAAATCAAGGAAGCTCCCGTTGAATTTGCGGGCTACATTGTAGCAGTACCTGTCTTCGTAGAGTTTCTTGAGTCTTGAGGCTCTGACCTTGTCTTCCCAAAGCCATCTGCGGAATTCCATCAGAATAAGCCGCTGCTTCTCCTGGGCTGCAGCGGTCTCCTCTTTGTTGATGACTCTCTTGGTGCCTGACTTCGTATATTGTGACGACACTTCATCAGTGATCTTGACGGTCTTCTTGTTGAGAAGATTCTCTATGATATGAATTGCGTCGATACGTTTGGTACCATAGGTCGAATTGTTCCTGATATAGTGTGAAAATCTCGGTTTGTCCGGTATATCCCAGCTTCCGGTCTCCTCATCATGCACGATCCCCTTGCACTTATCGTAATAATTAGGCTGGATGATGTAATTAACAAAGTCTTCGATCACATCCACCGGTACCCAAGGGGAACCCAGCGTAACGTATATAGCGTCCGCAGATATTTCACTCGGAAGGATCGCTTCAAGAGCCTTGATATTCTCTTCGAACATGCCTGGATATGTCTTGCAAGCGATCTTGGCTTTGATAAGTTTGTATCTCAGATTGCCTGAAAGGTATTCGTCAGAAGTCTCCCATCCCTGATCAGGATCACCATTCCATGTATCCGGATCACAGAAAATAACGCCTTTGAGTGCCTGTGCGGCTTCACGTGTGGTCGTGCCGGCAGCTTGCGCTATCCTGATAAGATCTACGCGGCCGGTGTCTCTGATACATTTAATAAGGGCATCCGAAATGGAATCTGAAGCGCCTTCATCCGATCCTGCATCTGCGCTCTCAGTTTCATCTGTGTATTCCGGCATGCTGCTGCCCGGATAGAGCAAAATCGAAGGGTCAAGATCGAGGTCGATGACCTCAGACTCGCTCCCGGGAACAAACCTGAACGCATTATTTGTTGTATTTATTTCCATAGGGCATACCTCCTGTTTTGCACAGTCTACCAGCTGAATTCAGGTCAGTTTCCGGCGGGTGGGAAAACTCCAAACGTTCAGGATGATCAGTGTTATCGGGAAAGAAATTATAGCAGAACGACCGTTCTCAAACAAGCGTTCAGAATGTTTGTTCTTGCACTAAAAAAGAGCATTACAAAACAGGCACTGTTTCGCTGTGAAACAATGCCTGCTGTTATTGATATCTGACCTATATCCTCTCTGCGATTATTACTCTGTCGAGGTCGGCAAGGTCTTTGATCTTGCGGATATTTGTGTATACCTTTGATTTCATCAAGAGTCTCTTTACTGCGCCTGCCTGGTCTTCTCCGATCTCAAGGGCAAGGATCCCTCCTGATCTGAGATGCCCGCTTGCCTCATCTGCAATTATGCGGTAGAAATCAAGGCCGTCATCTCCACCGTCAAGGGCAAGTCTCGGTTCGTGTTCACGCACCTCCACGCTCAGCCTGTCGATGACTTTGGTCTCTATATATGGCGGATTGCAGACTATAACATCGTATTGCTTTTCCTCAGGAAGAGCTTTGAACATATCTCCCAGCAGGAAGATGCATTGTCTGTTGACCTTATTGATCCCCGCATTATTCATCGCTGTCTTGAGAGCTTCTTCTGATACATCCGTCAAAGTTACCAGAGCCTCCGGGACATTATACGCAATGCTGACGCCGAGCGCTCCGCTACCAGTGCACATATCAAGGACCTCAGGGTGCTCCCAGTCCTTTTCACGGATCAGTTTGATCACATTTTCCGCGAGGACTTCTGTATCAAGTCTCGGGATAAGGACCGAAGGATTAACTCTGAAAGGAAGACCCATGAATTCCTGGATGCCGAGAATGTACTGCAGCGGAACTCCGGTGATCCTTTGCTGGATCCTTTTCTCATATTCACGGAAGTCATCTTCATTCATCAGCTCGCGTGATCTTGTGATGAGTTCAGACTGAGTGTAGCCTGTCGCATATGACAAAATCATACGGGCTTCGTTCTTACCATTTTCGATCATGCTGAGAGCGGCCTGTCCCCATTTCAGAGCATTCTCGATCGTCGTTATGTCATTGGTAAATCTCTTTGCCATCGTCCTTGTCTTGGCGGACTCCTTATTATGATCGGCAATGCCCTTTACAAGGGAGACCGCATCGGTTTCATCGCGTGCCACGATCGTATATCCGTCTTTGTCAAGGCTGTCAAGGAACTGGATCGCTTCATTTATCGCTTCATCGTCCGCATCCTCAGGAGTATCAGGGATCTTGCGGCTCATGACCTCAGATCCCTCGCGCCAGAGTTCGTCCGGTAAAAGGTTGCCGTCTGCATCTACGATCCCTTCCATCTCCGGTCTCTCCGGCTTTACGAGAACCGCTTTGAGAGAAAGAATGGCTACTTCAAGCTGTTCTTTGGTCGGTTCTGCAGTCGTAAGTTTCTGGAACATCAGTCCCGGCCAGCTGAGTATCCTGACCAGTGTCCCGCTCGAGCGGCCTGCCCATTTGAGGAGCTCATAGCTGATGCCTGCGATCACAGGTATAAGGAGTATTCTGGAAGTGATCCTCCAGACCAGATTCGGCCATCCGAGGAAGCTGAACAGCAAAAGGCTGATGAGCAGAACGAACACCAGGAAGCTCGTACCGCATCTCGGATGCAGAGTGTAGAACTGATCTGCATTGTCCGGTGTGAGCTCAAGTCCGTTCTCAAAACAGTGGATCGTCTTATGTTCCGCTCCGTGATACCTGAAGAGCGTCTTGATATCTTCCATTTTGCGTATCGCGACAACATAGGCCACGAAAATCGCTATTCTGAGAAGTCCTTCGATGAGATTGAGCACGATCGAGCTGCTTATCACCTTGCCGAGGAAGTTTACGACCCATGTAGGCAGTATGATGAAGAACACCACAGAAATAATAATGGCCGTTATAAGAGCTGAAGCCATAAGGAAGTTCCACGCAGCCTTGTCGCCGAACTTCTTGTTCACCCATGCCTCTAATTTGCCCGGTTCCTCTGCATATTCCTCAGGAGCATATTTCTCGAGGATATCTGCAGAGTCCATCAGCGTCGACATTCCTGTCACAAGAGAGTTAACAAAAGCAACGACTCCTCTGACCAGCGGGATCTTCATAGCCTTTGGCTGAGGCGGCTTCTTCTTAGTCTTCAGGTAAAGCTCACCTGAAGGAAGCCGCATGGCAAGTGCGATGCGGTCCGGTCCCTGCATCATCACTCCTTCCATGACCGCCTGCCCTCCGATCGAAGTAGGACAGGCTTCTTTTATAAAGATTTTGCTATAATCCAATTTGTCCATTAGTTAAGCCTTTCGAATGATCACCTCATCTTCTTGAGCATGAAGTTCACGAAATCCTGATTGCTCTTGGTACTTGAAAGGTTGTCTATGATCTCTTCGGTAACATCCATTACGCTTCCCGAAGACATCGCCCTTCTAAGCATAAACATTACTGAATATTCATCCGGTGTGAGCAGGAGATCCTCTCTTCTTGTGCCCGATTTGTACAGATCGATAGCCGGGAATATCCTGCGCTCACTGAGTTGTCTGTCAAGGTGAAGCTCCATATTGCCTGTACCCTTGAACTCTTCATAAATAACATCGTCCATTCTGCTTCCGGTGTCTACAAGAGCAGTCGCGAGAATAGTAACGCTGCCTCCTTCTTCGATATTTCTTGCTGTACCGAAGAATTTCTTAGGCGGATGGAGCGCGCCAGGATCAAGTCCTCCGGACAAAGTCCTTCCGGATGAAGGGACTTCCATATTATACGCTCTTGCAAGTCTTGTGATCGAATCCAGGAGAATCATTACATCCTTGCCGGATTCTGCGAGTCTCTTCGCTCTTTCTATTACCATCGAAGCGACCTTGACATGATGTGACGACTGTTCATCGAATGTCGAGTATATTACTTCGGAGTGCTTAAGACTCCTCTTCATGTCCGTGACTTCCTCAGGTCTCTCATCTACGAGAAGAACGATCAGCTCGATATCCGGATATTTGTCCTCGACTGCAGCAGCGATTTTCTTGAGAAGAACCGTCTTACCGGCTTTCGGCTGTGCAACGATGAGACCTCTCTGTCCTCTTCCTATAGGTGCGACGAGATCCATGACTCTTGTCGAAAGATCGATACTTGAGTTCTCGAGCACGATTTTCTGATTAGGGAAAATCGGTGTGAGCGTATCGAAGTGAGGTCTTCTCTTCGATGCCATCGGATCCATTCCGTTGACTGTTTTGACATACAGAAGTGCCCCGAATCTTTCATTGGCGCGAGGTTTTCTTGTGATGCCGAGGATCTTATCTCCCGTTCTGAGTCCGAATCTTCTGATCTGACTGTTAGACACATATATGTCTTTGCTGGAAGTAAGGAAGTTGTCAAATCTCAGAAATCCGAATCCGTCTTCAGCGATCTCGAGTATTCCTTCTACCTCAGGTCTCTCTTCCTGTGTCTGTTCTTCGCCTTCCGTTTCTACGTCGCCGGCAGCCTCTGCATCCGCATCAGGAACGATCTCATCCGGTACTTCAGGCATTTCTTCGGCAGCAGGAACTTCTCCTGCAGGCTCTTCTTCGCAAACTGCAGGTTCAGCAGCAGGAGCAGCAGGCGCCGGGGTCTTCTTGATTCTCGTGTAGCTTCTTTTCTTAGGCTTTTCCGTGGTCTCTGCTGTTTCTGTGATGTTGATTATTTCTTCTGTCATAAAGACCTCCAAGTAGATAGGATAGTTATAACTCTTCGTTCGCTCCGACAGTCGTGAGGATCTCGTCCTCAGACTTGTCTACCTGACTTACTTCCAGTCTGGAAACATCTTCTGCATCTATTTTCTCGCTGAGTGCCAGCAGCGTTGGTGACATATATACAGTCGCGAGCTGTTTGCCGTCGAGGCTGATTATAGATCTCTCGGTAAAATTCTTGCCTCTTATGTAGTAACGGTCTCCGATCTTGACGATCTCTTTGATGGAAATGTTCTTGTGTCCCATCTTCATATCTACCGTCTCGAACGGCTCCTCGCCGCCAAAGGCATAATTCTTTCCGTACAGCATGTCGTAGGCAAGCGCTTCCTGATCGGAAAGATAGCTCTTTTTCTTAGGCTTTGTGGTCTGCTGATAATCGAAGATAACGCCCTCGTGGCTGAGTCCGGCATCGTCGAGAAGGATCGCTCCGCTCTGGTACGAGTGGATATTTCTGTCTTTTTTTTCAAGACCGATATTGTCCCAGATGACATATCTCGTCTGATACAGGTCATCTGCTTTGTAATTTTCTTCTTTGACATCGAGTGCAGGGATATGGTCGCCGTAGATTATCATGACCGTCGGCTCTTCGGCTTCATTGATCTCATTGATCAGATCACCAATGAATGTATCCATCTCATGACACTCGTTCAGATAGTATTCATATCTCCACTTAGTGTAGTCGTCCTCTGCCGTTACTGTCGTATAAGGATTCTTGAATACCTGCTCAGTCGGGTAAGCGCCATGCCCCTCGACCGAAATAACATGCAGAAAATCGCGGGATTCGGTGGATTTCATGATATCCATGATCTCACCTGTGAGCACCGTATCCTTGCACCAGTTCGTCGGTGTGAACGATACGTTGTTCATATATTCAACAGATGTGAAAGAATCGAATCCGAGATTAGCGTAAACTTCGTTTCTGTTGTAGAAGAGTGCCCTGTGGTTATGCAGTGCACTGGTCGCATATCCGTGATTCTTTGCCACATATGCAATACTCTCAAGAGTTTTCTCCCTGAGTTTGCCCTTGTAAGGATATTCGCCCGGTCCGAAGAACTTAGCGCTTATGCCCGTCAGGACTTCAAACTCGGTATTTGCAGTTCCTGCGCCGCATGCCGGAACAATGAATCTGCCCGATGAGTAATTCTTATAAAGTTCATTGAATACCGGTGTCGGGTCGCGGTCGACCTTGATATTGGCATAGTCCTGAGCGACCGTGAAAGATTCCATCTGCAAAACGATAATATTCGGATGGTCCAGACTGTCATCCTTTTCTACCAGCGAAGTGTCAGTCCCTTTGGTAGTCCTTTTCTCGAGTATCGATGAGATCATCTGCTCCGAATAACCTTTTGGACGTGAGATGCCTGCATTCGCCGAAGTGGTGATGAAGCAGTAAGCAAGACCGTAGTCTCTGTAAGCATAGTTAAGGTTACCGAAGAAAGTGCCGATGATTCCGCTGCGGATCGCCCCGAATGATGCCCCGAGCGTTACCGCAACTGTTATGACGATAGCCGCTATCGACTTGGCGTATTTGATATTTCTCCACTTCTCACTTCTGAGGAATATCATTATGATCGCCATCAGTCCGAGCACTACAGCCGCAATAGCGAGAATAAGTTCCCATGATGCAAAATATGTGGTCGCTATGGTAAGTCCGTCGGCGAAGTTCTGAAGATCGTAGAGTGTGAATGGTGTCATTCTGGAAAGAAGAATCACGCCGTTGACAGTGCCTAATACTATCCAGAGAAGTGAAATAATGAACCACGCGAACCGTCTGCGCTTGAATAAAAGTGCAAATGTCATGGTGCAGAAGACTATCAGAGTGTTGTAGAGGAATACTACAGGATGAGTAAAAGCCCATTTGAAGCCTTCAGCAGGGCCCGTCGAAAAACGCGCGAACCACTCCATGTACATGTTGATCACCAGCGCTGCGGCCGACATCAGCAGTACATATTTGACCTCGTGAAGATCTGCATCGAAATATTTAGATGCCCTTTTCGGAAAGATTTTGTAAAAGACAGTCCTGATCCCTTTACCGATCTTGCCTATAATTCCGGCAAGAGTTCCGAGAATCAGTTTGATTCGTTCAAGCAAGTTATGCCTCCCAGCGAGTCTGCGAGTAACGCAAACTCTTCTAAGCTCAGGCTCTCCGCCCTGCGTTCATGCTCAATTCCCGCATTGTCGAGAGCCGCAGCGATTGTATTTTTGTCAAAGTCACCAAGACCTGTAAGTGAATTCAGCAGAGTCTTGCGTCTCTGCGAGAAGCCTGCTTTGATACATCTGAAGAAAAGCTTTTCATCTTGTACCTCTACAGGTCTCTCAGGCAGCAGATCAAGCCTCAGGACTACGGAATCCACCTTAGGTACAGGGTAGAAACAGTCTCGTGAAACATCTGTGATCTCTGAGACCTCAGCGTAGTAGTGGACCGAGTAAGTGATCGCTCCTGCAAGCTTCGTGCCCGGCTTTGCAGCGATCCTGTCACCTACTTCTTTCTGCATCATAACGGTGATGCTCGTCGCTCCGGTTTCTGCTTCAAGCAGCTTCATTATGATAGGTGTCGTAATGTAGTACGGCAGATTTCCTACTATCCTGACGTCCCTGAGCCCATATTCCTCAAGCTCTCTTGATATAACGCCGGCAATATCCACTTTGAGAATGTCATCATGAATGATCTCGACATTGCCGAGGCTGAAGGTCTTGACTCTGAGTCCTTCTAGCATTCTCTCATCGAGTTCGACTGCGACCAGATGTCCTGCCCTCTCTGCGAGAGGAAGGGTCAGCGCACCTGTTCCCGGTCCGATCTCTATAACAAGGGAATCCTCAGTAACTCCGCTTCCTTCAACGATCGCCTCAATAATATCCTCATCGATCAGGAAATTCTGGCCAAGGCTCTTGGCAGGTCTTACTCCGAGCGCCTGCGGAGGTCTTGTCTTATATCTTGTATTCTTCTTTGATCCTGAGGACCGTTTCTTTGAGCTCATTTCTATCTATTCCAAATCCTTTAAGTCTGGTGATCATTGTTCGTGCGTTGCAAAATCCGATCCCCAGCTCCCTGCAGACTTCTGCCCTGAGTCCGGATGAGCCTTCACCACCCGAAAGGCCTAAGTCTATCAGGTCGGCTGAAGTCACTGTATCTGCTTCGCTCATTGTATCCGCCTGTCTTGCCATGTTCCCGAGAGCTCTTTCCAGAGCTTCGATGATTGCAGCAGGCTCTGCATTTTCAATGCCTATATCGTCTCTGCATACGGCATCGCGTTTGTCCATATAACACTGGACCGCGTCCGGATATTTCTCAGTGAGTCTTTTTCTGATCCTCTCTCCGGCAGAATCAGGATCGGTCAGTATAATAATACCCTTTTCTTCGTATGCTTTGTCGATAAGTGCCCATGTTTCAGCACTTATCCCGTATCCGTGGGTCGGTATGATCAGTGCTTCGGCAGCCTTTGATACGGCATCTACGTCATCTCTGCCTTCAACCACGATCGCCTGACTGATCATCAGTTTTTCATTAACCTTCTTCATTTTCAGCTGTTTCATCATCTTCAAAGACAAACATGATCTCACCCGGATCAAGAAGCCTGAGCTGCTTACGTGCCTGATCTTTGATATATTCCTTGTCTCCGACTTTCTTGAGTTCTTCTGCAAGCCGGTCTCTTTCTTCTCTGAGCTCCTGCTGCTGCCTCTTCAGTGCGTAATTCTCTGCTTTGAGCCTGAATATCTCACGTCCGCACATAGTGAAGAGCAGAACAAAGACAAGTACGATGCCCAGTAAAGTCAGACGTTTCTTGAGGATACGCTTCCTGCTCCTCATTCTTCGTCTCAGTGCGATCCTTGCCGCGAGTTCATCTGCATCGATCGTCTCCTCAGTCTCGACCGGTACCATGACCTGTTCTTCATCCTGGGCATCAGAAGCGGCATCGCTGTCTTCATTTACAGCGGTGCCGATCTCATCATATTCAGTTGTCCACTGATATTTCTCTTCTGACAATTCTAACACCTAAATTCCGAGGAATGGTCTCGGGTTGACCGGTGAACCGTTCAGCACTACCTCGAAGTGCAGATGGCTTCCGAAGCTGTGTCCTGTATTACCTACCAGAGCGATCAGCTGTCCCTGATATACTTTCTCTCCGTATGTGACAAGAAGCTGACTGCAGTGTGCGTATCTTGTCTGTCTTCCGTCTTCGTGCTGGATGAATACTACATTTCCGTAACCTGAGTAGTACTCTGACTTAACTACCGTACCACCGTCTGTCGCGTAGATAGGTGTTCCTGTCGGAGCTCCCATATCGATTCCGGCATGCAGACGTCCCCATCTGAAGCCGAAGTTCGAAGTAAGTACGTAATTGTGGATCGGCATTACATAGGTTCCGGTAGGAGCAGTTCTAGGTCTCTCTGCAGTTCCGATCAGAATGATCTTGTCCTGTTTCTCACGGACTGTATCGATCTTGTCTGCTTTACGTTTAGTGACTTCTCCTCCGACTTTTGTAATTGTTCCTTCGAAGATCTGGATACCATCGATTCCTTCCTGCTCGATATGCGTATCGCCTTCGTAGTAATCGTCGCTTTCTTTCTTGATGGTCTCGTATTCGATAGTCTCTCTCATTCTGCCCTTCTCGACCATCTTTACGCTTACAGGTGCATATGTCTTGCGGATGCAGACTTTATCACCCTGTTCGATCTGAGTTACAACATTCTCGTTGTTCTCATCGTAAATGTTGATCGGTTCAACGCCGAATGTTCTGGCGATCCTTCCGAGATTCTCATCACTTTCGACGATATGATATATTTCAGCCTCGCCGCCGGCTGTCATCTTCTCAAGCGCGTCTTTGTTACTCTGTACGCTTGAAAGGAGTACGTTAAGCGGCCTGATATCGAGTTCATTGGTAAATTCAGCCGAAACAAGTTCCATGCCCTTGTCCGGTTTGCTGAGGACATCCATGCTCTCAAGCAAGAGGTTCTCTGCGTCAGCACTGCTCTTGACGATCGCTGCCAGTTCCTTGCCGTCATAGATGCCGTACGCTTCGGTTTCGATATCTGTCATATAGACCAGTTTGTTGACTGCTGTATCTGAATTGTCGATACTCTTGCCGCGAGAGTCTACGAGGTTGAATGTCACATTCTGGTTCGCAGTGAATGAAATATCCGAACCATCAGTGCTGTTCTCTGACATCTTCGTTCCGACGATGTCGAGGACGTCTATGACATCCTCCTGATTCTTGACATATCCGAGGATCTTGCCGTTGTAAGCATATTCATAAACCGTGAATTTATCGAAAACAGCCAGTACGACAGCGGCAAAAACACCGATCAGCAGAAGCGCCAGACCGATGATCCTTCTCGACTGTCTGTAAGTCGATGTGACTTTGTGAGCTGTTGTGACAAATTCTATCCATGTATTCGCTGCGGCATTGCAGATACCCGACTGGATATTGTCAAAAGTATTGACGATCTTGTTCGCAGCACCTTTTTCAGAACTCCTTGCAAGCTGTCTTTCTATGCGGCGAAGCTCCTTTTCATCCGGAACGGCATCTGTAAACAGCTTATTCCTGCCGGAAGTATTCTTCTCAGCAGCCTTCGGTTCTTCTGATTCCGGAGTTTCTTCCGGTTCAGAAGTTTCTGCAGGTTCTGAAGTTTCTGCAGGTTCTGAAGCCTCTTCATTTTCAGGAGTTTCTTCAAGTTCAGAAACCGTTTCTGTTGCTGCTTCTTCTTGCGCCAGGAGCTCCTCAGGTTCAACGAATGTCGCTTCACCCGGGACGATGTCTCTGTCCGCAAGATATTTAGCGTATGCCAAAGCGAGCGCCCTCAGTTCTTCTTCACTCTGTTCGGGCTGCGTCGTTTCAGCTGTTT
Source organism: Mogibacterium sp. (assembly GCA_017403955.1). GTDB lineage: Bacteria > Bacillota > Clostridia > Peptostreptococcales > Anaerovoracaceae > Crickella. The sequence continues at coordinate 32,739 of JAFRDH010000025.1, forward strand.
CTGCGTAAACTTGTCTTTCTTCTCCGGTTTTTTCTATTGTTTCCTTGTTTTCTGGAACCATTTATAAGCCTCTTCTGCACGTTCCTTGCAGCACGTGCATGTTCTTCCGTCATCTGTATATCCGGTATCCTTGCAGATATTGCACTTGTATTGTCTTTCAAGATAATCTTCAGGATATCCGTTCTGTATCAGAAGAGATCTCTTCTCTTCTTCGAGGTTTTTCCTCTGCTCGCGCAGCTGCTGTCTCTTGTCTTTGCTCTCACCCGGCTGCATACTCAGCAGCTTGTTATTGAGCGAAGCCTCTGCAGCAAGTACTTCTTTCATGCCCGGGATACGGTGTCTGACCTCCCCGAGTCTCGCCTTGCGGGCTCTGTCTTCCTCTTGTCTCAGATATTCATAATAATCTCTGAGCACTTTGCGGCTGACCATTGCCTCATCCGGCTTTTCGTTATCTGTTTCCGCTGCAGCAACAGGAGTTTTGTTCTGTTCAGGCGTCCTGACCCTCGTATTGACCCCGCCCTTTTCGAGTCTCTTGTTCTCCAGGATCTTGTTCACATATCTCAGGTTAGGCTCCCTGACACCTGCGGCTGCTTTGCACGCGTCCAGGACCTCCGCTACCGTATAACCCAGCGTATCGACCCAGCGGTCCATGATCTCTCTGTCTGCCGGAGCAGGAAGTCTGTTCCAGCCGAGAGCCCCGAAGACCTGTCTGTAGAACTCATTTCTCTTGCTGTGCCTGTCAAGCATGACCTTGACCTGAGCCACATCCCTGCAGCCCTCTTCTTTCCAGCGGAGTGCGACCTTGAATATGTAATCGACACTGTATTTATCTATGTCAGTGCAATAATCGATGGCAAAATCCAGAATGTCAGGCTCAATGTTGTATACTTTGATCGCATCTGTCAGTTTTGCGGCCTCACGGCGCGACAAAGTCCTGCCGGTAGTCTCCTGATACTTCTCGAAGATCCCGCGCAGCTGCTGATTGATAAGTCTCTCGATGATTGCTTCTGCAGCTTCTTCGGTATCGGCATATCCTTCTGTGAAGTTTGCAGATGGTTCGTCCTCCTCTGCCGGGACCGGATATGTTTCTTCGATCGTTTTGCCGTAGAACAGGTCTATCTGCCTGACAAATTCGATCACATAATCATCCGCATCACGGCTTCCGTGGATCCTGACAAGACCGTTCGACTCCCAGTATTTCCAGGCATTATCGACATCTTTCTCAGTCAGTCCGAGCGTTAAAGCCATGGTCCTTGAGTCGATATCCTCATTGAACTGAGCATACATCAGCCCAAAAAGGAACACCTTAACACAGTCCCCCGGAGCATCCGGAAGGAACTCGTTAATGAAGAGATTTTCGACTGTAGTATTATACAGAAAAATATCTTTGTGTTCGCCTGTGCTGAATTTGGTTCTTGCCATTAATTACAGATTCTCCTGTGCAATGTTGCCAAACTTGACATATCTCGGTACCCATGCCAGAGTTGCCGATCCGACCGGTCCGTTACGATGCTTCGCTATGTTGACAACACATGTAAGTCCTGTTGATGCGTCGACCTGCGCTCTTTCATCATCATTCTGGTAATAGTCCTCTCTCTTGAGGAAAATTACGATATCTGCGTCCTGCTCGATCGCTCCCGAATCTCTGAGGTCGGAAAGTTTCGGCATGTGATCGCCGCCTCGCTGCTCAGGTCCTCTGGAAAGCTGTGAAAGCAGTATGACTGCGCATCCGAGCTCTTTCGCCATGATCTTGATGGATCTTGTGATTGCGGCGATTTCTTTTTCTCTCTGTTCGATCCTGTAGCCGCCCATACTCATGAGCTGGAGATAGTCAATGATGACAAGGTCGAGTCCGCCTCTTTCCTGGCTGAATCTGCGGCACTTGTTCTTCATTTCTACCGGTGTTATTGACGAAGTCTCATCGATCACGAGATTCGCGTCAAAGAAGCTGTCCTGGGCAGCGCTGATGCTTTCCCAGTCTTCTACCGTGAGTTCTCCTCGTCTTATATTCTCAAGAGGCACACTCGATGTCATCGAGAGAAGTCTCTGTCCGAGCTGTGTATCCGACATCTCAAGGCTGAAAACTATTACTTTGTAACCGCTTGTGGCAGCGTGTTCTGCTATATTGAGCGCCCATGCGGTCTTGCCTACGCCCGGTCTTGCGGCCAGGATAACAAGGTCGGTCTTCTGGAATCCGCCGAGGATCCTGTCAACATCCTTGAATCCCGTAGGGATACCTTTGATCTCTCCGCCCTGTCTTTCAAGCTCCTGTATCTCTTTGATGTTCTGGAAAATAACATCATTGATATCTGTATAGCTTGATTTCTGCGTCTTGTGCGCGATCTCAAGGATTCTCTGTTCAGCGCTGTCGAGGATATCTTCCGGCGGCAGCTCATCAGAATACGCAGATTCTCTGATAAGTTCTGCTTCTTTGATAAGCTGTCTCATCTTGGACTTGTTAGCTACAGTATCCGCATAGTATTTGGCATTCGAAATAACGATGGCATCGTCCATGAGTTTGCTCAGGTATGTGATGCCGCCGACCATCTCAGCAGTTTTCCGTTGTTTGAGAGCAGAGTAGACCGTAGTGATATCAACGCCTACACCCTTCTGCTCCATCTCGACCATAGTCTTGAAGATTTCTTTGTGCTCATTCAGATAGAAATCATCAGGTCTGAGGATGCCGCTCACATCTGCGCGCGCATCCTGACTTTTGAGCATCGCACCGAGAACAGCCATTTCAGCTTCAATGTCCTGAGGCGGTGTCAAAATGTTATTTCTTTCTTCGTCCATTTTGCTTAAGTCCGTAAATGCTTAAGGAAAAACTACTTGGAGCCTTCGATCCTGACTTTGACTTTTGCAGATATATCCTGGAATACCTTGATCTCTACCTCAGTAGTTCCGGTCTCTTTGATCGGCTTGTCGAGGATGATCTTTCTGCGGTCAAGTTCTTCTCCTGTCTGATCGAAAATAGCCTGTGCTATATCCATCGATGTGATCGATCCGAAAAGTTTGCCGTTGTCACCGACTTTTGTCTTGATCACAACGCCTCTGCCTCTGAGCTTAGCAGCGAATTTCTCAGCTTCTGCTCTCTCCTGTGCCAGCTTCTCAGCGGCTCTTGCTTTCTCTCTTTCGAAAGCCTTTTTGTTTGCAGGAGTTGCTTCAACAGCAAGGCCGCCCGGGATCAGCTTATTGCGTGCAAAACCATCGCTGACTTTTACGATCTGGCCTTCTTTGCCGGTTCCTTTTACATCTTTCTTGAGAATTACTTCCATTTTGTTCCTGCTTTCTTTCTATTAGTTTAATTATTGATCGTCTGTTATTTATTCTGCCGGTGGTGCCATGATCTCAGATACCAGCTTCCTGAGCTGCTGCACAACGTTTTCGATGTCGTCATCTACCTGCGCTGCTGCTGAAGTCAAGTGTCCGCCGCCGCCGAATTTTTCCATCATAGACTGGACGTTTACTGCACCGAGAGATCTGGCGCTTATTATGGTCTGTCCCTTCTCATTGCTGCTGACGGCAAATGATGCTCTGACGCCTTTGACCATGAGAAGTTCATCTGCGACCTGTGCGTTGATGATCACGGTATTGCCTGTATTGCCCTCAGGCATTGCAAATGCAGCACCGTAGTCAGTAAAATCAGCACCCGCGATCGCACTGGCTTTTATCTTGAATTCACCCTTATTCATCTGGAAGAATCGCTTGACCTCTACAGTATCAGCGCCCGCTCTTTTGAGCCATGATGCTGCTTCGAAGGTCCTGACTCCGGTCCTTCCTGAGAAATTGTTAGTATCGACCATGATTCCGGCAAGCATCGCTTCTGCCTCGAATTTGTTTATGAATCTCTTCTGCGCAAAATGCTGGAGAAGTTCTGCCATAAGTTCGCTTGCGGATGATGCATAAGACTCGATATAAGCAATCGATGCGTTTTTGAACGAGTCTTCTGTGATCCTGTGATGGTCTATGATTATTCTTGTACTGCATGCAGTTACAAGCTCAGGACATTCAACGAGTTTAGGGCGGTTGGTGTCCACAATAATGAGGAGAGTCTTAGGTGTAACGCCTTTGAGCGCTCTTTCCTGCTTGATGATATTGTAGTCTCCGGTGTCTTCCGCCTGATTGTATATGGAATCAAGAGCTTCATTGTGCTTGTCGATCACTATGTAAGCATCTTTTCCCAGATATTTGCAGATACAATATGCACCGATCGCTGAACCGAAAGCGTCCATATCCGGCCATTTGTGACCCATGATAAGGACCTTGTCTGCATCCTTGATCATAGCCTTCATAGCATGAGCGATCACTCTGGATTTACCGCGGTTACTCTTTTCGATCGCCTGAAGAGTGCCTCCATAGTATTTCGTGCCTTCATCGTTCTTGACTACTGCCTGATCTCCGCCTCGTCCGACTGCAAGTTCTAATGCCGCCTGTGCCAGATCTTTTGCTTCGAGCATCGAAATGTCTGACACTCCCGCGCCGATGCTTATCGAAGCAGGGAAACCCTTGGTCGACTCGATTTTCCTGACTTCATCGAGTATGCTGAAGTTGGCCTTGCCCATTTTCTCGAGCCTGCCGCGGGTCGTGAACATTATGTATTTGTCATCATCTGTGGTCATGACAGGTGAATCATAATGGTCTGCCCATTTTCTCAGGAGAACATCGATCTGCGAAGGGATCACCCGCTTGTTGTCCTCCCCTGAGTTGGCGATCAGATCTTCATAGTTATCTATGTTGATGAATATGATGACCGCCCTGTCGTTCTCCAGCTGGCTTCGGAATGACTCTCTTGCTGTCGCCTCATCGAAGAGAACCGTGATTTCCTTTTCCGGATCTACATCATTATTGGTGCGGATCTTGAAAAGTCTGTCATTTCTGAAGATAATGATCTCTTCTTCGTTAGCTTTGAGAAGGGATTCTCTCTTGACGCCAGTCAGTGTGAAGAAATTCGAACCTGCAATGTCTTCATAGACGAAAACATTCTTGATAAGCGGATTCGCGCAGAGTACGAGCCCTTCAGTGTCGACCACACATGTCGGCAGCGGGATCTGGTTGATAAAGTTCGTGTCCATAACTTTGCCTCTTACTTGAAAGCTTCTCTGATGATATCGATAATTCGGTTGAGTTCTTCAATACTGTAGAACTCAAGCTCCAGTTTGCCCCTAGTATCTCCTGTTATGTTGACTTTAGTTCCTGTCAAAGTCATAAGCTCTCTTTCGACAGCTTTGACGTCTTCTGATTTTGCTGCTGCGGTGTTCGTCTTGCGGCGTTTTCTCTCAGGCCTCAGCTCGTCCTTGACCCTTTCCGCGAGTTTTTCGGTTGCTCTTACTGACAGATCATTGCGGATGATCTTGTCAGCGACTTCTTTCTGCTTCTTCTTGTCCGGGATGTTGATGATCGTCCGTCCGTGTGCTGCAGACATCTGTCCGCTTGATACGAATTCCTGTATCTCCGGAGGCAGTTTCAGCAGTCTTATGCTGTTCGCAATATATGTTCTGCTCCTTCCGAGCGAAGCAGATACCTGCTCCTGTGTGAAGCCGTACTTCTCAGTCATTGCCTTGAGTCCGAGTGCTTCTTCAATAGGATTCAGGTCTTCTCTCTGCATATTCTCGATGATCGCGACGATCGCATTTTGTCTGTCATCGAATTCTCTGACTATGCACGGTACTTTCTTGAGTCCGGCGATCCTCGATGCGCGCCATCTTCTTTCACCGGCTACGAGCTCGTAACCGTTTGCGCCCGGTCTTACGATCAGAGGCTGGATCACTCCGTTCGTCTTGATCGATTCTGCAAGCTCTGCCAGCTTGGTCTCGTCAAAATTCTTACGAGGCTGTGCGCTGTTAGGCTTGATATCGTTGATATCTACGTAAATGATCCTGTCTTCTGTATCTTCTGTCTTCGCTGCAGAGGTCTTCTTTGTCCGTTTCTTCGGTGCTGCCCCGGATCCGCTTTTTACGGAAGGCGGATCTGCCGGTGGTTCTTCCTGAACTGCTTCCGGTACGTCATTAAGCTCTTCTACAACAGGCGCAGTATATTCTTCTTCATTTATAGGAGCGGCATCCGCAAAGAGCGCATCCAGGCCCCTTCCAAGTCCTGCTTTTCTTGCCATGTCTATTTTTTCTTTCTTCTTGCTCGTTCTCTTGCGAGAAACTCCTTGGTGAATGCCTGATATGCTTTAGCTCCCGGCGCTGACGGATCATACTTGATGATCGGAACACCATAGCTTGGCGCTTCCGCAAGTCTGACGTTACGCGGGATTATTGTTTCATACATAGCGCTGCCAAAGAAATTCCTTACGTCTTCAACGACAGCTGCTGACAGATTTGTACGTCCGTCAAACATGCTGAGAATTACTCCGTCTATGTAGAGCTTCGGATTCATGCGTTTTCTGACCATCTCTATTGTGCTGATCAGCTGGCTTACACCTTCAAGCGCATAGAATTCGCACTGAATAGGAATGAGCACGCTGTCAACGGCTGTAAGCGAGTTGATAGTCAGTATTCCCAGTGATGGAGGGCAGTCTACAAGGATGTAATCATACTCATTCTTGACTGCATCGATCACTCTCTTAAGTCTTCCTTCGCGACCTTCCATCTGAGCAAGCTCAACCTCTGCGCCCGCAAGATCCACACTCGCAGGGATAATGAAGAGATTTTCAGTGTTGGTAGGGAGTACAGCCTTTCTTACATCAAAGGTCTTATCTATAAGACAATCGTAAAGAGTCGTCTTGAGTGTTCTCTTCCTTATTCCTATACCACTTGTCGTATTGCCCTGAGGATCTATGTCCACCATAAGGACCTTTTTCCCTCTGTTCGCCAGACAAGCAGCAAGATTGATGTTAGTTGTTGTTTTACCTACTCCACCCTTCTGGTTGAAGATAGCTATAGCTTTGCCCATTAAATACCTCCCGGGGGTCTGAACGCCTTGCAAATACTCGGTTTCTTCAAAAAGAGCACACAAATGCATAGTACCCGATTAAATACTTTCTGCAATTATACTTCTTTTTGTACCATAATTTCCAGTTTTGTTTTGTTTCTTATGTGACGTTTCCGTGATTTTCGTGGCCTAAAATACGTGCATTGAACAGGTAGTGTTGTTTTGGAGATTTCAATACTACATCTTGTGTTCAAACAATCCTAAAATTGTATTAAGAGAACCCTTGATCTGCACTGTTTCGTTAATAAAATGCGCATTAGAGGCTATCCTAATATCAAACAATTCAAGTATTCTATAAGGATTTATCCTATTATGCAGTCAATTCTAAAAAGCTGCCCGGTCTACCCGTTTCTGACATCTTTTGATCCGGAGAAATTCGTCCTCTTTGCTTTATTCATTGTTCTGATGGCCCAATCATTCCTTCAGGAAATCTTACTGGTTCATATACTTTCCCCTAATACGATTCCGTATGGCCCAATCATTCCCTTCTGAAAGCATCCGGTTCCTGATCAGCTTCATCCATTTTGTACCGATCCTTCTCCACCTTCCCCAAGTTCTCTTACATGAATGATTCCCGTTTGGGCCATTGTGCATCGTTATTGCGCCAAGTATACCAATCGTTAAGACTTGGTCTCTTCCTATTCTTATAGGTATACTTCTTATATGTATGCACCTGATCCTATTGAGCCCGGTGTATATTGCCAGATTTATCCGTGAGCAAGTGCCCCTGTCAATTGATGCCAACTACTTTAGATCCCAGGAGAATCTGTCAAGTGATTGTTCCCTTGCCACATATCTTTGGAATATAATCCATTCTGCTCCAATGCATCGGGGACATCCGGCGTCTTTAATTGTTTTTCCGAGGGCCTTATTCTCTTTGTCCTTCTTGCTCTTTCCGTCATTTCCCTATCATTTTTTACTAGTTACTGCTTTTCGTCTGTTTTCGTCAGTTTCAAAAAATGTTTCACGTGAAACATTTTATGGTTAAGTAACCATTGTCTTGACATAAAAAATGGAGAGGGAACTTTCCTCTCCACAATTCCGTCTTAGATGACGGATAATTGTTTCACGTGAAACATTTTATTTCTTTCTGATCACCATCAGTACGTGTCCGGAGATATCCGAGCTTTCTCCGGATATGTTGACCGCTCTGATGAAGCTTCCTTTATACTTCTTCAGCTGCTTCTGAGCATCTTTGAGTTCTGTCTGATAGTTCTCACCTTTATAAGGAATGAAGTATCCACCGCTTTTTACATAAGGCAGGCACCATCCTGACAATTTGTCGAGACTTGCAACTGCTCTGGAAACGCAGACATCAAAGGATTCTTTGAATTCTTCTTTTCTTGCAAGCTCTTCAGCTCTGCCATGTATGGTCATAAGATTAGAAATTCCGAGGTCTGCAGCAAACTCATCAATAACTTTAAGTCTTTTGAGTGTTGAATCCATCAATACAAAAGTCTTCTCAGGAAATGCAATTGCGAGCAGCGCACCCGGGAATCCGGCTCCTGTTCCGATATCTATGATCCTTTCAGCTGAAAGAAATTCAGGAAGTTCAGCTGCAGCAAGTGAATCAGCAAGATGCTTCTGCATTGCTTCATCTCTGTCCCTGACTGCAGTGAGATTGATATGTTCATTTCTTTCAAGGACTTTATCTACATAAGAGACAAGCTTCTCCGTTGCAGCTTCACCATATCGCGAAGTCAGTTCCTGTATTAAGTTAAGAGTATCTTCTTTATTAGCCATAGGAATCAAAGTCAATTGGTTCTTGAATTATTCTCTCTATATTCTTTCTCCAGGTAAATCAGGAGAACATTGATATCCGCAGGTGATACTCCGGATATTCTGCTCGCCTGTCCTACTGTTCGAGGCCTGATATCAGAAAGCTTCTGTCTTGCCTCAAGTCTGAGTCCGCGGATCGAGTGGTAATCAAGATCCTCTCTCAGGTTCTTACTTTCGAGTTTACGAAGTTTCTCTACTTCGCTCTTCTGTTTACGGATGTATCCGTCATACTTGAGCATTACTTCTACTTCAGTGCGCTCATTTGCAGTAAGCTCCGGCCTTGTATCATCATCGATTTCAGCAAGGTCTTCATAAGAAATAGACGGTCTTCTGAGAATATCCGAAAATGACTGGTTTTCAGTTTCAGCTATATCTCTGCGCTTTCTCTCGAGCTGCTCTTCTGTCATCTTATCTTTCTGAAGCTCACATTCATGAAGGAGCAGGAATTCTCTGAAAGTATTGATATCAACTCTCTTGGATCTGAGTCTGTCAGCTTCGGAATCGACCTTACTCTTCTTGGCCAGATATCTTGCATATCTCTCTTCTGTAACAGAACCAAGTTCATAACCAATTTCGGTAAGTCTTCTGTCCGCATTGTCCTGACGAAGGAGAAGCCGGTATTCAGCTCTTGAAGTCATTATCCTGTAAGGCTCATTAGTTCCCTTGGTAACAAGGTCATCGATGAGAACTCCTATATATGCCTGATCCCTTCTGAGGACAAGAGGATCTCTTCCGGTCAGCTTCATGACAGCATTGATCCCGGCAATAAGGCCCTGTGCTCCGGCCTCTTCATAACCGGAACTGCCGTTGAACTGACCAGCACAGAAGAAGTTCTCAAACAGCTTACTTTCAAGACTTGGCTTGAGCGAAAGCGGATCAACACAGTCATATTCAATTGCATATGCAGGCCTGACGATCACAGCATGTTCAAGTCCCGGGATAGTAGCATAGAAAGCATGCTGCACATCCTCAGGAAGACTGGAACTCATGCCCTGGATATACATCCAGTCAGTATCAAGCCCTTCCGGTTCAACAAATAACTGGTGTCTGTTTCTGTCTCTGAATCGCGAAACTTTGTCTTCAATTGACGGACAGTATCTTGGTCCGACTCCGACAATGTTTCCTGAATACATAGCAGACTTCTCAATATTATCAAGAATGATTTTGTGTGTATGCTCGTTAGTATAAGAAAGCCAGCATGAGACCTGATCTATATCATATGACTTATCCTCATTCATGAAACTGAACGGAACGATCTTTTCATCACCCTTCTGCTCTTTCATAGCAGAATAATCAAGGGTATCTCTCAGCATTCTTGCAGGAGTGCCGGTTTTGAACCTCCGCATTGGGAAGCCAAGTTTTCTCAGTTCATCACCGAGATGTGTTGAAGGCGGGAGACCTGCAGGACCTGAAACCGTAACATCATCACCAATGAAGATCTTGCCGCTCAGGAACGTTCCGGTACAAATAATGACAGCATCCGCACTGAATGTCCTGCCATCTGAAGTGACAACACCCGTGACTTTGCCTTTGCACTTATTGAACGAACTGCTATCATCCTCTTCATCCGGATATTTGATAACAATAAGATCAACGATCTCAGCCTCAAAGAGATCGAGATTCTCCTGAGACCTGATCGTCCTGAGCATCTCGTCATGATAACGATGTTTATCAGCCTGCGCTCTCAGAGAATGAACAGCCGGTCCCTTGGATGTATTCAGCATCTTGGACTGAATGAATGTCTTATCTATATTGATGCCCATCTCACCGCCGAGCGCATCGATCTCACGAACAAGATGGCCTTTGCCGGTACCACCGATAGAAGGATTGCACGGCATCATTGCAACAGACTCAAGATCAGTGCAGAAAATAGCTGTTTTCATTCCCATTCTTGCCGCAACAAGACCGGCCTCGCATCCAGCGTGACCGGCACCAATTACAACTACATTATATTTACTATCATTTACAGAATTATTTGTCATATCTGATCTACTATTTGCCCAGGCAGAACTTGCTGAATACTGTATTCAGTACCTCTTCGCCGACTTCTTCTCCTATGATCTTGCCGAGAGAATCATAAGCGTAATGAACGGAAAGCTCAGCAACTTCAAGGGGTTCACCGCTCTGGATCATGCTGATCGCTTCATCCAGATTCATTTCAGCATTTCTCAGCATTCTCATATGTCTCTCATTAGTAATAATATTCATCTCTTTGGCATTGATGCTGCCGAGATCATACATGTCGCGGACTGCATTCGACACGAGCTTTACCGCTTCAGGAACTCCCTTTTCAATAAGTGAAGTCCTGACTATAGTAGCCTGCGGGAGCTTAGCCCTCACTTCTTCCTCGCTTACAGACCTGCCGAGGTCATCTTTATTGATAACGACAAGAAGGTGCTCGCTGTTCATTTTCTCGATATATCCGAGGACAGTATCATCTTTATCATCAAGATCCTGGCTGCCGTCAAGTACGAGAATTATAAGATCTGCCGAAGCCATAGCTTTCTCAGTTCGCTCGATACCAATTTTCTCGACTTTATCGTCAGTTGTTCTGAGTCCGGCTGTATCGACAAGAACGATAGGAACGCCGTTGATAGAAACGCTCTCTTCAACAGTATCCCTGGTAGTACCCGGAACATCTGTAACAATTACTCTGCCTTCACCGAGAAGCGCATTCATAAGAGAACTTTTGCCTGCATTCGGTTTACCGGCAATTACGACTCTGATCCCTTCACGAGCGATCCTGCCGATGGAAGCTGTTTCCATGAGAGTCTGGACATCCGAAAGGACCCATCGAAGCTGTCCGACGATCCCGTTATCGTCATCATCGGAGAAAAAGCCATCGCCTCCGATCTCATCTTCGTCTTCTTCAGGATAGTCGATGTTGACTGCCATTTCGGCAAGAATGTCGAGCAGGGTATCACGGATATCTCTGATCGTATCTCCGAGTCTGCCTGCGCTCTGGCTCTCAGCGATGCTAAGCGAAAGATCACTCTTTGCATTGATGATGTCTATTACAGCCTCTGCCTGAGAGAGATCCATCTTGCCATTCAGGAAAGCGAGTTTGGTGAATTCGCCCGGCTCAGCCATTCTGACATCTTCGATACCTGAATCGAGAACTGCCTGAAGAATACTCTTGAGTGCGACATTGCTCCCGTGAGCCTGGATCTCAAGAACATCTTCTCCTGTATATGAATTTGGCGCCTGCATATAAATGAAGAGCGCCTCATCGATGATCTCACTGTCAGGGGAGGACGCGTCTCTGCTGACTCTGCTGAGATAAGCATGTCTCGGCTCAATGGTTTCAGGAAAGCTGACCATGAGCTTCTTCATTATATCCTTGCATGCAGGTCCGCTTATTTTGACTATACCTATACCGGCTTCTCCCGGCGCTGATGAAATTGCAGCAATAGTATCTGCCATACAAAACTCCTTAATTTTCAATGGTTACAGCATTTCCTACATGATCTGATCAAGGAAGGAAGTGCCGTCTCCACGATATTTTATTCCGAAATATTCTGCTATTGTGGATGCCTGATCTGCGAAAGTACTTCTTGTTCCGAGATCAACACCTTTTCTGAGTTTGCTGCCGTATACAAGGCATGGAACATACTCTCTGGTGTGGTCGCTACCCTTGAATCCCGGGTCGCATCCATGATCCGCAGTGATGATAAGCATATCATCTTCTCTCAGGATCTCAAGAAGCTGACCAAGCTGGACATCGAAGTCATTGAGCGCCTTCGAATAAGCAGGAATATCTCTTCTGTGTCCGTAGATCATATCCGTATCAACAAGATTTACATAGCAAAGACCGTTAAAATCTGCTCCTGCAATGTCGATAGTCCTCTCCATATTGGCATCGTTGCCTTTGTTAGGATAACTGAACATGACACTCTTGCCTGCGAATATGTCATAGATCTTGCCGACACCTATATTGACAAAACCCTCTGATTTGAGTGCGTCCATGACCGTTTCGCGTGAAGGCTGCAGACTGAAATCATGCCTTCTCACGGTTCTTTTATAAGGCCATTCGCCTTCAAAAGGTCTCGCAATTATTCTTCCGACTCCATGTTCTCCCTGCATGATATTCCTTGCTTTAGCGCAGATATCATAAAGCTCATTGATCGGGATCACGTCTTCATGCGCGGCTATCTGAAGAACAGAATCTGCACTTGTATAGACAATAAGCGCTCCTGTTTCTACATGCTCTCTGCCGTAGTCCCTGATGACGTCCGTGCCGGAATATGTCTTATTGCAAAGTATCTTGCGGCCTGTTGCCTGCTTGAGTGCATCGAGTATCTCCTGCGGGAATCCATCCGGATAAGTCGGAAGAGGTGTGTGTGAAATCGTTCCTGCCATTTCCCAATGTCCGACAGTCGTATCTTTGCCAAAAGACTGCTCCTGCATCCTGCAGTAGCAACCGATAACATCATCCGCAGGTTTTCTGAAGGAAGTGCCTTCAATATTGAACAGACCAAGTCTGGCAAGATTCGGTACATTGAGGAGGCCGCTCCTGTAGCAGCTGCCGAGAGTGTCGCTTCCTTCATCACCGAATTTTGCCGCATCAGGGGCTTCTCCGCATCCGACGCTGTCCAAAACTATCCAAAATACTCTTCTATCCATTTGTCATCCTTATCCATTTTGATCAAATTGCGAATTGCCTGAATAGCTACTCTGATCGGCAGATCGATATCATGGACCTGTGCATTTGGCAGGCCTTCTTTCTCTCTCTCCTGATTGGCTACACAGAGGAAGCACGAGCCGACCCTGACTTTACGGTATGAACCGACAACGAAAAGTGCAGCAGATTCCATCTCAGACGCCAGACAGCCAAGTTCTTTCCAGGCATTCCATTTATACATCAATTCCGGTCCTACCGGCATGAGTTCAGGCTGATGTTGTCCATAGAATGCATCCTTACACTGAACGACACCCGCATGAAAATCCGCTCTGAGTTTAGACGCTGCCATAACAATAGCGCTGGTCACCATTGGATCAGGTACAGCAGGGAATTCGATCGGAGCATATTCTTTCGATGTTCCTTCCATACGTATCGCTCCGGTCGCAATGACTACATCGCCGCCTTTTACATTGATGTCGACTCCTCCGCAAGTACCGACTCTGATAAAAGTATCTGCTCCGATATTCGCGAGTTCTTCGAGTGCGATAGAAGCAGAAGGACCGCCGATACCGGTACTTGTAACACTGACTTTGACTCCATCGAGAGTTCCGGAATATGTTACAAATTCACGACTGTCTCCGACCAGTACAGGATCATCAAAATACTTAGCGATCTTAGCGCATCTCTTAGGGTCGCCCGGAAGAATCACGTATTTTCCGACATCACCGGGCTTTAATCCGATGTGATATTGAGTGCCGGCACCCTCTGTATAATCGATCATAATAGTGTTCCTTTCTGTAAAAATATTGCGAAAACTATCATAATATTGTAAAAATGTGGGTCTTTTGACGATATTTTGCCACTATTCGGCTGCTTTTACGACCTTTACGATCCTGCTTGTTCCGAGTCTTTCTGCTCCGAGTTCGAGGAACTTCTCAGCATCTTCAAGACCGGAGATGCCGCCTGCGGCTTTCATTTTGACGCCTTCTCCGATGTTCTTAGCGAAGAGTTCGATGTCTTCAAAAGTAGCTCCGCCTCCGCCGAATCCGGTGGATGTCTTAATAAAATCAGCTCCTGCGAAAGTAACGATCTCGCACATTTTGACCTTTTCTTCTTCAGTCAGCATGCATGTCTCGATAATGACTTTGAGAATATGATCTTCGCAGATATCCTTGAGAGTAGTAATTTCATTTTCGATATCTTCCCATTTTCCGTCCTTGACCCATCCAAGGTTGATGACCATATCGATCTCATCTGCTCCGGCATCGAGTGCATCACTTGTTTCAAAAGCTTTGACAGCAGTTGTGTTATATCCGTTCGGGAATCCGATAACTGTGCAGATTTTGACTCTGCCTGCAGCATACTCTGCAGCCTGACGCACATATGATGGCGGGATGCATACTGAAGCAGTCTGATATTTGATTCCGTCATCTATGATCTGCTTGATGTCTCCCCATGTAGCAGTCTGCTTGAGTAAAGTATGGTCAACGTGACTGAGAATTTGCTTAACATCCATTTGAGTCAGCCTCCTTATTTCTATATATTTGATCTGATAATTCTTCAATTGCTCAAAAGTTCATACATAGTTACGATATCACACATAGCTGAAGAATACAATCAAAAGCCGCCCTCCCGGAATACGGAGAAGGGCGGAGGCCTTAGGTGATCACACTATTTGGTTTTGACTTTCTTCTTAGCGCTCCATGCGCTGTAGTAAGTCCTTCCTCCCATTTTGGCGAAGGTACGGATCCGGACATAATAATTCTTCTTTTTCTTGAGTTTGCTTATTTTCTTTGAAGCCTTGTTATATCCGTAAACGGTTACGGTCTTTGCCTTGCTGAAGTTCTTCTTGAGGCTGTACTGGATCTGGTAACCGTCAATGTAGAGACCGGCAAGAGGTGTTGCCATCTTGTTCCATTTGACTGTGAAAGATTTCTTACCCTTCGTCAGTTTCTTGATCTTTGTAGGTCTGATCGTGATAGCGCGGTTACTGACGAGAGCATATACATTTTTCTTTGCCAGAATTCTCTCTGCCGGAAGGAAAACGGATCTGGTCCATTCATCATATTCACGGTAATTATCTTCGATCGTGTAATGATCGGCAGTTCCTGCCGGAGCACCTCTCAGGAACCATTTATTGATATCTGCAGAATCTCCGGTATCCATCCATGTCGGGTCAACAACATAGTTGAATCCGTCATTCATTCTTACAAGATTCCACATATGATTACTGTTTTCACCTGTGCCTGCTGATCCGGTAACGATCGAGCACTCGATCCAAGGGCTTTTGAACTTACTCAAATCGCACAAGTATTTAAACGCTCTGGCATAACCCGCACAAACGACTTTGGTCCTCTCATCTCCATCGAATACATTTATCATATCCCACGGAGTACGCCAATATCTCTCGCTCTGCGGGAGATTTGCAGAATAACTGTCATATTCTGTCACTTTGGCTATAACATCGCAATAGTAGAAAAGTCTATAGAGATCAATGTATTGCGGTGTCTGGTCTGTAAGCGATTCTTTGGCATAGTTATCAAAAGTAGTAACGACCGTTCTTGCGTTATTCCTTGCACTGATCGCTGCTTTTATCTTGCTCAGATTCGCTGTATATGTACCCGAACCCATTTCAGGCACTACCGGGATCATGAACCTGATATAGCTTCCTGCCTTGAAAGTCAAAGTAGTTGCTGTATAGTTATACTCTATGCCCCATTCGTAGAATCTGTCCTTTGAATACCAGTTGACCCAGAAACCGTTGGCTGCCATATCTCCCTCGAGACTCTTGTAGACCTTCTTCCAGTCTTCAGGAACCAGGAGTTTCTGGATTTTCTCCTTTGCAGCACTGGTTACCTTCCATTTGCCGCCTGACTTATAGCCGATTTTGCTGACGCCGAGCTGCTTAGCAGTGAATTTACGCTTGCCGAGCATACTCGAGAGTTTAACAACTTTGATCGTGGAAGACTGCTTGGCTGCTCCTACATTCGTGATAATCGACTTGAAATTATTGTAATAATACAGATTGTTGCCGGTAAGTCTGTTGCCCTTATTAGAATTTGCATCTGCATCCTTTGCTTTCTGTTCATCCAGATACATAAATTCTTCAAGGAGTTCACCTGTTTCGGCTGCTTCAACATCTTCAGGATCTATGCCCTGTGAATCATATAGCTCCTCATATCCCATATCCGACTCGTCCATGAGCTCGTCTTCGGATCCGGCTGCTTCATCAGAAAGAACATCTTCCCTGACTGTTCCGGCATCAGAAACATCCGACACCTCTTCAGCAAAAGCCATAGCAGGAATCATCGTGATGAGCATGATCAGAGTCAATAGTATTGATGTTATCCTTTTTCTGTTGTTCATTGTTCTTCTCCCATAGCAGCATAAAGAACTATTAATTACCCTATTATAATATCACGCTATTGCATCCATACAAAAGCAGGAACAATAATAAATAATAAAAACAGCCGCCGGTCTACTGATGATTCAGTGACTCAGCGGCTGGATTTATATTGTTTAAAGACTATCTCATTCCCTTATCATAAGGAATACCTTCTGCCTTAGGTACTCTGGAGCTCTTGGATGTGAATGCAAGTACTACCAGTGTGATGATGTAAGGCAGCATTCTGTAAACATACGGGCTGATGCCGAGTTCATTCAGCATGAATACTCCATCTCCGTTGATATCAAGTGTCGAGTATGTAGCTGCGATACACTTGAACAAACCGAAGAGAATGGATCCGCCTGCGATATTGAGTGGTGTCCAGTTACCGAAGATCATTACAGCGAGGGCTAAGAAACCGTAGCCTGCGACGTCTCCGTTGGATGTCATATTCGCAGTTGTCATCGCGAATGTGAATCCGCCTACACCTGCAAGGAAACCCGAAAGTCCTACACCGAGGTATCTCATTTTGTATACATTGATACCGAGGGAGTCAGCAGCCTGTGGGTTTTCACCGCAGGATCTGAGTCTCATTCCTGTCTTAGTTTTGTAAAGGAAAATCGATACCAGTATGAAAATGATAATGCAGATATAGGTTGTCAGATATACCTTATTCAGGAAGAAATCTCCGACAGGGCCAAAGCTGTATCCCTTAGGGAATCCGAATGTCGAAGGCTTGATCATGAACCAGCCTGCAGCACCGCCTTCTGCCATACCCATTGTGTTCTGCTGTACGATCATGTAGATGAAGAACATAACAAGAGCAGGAGCGAGCATGTTCAGAGCTGTACCGCCGATCGTCTGGTCAGCCTTGAGGTTGATTGCTGAGAAAGCCAGCAGCATCGAGAATAAGATTCCGCAGATTCCTGAGAGAATGAGCGAGATGAGCATGATCAACTGTCCCTGCTCAACTGTCCATCCTGCGCCCTGGAATATTCTGACAAATACTACTCCCATGAATGCGCCGAATATCATGATACCTTCAAGCGCCAGGTTGATAACACCTGAACGTTCAGCACATACACCGGCAAGGGCTACAATCATAAGAGGAACAGCATAAAGCATCATTTGTTGTAATAAGAATACCATTACTTCTGTCCTCCTTCCTCAGTTTCAGCTGATGCAATTTCTTTTGGATTCTCCTCAGGAGCATCTTCATCTTCAGTGCCTTCAGGTTCAGCATTTACATTGCCGTGATCATGTTTGATCTTCTTGGACAGTACTGTCTTGAAGAGCATTGAGAATGCTGAGAGGTATACGATGACAGCGATGATGATATCAGCGATGTATTCATTATAAGCTGTCAGGTATTTGAGCTGGAGTCCGGAAATATTCAGCATCGACATGAATATACCGGAGAAAACTACTCCGATCGGATGATTTGCTGCGAGCAGTGCGACCGGGATACCGTTAAATCCTTCTGCAGGAAGTTTCTGATATGTTGACCAGTAGAATTCTGTATTTCCTGAGAGGAAGTATAACGAAGCACCGGCTGCGGCAAGTGCACCGGCAATTGCCATTGAGAGAATGATATTTCTCTTGTCGTTGATACCGGCATACTTAGCTGCATGTCTGTTGGCACCGCATGCACGAAGCTCATATCCGAATGTAGTTTTGGTCATCATGATCCACATTGCAACAGCAATAAGAATCGCGATCCAGAATCCGCCGTTTGCCTGAGAACCGGCAAATATTTTATCCATGAGCAGTTTAGGTGTTACTACTCCTACATTCTTGAGGGGGATAATATAACCAACCTTACCGCCTTCTGCGGCATTCTTGAATGATTCATGTGCATCGAACCACCAGGTAACAAGGTTTGCAGCTATCCAGTTAGTCATGATACACGTGATTACCTCGTTGATGTTGAGGTAAGCTTTGAAAATACCAGGTATCGCGCCCCAGAGTCCTCCGAGAAGAACACCTACGAGGAAAGCCAGGAGCCATGCGATTCCCTTCGGGCAGCCTGTCCAGCCAAGCCAGAGACCGACTGACAAAGTTCCCATTGTACCCATCAGATACTGTCCGGAAGCGCCGATATTAAACAGACCTGTTTTGAATGCGATCGCTACAGAAAGACCTGTCATTATCAGAGGAACAGCTCTGAAGAGCATGTTACCGATGTTGACACCGTTAAATCCGAATGAAAGCTGTCCTGCAGAATCTCTTCCTGTGGAGAATACTCCGAGGAATACAAGTCTGATACCATCCCATACACCGCTTGTAGAAATATTAGACTTGGTCATTCCTACAATAATTACGATTATAGAACCTACAGCCATACCGATGAGGATGGAGATAAGCGCTGAGTATACAGATACAGCACCTTCAGATTTATACCATTTCAGTTTACCTGTTACAGGATCCTTCTTAGGCATCTGCTTTTCCTCCTTCCTCCTGACGCTTAGCACCGGACATGTAAAGACCGAGTTCTTCAGGTGTAGTCTTCTTAGGGTCTACTTCGCCGACTATTTCACCCTCATAGATGACGAGGATTCTATCTGAGAGTCCCATTACCTCTTCAAGTTCGAGAGATACAAGTAAAACAGCGTGGCCTTTGTCTCTCTCTGCTACGATCTGGTTATGGATATGCTCGATCGCACCAACGTCCAGACCTCTTGTAGGCTGAACAGCAATCAGAAGAGGCTCATTTCTGTCAAGCTCTCTTGCGATGATTGCTTTCTGCTGGTTACCACCGGACATCGATCTTGTAACAGTGATCGGACCCTGACCTGAACGTACATCAAAGTCTTTGATCAATTTCTCTGAGTACTTTCTTACTTCATCGAATTTGATAAATCCATGATTCTGGAATCTAGGCTCTTTATATTTCTGAAGAACAAGATTCTGCTCAAGAGTATATGAGAGAACCAGACCATGTTTATGTCTGTCTTCAGGAATGTGAGACATTCCGGCAAGAGCTCTCTTTCTGATAGAAGCCTTCGAAATATCCTGTCCGCAAAGTGTGATCGTACCTGCTGATGCTTTCTCAAGACCTGTAAGTCCGAAAATAAGCTCTGTCTGACCATTTCCGTCGATACCGGCAATACAGAGAATTTCTCCTGCCCTGACTTCGAAAGAAACATTGTTGACAGCATTATTCTTATGTATCTTTGAAGGTACTGTGAGACCTTCTACCTTGAGAACAGTTTCTCCAGGAGTAGCTTCTTTTTTCTTGAGTTCGAGCTGAACAGGACGTCCGACCATCATGTTGGAAAGTTCCTGTTTGTTAGTGTCCTTGGTATTGACGGTGCCGATATATTTACCTTTACGGAGTACAGTTACTCTGTCAGATACCGCCATGATTTCGTTGAGTTTGTGAGTGATGAACAGGATGGATTTACCTTCTTTGGCAAATCCTCTCATTATTTCCATAAGTTCGTCGATTTCCTGCGGAGTAAGAACAGCTGTAGGCTCGTCGAAAATCAGGATGTCATTATCTCTGTAAAGCATCTTAAGAATCTCGACTCTCTGCTGCATACCTACAGTAATATCTTCTACCTTGGCATCAACGTCAACCTTAAGTCCGTATTTCTCGGAAAGAGCCATTACCTTTTCTCTTGCTTCTTTCTTCTTGAGAAAACCAAGAGCACCGGTCGTTTCCGCCCCCAAAATAATATTGTCCAGCACCGTAAATACATCGATGAGCTTGAAGTGCTGATGTACCATTCCTATTCCAAGAGCAGTAGCATCATTAGGATTGTTGATTTTGACAACTTCTCCATTTTTTTTGATTTCTCCTGCTTCAGGCTGATACAATCCGAAAAGAACGCTCATCAGTGTTGACTTACCCGCTCCGTTTTCCCCGAGAAGAGCATGGATCTCACCCTTCCTGAGTTGAAGCGTTATGTCATCATTAGCCACGATCCCCGGGAATTCCTTACGGATGTGGTTCATTTCTATTACGTATTCTGACATATTCTTTTCCCTCTGATTGATGTTCATACTTCTTTGAAAAAAGGGGGAAATTAATCCCCCTTGATTCAACATTTCTGATTATTAATAACTTTCAGATTATTTTACGAAAGTAATATTATCAAGTCCTGCTGTGCTTGGATCAGCCATCTCTGAGTTGTTATCAACTGTGATCTCGCCTGACTTGATCTTCTCGAAGAGTGCATTGTATTCGTCTACAGACCAGTTCTGGAGAGCCCATGTATCAACAGGGAGACCTACTGCATCGTCAGCAGCTCCGAGAACGAGAGCTCCCTTCTGGAGACCGGCAGTATAGAAGTTGCCAAGTGAGATCTGTACGGACTGAGCAAGACCCTTCATAGCGGATGTTACTACAGCGCTTGACTGGTTGGACTGGTCAACGTCTACACCGATGATAGCACCGTCTGCAGCTTCAGCAGCAGCAGCTCCGGAGTTGAACATTGTACCACCGCACATGAAGATAACTTCTGTTCCGGCATTGAACCATCCAGCGAGCATTGCCTGCAGGTCGTCAGATGCGGAGAAGGATGAACCATACTCCCAGCTGTATCTCATTTCAACTTTTTCGCCCTTCTCACCAGCAGCTGCGTTAGCTCCCTGAGCATAACCATAGCCGTATCTGATGCAAGCAGGGTTTGATCCGCCGCCACCGCCGGAGAATCCGAGCTTTGTGTAGCCTTCCATTACAGCTGCATATCCTGCAAGATATCCAGCCTGCTCTTCCTGATAGGATACTCCGAGTACGTTGTCGATTCCCATATCCCATCCATCGATGAAGATGAACTGAACTTCAGGATATTTAGGAGCAACTGCCTCAAGTGCTGTAGCCTGAAGGAATCCAGGTGTTACGATTACTTCAGCACCTGCGTCGCAAGCGTCAGACATAGCCTTGATTCTGTCTTCGTCGGTAGCATTCTGTCCGTTAGCCGGCTGATAATACTTATAAGTCTTGTCGTTCTCATAAGCATACATTTTGCATCCGTTCCAAGTAAACTGGTTGAAAGAACCGTCCTTCAGCTGACCAACGTCAGTTACCATTGCGATCTGGTATGTACCATCAGCAGATTCGCAGTTATCATCGATATCATCGAAGCTTACTTCTGCTGTTGCCTGATCCTGATCATCAGCTGCAGGTTCTTCTGAACCACCGCCACCCCCGCATGCTGCAAAAGCGAATACCATTGCAAATGCGAGGAGTAAAACAAATAATTTCTTCTTCATATTACCCTCCTCAAGGTTTAGATGAACATTACAATATGAGAAACTCATTCGTTTCCATGATGAAATAATTATAATCGATACGTGATTGAAATAAAATAAAATATCTACTAAAAATACAATAAAAATTAGAGCTGATATGTAGTAAAATTTGGTGATTAATCTTTCATTTTCTATACATAAAAGGAGACTGATCAATATGGCAAAACTATATTTCAAATACGGAGCTATGGGTTCTTCCAAGTCCGCGCAGGCTCTTATTACAAAGTTTAATTATGAAGAGAAGGGGATGTCAGTATGGCTCATCAAGCCGGGTACTGATACAAGAGACGGAGCAAATATAATCCAGAGCAGGATCGGTCTGAAACAAACCGCGCAGGTTATTTCACCTGATGATGATATCATTGACGAATATCATAAAGCCGGAAGCTATGATGTAATTATTTCAGATGAATCACAGTTTCTGACACCAAAGCAGATCGACGGGCTCAGGCAGCTTGTAGATGAAGAGAATATTCCTGTTTTATGCTTTGGTCTGAGAACAGACTTTCTCACGCATTTCTTTCCGGGATCAAAGAGACTCATGGAACTCGCCGATTCTATTACAGAAATCAAAACTATCTGTGAATGCGGACGCAAGGCTACAGTCAATGCAAGATTCGATGATAACGGAAATATAATCACAGAGGGTGATCAGGTCGTTCTCGGCGGAAATGACAGATATACGGCTATGTGTCACAAATGCTGGAAACAGAGAATCAAAGAACAGAATAATAAATAAAGGATTTTAATTGATGGAAGACTACATTGTTGTTATAGGAGCTGCAAATATAGATATCGGCGGTAATCCTTATAATAAATTGATCAAGAATGATTCTAATCCCGGCAAAATCACTATCAGTTATGGCGGAGTAGGGAGAAACATCGCAGAAAATCTTTCGATGCTTGGGATGAATGTCAAGCTTGTTGTTGCTATGGGTAATGATGCCCTGGGAAGAGACCTTCTTGAATATTGTAAAAAATGCGGAATAGATACGAGTTATACATTGATAGATGATGGTAATTCTTCAATGTATATGTACATCAATAATGTAGAAGGGGATATGGCTATTGCTCTTTCTGATGTAGATATTGCACACAAAATAACTCCATCATATCTTGACAGCATCGAAAAATTAATTAATAATGCACAGGTTGTTGTGATGGATTGTAATGTAACTCATGAATTATTTATGCATCTCAAGAAGATATGTAAAGTTCCGATATTCATCGATCCTGTTTCACAATCTCATGCAAGCAAGATAAAAAATCATCTTAACGGAATCAATACAATAAAACCAAACCGACTTGAAGCTGAATATCTCACAGATATTCCAATAGAAAGTCTTGAAGATTATAAAAAAGCAGCAGAAGAAATACTGTCACAAGGTGTTAAAAGAGTTTTCATATCTATGGGATCTGATGGTATGCTGGCAGCTCAGGATAATGATTACTATTTGATAGATAAATATCCTGTAGAAGTAAAAAGTACAACAGGTGCAGGTGATTCAGCAGGTGCAGCACTTATATGGTCACTTTCAGATAAAGAATACGGACAAGATATAATAAGAGCTGCAGAGGCAGCTAATGCTGCTGCTTCTGTAACCGTAGAATCCGGTAAAACTATAAATCACGAACTTTCAGAAGAATTGATCATTCAAAGAATAGAAGAAGGCAAAATGAAAGTTCATAAAATATAAATAATCGTAAGGAGAAATAATAAAAATGAATAAATATCTTGATATCAATCCGGAAGTAAAAGAAGCGATCGAAAACGGCAGACCGGTAGTAGCTCTTGAATCTACTATTATTTCACATGGAATGCCATATCCTCAGAATGTAGAAACTGCACTCAATGTTGAAAAGATTATCAGAGAAAATGGTGCAGTTCCTGCAACTATCGCTATTATCGGCGGACGTCTCAAAGCAGGACTTACCCCTGAAGAAATAGAATATTTCGGAAAGAAAGGCCCTGAAATCACGAAAGCTTCAAGAAGAGACCTCGCAATGTTATGCGCAAAAGGTGAAGACGGAGCTTGTACTGTAACAACAACCATGATGATAGCAAATATGGCAGGTATAAAAGTATTTGCTACAGGCGGTATCGGAGGAGTACACAGAGGCGCAGAAACTACTATGGATATAAGTGCTGACCTCGAAGAACTTGCTCAGACACAGGTAATGGTAATTTGTGCAGGATGTAAATCAATTCTTGATATAGGTCTTACACTTGAATATCTTGAAACTCACGGTGTTCCGGTAATAGGTATGGGAACTGAAGATATGCCTGCATTCTATACAAGTAAGAGCGGTTTCAAAGTAGATTACAAAGTAGATTCACCGGCTGAACTTGCTCATTTCTTCAAAACCCATATAGAACTCGGATTAAAGGGAGGAATACTGGTAGGTAATCCGATTCCTGATGAATATTCGATGGATCCTGAAGTAATAAATCCTGCAATAGATAAGGCAATAGAAGAATGTAACAGTCTCGGAATCAAAGGAAAAGCAACAACTCCGTTCCTTCTTGCAAAAGTAAAAGAGATCACAGGCGGAGACAGCCTTGAATCAAATATCAGACTTGTCTATAACAACGCAAAAGTAGCAGCACTCACAGCTTCAGAACTTTGCAAGTAAATACACTAAAAAACCTCTTCATTTCTGAAGAGGTTTTTTTATTAGTTCATTCTTATCGGAAGTATGAGATATGTGTATTTGTTACCTTTGAGAGGTTTGATGATACATGGACTTATACTGTCCTTGAAATTGATATTTATCTCTTCTTCTTCTATAACACTGAGTGCATCTTTGAGATATTTTGAATTGAGTCCTATATTGAGATTCTCTCCTTCATTGATGATCTCTACTTTCTCTTCAATATTTCCTTCTTCATTGAGAGACTTGATCACCAGGATTTCTTTATCAATATTGAATCTTATAAGATTGTTGTTCTGTACAGATGCAAGAAGGGAAGCTCTTTCTGTACTCTTGAGAAGATCATTCTTCTTGACTCTTATGTTGATAGATCCTTCCTTATTGAGAATCCTTTCATAATCAATGAATTTGCCTGCAAATGTGTTGATTATGACTTTATTATTATCGAATTTCATTATTACCTTGTTACCGGCAATATCGAAACTCATCTTATCTTCGCCGTCATCACTCATTATTTTGGCTGTTTCATTGATGAGCTTGGCAGGAATAACAACGCTTACATTATCATTATTATCTACCTCTATCTGATAAGTAGCTATCCTGTAAGGATCAACAGCTACCATTTTCATCTTGCCATTCTTTATTTCAACAAGAACTCCTGTAATAATACCATTGAAATCATCAGTCGACGCGCTGAATGCAGTCTTTCTGATCATTTTCTTAACGTCTTCTTTGCTGAGATAGATTACTCTTTCACCTTCATTGAGTTTGATTCTCGGAAAATCATCAGCTTTGAAGCAAATGATCTCTGAATTTGAACCGCCACTTCTGATATTGACTTTAACAGAATCCGGATCAAAATCGATCATCACATCTTCTTCAGGAAGCTTGCTTATAATCGCAGTAAATAATTTTGCCGGTACTACAAACTCGCATTTATCATTACACTGAACTGCAATATTGGATTCGATAGTAATATTTGTATCAGTAGCAGTCAGTTTCATTACTCCATCTTTGACATCTATAAGAATACCTTCAAGTATGTTAGATGTAGTTCTCAGAGGAACAGAGTGAGATACATTAGATAGAGCTTTATTCAGTTCCGTTCTGTTACAGTAAATCTTCATGACAGATATCCTCTTTCGTTATTATTATAAATAAGTTTGTAGTATTAATAGTAGGTCTTGTGGATAATGTGGAAAACTCCTGAAAGTCTTTATTTTGAACTGTTCAGAAGATTCTATAAAGGTTGAAAACCATGCTGAAAAATGATTTAAAAAATGTTGATTAATATTTTTTGGCGTTTATTCCGGTCTGAAGCTTGGCTTTTATTGATTTAATGTTTTCAATCAGCTCTTCGTCATATTTGAGAGCTTCTTCTATTTTCTCTACTGCATGTATAACAGTTGAATAATGTCTGTTGCCGAACAGTTTTCCAATTTTAGGAAGTGACAGATCAGTAGTTTCTCTGCAAAGATACATAGCTACCTGTCTTGGAAGTGTTATCTCAGCATTTCTCTTAGGAGAATCCATGTCTGCGATTTTGATTTTATAATGATTTGCAACGACAGATCTTATTCTTTCAGGCGCTACTGCCTGCTCGTTATCCTTAATGATATCCTTGAGAATACTTCTCGCATTATCTACATTTATTTCTTCATTAAGAAGCTGCGAAAGACCTACTACTCTGTTATATGCACCTTCGAGTTCTCTGATATTGTCCTTTACCTGATCTGCAATAAGGCAGAGAACATCATAAAAATCATCGGTGATCTCTATTTCGGATTTTTTAGCGAGATTCTTGAGAATCGCTACTCTGGTCTCATAATCAGGAGACTGGATATCAGCTATCATATTCCAGCTGAATCTTGTACGAAGTCTTTCATCAAGTCCTTTGAGACTGACAGGGGGGCAGTCGCTTGTGATGACGATCTGCTTATTATTCTGATAAAGTGCTTCAAAAGTATGGAAAAATTCTTCCTGCGTTGCTTCTTTCCCTTCAAGGAACTGGATATCGTCAATCAATAAAACATCGAGCTTTCTGTATTTGTTACGGAAGCTCTTGGTTTTATTGTCGTTGATTGCTGTAATAAGCTCATTAGTGAACATTTCTGTTGATACATACAGAACCTTAGAAGCAGGATTATTTTTAATAATATGTACACCAATAGCCTGCATCAGATGAGTTTTGCCGAGACCTGATCCTCCGTAAATAAAAAGAGGATTATAAATATCTCCCGGCGCCTCTGCTACAGCAACAGAAACAGCATGTGCGTATTTATTTGAATTGCCTACTACAAAATTTTCAAAATTAAAACGAGGATTGAAGAGTTTCTCCTGGTTAAGAGGATTCTTCATCTTTGTTGTATCTATCTTAGATGCCTCGTATTCTTTTTCCTGTTTGATGACTACTCTGTATTTTTTATCAAGACTGCTGTTGAGAGCATTTTCAATCAGATTCAGATAATGCTCGTTGATATGATTTATTAATTTTGACTGCTCCGGCCAGGCAAGATAAATAATACCTGCTTCCTCCTCTATGTGGTGTATATAAAGAGGAGCGATCCAGGTAGTGTAGCTCAGATTATTAGTGTTAGCCTTGAGAAAATTCAGGGTAGTACCCCATATCTTGTTCTTGTCCAACTTTATTCTCCATTCATTTATACACACATTTTACATAAAGTTTTCCACATATGCAAAGGGTGAAATCAGCGTAAAAAAGTGTGAAAATAATAGTCAAAAATATAGTTATCCACATATTGTTGATAAAGTTGTTAATAACTATCAGTCTCTACTATATCTTGTGTATAACTGATTTTTTGTATATTTTGTTTTTTATTTAGATATTTATTTTTAATGCTTTCTCCGGCAATACTGAACTTGACTTAATAAAATCCTTAAATTATAATGTTTTGGCGTATGTGCTTTTGGAATTTAGAGAGCACGTGGTTTTATATTTTTTAATTTATTATATTAAGGAGAAATAGAAATGAAAAGAACTTATCAGCCTAAGAAGAGACAGAGACTTAAGGAGCACGGATTCCGCAAGAGAATGGCAACAGCTAACGGCCGCAAGGTACTCAAGAGAAGAAGAGCAAGAGGCAGAAAGTCCCTCACAGTCTAATTGATTGATTTGGTGTAACAGGTGAGAAATAACAGTGAACTGACACTTCGTAAACAGAAAGATTTTGTCAGATTATATAATAGTGGCAGATCTAAGGGCAGCAAGTATGTTGTGGTTATATATAAAAGAAATAACCTCGATTATACAAGGACAGCTTTCGTTTCAAGTAAGAAAGTCGGTAATTCTGTTCAAAGAAACAGATCAAGAAGATTAATGAGACAATCATACGCTTCATTCAGTAACAGGGTGTCAAATGGCTATGACATTATATTTGTCGCAAGAAATACTATTAATGATGCCAGGCAGAATGAAGTAGAAAAATCAATGTTCGGGGCAGTCAGAGCCTGTGGATTAATGAATAAGTGATTAATATTGACCTGTGACACAACTATGAAAAAAGAAAGAAATATATTTCAAAAGTTTTTAATCATTATGGTAAGGGCATATCAAATAGGTATATCTCCCTATATAGGTGCACATTGCAGATATACTCCGACATGCAGCGCATATTTTATTGAAGCTGTAGAGAAATACGGAGCGCTCAAAGGCAGCTGGATGGGGATCAAGAGAATACTCAGATGTCATCCGGGCCATCCGGGCGGATATGATCCTGTACCGTAAGAATGGAGACAATTAATGGGAATTATTGCAAAACCTATCGGATATCTGCTGATGTGGATATATAAATTAGTAGGAAGTTACGGCATAGCTCTCATCATTCTGACTTTTATCGTTAAGCTTGCTCTGTATCCATTGTATTCAAAGCAGATCAAGTCTTCTGCAAATATGGCTGAGATGTCCGAGAGATCTCAGGAAATACAGCGCAGATATGCAAACGATAGAGAAAAGATGAATGAAGAGATGCAGAAGCTGTACAGCGAAACAGGATTCAATCCTATGAGCGGATGTCTTCCTATGCTTATTCAGTTTCCGATCATTATGGGACTTTTCGCACTTCTGAGAAATCCGATGAAGTATATGCCGGCCGGCAGTACAATGATTTTTGCAAATCACGAGTCTTTCCTCTGGATCAAAGACCTCGCACAGCCGGATATGTGGATTTTGCCTATCGCTGCAGGAGTTGCTACTTATTTTGCGTTCAGCATGAACAGTGCTATGACAACACAGCCGGGCGCATCTGCAGGACAGGCTAAGGCAATGAATGCAATTATGAAATACTTCTTCCCGTTGAGCATTCTCTGGCTCGCCAGATCTTATCCGGCCGGACTTGCTATTTATTGGGCAGGCGGACAGTTCATGCAGATTTTCTTCAATCTGAGAATCAACAAAGTAAGAGATGAAATGAACAAAGAGAGGGAGCATAAAAAGCTTATCGACAGAGCTGAGAAAGAGATTGCCAGGAAGAAGAGAGCAAGAATGAAAGGAAATGTTCAGTAAATGAAAACTTCAGAAAAATGGGGTGTCGATGTAGATACTGCTGTTGATCTTGCGCTCAAGGATCTTAAGTTGACCAGAGAAGAAGTTGAAATAGAAGTACTTGAGGAGTCATCGAACGGATTTCTCGGTATCGGTTCTAAACTTGCAAGAGTTAGAGTAACTGCTAAGGAAAATACATCTTCATCAACTAAAGAGAAAGCAACATTCGATGAAATCGATGCTATTCTCGCAGGTCTTCCTGAAAACATGTCAAGCAAACTTCCTGATGAAGTCAGAGCTGACTACGATAAATTCGAAGCTGAAGAGCGTGAAGATGCACGCGCAAGAGAAAAAGCAAAAGCTAAGGCTAAGAAGCAGAACAAATCTTCCCGCAGCAAGAAATATGATCTTGATCTCGAAGATACAATGCTTTATGAAGTGAAGAAGCTCGATCCTGTAGAGGGACATCCTGTGGAAAAGTTTCTCAGGGATATCGCAGAGCAAATGGGAATTGACCTTGATTTCAGTGTAAAAGCCGGCAAGGAGCTGGTATTCGTTGAGATCACAGGAAAAGATACAGGAACAATTATCGGTAAGAGGGGAGCAACACTCGATGCTGTTCAGTGCCTTGCAAGCTATGTAGTAAACAAGGACAATAGCAAATATATAAGAGTTATCCTTGATGCTGAGAATTACAGATCAAAGAGAGAAAAGACTCTCGTGAGCCTCGCAAACAGACTCGCAGGCAAAGTTGAAAGAACTAAGAAATCTGTAACACTTGAACCTATGAATCCATATGAGCGCAAAGTAATTCACTGCACTCTTCAGAATCATCCTAAGGTCAAGACAAGAAGTGAGGGCAAGGATCCTTACCGCAGAGTCATCATCGAACTTAAATAGTTATGCTATTAAAAAAGGGCTTATAGGACAAAACGTGTTGGTAAAAACCGCTGTAACTGTTGAAATTTCAACGGTTGCAGCGGTTATATCTTTTTTGAAAGAAGATACAGGGTGGACAAAATGTGTTGGTAAAAATCGCTATAACCATTGAAATTTCAATGGCTACAGGCGCTATATCTTCCTTAGAAAGAGTGTTTTGGAGGAAGATGCTATGAAACATGTTATTTGTCCTGTTTGCGGAGGCGTTTGCACCAAATATGGAAAGACTAAAGCTGGAACACAAAGATGGCATTGTAATAAATGTGCGATTTCTTTTTCACCTAAAATTGATAATTCAGCGAAGCAGCTGAAGGTATTTCTGGAGTGGCTGTTCAGTAAAGAGAGACAAAAAGATATGCCAGGTGAAGGCAGAACTTTTCGCAGAAAGACAGCAAAATTCTGGAATGTATGGCCGCTTCCTCCAGTGGTGGAAGCCAGTAGAGAAGTCCTGTTTGTCGATGGTATTTATCTTAACCGGCATGCCTGTATCCTGATCTGTTGTGACAGACAGCATGTCCTCGGGTGGTACCTATGCAGGTATGAGCATTCAGGTGCATGGATCGCTCTCATGTCGCGTATTGGTGAGCCTGAACTCGTGGTATCTGACGGAGGCTCAGGTTTTGCAAAAGCTTTAAGGAAGACCTGGCCACATGCAAAGCATCAACGATGCGTATTCCATGCATTCTGTCAGATCAAGCGTTACACCACTACACAGCCGAAAACCGCTGCAGGCATTGAATTATATGCACTTTCGAAGGAGCTGCTGCATATTGAGACAAAAGAAGGAGCTGCAAAATGGGTGGATATGTTCGTCGACTGGATGGCCAGATACAGCCGGTTTTTAAGCCAGTTGACATATGACGAAAATGGCAATTCCAGATTTAAACATGAGCGACTGATCAAGGCAAAGAATTCGATTATCCGGCTTTTAAAGGAAGGGACGATGTTCACTTATCTGGACGCATCTCTTAGAGACAAAATCGATGACATACCTTCAACAACCAACCAAATAGAAGGTGGCATAAATTCCAGGCTTAGAGCGATGCTCAGGGAGCATAGAGGCCTTTCTATCGAGAGAAGAATAAAAGCGGTATTCTGGTGGTGCTATATGCACTCACCAGATCCGCTTTCTGCTTCTGAAATATTAAAGACAATGCCTACCGACAAAAGTATAGCCGATATTTACCAGAAAATGCATGATGCAGGTAAACACAATGCTTCTATCCTTCATTGGGGCGATGCTGTCGTTTGGAGCGAGCTTCATACATCGTCTGAATATCCTGTCCATTGGGACTGACGACCAACACGTTTTGTCCTATAACTCTAAAAAAGCTGCCGCATATCACTGTGCGGCAGCTTTTTTTATATTCTTGATGTTTCAGCAATTATGACGTAACAATTATTTTGTACACTGAAGTAATAATCAAAACGAAGTTTTGTTTCACCATCTTCCCAAATGTAGTCCGTGATTCTGTGCATACCTGCCTTCATGTTCTGTTCAGGACCACCCATTGTAAAATAATCTCTCTTAGAAGGTTGTCCGTAATAATCTTTAAAAGATTCTACAATTTTACTATATGCAATATCTGCGTCATCTCTTGCATATGCTTCAAAATAGAAAACAGAATTTTCAAGTCCGGTCCGGTATCCATTTTCAAAGGCGTTAAATAGTAGGCATCCGTTAACTCCAAAATAATTAACGTCGTAAATAAGATTAGTAGTTTTTGTGGAGGGACGAGGTTCGAGAGGTTTCATTTTCATTCTGACATCGTTTAAGGAATCATTCTTATCAACATTCCCCATCCATTTTATCTTCATATCAGTTTTCCTTTCTGAAAGTTAATGAGCTTGTTTACAGACTATTATTCTGACAATGTATATTTTATTACCGTTTGCTATATCTCCCTCGAGCTGTAATACTAATACATCATCATATCCCAGCCACTGAAGGTCTGATAAAATGATGGTATTATGCATGAAGTATCGATGTGTAAGTCCTCCGTCTACATTATCAGCTCTTCCATACATTTCCATTAGCTTTTTCTTTAATAAGTCATAGACTCTGTCAGCTTCATCTCTTGATTGACAGAAATATGAAAAATCGCATTCTGTTACTTTTCCTCTCATTTCATTTGAAGAGATATAGTAATATCTGCCATTAACTCCGAATAATTCACCGTTGTCAAAAGCCATTGACAGTCCGGACGGAGAATATCTAGGAGTAGCAGGTGACCATCTACGAATAACCTGATCCATTGGTTCACCATAATATGTATCACCAATCCATCTTAGCTTCATCATTAGCCTCCTCAATTATAAATATGTATGGATTATATTACTTTATAAAAAGAGACTGACACATTTATAATGAGCCAGCCTCTATAAAAGCTGTAAATAATCGATTTGATGTTATTCTACTACGCCGGAAGAGTTAAATGTTTTGGTTACAAGAACCTCATCTTCAAATGAATAATTAACTATGATCTGGACGCCTTCGATTTTCGATTGTTCTTCCAGCTGAGAACAAAGATTTACAAATGATTCTTCGCTCTGTGTAAGAGCAGCTTCCAGTGATGAAGTCAGCTGCTCACTCTTAGCAAGATCAGCAGTCATACCTTCGTAATTCTTGAGGTCATAAGTATAAATAACATCATTACCTGTGATAGTTACATCGAGACCTGAATTCTCAGCAGCTTCTTTGATCTGGTCAGCAGCTTCTTTGTTGCTGTTAACGAAACTCTCGATAGTTTCAGGTTCTTTACTGCCACATGATGTGATGAATAATGACATTACCATTGCGAATGTGATTATGAGAGCGATTATACTTTTTCTTTTCATTATGATTCTCCTTATGAGTTAATTGTTGATTTAATTAAAAATGTCGTTACTGTTCTGTTCTTCATCAGATGAATTGTCATTATCACGGCCGAATAAATTACCCAGCAGACCATTACTGCCGGATGAATCGGAATCATCATCCGTACCGGAGCTGTCGTCAGTAACGCCATTATTGTTATTATAATTGTTATCGTCGTTGTTATAATTGTCGTTATTATTATTGTCGTTATTATTATTGTTGTTATTATTCTTGTTCTGAGCGTCGTTAACAGCTTTGCGCGCTTCCTGAAGCTCTTTCTCAGTCTTTGTAAGGATCTTGTCTACATCCTCGTTGAAAGAACTAAGAATCTCATATACTTCCTTGCGGGTCGCAGCTGTATCAAGATTCTTTTCTGCTTCTTCTTTTAGTGTTTCTACCTGAACTGCTTCTTCAGTGTCGTAATCAGATATTCTTATGGTGTCAACGATCTTCTTAGCATCATTGACTGCCATTTTGCCATCAAGTACTCTGTAGCCATATGCACCGCCAACTGCGGAAGCAAGCATAAGGATAAGCACGAGGAGAAGCTTTAATCCAAAGCCGCCTTTCTTGTTGTTCATAGCCTGTCTCCAATCTTAGTATTTAGATCAAATAAGCATAAATCTGAAGAAATTATAACATAAATAAGATATAATCGGTAAAGAATATATATTATGCGTAAATCAGACCAAAGCCTATGAAGATAAAAAGCATTATACTGGAAAATTACAGAAATTATAAGAATCTTGAGCTGATTTTCGATGATAGCCGGAATATTATTATCGGCGAAAACGCCCAGGGCAAAACGAATCTTATCGAGGCGATTTACCTGACAGCTTTCGCAAAATCGTTCCGTACTAACAATACAGCCGATCTTGTTATGTTCGGAGAACAGTCCGGAAGGGTCTCAACAGACATAATATCTGAAGATATTGATAAAAATATTAATATAATTATAAGATCTGATGGTAAAAAGATGATCAAGAAGGATGGCAAAGTCATTCGCAAGACTACCGAACTTCTCAATAATATTGTCGTCATTATTTTCTCGCCGGACGATCTGAGGATCATAAAAGACAGTCCTGAGAGAAGAAGAGCATTTATCAACAGGGAATTATCACAGATAAGACCGGGATATTACGAATCCTTCAGAAAATATAATGATGCGCTCAAGCAAAAGAATGCGATCCTCAAGGGCTATTTCAATCTGAAGAAGAAAACATTCACAAGAGCAGACAACCTCAGCCTCAACGATATAAGTCCTTACGACAACAGCAGGCAGTACAACGAGGAAATGCTCGATGTGTTCGACAAGCAGCTTGCTGATTATGGATATGAGATCTTAAGATACCGCAAAGAATTCGTAGACATGCTGTCGACAGAAGCCAGTGAGATAATGGCCAAGATTTCCGGTGGAAAAGAGAAGCTTGTAATAGAATATAAAACAGCCTGTGATTTCATTACCGGAACCGAGGGCAGGGAGATTTTATATAAACAGTTCTACCATAACAGAGAGAAAGATATTTATAACGGATATGCGACTCTCGGACCTCACAGAGATGATATAGAGTTTTACATCAATGGCAAAGACGCCAAGAAATACGGATCTCAGGGTCAGCAGAGGACTATTGCACTTTCACTCAAGTTCGCAGAGATAAGGATCGCAAAACAGATTCTGGATGAAGCGCCTATTCTCCTTCTTGATGATGTACTGTCAGAGCTCGATCTTGAAAGACAGAGATTTCTGATAAGCGAAATCGATGATGTTCAACTCTTCATTACATCTGCAGAACTGAACGATGAAGTCATTAAAGATCTTCGCGGAGGGACATTATTCAGGATAGAAGAAGGCACTGTAACGCGTGTAGATAAATACTGAAAAAAGATTGATGCTGCGGCAAAAAGCCGCAGTGTTTTTTTAGAAACAAAAAAACCGCCAACATGTTCATTTTATGGGCTTTTTGTCGAATCGCGGGCGAAAATTTGCCTTTTAAGCGATTTTTTCGCAAAATACAATATATGGGGCAATCAGTTGCAAAAAAATCGCTTATATGGTAAAATATTGACGTAAACAATCGGGATACTATGCCCACTTTTTTAATGTAAAGCTAATTTTTTTAAAGGAATCATATAATATGGGACAGAAGCAGGAATACGGCGCCAGTCAGATCGAGGTTCTCGAGGGACTGAAACCGGTCCGTCTCAGACCGGGAATGTACATAGGAAGTACCGGTCCGGCGGGACTCCACCACCTCGTTTACGAGATCGTGGACAACTCGGTAGACGAAGCGCTCGCAGGATTTTGCAAACATATATCAGTGACCATAGAAGAGGATAATTCCATCACAGTCCAGGACGACGGACGAGGAATGCCGGTAGACATTCATCCTAAGATGGGTATCCCTGCTGTTCAGGTCATTCATACACAGCTTCATGCCGGCGGTAAATTCGGCGGCGGAGGATATAAAGTATCGGGAGGTCTCCACGGAGTAGGAGCTTCCGTTGTTAACGCGCTTTCAACTCACATGATCGTACAGGTCAGAAGAGATAATAAGATATACGAGCAGGAATACTTCAAAGGTGAGGAAGCCACTGAGCTCAAGATAGTCGGCGAATATGAAACAGGGAATACCGGATCGAAGACAAGATTCTGGCCGGACCCTGAGATTTTCGACGAAACTGTTTATGACTATGATACTCTCCAGCGCAGGATGAGAGAAATGGCGTTCCTCAACAAGGGACTCGAAATTTCCATCGAGGACAAGAGAGTAACTCCTAACAAGAAAGAGACCTTCCATTAC
This sequence comes from Mogibacterium sp., assembly GCA_017403955.1. Lineage (GTDB taxonomy): Bacteria > Bacillota > Clostridia > Peptostreptococcales > Anaerovoracaceae > Crickella. Next base: position 68,466 of record JAFRDH010000025.1, read on the forward strand.
GAAGGCGGTATCAAGGAGTTCGTAGAATATCTCAACCACAACAAGGATGCTGTCAACCCAACTATTTTCTACTTTGAAGCACAGAAGAAGGGTTATGAGGTAGAAGTCGCTCTTCAGTACACTGACAGATACAGCGAGACGATTCTTTCTTATGCTAACAACATCCATACAGGCGAAGGCGGTTTCCACGAAGTCGGCTTCAAATCCGCGCTCACCAGAACTATCAACGATTACGCCCGCAGGAACAAGCTCATCAAGGACAATGAAGATGCTCTCCAGGGTGATGACGTCAGAGAAGGAATCACGGCTATTGTTTCGGTCAAACTGACAAATCCTCAGTTCGAAGGACAGACCAAGGCCAAACTCGGAAACGCAGAAGTCAAGGGTTTTGTCGAGACCAATACGACAGAGCAGCTTACATACTTCCTCGAAGAGAATCCTAAGCAGGCGAGAGTCATTATCGACAAATGCCTCAAGGCTCAGCGCGCACGTGAGGCGGCCCGCAAGGCAAGAGAGATCACACGTAAGACTTCGGTCCTCGAGACGACTTCACTTCCGGGCAAGCTCGCAGACTGTTCAGAGAAGGATCCTGCACTTTCAGAGATCTTCCTCGTAGAGGGTGACTCCGCAGGCGGAAGCGCAAAGCAGGGAAGAGACCGTAAGAGACAGGCTGTCCTTCCTCTCAGAGGTAAGATCCTCAATGTTGAGAAAGCCAGGATCGACAGAGTTCTCAGTTCTGAAGAGATCAAGAATATGATCACAGCCTTCGGCTGCAATATCGGCAAGGAATTTGACATCAACAAGCTCAGATACCACAAGATCATTATCATGACAGATGCCGATGTCGACGGAGCTCATATCAGGACACTTCTTCTGACATTCTTCTTCAGATATATGACACCGCTTGTAGAAGGCGGCTACGTTTACGCAGCTCAGCCACCGCTCTTCAGAGTCAAGCAGGGCAAGCAGATCTGGTACACATATTCTGACGCAGAGCAGGAAAAACTCCTCGCAGATCTCAGGGCTAATGGCGGCAACACCAAGATAGAGATCCAGAGATACAAAGGTCTCGGTGAAATGGATTTCAATCAGCTCTGGGAAACAACTATGGACTACGACAACAGAACTCTCATCAGGATCACTGTCGATGATGCAGAGGCAGCTGATGAGATTTTTACAACACTTATGGGCGACAAGGTACCGCCTCGTAAGGCATTCATAGAAGAAAACGCCAGATACGTAAGGAATCTTGATATTTAAAGGAAAACATAATGGCAGATACAGTAGATAAAAGCAATATCATAGAGCACGAGATATACAGTGAAATGAAGAACTCGTATATCGACTATGCGATGAGCGTAATAGTCGGGCGTGCTCTTCCGGATGTACGTGACGGTCTTAAGCCTGTTCACAGAAGGATCCTGTACGGTATGCATTCGCTTGGGATCACTCCGGACAAGCCTCACAAGAAATCGGCGCGTATCGTCGGTGAGGTCATGGGTAAATATCACCCACATGGTGACAGCTCGATTTATGAGGCCATGGTCAAACTCGCTCAGGATTTCTCTACGAGATATCCGCTTGTAGACGGACATGGTAACTTTGGCTCAGTCGACGGAGACGGAGCTGCCGCATCGAGATACACCGAAGCCAGAATGTCCCCGTTCTCCCTCCAGATGGTAAGGGATATCGAGAAGGACACAGTAGACTTCATGGATAACTATGACGGCGAGGAACAGGAACCTGTAGTTCTCCCGTCCAGAGTTCCGAACCTTCTGATCAACGGCTCGAACGGTATCGCTGTCGGTATGGCGACTTCGATCCCTCCTCACAATCTCGGAGAGACGATCGATGCATGCGTCAAGATGATAGACGAGCCTGACTGCTCGATAGACGATCTTATCAGGATCATCAAGGCCCCGGATTTTCCTACCGGAGCTATGATCCTCGGAAGACACGGCGCGCGCGAAGCTTATCTCACAGGACAGGGCAAAGTCAATGTCAGATCTGTATGTGAGATCGAGGAAACAAGCCGCGGCAAGATGAGGATCCTCGTTACAGAGATCCCGTTCCAGGTCAATAAGGCAAGACTTATCGAGTCGATGGCTGACCTCGTAAGAGAAAAGAAACTCGATGGTGTTTCGGCTATCAGAGACGAGTCCAACAGAGAAGGAACGAGAATCGTAATCGAGCTCAAGAAGGACACTAATCCGAACGTCATCCTGAACAGACTTTACAAGCACACTTCGCTGCAGACTTCGTTCAGCATGATCATGCTCGCGCTGGTAGACGGCGAGCCGAAGATCCTCAATCTCAAGCAGATCCTTGAGGAATATCTCAAGCACCAGAAGATAGTAGTTACCAGAAGAACCAAGTTTGACCTCGCCAAGGCAGAGGCCAGGGCTCATATTCTGGAAGGCTTGATCATTGCGCTTGATAATATCGATGAAGTCATCGCGACTATCAGATCTTCATATAACGATGCCAAAGAAAAACTGATGATCAGGTTCGGTCTCACTGAGATTCAGGCACAGGCGATTCTCGATATGAGACTTGCCAGACTGCAAGGTCTCGAAAGAGAGAAGATCCAGGCTGAGTATGATGAACTGCAGAAGAAGATCGCTTACTATAAGAGCCTGCTCGCAGATGAGCATCTCCTCATGGGAGTTATCAAAGACGAGCTCCTCGAGATCAAGGCAAAATGGGGCGATCCGAGAAGGACCAAGATCGTTGCCGATGATGCAGAGCTCGATGAAGAGGCGATGATCAATGAAGAGGATGTTGCAATAACACTCACACATCTCGGTTACGTAAAGAGAGTTCCTGCTGACACTTACAAGGCTCAGAGAAGAGGCGGCAAGGGAATCGTCGGACTTACGACACGCGAATCTGATTTTGTCAAAGATCTAATCATAACGAGCACCCATGACTATCTGATGTTCTTCACAGACATGGGCCGCGTATACAAGATCAAAGCGTACGAGATCCCTGAGGCATCAAGAACTGCCAAGGGCACACCGGTCATCAACTTCCTCAATCTCAACAGCGGAGAGAGAGTCACAGCAGTCATTCCGATCAAGGAATTCCCTGCTAATGAATGTCTCGTAATGGTGACCAGGAAGGGTACTATCAAGAAGACGCCTCTGTCCGAATTCGATACTAACCGTAAGACCGGCCTTATTGCTATCACGCTCAGAGAAGACGACAAGCTGATTGCAGTAGCTCAGGCAAGCGGCAAAGAAAATGTTCTTGTTGTCACAAAACAGGGCAAGGCTATCGCATTCTCCGAGACAGATGTCAGACCGATGGGCAGAAATGCCGGCGGAGTCAGAGCGATCCTCCTCGATGAAGGCGATGAAGTCGTTTCGATGGAACTCGATATCGACCAGTCAAGGAAGATGCTCGTCATCACAGAAAATGGTTTCGGCAAGAGAACGCCTCTTGATGAATACAGACTCCAGTCACGCGGCGGCAAGGGTGTTGCTACATATGACAAGACCAAGTTCGATAAGACCGGTCTGCTGGTTGGCGCAACTCTTGTAAGCGATGAGGATGAAGTCATGGTCATCAACTCTGACGGAGTCATCATCAGGATCCGCGCGAATGAAGTCAGCACTTCAGGAAGAAGCACTCAGGGAGTCAAGATCATGAGAGTGGATAACGATAACCGCATCGTGACCTTCGCTAAAGTCGTTGACGAAGACAGCTCCGGAAAACCGGGAGTGTCTGCAGACGATGATGCTGAACCGGAAGAAGAAGCAATAGAAACTGAAGCTGAAGCAATCGATGCTGAGGCTGACACGACTGACGCTGAATAAAAATCAACTACTGAAAAGTCCTGTATACATTGCGCATGCAATGGATATACAGGACTTTTGAGGTATTTGGGTATTGTTAGAGGTTTTATTATGAAGAAAAAATTAGTTTGTTGTCTTGCTATCTGACAGTGCTATGATAATAAGCGAACTTAAAACGAGCCTTAAATGCAATTTATTTTTTAGAAATTCAGGAGAAAGATATGAGCAGCGAATTTAACGGCGAATATGGGAATCATCTCGGTGATTGGGAGGCCATGGACCAGGTAGAACGCATCAAAGCAATGGAAAAGATTCTCGATGCATCGAGACTTGCGGTTGACGATCTTGCTGAGGCAGTCCTGGCATACGAAGCGATCCAGAAAGCATACTTTGACCTCGTGAATTACTATAGCAGCACGACCTGGATGGCTGACTTCGAAGACGATGAGCAGGGCAAGCTGCCTGAGGATCTCAAAAGAGGGGTCCTCACTGAAGATGCAGTCTACGATCTGATCACCGACCACAAATATCTATTGAACCGCATGCAGCAACTGATCCTCAACTCAATGCAAAACGACCTCTAGCAGGCGTGTAGTTGCAGATGCGGTGATGCGTGTATGTAAAAATGTTTATAAGTGTTGGAATTTGAATGCAAATAGCTATAATCGTAGTTACAGGCAAGGAGGCGCGATTTTATGAGGAAGATTCTAATAGTAATAGATATGCAGAATGATTTCATCGATGGCGCGCTCGGTACTAAAGAAGCTGAAGCGATCGTTGAAAATGTCAAATCCAAGATCCGTTCTTATGATCCGCACAATGTGATCGCAACCAGAGACACGCATGAGGTCAATTACCTTGAAACGCAGGAAGGCAAGTATCTGCCGGTCCCGCATTGTATCCGCGGCACTGATGGATGGCAGGTCCGTCCGGATATTGCTGAGCTCCTGACAGATGCGAGAGTATATGACAAGCCTACATTCGGGAGTATCGATCTCGCGAAGGATCTCAGGCAGCTCGCAGACAGGGAAGAAATTGAGATCGAGCTCGTTGGACTTTGTACCGACATATGCGTTGTTTCGAATGCTCTTCTGCTGAAAGCAACGATGCCTGAAGTGAAGATCTCGGTCGATCCTGCATGCTGTGCAGGTGTCACACCTGAGAGCCATGAAGCGGCACTTAAGACGATGCAGATGTGTCAGATACAGCTCGCTGTTTAAGATGGAGGGCACAGAAATGAAAATCTATAGTTTTGGGAGTCTTGAAAACGGCAGAAAGGCCGGTTTATATATCCTGAAAAATTCAAACGGGATGTCAGCGGAGGTCACGGATTATGGCGCTGCGCTGGTAAGATTGATCGTGCCTGATAAAGACGGCACGAAAAGGGACGTTGTTCTCGGTTATGACGATGTTGCCGGTTATGAGAAAGGACACGGCTCGCTCGGCGCTACAGTCGGACGTGTTGCCAACAGAATAGGCAATGCATCATTCAGGCTAAACGGCAAAGAATACAAACTGACTGCTAATAACGGAACGAACTGCCTGCACGGCGGAAGAGATCCATACAACAAGAGGATGTGGGATGCCGCTATCCCATTCGGGAAAATCAGCTCTGGAAGCGTTGCAGCTAAAGTCAATGCAGTCGAAAGTATGAACGACGGGCTGCCTGCTTACGTGCAAAGTGATCTGAACGGAGACAGTATCAAGTTTTGCCTCGACAGTCCTGACGGAGATCAGGGATTCCCGGGAAATCTGCACATCGAAGTGACCTATACCCTGACCAACAACAACGAATTGCACATAGAATATAGAGCTGTCAGTGATGCCGATACTGCGCTCAATCTGACGAATCACAGCTATTTCAATCTGAACGGACATAACAGCAAGTCGGTTCTTGATCATGTATGCTCGATAAAGGCGGACTGCTTCACTCCAAGCGATGAGATCCTGCTTCCTACAGGCGATCTGCAGAGCGTTCTGGAGACACCGATGGATTTCCGCATCGGCAAGGAGTTCTCCAAGGATATGGATGTACAATACAATCAGCTCAGATTCGCAGGAGGATACGATCATAACTATGCGATCGACGGCTGGGATGAACCGGCAGGCGAAGGAGAAAAAGGTTTCTGTAAGTATCGTGAAGCAGCGGTCCTGAAGTCCGAAGAGAGCGGGATCAAAATGACGGTACTGACTGACCTTCCGGGAATGCAGCTTTATACATCAAATGGCCTGAACAATGAGAAAGGTAAAGGCGGCGTTGTTTACATGAAACAATGCGCTGCGTGCTTCGAGACACAGTTCTGGCCGGATTCGATCAACAAGGAAAACTTCCCGGGCGGCGTGCTCAAAGCAGGCGAAGAATTCTACTCAAAAACAACATACCGCTTCGAATAGGAGACCGGGGACGGTTCTCTGTCTCCTTCACGCGATCTCCAGAGCAAAAGTTATCGGGAAGCATATGATCCGGGAAATATCATAATAGAGCCTTAAAAGGGTTACTTTTTTAACCCCAAAGGCTCTATTTTGCATTTCGAGGGGTTATCAGTATTTTGGCAAAGCTAGTCTTTTGTATATTCATTCGCTCCTATAAATAATTAATCATCATAATTAGTCCTGACTGATAGATCAATTCCGCTTTTGCTTGTTCATATGCATTTCTTTGGCTTCCAGGCATAAAAATGAGTCTCTCAGCACGGCGATAGATAAACGACTGGCTTTTCACATACATGATATGTTCAATGAGCGATAACCCCATTAAAACGAAAAAAGAGAAAAAGGATTATTTATTTGACCCAAAACTGTCTAATTGTAAGGATAAAGGTTATTTATAATTATTCACGTCTCAAAACCTTATAGCAAAATTCAACTACAATTGTTTCTCAAAAGTGTGTCAATGAGAACCGTCCCCGGTCTCCTTGTTTTATTAAAATTCATTAATACTGGGCCGTATAAGGGAAAAGCTAAACATATGTTAATTGACCTTAAAGCCTTGCAATTGTTAGAATTCCAATGCATAAGGCGAATAATATCCTGTTATGAGGGGGCCGGTTATGAATATGAGAGATATACGGAAAAAGATTGCAAGCAGCATATTATGTATGGTGCTGGCTTTGGCGATGATAGTGCCGTCAGCATTTTCTTTTGATGCTTACGGACTGGATGATCAGGCAGGCAGCGCCAGCAAGACGGTCGCTGCTGCTAAGCTCGACACTGCAACAGAGCTTACGATAAATGGAAGCAATTTTGCTTTCAGCCAGAGCGTGATAACAAATGAATTCCTCGATTACGACAGATTCACAGATACCCTGAAAGCTTCGGGCAACAGGAAGAGCATCAAGCTCAAATGGAAGTCTGTAAAAAATAAGAACGGGATCGCGGGATATATTATCGTGAGAAAAGATCTGAACGGAAGCACCTGGCGTCAGATCGCAAAGGTCAACCGCAACAAGAAGACTTTTACAGATAAGACCGCAAAGACCAAGAACAAAGTATACAGCTACATGCTGGTTCCATACGCAAATGTCGGCACAGCTGTCAAAATAGCGAAGCCTTCGCAGTGGGCAAGTGCGGCCACGACCAAGAGCAAGAAAAAGAATGTAGAAAAGGTCCGTCTCAAGAGAGCGGCAAAGGGTTCTGCTGTCAGGGTCGGAGCAAAGACTACAGTCGCGATCAAATTCTGCAAGAAGCCGGTAAGCAAGAGCATCAGATGGTCCAGCTCAAACCCTGCAGTCGCTAAAGTTTACAAGGGAACGATCACCGGCGTAAGCGAGGGAACCGCTACGATTTATGCGAGAACTCATGCAGGATATGTGCTGAAGTTCAATATTGTAGTTGTCAAAGGCGGAACAGCCAAGGGAATGCTCGATGTCATGAGGAGTTGGCTCGGCTACAGTTACTATAATCAGAAGAACAGAGGTATCGTAGATATCTACAATTCATTTATGCCTCTTCCGGGCGGATATGAAATGCAGTATTATGATGCATGGTGCGACTGCACTATCAGTGCGGCAGCCATTGTTTCCGGTAATGAGGACAAAATCGGCAGACATTGCAATGTTCCTGCACATGTTAAAATGTTCAAGAAGATGGGTATCTGGATCGAGGGCTGCAAGACAACACCGCAGCCTGGTGATATAATCGTATTCAACTGGTACCCAAGCAGCAAGAATAATGCGAGCCACATCGGTATCGTCGAATCTGTCGAAGGCAATCAGGTCACGACACTGGAAGGCAATATGGGCATCGGCATCCTCAGCAGAAGAACTTTCACAGTCGGATGGAAGTATGTCAGAGGTTATGCAAGACCTAACGACATCCTTGACGGCGGTGATGGGCCTGAGGACGAGCAGACACCGGAAGAAACACCGGCTGCAGCGAACTAACAGTTATGACCCGGTAATTATAATAATAGGAAGAACAATATGAAATTTGTGATCCAGAGGGTGCGCCACGCATCAGTAACAGTAGATAATGAAGTAATTGGCAAGATAGGCAGAGGCTATATGGTCCTGATCGGTGTTTCGGACGCTGATGATGAGGCCATTGCCGACAAAATGGTAGACAAAATGATCAAGCTTCGCATCAACGAAGATGCAGAGGGCAAAACGAATCTGAGTCTGGCGGATGTCGGAGGAGAACTTCTCCTTATCTCCCAGTTCACTTTGTATGCGAACTGCAAGAAAGGAAACAGGCCGTCCTTCACAGAAGCCGGATCGCCTGAAAAGGCCAATGCGCTCTATGAGTACATTATCGACAGATGTAAGAGAAGTGTTCCGGTAGTTGAAAAAGGCTCGTTCGGAGCTCACATGGCAGTAGAACTTCTTAACGATGGGCCGTTCACAATCGTGCTGGATTCAGAGAAAATGTAGCGCAAACACTGCACTTTTCTGATAATATAATATTCAGGACTGACTGCAGCCCGGATATATGCAGTAATTGATCCGGAAGGAAGTGTTTGCTGATGAAGAAATATATTACCAAAACAATCGGAGTAATGATGGCATTGATTCTTGTCATCTCTTCGATTGTTCCTGTTTTTGCCGAAGGTGAAGAAGGCGGGACAGATCCGGCAGTCTGTGAACATGTTTTTGGCGAATGGACCGTGACCAAGCAGGCAACATATTTTGCGAACGGAAGCAAGACAAGGACTTGCGAGCTTTGCGGTACGACAGAAACTGCAGGCATCAGCAAGAAGACCGCCACTAACAAGTGGGTCACCGAGAACGGAAAGAAATATTATTTCAACAGCAAAGGCAAGCCTGTGAAGGGCTGGAACAAGATCAAGTCGAGCAACAAGAAGAAAGCAGCCGTCAAGTGGTGCTGGTTCGACAATTCCGGTGTATTCAAGAAAGCGATCAGCAAGAATACTAAGAAGAAATGGGTGACAGTAGCCAAAAAGAGATTCTACTTCACCTCAAAGAAAAAACCGATCGGCAAAGGCTTCCATATAATAGGCAACAAACTCTATTATTTTGGCGCTGACAAAGCCATGGTCAAGGGCACGTTCAAGGTCGACGGGCAGACTTACAAGACTACGAAAAAGGGCAACATCGTTGGTATGAGTTACTATATCAAGCGATATAAGACATTTGTCCTCATAGATATTTCATCACAGAAGCTCAGCTATTATGTAAAAGGCAAACGCTATATGAAGGTCGATGTCGTTACCGGGATCCCGGGTGAGCGCGCGACCCCGACAGGAATTTTCAGTGTACAGGGAAAGGCGAGAAATGTCGACCTTACCGGACCGACATGGAATGTACCGGTAAGTTATTGGATGCCATTTATCGGCGGAGCTTACGGAATGCACGATGCCGGATGGCGGGCATCAAGTGAATTCACCAATCACAGGACATATCTTACCAATGGCTCTCACGGATGCGTCAACATGAGATACAAAGACGCTGCCAAGCTTTACAGGAAGATCAAGGTCGGCACCAAAGTGATCGTGCAGCCTTAGAAAAGATACAGAAAAAGGAGATATATAATAATGAAAACACTTCTCACGGGAGGAGCAGGATATATTGGCTCGCATACCGCAGTTGCGATGATCGAGGCAGGCCATGATGTAGTGATAGTAGATAATTATTACAACAGTTCACCGGAGGCTGTTCGCCGCGTTGAACAGATAACCGGCAGAGAGATACCGCTTTACGAAGCAGATGCTGCTGACAAAGAGGTAATGAGAGAGATCCTCAAGAAGGAAATGCCTGACTGCATCATCCATTTCGCGGGACTCAAGGCTGTCGGCGAATCAGTTGCAAAGCCGGTAGAGTATTACAGGAACAATATCGATACGACTCTGACTCTGCTCGAACTTATGAAAGAACTCAGACTGACGAACTTCGTTTTCTCAAGTTCCGCTACAGTCTATGGGGACGACAACATTCCCCCTTTCACAGAGACGATGCCAAAGGGCGCATGCACTAACCCTTACGGCTGGACGAAGTGGATGCAGGAGCAGATCCTGAGAGACGCGCAGACGGCAAGCGCTGCTGACGAGGGAACACCGGAGTTATCTGTGGTCCTCCTGAGATATTTCAATCCGGTCGGAGCACACGAAAGCGGTCTTATCGGAGAAGACCCGCAAGGTATCCCTAACAACCTGATGCCGTATATCTCACAGGTCGCAGTCGGAAGAAGAGATCATCTGACAGTTTTCGGCGATGACTATGACACACCTGACGGGACCTGCAGAAGAGACTACATCCATGTAATGGATCTTGCGGAAGGACATGTCAAGGCTGCAGAATATGCTGCCGGCAATAAGGGCACCGAAGTGTTCAACCTCGGAACAGGCGAACCATACAGCGTACTTGAGATGGTAGAAGCATTCGGAAAAGCATGCGGACATCCTGTAAAGTATGAGATCGGTCCGAGAAGAGCCGGCGACGTACAGGATTCCTGGGCGAATGCCGATAAGGCGAAGGAGATCCTGGGCTGGGAGGCAAAGCGCGGACTGGATGAGATCTGCAGAGATGCGTGGAACTGGCAGAGCAAGAATCCTAATGGATTCAATGCATAACGAGCATAATCTATAACAATATTGCGAATTATATAAAAATATTAAAAAAAGCGGCCTTCCGGCCGCATTTTTAGCGTTAAATCAGTTGTCCAAAGCATCTCTTATTGTCTTCTCAATATCGATAGCTGCCTGTTTCTGTTCCTGCTTGTTCATCTGCTCGATGTGCACCATCGGGTGTACTGTGATCTTGATATGACAAGGCTGGTACGAACCCTTCTCCTCGAACAGCTTATATCCGCCGTCGAGTGTGACCGGAAGAATAGGAACTTTGGCCTTCTCAGCGAACTTGAAAGCAGCAGGTTTGAACTCTCCCATCTCATGGCGCTTCGAACGTGTACCTTCAGGATAGATAACCAGGTTGAACCCGAGATCGAGGACTTCCTTAGCCTCGTTCAGAGCCCTGATCGCCTCACGCGGATTGTCGCGTACAAGGAAAATCGAGCGGGTGTATGTTATGGCATTATTCAGGACCTTGTACTTACGCCACTCTTCTTTGGCAACGTAGCCGATCTGGCAATGATCCTTGAACAGCCAGAGGAAAGCAGGGATATCTGCAAAGCTCTGATGATTCGAGTAGACCATGAACGGACTCTTATCCGGAATGTTCTCCTCACCGATTACTTCGAATGTGATGTTGAGCTTTTTGGATACTGCCTCGATCCACTGCTTTTGACCTTTATTGATAAGAGCCTTCTCCTCTTCGATCTTGCCCTCTTCGCGGAGCTTCTTGAGAGTAGGGATAAGGCTGTTGAATTTGAGAGTTTCTATATAACCCTGAATGAACTTGGGTGCTGTCTTAAAGATATTCATAATGAACCTCATTAATGCGATTTTATATTATCTGAATTGAAATATTATCCAGTTAATTATACTTACAAGCCACTCAAAATGCATCAACTATTAAATTTTCTTAAAAACTCATGAAGATGTTTGACGGAGGTCCTGCCCTTGATAAAATTGTATTCGTAGTAACTCTGTTTCCTGCATGCGAATGCGAGGCAGAGTCAGAAGTGAGGTAGGGTAATTATGAAGAGAAGAATAACAGCTATTATTCTGACACTTTCAATGCTGCTGTGGATGATACCTGCAGCAAGTGTCTACGGCGTTGAGGCTGAGACAGATCAGACAGAAGCGGCTGAAGGACAGGTCGTTGTTCTGTATGAGGATGGAGCAGTCGACAGCAGCGCGCCGGCTACGAAGAGTGAAAGAAGAAGCGCCGAAAAGGCCAGAAAAGCCAGATCTTTCGGCAAGACAATGGAAAAATACAGCGAAGACGCGGAGTCTTCCAGAGAACAGGCCGAAAACACTCTCGGCCAGCAGGAAGAAATCCTTGCGGAGACTCTCGGAAGTGACTATGTGATAGAAGACACTATAGTCCTTGGCTCCGGTGATACGGATGCAAAGAGCGCTGATGAAACAGTAGTAAGTACTATTTCATCTGACAAATACACCGTAGATGAGCTCTGCGAGATGCTTTCTGCGAACAAGAACATTCAGGCTGCCGAGCCTAATTATTGTTTCCGCGCATCGGCGATTCCTGACTGGAATGATACATATATAAATGAAGCATGGCAGAATGCTGAGAAAGGCATCAATGCGGACAGCGCATGGAACAGCGAAGATTTTGACAAAACAGAAAATCCTGTCATAGTCGCCGTGATGGATACGGGTATCGACTATGATCACGAGGACCTCAGGAACCACATCTGGACTGCACCTGATGATTTTAAACTGAACGGCAAGCACGGAATGGATTTTGTCGAGAAGGATGCAGATCCTATGGACCAGAACGGACACGGGACTCACTGCGCAGGCATCATCGCTGCGGAAGCGAACAACGGCGTCGGTACTGCGGGCGTTGCAGGCCCTTCAGAGAAAGTCCTTCTGATGTCAGTCAGAGTACTGGATGAAGAGGGCGGCGGATATTTCGAAGATATCATCTCAGCATTCTATTATCTCGAGAGAGCGAAGAAAGCCGGAGCGGATATCCGTGCGGTCAACTGCTCATTCGGAGCAAGCACATATTCGGACATTTTCGACAAAGTCATAGAGAAGGTCGGAGAGTCCGGGATCCTGACTATTGCATCGGCAGGAAATGAGTCATCGGATAATGATGAAATGCTCAGTTCACCTGCAAATTGCAAATCGGATTATGTTATTTCCGTAGCGGCTCTTGACGAAAACGGGGAACTTGCGTCTTATTCGAATTACGGAACCAAGAACGTAGATGTCGCAGCTCCGGGCAGCAACATCCTTTCTTCAGTAAGCTACAACAACTACGCGCCTTATCTCTATGATAACGCAAGGATCGGCGAGACGACCGAATACTATGGAGAATTCGGCGGTGCTGAAATAATCGAAGAGACAGACGATGCCGGAAATACTATACAGAAAGTCGTACCGGTCAGCGGGACTGACTATAACGGGGATCCGGTGACTTCGGCGGGTACCTTCGGGGAATCCGTAATGATCGCTGATCTTACTAAAGAAAGCGCCGGCTTCGCGGAACTCGAGCTGGTGGATAACGAAGAAGATGCTTTCCCGATAGGAAATAACAGCACGTCATTGCGCTGGAAGATCACAGGAGCACGCGCCGGTGATAAGTTCGTGCTCTACTTCCCTTATGAGAAAATGGCGAGCAGCAATAATGATACACTCGCTAATGTTGCGTTCCGTACACATACAGAGCCGGACGGGGGCATGGGCGATCTCGAATACGGAGATGTCATCGCTTATGTTGATAAGAACGGCAAACTCTCATACAAAACCACTTCTTCAGAGGACTTTTTTGGCGCCGGTCTTCCGGTGACATGGGACTGGAACAGTATCTGGCACGCATCGGGTGATCCGGAAGCGCTGTTCCCGCATAGTGAGATCAAGAGCCTATCAGAAGGCGGTGCAGGCAGCGTATCGACTTCAAGCAGCGACGGCTATGGTCTTGGAATGGTCTATACCGCCGGTGGGGACGGTGATGTATACATTGACATAAGCTCCCTTGCGATAAGCAAAGTCGGGGCTGACGAAAATGACTTCGGCATGTATGATGTCTATTCGGGAACATCGATGGCAACACCAGTAGTCACCGGTACAGCCGGTCTTCTGGCGGCTATGGCTCCATCCATGAGCGCGGGCGAACTGAGAAATAAGATCTTCCAGACAGTAAGAGGCGGTTATTCGGACATCTGCTCGACAGGCGGAGCCATTGATTTCGCAAGCTACAGCAGCACGCCTGAACTGTCAAAACCTTTTGTCAGCAGCGCGACCTGCGATTTTGACAAGCATACAGTGACCCTCTCCGCCGGGAACTTCGGCAGCGCGCCTGCAATCACCGCAAAACTGAACCTCGCGGGCAGGACGGAAGAGATCGCAGCTGAAGACATCACACTCAGCGATGGCAAGATCGTGATCGGCGACAAATACGGACTGACCGGAAGTGATGTGACATTTACCATAGAAAACACCGAAAGCGGGCTGACCGGAAGCAGGACGTTCTATCTGGTCAAAGGCCTTAAGAAATTCACTGAGCTTTTCACAATGAATAAAACGCAGGAGGAAGAAGAATTCATCGACTGGTCCAAAGGCAGCACGGATAAGCTGATATCTGCAAGTGACGTTGATGATAACGATGATGAAGAGACGGAGGTCACTTTCCCTTCAGGACTTACCTACATAAAGGGAACTGACAGATTCCTTCTGCACGACAGTGACTATATCTACAGACTCACCAGAGATGAGGACGGTAATTATTGCGCTGAAGAGATCGGCGATTCGATCAGTGAGACGGTCGGAAAGTACGCTGCGAAGGCTGCAAAGACAGAGGAACTCTGGGCACCTGATGGTGGACCAGATGAAAAGGGCGAATACTATACTCTTACGATGATGTGTGAACCGGTCTGCATAGGAGATGTAGTATACACTCTCATCCATGTTGATCTTGTCGACAGAGCAGCAAATCTCCTGCTCGGCCTCGATATTGCAAACGGCAGCAAATGGACGGTATACTACGATTCACTGTCAGATTTCGGAACCGCTCCGGCAGGTCTCAAATTTAACGAAATATACGGGCCTTCACTTGGCGCATATAACGGCAGGATATATTATTTCGCGGGATACCCGACTGATGAAGAGGGTGTACCGACAGGAAATACCAAAGTATTCCGCTGCACGCCTTCTGAAAAGGGAAGCGTATGGGAGAGCAGCGCTGAGATGCCTGCGACTGTCACGGAAGGCAGGGCCATCGCACAGGGCGGCAATCTGTATTATTTCTTCGGAAGGACAGACGAAGGAGCAGTCGATTATAACGTATATAAATTCAACGGCTCATCCTGGTCAGTTGCGGGGCAGCTCCCTGCAGCAATATTCAAGAGAGGCGCGGATTCTGCTGATATTTTATTCTTCTTCGACTCAGGTTATACGGAAGACCTCAGCTGTGCATACGGCATAGACGACCGGGGCATCATTTTCGCCGGAAGATCTTTTGACCAGGCAGGCGATGTTTTCAGATTCAATACCGGGACAGGCGAGACCGAACTTCTCGGATATACTGTCTGGGGAGACCTCGCCGACAGAGTAACGGATGGGACCGTTGCCGGAGGCAAGCTTCTGGTACAGTACGACATTGAAGACGGAGAGAAAACGACTGCAAAAACTATCCCTGTCAAGTCAGGCTATGTCAAAGTCACCATAAAGAAGACAGGCAAAGGTACAGGAACCGTCAAGGGCGCGGGCAGTTTCCCTAAGGGTGAGACTTCGACTATCACGGTCACACCTTCGAAGGGCAGCTATGTTTACGAGGTACGCTCTACAGGATTTTCGCCGAACCTCAATAAGAAATACGGCAAGGCGGTGACCGCAAGCAAAGGCACACAAAAGGCGGTATTCAAGGGCAGCATGAACGCGACCATGACCATCCACTTCGGAAAGATCAGCACCAGGCTGACTGTCAAGAAGGTCAAGACTGTCAAAGTCGGCAAGCGCAAACTCACTGCATATACTGACGGAACCATCAACGGGGTCAAATGGAAGAGCAGTAACAAGAAATATGCCAAGGTCAACAAGAACGGCACAATAACCTTCAAGAAGGCAGGCATCGGCAAGACGGTCAAGCTTACAGCGATATCCAAAGAAAACCCTAAACTCAAGAAAACCATAAAGGTCAAAATCAAGAAAGCAAAGAAAACAAAGAAGGCCAAGAAGAAATAGGACCTTTATACTTGTTCAGATTGCTTGATTATCCGCTGATTATTCAATAGAATATAGAAGTCGGATTATGCTCATGCAGAGCATGAGCAGCGAGATAGTAATTACTTAAGAATCGAGGACTTATAATGTTTAGGACTTACAGAAAAGAATTGTTAGTTAGAATAGCAAGGATCACATTATCGGTTCTTCTGTGTTTCACGATGATTCCGGTCGGAGCTTTCGCCGAGGAGATCGGACAGGCTCCTGTAGATAATCAGCAGGCAGCAGACCAGACAGTTGAAACTGCCGCTGATGCAGATCAGGTTGCAGACCAAGAGGCAGAGAATCCTGCCGAGGTCATAGAGGGCACAGAAGCCAATAGCACGGATGATGTTCTCCTTGGAGAAGATTCAGCTGTAACCGAGACTGCTCCTGAAGTCACAGCAGGAACAGAGACCGGCGAAGTGACTCCGGGCGGAGAAGAAGAGGAGCCTGCGCCTGTCGCACCGGCACCTAAAATTGCTAAGTCACTTACGCTGAACGGACTTTCACTCAAATTCAAGAACAATGTTCTTATCGAGACTCCGCTCGACAGCAAGTGCGGACCTGCAAGAGCATGGATCAAGGGCAACAAGAAGAGCATTAAGGTCAGCTGGACTAAGGAAGCTGCCTCTGCGCCGATCGATGGATATATCATCCTCCGCAAAACAGGCAAGTCCAAGGTTTTCAAAGAAGTAAAGAAAGTCAGCAAGTCCACCTATACCTTCACAGATAAGAAGGCTAAGAAGAAGAATACTGTTTACTCATACACTGTAGTAGGCTACAGAAGAGAAGGCGCTAACATCCATGTTTCGCCATGTTCTTCATGGGCAGAAGGGCTGACAACGAACAGCAAACTCAAGAACAGCTATAAAGCAACTATCAGCAGCAAAACTGCTTCTCTTCAGGTAGGAGGCACAGTTGCTCTTACAGCCAAGCACAAAAAGACTAAGAAGATCCATAACAAGAAGAGCTTCCGCTGGGTATCGGATAATAACAGAGTTGCAAAGGTCAGCAAGGGCAAAGTCACCGCTGTTGCACCGGGAACCACCACTATCAGAGCCCGCATTGCAAGCGGAGTAGAGGTTTCATGCAAAGTCACTGTAGTCGGAGCTTTCAAGCCGGGCAAGCCGACTGTTCAGCGCGATTATTCGACAACACAGAATATCGCGATCATGTGGAGCAAGACCAAGCACGCGACATCTTATGATGTATATTGCTCCAAGGACAATGCAGATAATTATGAACTGATCGCTAACGTCAAGGGAGTTACCTACAATCATACCGGCCTTGAGAAAGATCATCTCTACTCATATATAGTACAGGCCCGCAATGATAACGGCAGCTACAAAGCACTGAGCGACAGATCGAATGCGCTTGATCTCAAGGCAGTCAAGACACCTCGTGCAACAAGAGTGTCCGGTTTCCCTGCCAAGAAGTCTATCAAGGCAAAGACACATTGCAAGCTCACCCTCAAGGTAACTGCACCTGACAGCAGAACAGCTACACTTCAGGAGTACAACGGCAAGAAATGGGTCAACACCAAGACTACTGTCAAGCTTCCTGCAGGAATCGATACCGTAAGTGTTGATGTTACACTTCCGGATACATGGTGGAAAGAAAACAGCACTTCATGGAGACTTGTATTCCCTAAGAGCGAAGGCGCTACTGCTTTTACAACAGGAACATTCAAGCTGAAGACTCTGAGATATTATCAGAACCCTAAGAAGTACGTTCAGATCACTAACAAGATCTCCAAGCACGGACTCAGCTACTATACATCCCCGGTTCTCGTCAACAACATGAGCACCAAGAAGGATCACATAGAAGCTATGATCAAGACTGCATATAAGTACCTCGGAGATCCTTACGTAGTCTGCCAGTCACGTGCACCGGGCAAAGGCGTCGACTGCTCCGGCCTCGTAATGCAGGCATGCTACGGCGCTGGCGTTGACCTTTGGCCGAGCAATCCGTACAGACACAGATCACCGGCTTATGAGTGGGAATCCCGCAACATTGCCAAGCACAGCAACCTCAGAACAGTTCCATACAGCGACCGTAAGAGAGGAGACCTGATCTTCTACGCGAACGGAAGCGGAACCGTTATCCACGTTGCGATCTACCTCGGCAACAACAAGATCATCCATTCAGCTCTGTCCGGAGTACATGTAACAGGCATGGGATACAAATACGGACATGTCTGCAAAGTAAAGAGAATATTCAACTAAAAGAATACAAACTAAAAATGCTGCAGTGCCGGTCACTGCAGCGTTTTTTTAATGATGTCATTTATTTCGCCGGATGATGAGACTGTGAGGATCTTGCCCCGGTCAGGGCCTTTGAGCAGCGGCCGGATAAGGTCATATGTTTCCTGATCCGGAACTACTATGATCGAGCAACGGGCTGCTGCAAAATATACCGCGTCCTTCATGAATTTATTGCCGTTTCTTATCTCTTCCGCAACTAAGCTGCTGATGAAGAGGGCTTTGTGCGGTGCATCTGCGAGCGATAATCCGATGATCATCTCGGGATCAGCCGTGTCATAGATGCCTACAAAATCGAATGACGCGTCACCGTACATTCTCTTCGGGTATAATGCAAATTCATCTTGCAGGAACCTGATAGCAGTCCTGAATGAGATCTTATTTGCTTTGTACAGGTCGAGGAGCGGAGCTCCTATAGAGGAAAGTCTCTTGTTGGCGCGGGAGGCCACGAGGGAAGCTTTGTTAAGCATTGGATATGCACCGCCCGGATCCTGGTTGACCTTCAGATGGTCACAACCTATATATAAGTTGAAATCGCCTGAACCGGTAAGGTCAACAAGCTCTTCCAGGACCTGAGTGTCCCTGCCCGGAGGACATGCCTCCGAATACATAAGGACTGCCGGTTTATCACTCTTCGGTATCGTATAGACGGAATCATTGTCTGCCTGCCCCAGAAGCAGCCTGCATAATTTCTGCGGGTTGTCGACAGAATCATAGCCGCACATCATATCATAGAATTCCGTATCGTCGTAATGCTTCCCCGCATTCAGCATCGTGATGACCTGACTTTTGTCAAAGGCCAGATCGAACGGAAGATCTTCGATATTCATATTGAGTCCGCGGGACCTCTGATAGTCTTCCAGATCCTCCACGAACAGTATGATGTGTTTGCGCAGTGCAAGATAATCAAAGAAAACGCTGGAGTAATCTGAGATAAGAGCATCAGTGCCTGCCAGCAATTGGTATGAGTCCATATCCTGAGGGAACAGCCTGATATGCTTGTAGCTGTCACATGACATGCCTTCCTGGATATGGTGATGCAAGTTCACATACAGTATCTGATCATCTCTGAGATTGTCATCCATATAATCAAGGAAGAGCTGCTCGCGCGCTATTGAAGCCTCGTCCGACAGATTGCCTCTGAAAGTCGGCATGTACGCATAGACCTTCTCGCCATTCGGAGCGAGTTTTGCGCGTATCGACTCGTCATGAGCTGACGCTTTCATCATGCCCGCAGTCCTCGGGTAGCCCATCATGATCGTATCGGCGCTCAGAAGATCGCTGACACCGTAAGAATCGAGCATGATGTCCCGGGTAAAAGCATTCGGGAATGTGAGATAGTCCGCACTGAGAAAATTCTTCTGCTGCACAGAGTTGATGTGGCGTCTGTCGCCGCTTTTGGCAAGTCCGAGCTTCTTGAGCGGGGTGCCGTGCCACGTGTTTATCATGATCTGACCATCACGCTTGATCCAGTTATACGGGAAAAAGTCCTCGGTGATCAGATACTTGCAGCTCTCGAGGACCTTGAGATTCTTTTTCGAAACTGTTTTGGTCCTGGTCCAGTTACGCTGACGGATAAAATCCTTGACCGCATCTTCAGTCTTGCCCTTTTCGATCCTTACATAAATAGTAAAATCCTTGAAGGCTTCATTGCTGTTGAGCTCATCAAGGATATACATCATGTTGCCGCGGACATGAAAACCAAGCCCGGAGATGACGATGCTCTTCCCGTTCAGATCTGTGTCGAAATAATAATCAAAAGCATTCGCTGATTCCGGAGCTTTGCGGTGTAATTTCAGAATGGCCGAATAAAGCCATTTTATATTCGATCTATTGTTCTTCAATGATTTGATCCCTCGATTTTTTAAGTTTGTCGCCGTCTGATCTGTAGAACATGATCGGCACGAACATCATATAACAGGATATCCACGGAAGCCAGACGAAGAATCTGTCTACATTATCCGCCATACTCATCAGAATGAATGATGATATGCAGTAAAGCGGCAGTGCCGAGAAAACGAGGTTCTCTCTTGCGAATTTGACGGATTTGTCAACGGCGCGCACCATAAGAAGAATGAATGGCACGATTACCGGAACGCCGTAAGTATAGGCTTGCCCGATCAGAGAATTGTGCGGCTTGATGTGGCTGTTTGCATATAAGCAATATGGTTTTGCATCATGACCGAACAGATTCATTTTGTTCATGTAACAGCGATAATAATAGTCTCTCCCGGAAAGGAACTGAGTAATATCTGCTGATCCGAGTTTCTGCGCGAGCCTTCCGCTGAATCTGTTCAGAAGATCCGGGTTGATAATAATCGCAAAACCCACTGCAAAGAACAGGACCATTATGCCCGCAAGGATCCGCAGAGCTTTTCTGATGCCGATCTTTTCGATTGCTTTTCTGAAAATGAACAGGCCAAGCACGAATATGACCGCCAGCATCGGAGTCATAGACTGAGCCGCAACTATCAGATATAGTGTGACAGCGAGCTCTATGCCCGTCAGCACTATTTTCGGACTGAAACGTCTGAACCGGAGTTGTCCTTCAAGAGAAGCCATCAGGACAGCCCAGATAGAGGCCAGATACAGCGCATAGATACTCGGATTGGATATCGGACCTGAATATCTGGCATCCTCGATGTCCTTGTTCATTGTGAATGAGAGTACAATAAGCAGAACCAGGAACAACTGGACTGCTCTTTCAAACTCTTGCAGGAACAGCTCATGATCCTGTTTGCCTGCCCATATGTATGCGAAAATAGCCAGTATGACGAAGATCTTGACTGCCGCGAATCCGGTAGGTTTCATGACATTATTGTCGGAAACGATCGTCCAGATAGTATATAAGGCTAATATGAAAAACATCGACAGATCGATCCTCGTCCGTTTCGACTGATGATCCGCGTCATTCAGCATGATCGCGAGCGCCAGAATGATACCAAGCTCGACATTCAGAAATGTGTTGAAGTAATCATCATAGTAATCATTGATCTGGACGACCAGTGTGCTTGTTATCAGAGCAAACCACAATATCGTCCTGACCCAGGTCGCGACTGACGCAGGAAGAGGCAGGACATATTTAAACGAACCTGTCGATATCACAAGACGCTTAGACCGGGACTCAGATACTTGTTTGAGCAATTTGTAGATCACAACGATAAGCGCTGTCAGAAGCACATACCCTATTGTGACCAGGAGCATGAAGCCCAAAGCGTTAATGACGGGATGAGGTGTAACGGACTGCCTGAACTCTGCGGCCTTGACCACCTTTTCATCAGGTCCTTTCACTGTTATCTGTGCTAAGGAGTAATTCTGTTTCTTAAGAGGGATATCATTACAGCCGTCGTGTATTTTGACAGGATCCGTTTCGTAACGGGTACGCCCGCGCCTGCTCATTCCGGTGAAAACAAGCTTTGCTTTGCCATCGCCGATCCCGTCAGCATATACTCTCAGGTAATTCACCTCACCTTCATTGAGGTAACATTTGAACTTGTAAGAGACAATGCCATCTTCAACTTCTGTCTGTGGGGACTTGAAAACCCAATGACTGATCTCTGCAACATAATTATTGTCAAGCGAAAAAGAAATCTCACGGAAGTCATTGTAGTATGTGAAATATGAAGAACATATAACAAGGATCCCCGTCAATATCCATGCCAGAATTATATATAGTCTTGCGTTGATTTTGTCTCTCATCAAGTAAGATGCCCTTTCGCTTTTGGTGTATGTTAAGAATACCACAACATAGCCTGTTTAGTCAGTACTTGACATTCTTGTATTCTTGAACCTTGCCCTATAATAATGTATAATCTCAGTGATTTAAAGAGCTTGGGACAACTACAAGCAGTTTTTTTGGTGTTCAGTTATTTTTTAGCAACAGAACACATTCAGATACATAACTTAAGCTATCATTAGCTTAAGTCAACATTAAGGAAGAGAGAATAGATTTTTACATGAGAAAACACAGTCAATTATTCCATGACATTTCAATAAGAGTAGCAAAGCTTATCAACATTGTGTTCATGATGATGCCGTTTATCGTTGCATGGTATGCGTGTTACGCTGATAAGCTTTGGGTAAACTTTTTCAGAAGAGGCCACTGGCTGGTAATTGCGCTGTTCGCAATTCTGTATTTTGTGATCGGCAGGATCTATGATGCGTTCAAGATGTCATATAACAGCATTGCCGAGATGATATACAGCCAGGCGCTGACGCTGTTTGAAGTTGATGTCATTATGTATATCGTTGCATGGCTCCTGATCAGACGCGCGCCGGCAGTCTTGCCGATGCTGGCTGTATTTGCGGTCCAGCTCGTGATAGCTGCGATATGGAGCGTGATATCGCAGAAGTGGTATTTCCTGACATTCCCTGCGAACAAAACAGTAATAGTATGGGACATGCGCGAAGGTATTTCGCACCTTATTGAGCAGTATAACCTTACCCGCAAATACAAAGTTGTTGCGACCGTTTCAGCTGAAGAATGTATCAGTGACATAAGCATTCTTGACGATGCAGATACTGTATTTCTGGTCGGAGTCCACAGCCATGACCGTAACATTATAACTAAGTACTGCCTCCTTCATGGTGTCAAGGCATTCCTGATCCCTAGAGTCGGCGACCTTATCGTTGCAGGATCTTCCCGCAGCCATATGTTCCATTTCCTGATGCTCAAGGTAGAGAGATTCAACCCTACATTTGAGTATCTGATCATCAAGAGGATCGGAGATATCATTCTTTCACTGATAGCATTGATCGTGCTGTCTCCGGTCATGCTGATCACAGCGATCTGCATCA
Source organism: Mogibacterium sp. (assembly GCA_017403955.1). Classification (GTDB taxonomy): domain Bacteria; phylum Bacillota; class Clostridia; order Peptostreptococcales; family Anaerovoracaceae; genus Crickella. The sequence goes on from JAFRDH010000025.1 coordinate 91,568, forward strand.
AGGCAGAGGATCACGGCCCGGTCATCTACAAGCAGTGCAGACTGACCAAGGACGGAAAAGAATTCAACATCCTCAAGTTCAGAAGTATGAGGACTGATGCTGAGAAGGACGGAGTCGCGAGACTTTCCACAGGTGATAACGATGACAGAATCACCAAAGTCGGCAAATTCATCCGTAAGGTCCGTATCGACGAGCTCCCTCAGCTTTTCAATATTCTCGCCGGTGATCTGACGATCGTCGGACCGAGAGCGGAGAGACCTGAGATCGCCAAAGAATATCAGGAAGAACTGCCTGAGTTCGAGCTCAGACTCCAGGCCAAAGCAGGTCTTACCGGCTATGCGCAGGTTTACGGAAAATACAACACGACTCCATATGACAAACTGCTGATGGATCTTATGTATATCGCAAACGCAAGCATATTCGAGGATCTGAGAATCATATTTGCAACTGTGAAGATCTTATTTATGCCTGATAGTACAGAAGGCGTAGAAGTAGGTCAGGTTACTGCTCTTGGTGGCAATAACCCCGAGAACGCCGGCGACGAACCGGAGAAAGAATGAGTGACAACGGTAATGCCACAATCAAAATCTATCTGGATAATCAATCACTATGCTTCACATCTTGAGAACCGTCATCTCGAATTAGCAAAGGCTTTCGCAGAGAACGGATATAAGGTGGGAGTTATCACATCATCTTATCACCACGGACGGAGGGAATACTTATATCCTGAAGAGTATCACTTTGATAAAAGAGCCGGGAACGTTTATTTTATCTATCTTAGATCTACACCGGAGTATGCTTCCAATGGAGGCAAACGCATTCTTAATATGCTCAGTTTCTGCCGCCTCGTTGAGAAACACCGCGGCGATATCTGCGAGCTGATCGGAAAGCCGGGATATATTATCGGTTCATCGGCCCATCCTTTCGTCTGGGAAACATCATACAGACTGGCAAGAAAGTATAAGTGCAAATTCATTGCGGAATTCCGCGATATCTGGCCGCTTTCTCTGATCGAGATACAGGGTGTTTCGGAAAAGCATCCTTTTGTTAAGCTGCTTGCTCAGGTCGAGAAGAGAGCTTACAAGAGATCTGACGCGATCGTCGGAACGATGCCTTACGCCTACAAGCATGTTTGTGACAAGCTCGGATTCCCGAGGAGCAAGATGCACTGGATGCCGAACGGGATCAATACCGATAAAGTAGATCAGATCGTTCAGGGCGAAAGTACTCTTTCCCCGGAACTGGAAGATTATCTTACCAACAACTGGTGCTGCGTATACGTCGGCAGCATTGTCAAGAGTGAGTGCCTCGATTACATACTCGATGCATGGAAACTTGTCTCTGACAAGAGCATCAAGTTCGCAATGGTCGGTGAGGGATCGGTCAAAGATCATATAGAAAGCCGCATCGCGGATGAGCACCTCACGAATATCAAAACATTCCCGGCAGTAAAGCCTGAGGAAGTACATAAGATACTCAGCATGGCAAACTGCTGTGTTGCAGCACTTGAGTTCGAAGGTCTCGGAAGATTCGGTCTCAGCAAGTATAAGCTGAACGATTATCTATATTCCGGAACTCCGACTATTTTCGCGTGCAACAGCCCTAATGTTGTCGGAGAGGCAGGACATTTTGCCATCCCTACCGGAGACCCGGCGCTGATGGCTGAGAAAATCGAACAGATCAGGAAGATGCAGCCTGAAGAAATACAGGAACTTGCGGATAAGGGCCGTAAACTCATCAAAGAAGTCTACGACTACAAAGCCGTCGGCAAGAAGTATCTGGAAATGATGGAAAATCTCTAAAGGAATCAGATTTTTATGAAAATTGTAACTGTTGTCGGCGCAAGGCCGCAATTTATCAAAGCCGCAGTGGTATCCCGCATCCTGCGTAAAGACGCAGAAGAGATCATAGTCCATACCGGACAGCATTATGATTACAATATGTCGGATATCTTCTTCGAGGAGCTGAACATTCCGACTCCTGACTATAATCTCGGGATCTCAGGAGGAAGCCACGGCAAAATGACCGGAAGAATGCTTGAGGCCATTGAAGAAGTCCTGGTCAAGGAACAGCCGGATAAAGTCCTGCTGTACGGAGATACCAATTCAACAATGGCAGCTGCACTTGCAGCCGTTAAGATGCATATTCCGGTATATCACGTTGAGGCGGGTAACAGATTCGGGACACTCGACAGCCCTGAAGAAGTCAACCGTATCGTTACGGATCATGTTTCGACATGTCTGATGCCTTGTACAGAATCCGCTGCAAAGTTCCTTGAGAAAGAAGGACTTGCAGACAAGTCGCATATCGTAGGAGACCCTATGTATGATGCTTTTCTGTATTACGGCAGCAAACTTACAGACAAAGACAGAAACGCGATCGTAGATTTTGACGGCAATCCGGTAGCCCGTCCTGAGTCGTTCTACTATCTCACCTGCCACAGACAGGAGAACACGGATACGGATGACAAGCTCAGAGAGATCCTTGTCGCAATGAACGAACTCGATGCTCCGACGATCTATCCGGTACATCCGAGGAACAAAGACCGTGTCCGCAGAGTGAGCAGCGGTCTGAACAATATAATTGCAGCACAGCCGGTCGGATATCTGACATCGATATCCCTTGTGAACGACGCGAAGAAAATCGTCACAGACTCAGGCGGACTGCAGAGAGAAGCTTTCTTTGCGGGAAAGCAATGCGTCACCGTTCTGGATTTTGTCGTATGGCCTGAAACAATGGTAGGAAACAGGAACCAGCTGTCGAAGCCTGACTCCGGAGAGATCCTCAGGAAGCTCAGCGACGTCCAGACAATTGACGATACATATAAACCGTTCGGAAACGGACACGCAGGAGACAAAATAGTAGAACTTTTACTGAATAATTAAGTGGAGGGAATGAATGCAATTCAATAATATTTATCAGGGACTTATTTCCGGGGAAGAAAAACTGGCACTTGTAGGACTCGGATATGTCGGAATGCCTATCGCTGTAGAATTTGCCAAGCACATTCATGTAATAGGATTCGATATCAACAAGAAGCGTATCGAGGAGTACCAGAACGGTATCGATTCGACAAACGAAGTAGGAGAGGCGATCAAGAATACAGCAGTTGAATTCACTGCAGACCCTGCCAGACTGAAAGAGGCAAAGTTCCTTATCGTTGCTGTCCCGACACCTGTCAAGGACGACAACAGCCCGGATCTCGGACCTGTCAAGGGAGCATCCAAGACGATCGGACAGAATCTCGCTCCGGGATCGATCGTAGTATTCGAGTCAACAGTATATCCGGGAGTAACAGAGGATATCTGTGTTCCGATCATCGAGAAGGAATCCGGACTCAAGTGCGGAGTAGACTGGAAGATCGGTTACTCCCCTGAGAGGATCAACCCGGGAGACAGAGTACATACACTTACCAATATCAAGAAAGTCGTATCCGGAATGGATGAAGAATCCGCTAACGAGATCAAGAAGGTATATGACATCGTTATCAAGGCGGGAACTTTCCCTGTTTCGACCATCAAGACAGCAGAAGCAGTCAAGGTTGTCGAGAACAGCCAGAGAGACATCAACATCGCGTTCATGAATGAAGTCGCTATGATCTGCGACAAAATGGGGATCGATACAGCTGAAGTCCTCGACGGAATGAACACCAAGTGGAATGCCCTCGGATTCAAACCGGGTCTTGTAGGCGGTCACTGCATCGGAGTTGATCCGTACTATCTGACAAATGCAGCAGAAAAACTCGGATACCACAGCCAGATCATCCTCAACGGAAGACAGGTCAATGACAGCATGGGCGCATATGTAGCAGATGCTGCTATCAAAGAGATGATCGAAGCAGGCATGGCTCCTAAGAAAGCTACCGTCGTTCTGCTCGGACTTACATTCAAGGAGAATTGCCCGGATACCAGAAACAGCAAGGTCGTTGATATCATCAACCGTCTCAAGGAGTTCGATATCGATCCGATCGTAACGGACAACTGGGCAGACCCTGCAGTTGCAAAGCACGAATACGGAGTCGATCTCGTACCGTTCGAAGAGATCCCTAAGGCAGACTGCGTTATCGTAGCAGTAGGCCATAAAGAATTCAGATCGATGCCTGTCATGAAGCTGAAAGAACTGTTTAAGGACGAGCTTGCTGACGAGGAGAAGGTCCTCGTTGATGTAAAGAGCCTCTATCGTATGGACGAACTGAAGGCTTCCGGAATGAGATTCTGGAGATTGTAATATCCCGGGGGAAAACAATGCTTTTATCAAAAGAACTGCCGCAAATCGGCATTACTTGCAGATGCATAAACGAGAAGGAATTCGATTCGCTCGGTCTTGCAGGCTATAACGACGGAAAGAACGTATGCACTTTCCTCGCTGCGGCTAAGTACGCAGCAGGTCTGTCGAGCGGGATCAGCATGATCATCACATCGGAGAAAGTATTCGATGAACTGAGCAATGCAGGCGGACTCGGTGATGCGTACGGAATATGCATAGTCGACAATCCGAGACTGACATATTTCCTGCTTCACAATGCTTTGTGCAGCTCGAAGGAATATTGCAGGCCGGAGTTTCCGACTAAGATCGCAGAGTCAGCGAAGATCAGTCCTCTCGCATATATAGCTCCGACCAACGTCGTTATCGGCGAGAATACAGTAATAGAAGAATTTGTTTCGGTCAAAGAGAATACTGTGATCGGTGATGACTGCGTTATCCGCACCGGAACTAAGATCGGCGGTCCGGGATTCGAGATCAAGAATGACGGCACCAAGACAATTACCGTAACGCATATCGGCGGCGTCAGGATCGGAAATAATGTTGAGATCCAGCAGAACTCAAATGTAGACAAGGCTATTTACCCTTGGGACGATACCGTTATCGAGGATCATGTCAGGATCAACACCCTGGTACAGATCGCTCACGGCGACAAGATCGGCAGATTCACTGAGATCGTAGCGCATGCCAGCATCCAGGGGCGTGTTGTGATCGGTGAAAATGTATGGATCGGTCCGGGCTGCGTGATCAGGAACGGTATCTCTATCGGTGATAATGCAAGAGTGAATATGGGCGCTGTAGTTACTTTGAGCGTCCCGGCCGGAGAGGCAGTCAGCGGCAATTTTGCAAGAAGTCATGCATTGCTGATAGATGAAATGAAATCATATAAATAAAACAAAAGCGGGAGCCTGATATGACTAAGATATGCCACATGACAAGTGTGCACAAAAGCAACGATATACGAATCTTTGAAAAAGAGTGCTCTTCACTTGCAAAAAAACCTGAATATAAAGTATGGCTTGTTGCTCAGGGCGACAGCAGGAATGAGAACAATGTTGAGGTCATCGGGATCGGTGAGAAACCATCAAGCAGGATCAAGCGTATCCTGCTCTTCTCCCGTCAGGTTTACAAAGAATCGAAAAAGCTCGACGCGGATGTTTATCATTTCCATGATCCGGAACTGCTCCCGTTTGGTCTGATGCTAAAGAAGCAAGGCAAGAAAGTAATATTTGACAGCCACGAGAACTACTCATACCAGATCAAAACACGAGAGTACATGAAACCTGCACTCAGGAAGATCATCTCTGCTTCGTATTACCGGCTGGAAACAATGGCCGCAAAGCATTTTGACGCGGTTATCTTCCCATGCAAAATGAATGGCAAACATCCATTTGAGGGTCGCAGCAAGAGACCGGTCTTCATCAATAACGCTCCTATTTTCACGGAGAATGATACAGACAGAGCGGCGCAGCAGGATAGTGAGTTCACAGCATGCTATGTCGGAGGTCTGTCAGAACCGAGAGGGATCACCAAATCGATCCTTGCAGCTTCAAAAGCAGGGGTCAAGCTGGTGCTCGCAGGCAGATTTGACAGCGACAGCTATGAACAGAAGCTCAGAGCAATGCCTGAATTCGAATGCGTCGACTATAAAGGACAGTGTTCACATGAAGAAGTCTATAATATACTGGCTTCCTGCTCGGTAGGCCTTTCAGTACTTCAGAATGTCGGACAGTATAAAATAATTGAAACACTGCCTACCAAGGTCTATGAATATATGCAAATGAAAATGCCGGTCATCATGGGTATTTCATCATATGCCAAAGAACTGAATGATGAATATAAATTTGCAGAGCTCGTGGACCCGGGTAATGAAGATGAGATAGCTGAGGCGATCAACAGACTTAGAAAAGATCCTGAAAAATGTCAGGAAATGGGCAATAATGGCTACGAACTGGTAAAGAATCATCTGAACTGGGCTGTTGAAGAGGAGAAACTGTATAAGCTATATCAGGAAATACTGACAGAAGAATGAAGAAAAAAGTAATTACCGATATGATGCTGAATATCATAGCAGCCGCCTTGCCGGTTGCTATGTTGCAGTTGGTTATTTATCCTAAAGTAGCAGTGGCAGCAGGTGGAGATGAATACGGGCTGATGCTCACGGTCTATTCCATCTGGATAATGACATCAAATGCTCCGGGAAATGTACTGAACAATGTAAAACTTCTCAAGTTCCCGCAGTATCAGGCAATGGAAACAGAAGGAGATATTCCTATACTGCTTCGCAGATGGATAGTACTCAGTTCTTCTATCGTATTCCTTGCGACCTGGCTGTATGTCGGCGAGTTTTCTGTACATCATCTGTTCCTGGGCGTTCTGGTCGCGTGTGCGCTGATGCTCAAGGCCTACCTGGAAGTCGGATTCAGGATCAAACTGAACTACAAAGCCATTCTGATGAATAATGCTCTTTTGAGCCTTGGTTTCTTTGCAGGTTATTATCTTTTCCTCAAGACTTCATACTGGGAACTGATTTTCCTCACAGGCTATGCAATGAGCTGCACCTTCTGTGCGATCAAGACCGGACTCCTCAAAGAGGCGGCAGTCAAAACTACGTTGTTTCCAACTGTCAGGAGCGATGCATACAGTCTGCTCGTGGCAGCTGTGATCGGCAACCTTATCAACTATGCAGACAAGCTGGTGTTGTATCCGCTTATGGGCGGGACCGCTGTATCTATTTACTACACAGCAACGATACTCGGCAAAATAACCGGAATGCTTACCGGTCCTATCAACAGCGTTATACTCAGCTATATCACCAGATGGGACAATGCGAAAGCGAGTATTTTCTCCAAGGTCCTCGCGACCGGGTTCGCCGTGATCTGTTTCGGATATGTACTTACACTCGTATTTGCAAGACCTGTGATCGGCTTCCTGTTCCCTCAGTGGGTCGACGAAGTCATCAAAATCATTCCTATAACAACGGTTACAGTAATGCTTACAGTACTTACATCCATACTCCAGCCGTTCGTTATGAAATTCTGCAATCTGCACTGGCAGATCGTTATAAGCGGAGTCGGATCAGTAGCATATTTCACATGCGCACTTATCCTGTGGAAAGTATTTGGTCTCGTAGGTTTTTGCATTGGTACGGTTGTCGGTGCGACAGTTAAGCTGATTCTCATGATTGTGATATACAGAAAAAGGGCGGGAGCCAAGAGTTGATCATATGAAGACGATCGCGAATCGATATCTTGAAATAACGCAGAAACTATCAGAGTTGTCAGGCAACAAAGTCTTGACTTGCCTCTTTTTCCTCATATACAAAGGGATCCTTGATCTGATCTATCTTAAATTTGTAGGTGATGCTTATGCATACTTCGGTATTTGCATCTCACCTGTAAATATTGCCAGCGGATGGCTGATCACGATCATCATGGCGGTAGTTTTTTCCGAATATTACAAGGGGAATACTGCATCTTCCGTTATGATGGTTGTTTTTAATATGTTCTATTTCATTCCGATGACGACTTATTGCTCTTATGGCGGAGGAAGCTCATCGTTCCTCTTCTGGGGGATCATATACTGGGCGCTTCTGACGATCCTGCAGCTGAGGCTGCCGGTAATAGCCTGGGGCAGAAGCGGGCAGTCGGAAATGAGCGCAAAAAGCATCTTTTTATTCACTGCGATCGCTGCGGTCCCGGTCGTATATGTCTGGGTCAGATATGCGAAATGCAGATTGCTCCTGAACTTCGGGGAAATCTATCAGGTAAGGGCAGAGGCTGCCGGATACGGACTCAGCACACCTCTGCATTATTTACTTAATATGATGCCGATCGTTCTGGCACTCCTGATCGTACTGGCACTGAGCAGAAGACAGTACATTGCGCTGATCATCCTGCTGGGGCTGGTATTCATCAATTTCTCGATTGCCGGCCACAAAACTGTGATTTTCTTCCCGTTTATCCTCATTGGCGGATATATATTCTACAGAAAAGAAATGATCTCAATGATCCTGCCCGGAGGAATATTAGTAGAACTTGCTGCCATTGCGGAGCAGTTCCTCGGGAAAGGTCTTATCATCAATCTTCTTTTCAGACGTATGGGATTTGTGCTGGCGCAGCTGTCGGAATTCTATTACAGGTTCTTTTCAGGAAGCAGCATAGACTTCTTCCGTCAGGGGATCATAGGAAAACTCGGATTCGACACTATTTATTCACAGAGTATTGCTAATGTAATAGGTAATAACTTCGAGACACAGGTCGTTAACTGTAACAATGGCATTATGGCTGATGCATGGGCGAACCTCGGACTGATCGGTATCTTTGTCATGCCGGTAGTGCTTGTTTACTGCATGAGATTCCTGGACTTCGCTTCCCATAATGTCAATTCCAGGCTGATCATTGGTATGATCGTCTACTATTCATTCGCTTTTGCCAACTCACAGTGGAGCACCGTCCTGATAACCCATGGATTTGCTCTTATGTGCATCCTGCTGATGTTCTTCCCTCGTGAGCAAAGCAGAAAAAACAGGTGATGATATGAAAGTGATCAATTTTGATTTTAAATCTTCTTTTGCAAATATACGTAAGAATGCGCGCTTCTCGATCATTATCCTGATCGTGTGCATTCTGATCGGTGTTATCTGCGGTCTGTATCAGAGCAGGCAGTATCAGGGGAATAAAGACCTCGTCTACAGAGGAGAACCCGAAGTAACACTGGCAGATATCGAAAAGAACGAGCAGTACTATTTCGATGCTTTTGACAGGATCAAAGCAGAAATAGACTGCCTTGACATATATTTCAAATACTTCAGGAATGTCAAACTGACTAACGCCAACAGAGAATTGCTCGAAGAAGCGAAAGTGGCTTTTGATGATTTCTATGAAGATTATAAGAGCACGGAATACTATTTCTGGGAAACAGCTCTGACAGCCGGCGACAAGGATAAAACGGTTGAATTCTACAGGCAGAAGATGACCGGACTCGAAGAGATGAAGGAGGTCGTTGACGCAAAATGCGCAGAAGATGATGAAGACAAGCTCCTGACAGACGTTGAGAGAAAACGCCTCAACGATCAGGCTGTTTATATAGATGCCTATCATTCTAACTTTGAGACGCTCATAGCTTTGTTCGACGCTCCGGATGAGGAGATACTGAAGAACAACGAAGAAGCGGACAGAATGCTGGCAGACAATGTCGATAAACTCAACAAAATCATAGCGATGTTCAACAGCGCTATGCAGACAATATCCGGATCCGAGAACTATCAGATACTGATCAACAAGAATATATTCCCTAACAGCAGTATATTCACAGTTGAAGGTATCAACTTCGGCCTGCTTAGAATGACCGAAGACGAGACGTTGCTGAATAATAAGATCAACAATGCCATCATCTATGCTAAAAGCGTAGAAGGTCTGGATTCAGGACATGAAAGATTGTTCGCGATGATAACATTCTTCACATTATTTGGTATAATTCTCTCTATAACATTTGGTGCTTTCCATACGCCAAAAGAAAGGAAAAAAGGGTAAAACAATGCAATTCAGAGATCTTAAGAAACAGTACAATGTACTTAAGAAAGAAATGGATGAGGCGATGATCGATGTCGCTGCTTCAAGTCAATATATCAACGGTCCTTGGGTAAGAGAACTGGAGGCACAGCTCGCAGAATATGTAGGAGTCAAGCACTGCATCACATGCGCGAACGGAACAGATGCGCTTTCGATCGCTATGATGGTATGGGGCATCAGCGAAGGCGATGCTGTCTTCGTTCCTGACTTCACATTCTTCTCATCAGGCGAAGTCGTATCCCTTGCAGGCGGAACACCTGTATTTGTAGATGTTGACAAGGACACTTTCAATATCTCGGCTGAGTCACTCGAGAAGGCCGTAATCAAAGTCAAAGAAGAAGGCAAGCTCACACCGAAGGCAGTCGTAGCAGTAGACCTGTTCGGACTTCCTGCAGACTTCAATGCGCTGAGACCGGTAGCTGAGAAGTACGGACTCCTCGTACTTGAGGACGGAGCTCAGGGATTCGGCGGAGAAATCAACGGAAAGAAAGCCTGCAGCTTTGGCGATATTTCCACAACATCTTTCTTCCCGGCAAAACCTCTCGGATGCTATGGCGACGGCGGAGCCGTTTTCACAGACGATGATGAGGCAGCAGCACTTATCCAGTCGATCAGAGTACACGGCAAGGGAAGCAATAAATACGACAATGTCAGGATCGGTCTTAACTCAAGACTCGATACCATCCAGGCAGCTATCCTGCAGGTCAAGCTCAAAGCATTCGCTGATTACGAACTTGATGATGTGAATAAGGTAGCTGACAAATATACAAGCATTCTGAAAGAATCCCTTGGCGATGCGGTCAAACTCCCGGTCATTCCGGAAGGCTTCCTCTCATCCTGGGCTCAGTATACGATCCAGCTCAAGGACAGAGCTACCAGAGATTCTGTTCAGGCTAAGCTCAAAGACAAGGGCATCCCATCCATGGTTTATTATCAGAAGCCAATGCACAAGCAGCAGGCATTTAACTTGCCTGAGGATTATGGATTTGACTGCTCTAATACTGATGAACTGTGCGATACCGTACTGTCACTTCCGATGCATCCTTATATGACAGACGAAGACATCAAGACAGTAGCAGACGCACTTAAGGAAGCACTGTAAATCACTGAAATAGGAGAGAACTAATGAAATATGCACTTATTGGCTGTGGCCGTATAGCTACCAATCACGTTAAAGCCGTACTCAACAATGACCTCGAATTCGTTGCAGCATGCGACCTTCTTCCGGAGGCGATCGAGAACCTTCTCGCCAAGCATGGCCTCGAGAAGGACGAGTCTATCCAGAGATATACCGACTACAAGAAAATGCTCGAAGAGCATCCGGATGTCGATATCGTAGCGATCGCAACTGACAGCGGAGTACATGCAGAGATCGCACTCTGGTGCATCGAGCATGGATTCAACATCATCGTTGAGAAGCCTATGACAATGTCTATGGCTGACGCTGAGGAGATCATCAGACTCAGCGAAGAGAAGGGCGTAAAGGTTTCTGTATGCCACCAGAACAGATTCAATGTTGCGATCCAGGAGATGAGAGCAGCACTCGAAGCAGGAAGATTCGGACGTCTTTCCCACGGTTCGATCAATGTCCGCTGGAACCGCGGCAAGCAGTATTATGATCAGGCAACATGGAGAGGCAAATGGGCTTCGGACGGCGGCTGCCTGTTCAACCAGTGCATCCACGGCATCGACCTGCTCCGCTGGATGATGGGCGACGAAGTAGAAGAAGTCTACGGTGTTACAAAGCAGCAGTTCCATGATTATCTCGAGTGCGAAGATATCGGAATGGCAGTCGTCAAATTCGCAAACGGAGCAGTCGGAACGATCGAAGGAACCGTAAATGTTTACCCTAAGAACCTTGAGGAAACTCTGTATCTCTTCGGCGAGACCGGTACAGTAAAGATCGGCGGAACATCCACAAACAACATCGACGTATGGGATTTCGCAGACGAGAGCGAAGAAGACAGCAAGAACAAGGGTCTTAAAGAAGCGACCAGCAATGTATACGGCAACGGACATACAAGCCTTTATGCAGACGTTATCGATGCAATAAAGAATGACAGAAAACCGTATATCGATGCAGTAGCAGGAAGAAACGCAGTTGAAATGATCCTTGCGATCTATCAGTCCGCTGCGACCGGCAAGCCGGTAAAACTCCCGCTCAAAGACGTTGCTTCAACAGACTTCGAAGGAAGATTTGACAAGTAGAAGCAAGGAGCGGTTTAGAAAATGGGTGTAAAAGGAGTAATTAGAAACTTGATGAAGCATGGAGTAAGAAAGACTTACCAGATCCATGTCGATTCAAAGAAAACTGCCAAGGCTGCACCGGTCGATGTCGATGCTATCGTTTATGACACTATCAGAACGCAGATGATTGATTCTGTCAAGGCACAGATCGACCTCGGAGAGAAAGTGGCACCTTATTTCAATGCACTCCCAAAGGGAATGGCAGGCGCTTTTATCAGAAAATTCAACGCGGCGCAAATGACAAGCCTGATCCTGCACGGACTGAAAGAGAATGAGACCAAGCTCGCGGCGATCGATAAGGTGATCGCAGAGATGAAGGCTCAGGATCCTGAGACAGTCACATCTGATCAGATGAAAGCCTGGGACTCCCAGATGCTTTCGCTCGAGAGCGGAAGATATCGCAAACTGATGAAGAGGATCTTCGTCAAGGAGATCTATCCGCTTCTCTATAACAGCAGAGCGGATCAGCCTGTCGAAAACAAGATCCTTTTCATGCAGCCGAGAACAGGTCTCAATCAGAGCTTCAAGTACATTTACAACAGGATCAAAGAAGACTATCCGTATGAGCCGGTACTGTACGAGTTCCACTTCAACGAAGTGTCAAGCGCAGAGCATTATATAAACTCTCTGGACTTTGTCCGCGCCTCAGCAACAGCCAAGGCTGTTATGCTTCACGAATCCAGCGCGTACATCACTTATATCAAGTTCCGTCCGGAGACAAAAGTCATCCAGCTCTGGCACGGATGCGGCATCATCAAGCACCTCGGACTCAGCAATGCAGATAAGCCTGGCTTCAAGAAAATGTCCACATTTGAAGAGTTCCCTGAACACAGCAATTACGACCTCGTTACGATCGCAAGTGACGAACTGAAGTGGGTGTTTGAGGAATTCATGGGCAGGAAGAAAGGCGATCCTGTACTTCAGGCGATCGGAGTCAGCAGAACCGACGAATTCTTCGACCCTGAATATGTCAAGAATTGTTACGACAAGCTGCATTCGATAATCCCTGCGTCCAAGGATAAGAAAGTCATCCTGTACGCACCTACATATCGCGGCAAAGGAATCGGAAGAGTAGCGCCGAGAGAACTTGACGTTGCGAAATTCGCCGAGAAGCTGTCCGATGATTATATTCTGATCATCAAGCAGCATCAGACAGCAAAGAACCTTCCGGAGATCCCTGAAGAAAACAGAGACTCTTTCGCTTATGATATGACACGCGGCAAAGGCATGGATATCAATGAGCTTATGACAGTTGCGGATATCTGCATCTCCGACTATTCTTCCGTCGTATTTGAATTCTCACTCTTCGAGAGACCGATCATATTCTTCATGTATGATCTTGAGGATTACAGCGACAGCCGCGGAATGTACTATACTTATGAGGAACTCGCGGAATGCGGCCCGATCTGCAAGACGAACGAAGAGGTCATCGACTACATAGCGCATGTCGATGAGCGCTTTGACAAAGAAAAAGTCACAGAATTCAAGAACAGATTCATGTCTGCATGTGACGGTCATGCTACCGAAAGGATCATGAACTTCATAGAATCAGACGAGAGAACAAGATAACAGACAGGACAATAGTAAAACCTGCCGGCACCTAAACAGTGACGGCAGGCTTTTTGTTTAACTTGATTTTGTGTATGAAATACGAAAGTACCATTGATAGCAGCAGCATGATCCCGAACTGGACCGGATCGTATGCATGGAATCCGAGCGGCTTCATGAGGTTGCGCAGTGTGACGTGTGTCAGATAAAGCTCCAGCGAATAGCTTCCGACAAACCTGAGAAAGCGCATCAGGATGTTGCTTTCGCGGAACAGATCCAGGAATGCGCAGCCTACCGGCAGAAGCCCAAGCGCGAATATAACATCAGTATATCTGTTATATCGCGAAGGGAAATCATGTACGCAAGCGTAGAAGTTGATATAGAAGGAAACAGCAAATAACACGATCACCCCAATGTACGGGATGCTGCTTCCCTTCTTGATAAACTTCCCCATGTAGCAGCCGATGATGAAAATACAGAACCTGGTGATCGCGATCTGTGTGTTCCTGTAAAACGGCCGCGCTGCAACGTACAGGTGTTGCGGTATCATGTATGACAGTACCAGCAGCAGGATAAACCAGATGAAACTGTATTTACTGTCTGCCAGCAGCCTGTGAAATAGCGGATACAACAGGTACAGAACACAGATCAGGCCTATAAACCACAGGGTATGTACACCATCGGTAAAGAATGTGACGAAAAAGAAGTCTTTGATGACTCTGTCAAATCCGAGACCGCCCAGGTACATACGCTTGATCATCCAGAACGGAAGACCGACAATGGCATAAGGGATCAGGATCCTGGTAAAACGCTTCCTGTAAAAATTCAGGATATCCGGATTCCGGGAGTACGAATAGTACAACCCCATGCCGGAAAGAAACAGGAATAGCTCAACACCGATACTGCCGATGTATTTCTTGAAATAGTAGCAGAAACGGACGAACCATCCGAACCCTGTCGTATCGATAAGTCCCTTATCTACTCCCGGAAGAAAGTCGCAGCTGAAGTGAAAAAATATGATAGCGATGATCGATAAGCCAAACAGCTCATCACGGTATTTGCTGATCAGCGATAGTTGAAACTTTTTCATATTGTGATCCCGGATCAGAACTTTGCATACTGATCTACTGCATCATCCATATCGTAGTAGATCCTGTCATCTGCGATCAGTCTTCCGATGCCATTTTTCCCCTCAATGATATTGACTGCACAGTTGTACGGCACATGTCCGTGCCAGTAATCTGACTGGTCTTCATACAGGAAATTGAGCATTCCGCGAAGTGCAAAACCGTGAGTCGTGATCAGATATGTTTTATCATCATCACGCGCGAGCAGTTCTTTCAGGAATTCCTGCGTCCTGTCACATACTTCCCTGATCGATTCTCCGCCCGGACGTTTCTCAAAATTGAATGGGTCAGTGAAGAATATTCTGATTTGTTCTTCATCGACTTCACGTTCACCCGGACGGAATTTCTTGCGTTCCCAGTCCCCAAGGTTGATCTCCATAAGCCTTTCATCGATAGAGATCGGGACGTTCTCGTTGCCGCTTTCACGGAGGAGGATCTCGGCTGTTTCCTTTGCCCTTATGAGAGGACTCGAGATACATTCATCAAAGGTCACGCCCTTAAGGCCCTGTCCTGTGATCACAGCGAGAGCTCTTCCGTTTTCGTTGATTGGATCATTACTTTGCCCCTGCATATAACCCAGAGAGTTAGCAGGGGTCTCCCCATGACGTACTATATAAATGAGCATTTATAACTTATTCCTTCCAGCCCTCAGGTGCTGCCTTAGGGTCTTCGATTGGTCCGTAGAGCTTTTCGTATCTAGGCATACACCACTGAGCGAGCTTCTTGGACTGTTTGAAGAAGAAGACCATCCAGTCACGGCTGCTCTCGTTGATGCTTTCTTTGTAGAGAGCCCAGCCTACGTAATACCAGTTGTGGATCGCTGAATATGCCATCCAGTGCAGATGCTCGATCTCTGTAGCAGGACGGTCAAAATATGCTTCGAGGATGTCGAGGATCTTCGGCTCGTCTGCCTCATACTCAAGACCTGCGATAACTCTTCCGAAGTCATATCCAGGGTCGTTGTATCCTGCGAACTCATAGTCGATGATATCGAGAGTGTCTTCTGTGAGAAGAACGTTATCGATGTTGATATCGTTATGGCAGAATGTGTGCTTGAAGCCGTCCATGTCTGCGTATTTCTGGAGCTTGCGCATCATGACCCATTCTTTCTCGAAAATCTTGAAGAGGTCCCCCTTCATTTTGGAAGCTTCCTTGAAGAGACGCTCTGTCTGCCAGATCGGATCGTAGTTATATTCTTCCCAGCCTTCCATATCGTAGCCGACATCGTGGAATGCGCGGATCTTGCGGGCGACTCTCTTCATGAGCTCTACATCTTCATAATAGATTCCGTGGAGGTCTATGCAGTTCTCGCGGAACTTGGAGATCTTAGCGCCCTGCTCATCGATGTAGATGTATGTATCATCAGCGTGAGCCTTAGCGGCAAGCTTGTTAGCTACGCACTCGTTCTTTCTGTAAATGAAGAACTGTGTGCTGTCTCCAGGGTAACGGAAGATATAACGCTCGCCTCTTACAACGAATGTGAACAGAATGTTGGACAGGCCCTTCTGCAGCACGTTGATATCGCTGATCTCGTCTTCGGTACAATCAAGAACGGTGCAGATCTTCTCGTTGATCCATCCGGAAACATTTCCGAGGAAGAGGCCGTCGATGTTCTGGATCTCCTGGATGGAGTCGAACTCGAAGACGAAGTCTGATGAATATTCACGGGCATACATATCGAGGTCATCTGCATGACGTGAGATGAACTCTTCCCAGAAGAGGGATGAAATACGGAAGTCGTCGATTTCTTCTTCCATATATTTGAGAAGTCTTCTGCTGACTTCAGGGTCAAGATAAGCATGTCCGTAGATGCACTCGCCACTCTTAGCGCAGCTGTAAACATTGAGGATCCTGCCGGACTGATTCTTCCTTACGACCAGCTCATTGTGAGCGTCCTCTTTGTAAACTGTTGCGTGGAATGAATTGTATTCATACTGAGAGAACGGATTCTCTTCGAAGTAGTTATCGCAGTTAAGAATATATGTAGAACCCAGGAAGTTCTTTGCGATATAAAGTGAGTAAATGTTGTTCTTCTTGAGGTCAGGATTGATCTCGATGTTTACTCCCCACTTATCTACCAGGAAGAAATAAAGCTCCTGCTTGTATCCGATAACAACTGTGATGTCGTTGATGCCTGCTTCTTTGAGCTGACGGATCTGTCTTTCGATCAGAGTCTCGCCGTTCTTCATGAACAGTCCCTTAGGCATGTTGTAAACGGATTTTGCGGAAATGTCTGAACCGCCGGCTGCAAGGATAACGGCGTTGTTGACCTTAAGAGCCTCGATTTCCTTAAGACCGAGCTCGGTAACAGCAGAATCAGTGATATAGCCCTTCGACTTAAGTGAGTCGAACAGACGCTTTACTTCATCTACATCCTTGAATGCATAATAGTGTACATGATCATACACATATTCCGGCGCATTTTCTGCAACGCTGCCTGCCTTGAGTAATGTGTTGATAACTTCGAATTCTTTGTAGGTTATCATTTAATATCTCCCTTCTGATTATAATATTAATAGTCAACTTCTTTGCCTTCGGATAAGCGCTTTTCTTTGAGAAGCAGAAGGCCTTCGAATCTTTCAAGATCTTCTCTGTTGGATATTTTGAAATTATGTCCGCTGGTCTTGGAGAACCAGAGACGTTTGCCGAGAGCCAGATAGACCGATGTGGTATGCGGTTCGAGATCGTCGAGCATTCCCTTGGCTATGACTTCATCATACGCCTCGACCAGTTCGCCGTATCTGAAGGACCACGGATTGCTGAAGCCCTTGATCGTTTCTCTGATCAGGTTCTGCGTCGTGCTGTAGTCATCGTCCTTGATGCATGTGCAAAGCACATAGTCTTCTGCGCTTATTCCATTGCCGTGTTCAGACGCGACTCTGATGCTGTCGTTTATGATGTCCGGAGAACAGAATGGCGAAACACCGAATGAAATCACGGCGATATCGTCAGGAGATATTTTGTCTCTGAGATGATATACGCCATTCAGGACAGACTCCTGAAAAGTGTTGCCTCCGACTGTCGTCCATCTGAGTTTGGTGATCCCGTACTCTTTGCAGATATGTTGTACATGATCTACCCAGTCTTTATGACAGACAACTTCGATCGCAGATATCTCATCATCATTCTGGAAGTTCTCGAGTGTATAGATCAGGATCGGTTTGCCCATGATCTCAAGGAATTGCTTTGGTATGTCCGCACCGACTCTGGTGCCTGTGCCTCCTGCGAGCACAATCGCTATATTCATATTATTACCACCTCTGTATGACTGGATTCAGCCCATAAAATACAATCATATTATCTTAAAAAAACCTTAATATGTCAACGAAGATACTATATGGTACAATATTGTAAACAGGATATAAATCTGTATAATGATACTTAATTTTACGGGGAGACAAGGAGACAAATAATGAAAAAGAAACTGACGATTTTTCTGATCCTCATGCTTGTGATAATGAGCTTCACTGCTTGTTTCAAGGACTCGGACGATTCCGGCTCCTCCGGCTCCGATGGAAATCAATCACAGACTTCTGAGGACGCAGAAGAGATGGATGACGAAGATGATGAAGAGGGAAATCCTGACGGATGGGATGCCGCGGACACGTACCAGCCTGATGAGGATATGGTATATAACGGAAAGACTCTGCAGGAGAGACTCAAATATCTGAAGCTCGACGGCTGGGTACAGAAAGGTGATTCCTATGTCTTCACTACAGACGATGAGGACTGCAAGGGTGAATACAAGATCTCCGCTAATGGCAATGATGCTGATCTGACGGTCACTTTCGATTACGGCGGCGACAATAACGAAATGATCGCTTTCTATAAGGAGGACAAGGACGCATCGAGATCGATCTGTGCTTACTGGTATCTGAGAGCAGCTTATGTAACATCTATTGAAGAAGGCTCAGTCCACTACGTGCTTAAAGTCGGCAACACCAAAGTCATTGATGACAGTATGACTTACGAAGATGCCGATGACGCGTATGATACGTACTTCGCAGACTGATGCAGATCCGGTCTGCCGGACAGGACCGGTATTAATGATTCTTTAGAAAAATAACAAATATTAATAAAAAGCAGGTTTAATCTTAAAAAACGTGTAGGTTCAGCATAACAAATGTCAAGGTTTGTTGATGCTGAACTTTTTTATTCCTACAATTGCACTACACACGAAAAATTCATGAAGGACATGAAACAGAGAGGCTTTATATGGATATTACAACAAGATTAAAACTGCGAAGCAAAAAGATTGCTGTAATACTGATAGGAGTATTGTTATTCACAGCAGTCTTTGCGTTCGTCCAGAACAGGGTGCAGGCCGACACGATCGCGTCAGCGAGCGGTAAGGTAAATGCTTCGGGAGGAGCATACCTGAGGTCAAAGGCTTCAACAAAGAGCGATGCTGTTAAATTGCTGAAGAATAAGACTGTAGTTACGATCACTGAGGAAGTGTTTGTCAAAGAAGGCAGCACCAAGGCGACCAACAGGTGGTACCAGGTAACTGCAGCAGGAGCAAGCGGCTATATCAGATCAGACCTCGTTAACAGTATCAGCTATAAGCAGACCAGCGGGAAGACGATAGATGCTCTCAATTACAGAACCGGACCGAGTGCGAAAATGGCGAAAAAAGGCTATTTCAAGAACAACTCCAAGGTCACGATCGTTCTCAGAGCAAGTCTGAAGGGCAGTTCAGATGAGTGGTACAAGGTCAAGATCGGTAAGAAGTTCTACTTCGCATGTGCAGACTGGATCAGAGTCGGCGCAGTCAAGACCGCTCAGACAGCAGCACCGGACAGCACTACGAATTCTGTCATGGCAGCTTCCGCTACAGATGTAGTTCCGGGCGTTTCTATCGAAACACCGACCGTACCTGTTTTCACAACAGAGGATATCACCCATCCGACAACACTGATCGAGGGCATGGGCTTTGGCCTTGCAGGAACCATCAGCTGCAATATCCCTATCGAGAAAGCAAGAGTAGGGATCATCGATTCAAAGGGCAAATGGCTCTATGATGTAAATAAGGAAGTCGACAGTGAAACATTCAGCCTTAGCTCCGTTGACGCTGCTATCAAATTCGGCAGCCTCAAGGCCGGCACATATACTTACAGAGGCGATGTATATGTAAACGGACAGTCATCCACACAGTTCAGCTATAAGTTTGTCATAAAGAAAGGAACAGGCGGAGAAAGACTGGCTTCGACAGCACAGCAGCTCGCTTGGCCGATCGGAACTTCCAAGAGCACATACAAGAAGAAAGCAACTCCGAACTATACAGCAGCACTTAATTCTGTATATCCGGAACATAATAAATGGAAGAAAGGCGCTAGAACAGGAGCGTCCTGCGATGTATTCGTAGGTACTGTATGCAGATACAGCGGAATCGATCCGAACATGCCAAGAACAGTCGGAACGATCTGGGAGTACCTGCCAAAGCATCCGGAAAAGTGGGTCAAGATCAATTACACATACAAGGAATCTGACCTCAGAAGCGGCGACATCATCATCTACTACTACAAAAAAGGCGGCGGAAAGCATGTCTGCATGTATGTAAAAATCAACGGCAAGGGTTATCTTGCAGAAGCAAATTATCCTAGCGGTTACTATGGATTCATCAACGGATCCAAGGGCAAGCTGTTCAAATCAAGCGATAAGAAGAAATTCGCTGTATACAGATTTGCAGGCGAGACCAAGGCGAGCATAGCATCCGCATCGGATGAACCGGGAGAATGATAATATCCAAAAGCCTTAAATAAAGAGAGGAGCAGTGATTTCCCCTGCGCACGGGAATCACTGCTTCTTTCTTTGGCCTAATTCAACATCTTCAAAGATTGCTTGTAATAGCCCAATTTGATAAAATAAATAAGATACTTTACTAATAATAACGAGGAATGCCAATGAATGAGAAAAAATCAGTCATCCTGACATTGCTGGGAGAAGTTCATAAACTGTGTAAGAAGAACGGCATCGTTTATTATCTCGCAGAGACAGAGAAAACAGCTTATTCCGCAACTCTTACGATGGACGCTCAGGCTATCAGGAAGTTTATTGACTCCTATGAGGGAGATACAGAGCACCGTGCACTCGAGCACAGGGGCAATAACCACAGCCTGTCAGATAACAACCTGAAATATATAGACCTTGATACTACATATATAACAGAAGGAAGAATCATCAGAGATATCCATCTCGGAATGTATATCAAGATCAAACCTGCAGGCGACAGCAAGAGTGTCTGGACCAAGCTGGAAAGATTCAGAAAGCATACCGGATTCGAAACAAGTGTAAAAAGATCGGCTCTCATCAACAGTCTTTCGGGCGCTATCTACAAAGATGTGATCCGCAAGAGCAACGGGAAGATCACTGCAAAATCCGTCAAAGAGATCGAAATTGCCGGCACGCCTGTTTACGTCAAGAAAGATTCTCCGTTTATTGAGGATCCTGAGGGTTGCTTCGACAAGCTCATCGTCGAGAAGAACAATACCGAATTCTTCGTTTGCGATGCAGAACTTTCATATAGAGACATCGATCTTGACTCCTCCCGCAAGAGGCTTGCTATCTATTATCGCAAGCTGAGAGTACCTAAGATCAAATTCAAACGGAGCGATGCTGAGCAGAACTTGGCCACTGCAGTATCAGGCGCAAGTTTTGCCAGATTTTGCGTTGCCACAGATCTGCTGCAGAAGTACACCTATGAAGAGATCATCGAGCATGCTGACGATGAGGATGTAAGAGCAGCTCTGAATGAATACATTTCCAAAGCGACCAAGCTCCGCAGCAAGAAGCTGTCAGCTTATATCGGCGATGAATTCACCGAGGTGATCAACAAGCTGTACCCTGAGATCGACACGGATGATCTGTACAAATACACGCCGGAAGTTTATCTTGAAGGAATCAAGGTAACAGACTATAATGGTAATCTTATTGGAATTTATGGAGGTAAGAAATGAGCAGTAAAAGACTTCAGTCAATATTAGTTCAGCTCCTCCGAGAAATAGATGAGGTCTGCCGTGCGAATGATATCAGGTATTATCTCTGCGGAGGAACCTGCATAGGCCAGATCAGACATGGCGGTTTCGTGCCATGGGACGATGACATCGATATTTTTATGCCTCGCAAGGACTATGAGAAGTTCGAAGAGGTCATCAGCAAGAACATGCCGGAGGGCAGAGATCTTGTAAGTTTCAGCAGATACAACACTTACACGAACCCGGTGCCAAGATATATGGATCTGTCAACGACGGCAATCAGAAGCGGAAGACTCGGTGACGGAACGGTCTGCGGTGAGTGTATTGAGATCTTTATTCTTGACCCGATGCCGCGTGACGAGAAAGAACGCGACGAGTGGAAGAAACTTCAGTATGTATATTGCGAACTGCTTACTACAGGATGGATCCAGGGCAAGCGCAGATACAGGAAGAAATATGTCGATATCGACTTATATAATAAATATAGGAAGAAAGCAGCCAAAGTCGGAAGGCTCGCAGTGCTTGCAGAGCTCGAAGAGAAGCTGTTCAACATCGATGAAAAGGATTCGGATATATACTGCTACAGATGGACGCCGAGAAGTCTCTTCGAGATGCCGATCAAGTGCTACGGAACGCCTAAGGATGTTATCTACGAAGGAATGCATGTCCTGACACTTGAAAGACCTGCAGAATACCTGCAGCTTTACATCGGATATACATGGAGAAACCTCCTTGCTCCGGAGGACAGAGGCATCCATCCTACAAGGATCAATCATGACCTTGCGGCAGGAAACTGCGAGAGAGAATTCCTACAGATCGTCAGTGAGGACGAATACAACAGGATATTCCAGCATCACAAAGATGAGAGTATGGAATATTACAGACTGAGGAATCTCTATTTCCGCGACAGACTCGATCCTGCAATGAAATATGCTGTCGCCAAGTCGAAAGCCGAGTTTGCGCGCTACGGCAAGGAAGCACTCAGCAAAGACACCAAGCTTGCGCTCAAAGCTTTTGGTGAATATATTAAGCTGCAGAGAAATGCAACCCTCAGAGATAACGATATTGCTATCCCGCTGGACAATGAGATCGTAGATCTTGTCGCAGATGCTATGTTCAGAGAGCATATGGTCCAGCAGCTTTTCCAGATCCTTCATGTAAGACACAAGAACGTGGGTAACGGTATCGAGCTTACTGAACTTCAGGAGCAGTACTACAGAGACTGCAAAGATTTCCTGAAGATGGTCGTTCACATCGATGAAGGTGAGTATGAAGAGGCTGAAAGTTATTGCAAGATGCTCGGAGAGAAATATCCTGATCATCTGTGGATCTACAGATGCAAGATGAGACTCGCCATAGAGCGTGCCGTTACACCTGAAGATTACACCAAAATGGCAGAGCTCGGAGAAGAAGCTCTCAAGCTTTATCCTGAAGATGACTGCATCAACAAGAGATATGCTGATGCACTTCTTGCACTCTCCAGAAAGGATGAAGCAGAAAAGATTTATCACAAAGTATCGAGAGAGAGTATCAACGGACTCCTTCTCAGAGAGATGAAAGAGTACGGAATCGAAGAAGCCGCTCTCAAACTCGATGCGAAAGTATGGAAGTTTGATGAATAATGGATACTATCAGAATAATAATTGAAGAACATAGGTTGCTCGGATTCCGTCAGATAACTAAGCTGGCCAAATCTGACCTGGTCAAAAAGTACCGCGGCGCGGCACTAGGTTGGGCATGGGCACTTGTAAAGCCTGCGGTCAGGATCTTCGTTTTCTGGTTCGCTTTTTCCATAGGAATGAAAGGCGGCAAACCGATAAATGGTTATCCGTGGATCCTCTGGCTTATAGCAGGATTCCTGCCATGGTTCTATATGCAGGAAATGATCAGTGGAGGCGCCGGCTGCATCAGAAAACACAAGCACCTGGTCACCAAGATGAGATTCCCGGTTTCTACGATCCCGACTTTCTCAAGTCTTTCCAGCCTGTACATTCACTGGGTACTCCTTGCGGCGGCAATTATCATATTCGCCTGCACAGGACATTTCCCTGACAAATACTATCTGCAGATACCGTTTTATATGTTGCTGATGTTTGTCTTCTTTACAGTATGGGCACTGGGAGGCGGACTGCTTGCGGCACTCAGCAAAGACTTCCAGAATCTTGTAAAATCCATCCAGACTGCAATATTCTGGCTGTCAGGAGTAATGTATGATGTCAACAAGATCAACAATCACACGATCAGAGTGATCCTCAAGTTCAACCCGATCACTGTTATCGCGAGCGGATACAGAAAAGTCTTCATTTACAAAGAATGGTTCTGGGAAGACAAGACTGAGCTGCTGTGTTTCTCAGTAACTTTGCTTGCTTTCTGCATACTCGCTATATGGGCATTCAGGCGACTGAGAAAAGAAGTGCCTGATGTGCTGTAGTTGCTTCGAAGGAGAATGAATGGATAACGAAAAAGATATCGCTATACGATTTGATCATGTAACCAAGGAATACAAGCTGTACAAGAACGACAAGGCCAGATTCAAGGGGCTTTTCAACAAGAAGATCCCGTATAAGACCAATAAGGCCGTCAACGATCTTTCGTTTACAGTAAGACGAGGCGACGCTGTATCTCTGATCGGAAGAAATGGTGCTGGTAAGTCCACCATTCTGAAAATCATCACAGGCGTTACTTTTCCTACGTCCGGAACTGTAGAGGTCAACGGCAAGATCAGTGCTTTGCTCGAGCTCAGTGCCGGATTCGACAAAGAGTTCACCGGCAGAGAGAACATCTATCTCAAATGCGAGCTCATGGGAATGAGTCAGGAAGAGATCAAAGCAGTCGAGCCGGATATCGTTGCTTTTGCGGATCTCGGAGAATATATCGATCAGCCGCTCAGAGCATATTCGAGCGGTATGAAATCGAGACTCGGATTTGCCATCAGTGTTAATGTACAGCCGGATATCCTGATCGTAGACGAGGCACTCAGCGTCGGAGACAGGAAGTTCCGTAAGAAATGTAAAGAGAGAGTCAGAGAGATAATGGCGGACGAGACCGTAACATTGTTATTTGTAACTCACTCACTTGATGCTGCCAAAGATTTCTGCAAGAGAGGAATCGTCCTTGAGAGAGGAAAGAAGCTTTTCGACGGAGAAATAGACGAGGCCATCGAATTCTATGACGCCAGAGAAGAATAAAGTGACAAAAATCATAATATTATTCAAATCAATACTGAACCTTTTGTACAAGGGAATGTGCCGCAAAGATACCGAAAAGAAAGTTCTCTTCATGAGCAGACAGAGCAACAGACCATCGGTAGATTTTGAGTTGCTCGCTGATCGCATCAGTGAAGAGCATCCTGACTATTCTATAGAGATGCTTTGCAGGATGATGGGCGGCGGCCTTAAGGGCAAGGCGTCTTATGCATTCCACATTCTCAAACAAATAAAGAGCCTTTCAAAATCGAGAATAGTTATTCTCGATTCTTATTGTATCCCGGTAAGCATCCTCAGGCACCGCGACCATCAGGTCATCGCGCAGATCTGGCATTCCATAGGAACGATGAAGAAAAACAGCTTCAGCATCCTCGACAGACCGGAAGGAAGATCTTCGGCAATTGCAGAAGCAATGGATATGCATAAGAATTATGATGTGATCTTCTGTGCCGGAGAAGGATACCGCGGATACCTTGCGGAAAGCTTCAACTATCCGCCGGAGGCGCTCACAATAGTTCCTCTCCCGAGAGTCGATCTTCTGAGAGACAAGGAATACCAGCGCCGCAAGAGAGACGAGATCCTTGCAAAGTATCCATCACTTGCCGGAGGGAAGAATATCGTCTATGCGCCGACCTTCCGTAAAGGCGAAGACGAAAGAGAACCATTCAGAAAAGCAACAGAAGCACTGAAAGAAGCGATAGCGGGATATGGTGACAAATATAATCTGATCGTCAAGGCACATCCTCTTTCGGATGTTGAGTCTGACTGCAAAGAATATTCAACGATGGATATGCTGTCTGTCTGCGATTATTTCATCAGTGACTACAGCTGTGTTGTGTATGAAGCCGGCGTAATGCGGATACCGTTCTTCTTCTATGCATATGACTTTGACGAATACATGTCGAGAAGAAGTGTATATATAGACTATCCGGGAGACCTTCCGGGGGGCATGTACAGAACTGCCGCGGATATCATCAGAGATATCGATGCCGGCAATTATGACGCTGCAGCAATGGAAGAATTCGTGAACAAATACGTAGAACTGCCGGATGGTTCGGCAGCACATTTCATGATCAAAGAGATTTTCAGCAAAAGCGGAGGGAAATCGTGGACTTAAAAGCTATTGTAAGGAATCTGAGAGAAAAGGGAATTGGAGAAACAATAAGGATCGCCAACACCAAGAAGAAATACAGACCGATGTTTGAACAGTGGAAAGCGGAATGCGCAGAACACACCGCTGCTCTTAAGAGTCTGATGAGTGAGGGCAGAGACGACGAAGCTGCTGCATATGCTGCAGAGCATTTTCCTGTGCTCATCGATAAGGGTATAACTATTCTTTCCCTGACACACTCCAATTTCAAACTCGAAGTTTCGGATATATTGAAGAAACAGGAAGATTTGTTCAATTCCAAGTTCCCTAAGCAATTCAAGAAATACCGCAAGGATATCCGCGAGAATACGATCAAGAAGCAGATCCCTGCGATCTATGCAAAAGAAGCGGTCAAACCGATCGAGAAAAAAGTCATTTTCATGGAGAATGGCATTTCGCCTTCTGCAGCTGCCACAGAGCTCGCGCATGTGATGATAGCACAGAAGAAATACAAAGTTATCTATACCGGACTTCAGATCCGTATGGTCTCGGTCGCGGAGTATTACTACAACGCACGGGAGTTTATCCGTGACATGGCAACAGCTAAGGCCGTATTCATTTCAACTGCAAACGACCTTCTGAGCCAGTTCGATGTAAGGCCTGAGACCAAGATCATCCAGCTCTGGCACGGGGTCGGTGCTTTCAAGAAAGTCGGATACAGCACGATCGGCAATTCCCATTTCGGCAAGAGCGAGAAAGCAAGAGAAGAATACAATCAGTACAGGAACTATACTTATGTAACGGTTGCGGGCGAAGAGCAGATCTGGGTATTCGAGGATGCTTTCCGTATCAGCAGAGATACCGGAGTGTATAAACCGATCGGCATAGCACGTACCGATGTTTTCTTCCAGGAGGATTATCTCAGGAAGCAGAGGAACATGCTGAATAAAGCATTCCCTGCATGCAAGAACAAAAAGCTTATTCTGTACGCGCCGACGTTCAGAGGATCGGTCGCAAAGGCCAAGGCGCCTGACAAACTGGATATAAGGCTTCTTGCCAAGTCTCTGCCTGATGACTACGTTCTGCTCATCAAGCACCACGGACTTTGTAAGGATATCCCGCCGATCCCTGCAGACCTTAAGAACAAATTTGCATTCGATATGAACGAAAAAGAAGTCCTGACCATCGAAGGACTTCTCGGAGTAGCAGATATACTTATCACAGACTATTCATCCGTAGGTTTCGAATTCGCGATCAGAGAGAAACCGATGATATTCTTCGCCTACGACCTCGATGACTATATCGACAAACGCGGCATGTACTTTGACTACGAAGATATCACGCCGGGACCGATCTGCAGTACTACCGAAGAGATCGCGGATTATATCTGTAATTTGGACGAACGCTTTGACATTGAAGAAGTCAGAGCTTTCAGAAAGAAATACGTTGACGCATGTGACGGACACGCTATCGAGAGGACGATCGCGCTTCTCGAGGAATAGAGAGGTTTTATGAGCAAATTATTCCAGAAAAGCCTGAAACTGGTCGAAGATCATACGACTCTGGACTATCAGATCACAGAAGTGTGGTGGGAGAGGATATTCCTCAACATCACAGTTGAAACGAAAAGAGATGACGATGTCGAGTTCACTCTGAGACAGTTCAATCGTAAGAGAAGAAGACCGAAAAGAGGCGAACGTTACAGCCAGATCATCGATATGCCGATCTTCAAGGAGATCCCTGCGCACCCGCAGACAGTCGAAGAAGCAGACGGCGTCAGGAAGTATCATTTTGTATTCAATATCACCGCGATGGATGACAGGACATTCCTCGACAACGGTAAATGGCAGCTTCAGGCCAATGTTCCGGGCGAGGAACCTTTTACCTGCTCAGTCGCTTATGATGTTGCGTACACACTGATCGACAAGTCCAGGATCTACAAATATGACGACGGTAAGTATTCGTACGATGTTTCACTCGGTACTTATTCTGTAGACGGAACGACCCTGAGCTTCGTGATCAACTCTCACTTCATGATCGAAAATGAGACATGGAACCGCAGACGTTATGTGCAGGAAGCTCTTACATTCAAGGGTAAATTCAACAGAATGTATATGTATGCTGTAATCGAAATGATGAGAGCATATTATGCGGTAGTCGAGAAGGCTTCGCCAAAAAACGGCAAGAAGATCATGTTTATGACTGAGACAAAGCCGTATCTGTGGGGCAATCTCAAGTACATCGATGACAGAATGAAAGCCCGCGGCCTTGACAAGGAATTCGATATCACCTATTCCCTGAGAAATGCCGTAGGAACTCACAAGAGTGCACTCAGCTGGGCAGAACTTATCACGAAAATTGCCAGACAGGACTACATTTTCGTAGACGATTATGTTCCGGTATTCGGTTTCCTTGAACTTTCAGACCGCACCAAACTCATCCAGGTATGGCACGCCGGTGAAGGATTCAAATCCGTAGGTTACAGCAGATTCGGAAGAGCCGGTACACCGTATCCGGCAGGATCATGCCACAAGCAGTATGACTACGTCATCACCGGATCTGAGAGACTCGTTCATGTATACAGCGAGGTATTCGGCCTTCCGGAGAAGTATTTCATGCCTGTCGGAATGGCAAGACTTGACGGATTCCTCGATCCGGATAAGATCGCTTCTTTTAAGAAAGACTTTTACGGGAAATATCCTCAGTTTGAGGGCAAGAAGATCATACTCTTCGCACCGACATTCAGAGGAACCGGACAGAAGGTCGCTTTCTATGAATATGAGAAACTCGACCACAAGCAGATCTACGACTTCTGCGGTGATGAGTATGTCTGGGTCTACAAGATGCATCCATTCGTAACAGAGAAACCGCCGATCCCTAAGGAATACTCCGACAGGATATTCGACCTCTCTTCATACGAGAACATCAACGACCTTTATTATGTCACAGAAATCATGATCACAGACTACTCATCAGCTTACTTCGAATTCGCGCTGATGAACAAGCCGGTGCTCTTCTACACATACGACAGAGAATGCTACGAACTGACAAGAGGCGTACACAAGTCTGTCAAAGAAGAAGCTCCGGGCAAGGTCTGCGATACTTTCGAAGAACTTATCGAAGCACTCAAGAACAAAGACTACGAGTTCGAGAAGACTGCAGCATTCAGAGATGCCAACTTCAGCAACTATGATGGAAATGCCGCAGACAAGATCATCGATACGATCCTGCTGAAGAAAGATAACGCAAATTAGGAGGAGACGAGCTATGAGTAAGAATCTGGCTATTATATTTGCGGGGGGAAGCGGTGTCCGTATGGGAGCGGGCAAGCCAAAACAGTTTCTCGAGATAGACGGAAGACCGATCATCATCCACACACTGGATATTTTTGAAGATCATCCTGCTATCGATGAGATCTATATCGCCTGCAAGGCTGACTATATCAGCAAACTCAAAAAACTTGTCAGACGCTACGATATCACTAAGGTCAAAGCGATCGTTCCGGGAGGGACCACAGCTCTCGGCTCTGCTTATAATGCTCTTCAGGCCGCGAAAGCCAACAATGAAGATGATGCTATAGTACTCATCCATGACGGAGTACGTCCTTGCATCACGAATGATCTGATCAACGAAGTGATCGAAGAGACCAAGGCCAAAGGTGCCGCAGTTACATGTACACCGCTCTTCGAGACACCGGTCATCAGCAAGGAAGGTCTTGTAGTCGAAGAGTCTCCTAAGAGATCTTACTGCTACACCGCGCAGGCGCCGCAGAGCTTCAGACTCGGTGACATTCTCGATGCTCATGAAGAGACAAGAAAGGATAACCCGGACTATACAGATATAGTAGACAGCTGCACACTTATGAGAAGACTCGGAAGAGATGTTGCCATAGTAAAAGGCCCTAGGAGCAATATCAAAGTTACCACTCCTGAGGACCTGTACATCTTCAAAGCTATGCTCGAGTATAAGAGGACCAAAGATACCTTCGGTGTTATCGGCGAATAGCCTTTACTTCTCAGTTATTTCATAATTCGAAATCATTCGACCTACGCCTTCGGCAACAGATACCTTCGGGGCCCAGCCGAGGGCTCTTATTTTGCTGTCATCGAGGCCTATGAATTTGGCAGGGTTGTAGCTGGCGGCTGCGGACTGATCGATATTCATCACAAGCTTGAGATTCTTCTCCGGTCTGCATGCGATGAATGCTTCGGCAAGCTGCCTGATCGAAATGATGCTGCTGCTGTCGGCGATATTGTAAGCCATGTCTTCTCCTTTGAGGAGGACATAGAAAATACCTGTGACAGCGTCACCGACATAAGTGTATGCTCTCTGGGATGAACCGTCGCTGTTCATGACGATGTCTTCGCCTCTGAAAACATTCGCTGCAAAGTCTGCCTGGACTCTTCCGTCATTCAGAGCGAGTCCCGGGCCATAGATATGCGCGAATCTAGGCAGTTTGCAGTTGATCCCGTACTGAGCGTGGAATGATGTGCAGATAGTTTCTGCCGCGCGCTTGCCCTCAGAATAGCATGATCTCGGATTGAGAGGATCGATGTAGCCGTAATCGTTCTCACTTATCACGCCTGACTCCGGAGCTACTTTGCCGTAAACTTCCGAAGACGACATGAGGACGAATCCCTTGCTCTTCTTCTCGACCGCAAGATCGAGGAGGTTGAAGGTCCCGATGAGGTTAGCTCTGATCGTCGAAGTCGGAGCTGCCCTGTGTTCTTTTGGCCTTGCTGCACTTCCGCCGTGGAAAATATAGTCTACCGGACCATCATAGCTGACCGGGACGGATACATCCTGTACGATAAGCTCCACGTCATCTCTCTCAAGGACCGGACCGAGGATCCTGCGGGCCTTCTCTCCGTTGCGGACAAGAGCGAGGACTTTGATACCGAGATCCATATGATCGTTGAGCCCGAGAAGTGTATACAGTACATAAGAAGGGATCATTCCGCTTGCTCCGGTGACCAGAACAGTAGCACCGCGGAAGGTATCCCATGGAAGATTTTCCGAAATAATTCTTTCGATATCTTCTGAAATTATTTTGTTCTCAAATTTATCCATTATTATCACATTCTCCTCACACTAAAGCTGTTGGATTATTATAGCATGAATTGTAATCAGTAGTCATATATGGTAGAATAATCTCCGATTTCGGATTTTGCCGGGATCGTTATCAGCGAAGCACAATTAGAAGGACTGATCTACTCATGAACGAGAATAAAGAGAAGAATTATACAATCGAACAGAACAAACAGGTAATGACCGAACATCACGACAATGATGGATTCGGTGAAGACCTGGGCAGATCATATACAAGAGTATCAGACAATCTCCGCAGGAACAGACGCAAATATGCGATCATCTCTGTAGCGGCAGCTGTCCTGATCGCGATCGGCGGGGTTTCGGCCGCAGCAGTCGCCAATGTAGCTCCATATGCTATTTCAATCAATGGCAAGCAGGTCTGCACAGTCAGCGGCAAGAACGAGGCGGAAGTCGTCGTCAAGGGCCTCGTAGCAGATTACGTTCCTGAAGGTTCGGTCGTCAAAGCGATTTCTACAGATGACATGATCAAGGTAGAGCCTGCGGAGTCCGCATCCGAGGCACGCGACAATGCTGTAGGAGTCGATGAAGCCATCGAGAACCTGAAGGACGCTATTTCGGAGTCTAAGGATGATGCCAAAGCTGAGATCACTGTCGTCAGCACCGGAATGGAAGTCGAGAAATTCACA
The DNA here is from genome assembly GCA_017403955.1 of Mogibacterium sp. Lineage (GTDB taxonomy): Bacteria > Bacillota > Clostridia > Peptostreptococcales > Anaerovoracaceae > Crickella. The sequence goes on from JAFRDH010000025.1 coordinate 123,334, forward strand.
CCTAAGACGAAATACATCAAAGACGATACGATGCTTGCAGGTGAAGCAGTAGTTGAAGTCGAGGCTAAGAAGGGCAGCAAAGAAGTCACCAAGAGATATACAACAGTCAACGGCGAAGTGACCGGTGAGGAAGTCCTCAAAGAGACGGTCATCAAGAAGGGCAAAGCCGCCAAAATCAGAAAGGGTACTCTCGGACTCCCTGAAGGCGAGGACTGGAAGACATACGAAGGAGATCCGATTTACCAGAATGGTGAGGAACTGACTCAGACAGCTCTCAACTATCTCGGCGCACCGTATAAGTACGGCGGACACAGCCTTGTAAACGGTATCGACTGCGTACAGTTCATCAGACAGATGTACGCGAAGTACGGCATCAGCCTTCCTAACGGAAAGAATGCTCTCAAGCATGTAGGCTTTGCAGTCAATTACAAGGATATGCGCCCTGGCGATATCATCTGTTACTCCAACCATTACGCGCTTTATATCGGCAACGGCAAGATCGTCCACGCCATCCGTAAGGGTGTAAGCGTAGGTAACAATCCTAAATACAGAGGCATCGTTACTATCAGGAGAGTCGTAGGATAGCAGGCCGAGACCGGGAGGGCCGGACCAACCAATGACCAGGAAAAAAGAAACAACGCTGATCACAGTGATCCTTTCCATATGCCTTATAGCGGCAATTGCCGGAGTGATCAGGTCGTCCGGAAATAAAGAAGAAGCTCCTGAAACAGATCCGTCAGACGATAAATCAGAAGCAGAAGTCACAATAGTACTTCCTGATTCATCAAGAGGCGATACAGCGGATGCTGAAGTCACCAATCTCAAAGGAGATACATACAACTTCAGAATATTCGATCAGAGAGCAGGATATGAGAATTATTCAGAATATTTGAGCGCGCATGGTTGTTCGACCTGCGCGCTTACCACTATATTGAGAACGACTGCAGAAGGGCTTGAAGACCTGACCCCGGACCGGACTTTGACAGAGATCATCTACCCGGTCATCGGAGATGACGTCTTCAGCAAGAACTTCAGCAAGTCCAAGAAGAGACAGATGCCGATCACCCTCGGCGGTATGACTCTTATTTTTGATAAATACGGAGTCGAATACAAGAAGCCGTCAACTGATCCGGATAAGAGAGCCGGAGAGGTGAAGAAATGGCTCAGGAAAGGAAACCCTGTCATTCTTACTTTCGGCAACGGCAAGTCGGCTCATCTCAGCAGATATACACATACGGTACTGCTCCTTGGCATTGATGACAATGGCAAAGTCATTATCGGGGATTCACTCCACAAGAGCGCATCTTATTGGGGCAAAGACGGCCTGATCAAATCAGGCAAGCTCACAGTAGAAGAAATGCTGTCTTTCATCAAGAAGGAAGACGGCTGGACTTTGAATCAGGACATGGTCCCTCAGGACCGCATTTTCTATAAAAATTCAGCAGACAGAGGATATTTATTGATCAGGAAGGCCGGTAACAACTGACATGGTTTCAACAACACTTTATACATCGATCAACAACAGAAAAGTCGCGATCATCGGAGCCGGATTCGTAGGTTCATCTATCGCCTACGCGCTCACCATCAGGAATCTCGCCAATGAGATCATCCTTATAGATGTCAATGAGACAAGAGCACGCGGTGAGGCGATGGACATACAGCACGGGATCCCTTACATGGGAACTTCTTCGGTACGTGCAGGCAACTATTCCGACTGCAGGAACTGCGACCTGATCATCATCACAGCAGGAAGACCGAGAAGACCGGGAGAGACAAGACTTGACATGATCGCTGATAATATCGGGATCATGAAGAACGTAGTAGATCAGATCAAACCATATTACACACACAGCGTTATAATGGTAGTATCCAACCCGGTAGATATCATGACACACATGATCGACAAATGGATGGGACTTCCTAACGGCGTCGTATTCGGAACCGGATGCATTCTTGACACATCAAGACTTGTCAGATGTATCGCCGATTATACCAACCTCAACACAGAGTCGATCAAGTGCAATATCGTCGGAGAGCACGGAGACACACAGTTCCCGGTATGGAGCAGACTTGCTATCGCCGGCCTGACAATGGATGAATATTGCCAGAACGTCGGACTCGAGTGGAATGACGAGCGCAAAGAACTTCTCCATGAAGAAGTCAGGAACATGGGCGCCAGCATAATCGGTGCAAAAGGAAGAACGCATTACGGTATCGCTACTTGCGTTTGCTCGCTCGCAGATGCTGTTCTCAGCCAGAGACCGACTATCGCACCTGTTACTTCACCTCTTCAGGGAGAGTATGGTATCAAGGGCGTTTCGATCAGTATTCCTTCGATCGTCAGCGTAAGAGGAGTCGAGCACAGACTTCAGGAGAACTGGGCACCTGAAGAGATCGCAATGCTCCACACCAGTGCGGAAAGGCTGAGCGACAAGCTCGCAGCTCTCTAATCAACAATCGTTATTTTTGGATCATTCTACGGTTTGCAGGGAAATGGCAGTAAGATCAACAACAACGGAAATACTTGAATGGATCAGAGAGAGGAACAATAAACTCTCAGTCAATATCGAAAGAACATCCCTCGATAAATGTGAGGGCTGGTTATATGATGAAGAATCGGGTTTGGTGCGTCATAAAAATGGCGCATTTTTCTCTATTGGAGGACTTTCCGGGACCTTCAGAGGTTCTTATGTAGAGCAGCCGATCTGTTATCAGAAGGAGATCGGCTATCTCGGATATCTGTGCAGTGTGATAGATGGTGAAATGCATTTCCTGACGCAGGCCAAAATGGAACCGGGAAATATCAGCCTGATGCAGCTTTCGCCGACCATTCAGGCAACCAAAAGCAATTTCGAGCAGAAACACGGCGGCAGGAAGCCGGTTTATCTGGATATTTTCAAGAATGTAGCGGACGATGATGTCATCGTAGACCAGATACAGTCCGAGCAATCCTCGAGATTCATGGGCAAGAGGAACTGCAATATCATCATCAGAACGGATGATCCTGACAGCATAGAACTCACGGAAAATCACCGCTGGGTCAGCCTGAGGCAGATGAGGGAACTCAGCAAGTATGACAATCTCGTCAATATGAGCAGCCGTACGGTGCTCGCGGGAATACCGTTCAGCACGATGAGGCAGGACTACTGGGTCGATGAGATCAGAGACGAAGCACTCAGGAACTCTATTTTCAAAGAGCCTGACCATCAGCTGCTCAAGGATATACGTCACCGCATCGTTCAGTACAAGATGTTCAATGACGATGATGTCCGCGAAGTTCCGCTGATGAGTCTCGCCGGATGGGAACTTACCGAAGACGGCTTCAGCTGCAAAGAGGACTATCCGTTCAGACTGAATTTCTGCAGGATCGCGATCGAGGGCAGAGAAGTCCGTGAGTGGTGCCAGCCACTCTTCGAAGCGACGGGAAGAGCCTTCTTCGGATTGTTTGCGAGAGATCATGAAGGAAAGAGGGAATGGCTCCTCAGACTCAAGCCGGAAATAGGCTGTTTCGACAAAGTAGAGCTCGGTCCGACGGTCCAGAGAGAAGCTTTCAGCCGCATCCCTGAGAATGACATAGATAAACTGTTCATTCGCAAACTTGAGGAAGCAAAATCATCGGGAGATAAGGATGGCCGGATCATGTTCGATACGCTTCTCGCTGAGGAAGGCGGAAGGTTCTACCATGAAGAGAACCGCAATGTGATCCTGAAGATCGAGGATGATGAGATCGATGAACTGCCGAATGACTACTTCTGGTGTGACTACGCAACGATCCAGGCAATGAACAGTGACAACAATCACCTGAACATCCAGCTCAGAAGCCTGATGTCAGTAATAAATCTGTAGGATAAGCGAGGAATTATGGACAAGATACGTATCGGAGTAATGGGACCTGCTGAGATCGCATTCAGGAGGACAGTCCCTGCACTTATCGCAAGTGAATCAACAGAATACGCAGGTATCTCGCATGCTAGTCTCGAGGAATGGCCGGGGCAGTCCGCAGGTCACGCTGCAAAGTGTGACAAATTCGTCGAGACTTACGGAGGCAGGATATACGATAGCTTTACTGAAATGCTCGATGATGAGAGTATAGATGCCGTATATATCCCGCTTCCTCCGGGCGCTCATCTCAAGTGGGCGACTTTGGCGCTCAACAAGGGCAAGCACGTGCTCGTCGAGAAGCCGTCAACAACTTCTCTCGAAGACACTCAGGCACTCGTAAGCCTCGCGAAGGAAAAAGGCCTTGCTTTGCACGAGAACTACGCTTACGCATTCCACAGACAGATCCGCGCCCTGCAGGAACTCCTCAAAAGCGGCAGGATCGGAGATCTCCGAATGGTCAGAAGTTCGTTCAGCTTCCCTTACAGAGGCGAGCAGGACTTCAGATACCATGCCGATAAAGGCGGCGGAGCGATCATCGACTGCGGAGGATACCCTGTGAATCTCGTTTGCAGATTCCTTGGCGGGAACATCCGTGTCACGGATTCATTCATGGGCTCGACTCGCGAACATGATGTCGACACCTACGGGGCAGCGACACTGAGAGGCGACAACGGCGTGATCGCACAGATATCCTGGGGAACGGATAATACTTACAGATGCAACATAGAACTTCACGGAAGCACCGGACTTGCATCGGCTGACAGAGTATTCTCACCGCCTCCTACCATGAACCCGGTCATTACGGTAAGAGACAACTCCGGGACAGAAGAGATTTTTGCGGGTTCAGAAGACCAGTTCAGAAGCTCCGCGGAATACTTCTGCAAGTGCATATCCGATCCGGAGAAGAGGGAGACAAGATATGCCGAGATCCTGAAACAGGCCGAACTGATCCAGTCGATCATTGACAGCAACAAATAGATTGTGCACAGAAAAAACGACCCCGTCACCGGGGTCGTTTTAGCGTCATATTCGGTTCAGCCGGGAATTAATCATACATTGTGATGATGATTGCGGTCTTGTTAACGTGTGTATGCTTGTACATGAACGATGCACCACCGTTAGTCATTCTGATGCAGCCATATGTTCCAGGCTTTCCTGCCTTGGAAACGACTACTCTTGTCTTGCCGCTTTCCCACCATGTTCCTGTGTGGAATGATACGCTGCCCTTCTTGCCGATCTTGGTTCCTACATAGGATACTGTTGTGAAGTAATAACGCTTACCATTTTCCTGTACCATCCATACTTTGCCAGGTACTTTCTTGGTGATCGTGAACTTTGTATATCCGGCGTTATCTGTGGAACGCGTAGGCTGGCTGTATTTTCCTGAAGTTATACGGTCGGTATGATAAAGTGACCACTTGCCATCATCCCACTTGAATGTGTAAGCTCTCTGTGTGTGGAGGCAAACCCATACAAGAGTATTGTCCTTTGACTTTGCAATAGGAGTAGCTTTTTTGCCAGGACCCTTTTTGTTATAGGTCTCATTGACAAACTGTTCTTTGAGTGAGCGAGTGTAGTCTTTCTTGACTATTGTACTGGCCTTGACGCCGCCCTTAAGGTCTTTCCACTTGATCCAGCCTGTGACTTTCTTGCCTTTGACTGTGTAAGTGACCTTTACTCTTTCAGCATAGTGGTATTTCTTGACGACTGCAGGATATCTTCCGATAGCACTCATCTTGGTACCCTTTTTGACCTTGGTCAGCTTAGCAGAGCCGGAACCCTTCTTGTATATAACAGCGGTTCTCTTTGCCTTGCAATACCAGTTGATTCCGGATGTTGCAGTAATAACGCCGGAAACAGTTGCGTACTTAGCAGAGGACTCGACGGAGTTTGCAATGGTCTTGCCATCTTCCTTGTACTGAATAGCTCTTACTGAGTAGTAATAAGTGCCGCTAGGTACGAGGACGAAGAAAGAGTAGCTGCCGCCTGCGTTAACAGTCTTCACAACTGCCTTTGCAGCAGAGCCCTTCTTCCAGCGGAGAACCTGATATGCATCTACGCCTGTAGCATTTGCATGTGACCACTTCAGAGTATAGCCGTTGTCCTTAGCGCCTTCGAAGTCATCCTTGTCGTATTTCTTCTTGAAGGCGGTGATGACCGGAGCAGTCGTTGTGAACGGTTCTACGGCTTCACCTTCGCTGACTGTACCCAGAGTAGCTGAATCTGCATCAGCCTCAGGCACCACATCGGTTACGATCGTGCTGTCGCCGGACATTGTCTCTTCGCCTTCAGCAAATACAGCAGCTGTTGAGAATACCATCATCAAGGCAAGCAGAATTGATAAATAACGTGCATGTCTCTTCATAATATAAATCTCCTAATGTATTTAAAAAGTATAACTAATTAACAATTCCCCGATTTTATCGCATAAATCGATACATTATTCTACATTATTATTTGTTAAGAATCTCTAAAGATTAATAAATGTTAAGATACTGTAAAGTTATGATATAATACGAGAAAATTGATAACAAACTGATAGGAGATACTATGTTTGAAAAATACCAGAAGAAGTTCGTGAATCTTCAGATTTTCCTGGATCTGCCTAAGATGAAGCTGAGCCTTCCGCAGGATTATTCCAAGCTGGTGAAGATACAGAACAGAAGGATCCGCTCGCTGATGAAGGCAGCATACAAGGTCCCGTTCTATAAGGAAAGATTCGATAAAGCAGGTGTGAAGCCGGGCGACATCAAGTGTGCCGAAGATCTTGCCAAGCTGCCGCTTCTTACGAAAGAAGAGCTGCGCGCCTGGATGAAAGAAGAAGCCAAGAACCCTAAATACGAAGACTGGTTCCACGATACTACAAGTGGTTCATCCGGAGAGCCTCTCATGCTCCTCATGTCACCTCGTGAGAAAGCATATCTGATGGCAAACTGGTTCCGCGTTCTGCTCGCTGCAGGCTACAATCCGTTCCTCGGTAAGACGATGAGCCGCAAAAGTGCGCACAGCGTGACCGGCGGCAAGGACACGATCTTCCAGAAGGTCGGCATCCTGAGAAGGGACTTCCTCGACCAGTACGCGCCTGAGGAGGAGATGATCCGCCAGGTCAACGAGTACAAGCCGGATTTCCTCTACATGAACAAGACCGAGCTCATGCGTATGTGCATGTATGCCAGCAAGAATAACGTCAAAGTCTGGCAGCCAAAGTTCTTCTGCCCGACCGGCGAGAAAATCGATGACGCAGCAAGAGCTGTTTTCTTCGAAGTACTCGGTCCGAACATGATCGATTCCTACGGAACAGCCGAGGCCGGCGCCTGCATGGTCAAGCTCCCGGGCTGGAACGACCACAAAGTGTGGCATGACTCTTTTGTCGTAAATATCTATGACGATGACGGCAATCTGGCCGACGAAGGCAAGATCGTTGTCACTCCGCTCTTCAAGAAAGACCTGCCACTCATCAATTATATAGTAGGCGATAAAGTCGCATCAGAAGTGAGAGACGGTGAGAGATTCATCACTGGTGTCCAGGGCCGTATGAATGACGCGTTCAAATATGAGACCGGAGAAGTCACTACTTTCTTCGAGATCGCTCCGATCATCGCCCACTGCGAGGACGTTATCCAGATAAGATTCATCCAGGAAGATTATCATCATGTAACAGTCCAGGCAGTCCACAACGCGAAAGAATCCACCAAATCTATAGAAGAAGTTGAAGCAGAACTCCGCAAACAGCTCACTGCCAAGTTCAAGCACCCGTTTGAACTCACCTTCGAGTGGAAAGAGAACCTGCCGCCTGATGATAACGGCAAACTCAGAATGATCGTCTGCAAAGTCAAATAACCGGAGGACGATCCGGAAAATAAAGCAAACAAAGAAGGCGCAGCTTGCGTAATGCAGCAGACGCCTTTTTCATTGCGAGCTTGGATCTTGCGCTATTCTTTATGATTTGTGCCGTTGCTGTTCGAAGCATTCTTTTGCGAGGAAGGAAACCTTGCTGCCCGAAGAGCCACACCTACGATACGGCGGATGCGGCGATTAGGGATCGCGTCTTTGGCTATTTCAAGGGCGTCAAGAGCGACATCTTTGACAACAGGATTTTTAGCCAGCTTTTTCACCTCGCGCCTGACCTTAGGCGCATTTTTTCTGACGATCTCTGAGCTCTTATCCAGAACATTCCGGCCATTGCTCTCGCGCTTTTCTTTATTATCATGTCTGGCCTTATTTTTATGAGCCTTGTCATTGTCAGATGCCTTGGCAGCCTGCTTGTCTTCTTTAGAATCTTTCGCCTTCTTTTTATCGCTGCGGTCTTCGATCAGCTCCTCTATACACAATCCCAGGGCAAACGTTGCCTGTTCTGCAGACATCGAAGGCGGGCACGCAGGGACCTCTCCGGCTTCAAAGAGTGCCTGTGCCTGCTCAGGGAGATATGGTATGTGTATGAATCCGCCTGCCACCTTCTTGTACTTGCGTCTGATGAGGTGGAGTAGGGTGTACATCACACTATTACATACAAAAGCACCTGCTGTGTAAGAGACTTCCGCAGGGATCATATTCGCTGCAAGGCGGTTCTGCATTTTCCTGATCGGCAGACCGGTAAAAAATCCATCGGGTCCTCCCGGGATGACAGGTTCATCGCACGGCTTGTTGCCTTCATTGTCAGGGATGCGGGCATCCATTATATTTACGGCGACTCGTTCAAGCCTGATGCCGGGACTTCCGCCTGCCTGGCCTGTGCAGATCACAGCATCAGGGGCATGCTCTTTGACAGCGCCCTCAAGTACTGCACCGGCTTTGCCGAACACTGTCGGGAGCTCAAGCTTGATGATCTTCCACCCCAGTATTTCATCGGGAAGAGCGCTCACTGCAGCCCATGAAGAATTGATGGAATCTGAGTCGAACGGGTCAAAACCCGTAATCAGGATCTTATGTTCTGTATTATTAGCCATGTTGTTCTCCATTCAACCGGAACTCTCAGTCCTTTTCTTCACAAATTTTAGCATTGCGAATGAATATCGGTCAATGTGGCATATCTTGTTCAAAACATGATATTATATATGCAAATGTCACAGAACAAGTCAAGGAGGAATTATGAGCAATATAAACATAAGTGATAGTTTCCTCAAGATTCTTGAGAACAATCAATCATCAGATGAACCGAAACGTCCGAGCTTCTTTGATACTCCATCAGAACCGGAAATAAAATCGCCGTTCGATACCCTTAAGACCAACGATAATTACCCACCGGATCCAAATGCTTCCAGGAAAATCAGGAGTGAATTCCTGGCGAGTGAATCCGGATACGATAAATACGGCCGGATCCTCGACAGTTTTGTATGGGAAGATGAAGAAGCAGCAGATATGCTTGCAAAAATCCCGGAGCGTTTCTTCGTGATGGTCGATGAAATGTCAGAAAAATGCAGATTCAGAGTTGAATTTGAAGAGGACGATAAGAAATATTTTGTCAGGATCTCAGCTCCGGATGTTGTCTGCGGCGGAGAGTCCCTTGTCGATACCAGAAATGAACTTCGCAAGAAATCCGTTGAGAACAGCGGTCTGGTCAAAACGATCGTTGTTGACCCGGACAATCCGCGCTCGACCGGACTTGCCGGCAGCATGTGTCCGGGTAGAAGGGATCCTGATGAAAAGGGAAAGAATTGCCAGTATTATATATGCCCTGTAGATGTTGCTGTATATGTATCATATCTCAAGGCATACGGCCTTACAGACAGTCTCCGCATGAGCAGAGTGAAGTATATGGAGAATAAGGACAAGGTCGATCTGGATACCAACAATCCATGGTATTTCCTCAATGTGCCGGCGGATCTGATCTTCAATCCTTTCGGCCGCGGATACTTTATTCCGGAAGACAAGATGATCAAAGCCAGAAAGATGCTCGATGAGGGTCTCTTTTCATCAGTCGTCACGCTGGATGAAAAGGAACGCCCGATGATCATGGCTTGTTATGACGGAACATACAGACGTATGGAAGTCACAGACTTCGGCAAGCGCAATAATACGGAGCCTTTTGCAGATCTCTTCCTTGAGAGAAGACCTGCTGAGACAAAGTCGAAGAGACAGAGTGCTCTTGAGAAGAATGTTGCTGATGCAAAACTGTCATCTGCACACGACTTCAGACAGTTCTCGCCATGCCCATACTGCGACAACGAATTCTGCGAGATCAAATACGCTTCTTTCGCAGACATGCTGATCCAGAGCGGCAACTATGCTTCATATATTGAGAAGTCCAGAAAGAACAAACAGAGACATGACAAAGAATACGCGCAGTTTACAGAAGAGATCCCAAGACTTGCCGAGATCAAGGACGCAATATCCGTGCAGAACAGCTTCTTCGGCTGCGTGACAGGTAATTCCGAGAATTTTGTCAGGAAAATCGCTTCGCTGATCGCAGAAGAGATCACATACAGACCGGGAGTTTCTCCTAACGTGGCACGCATGACCATGATGGAAATGATGACCGAGCTCAGGAGTAACACTTACTATAAGAAGATCACCGACTTCACAACAGAGATGTGGGGCAAACCTGCTAATAATCAGATCTACATCCTGAACGGCGTAGATGAATTCATCAAATTCATCGCAAACCCTCAGCAGAAAGAAGCCGGCATGAACCTTATTGACCACCTGATCCATGTAAGGGACAATAAGTACTTCATCCTGACGGGCACCAAGTATGACCTCGACTGCCTCTTCAATGAGTTTGTCGGGATCTCCAACGTATTCTCGCTCGGAAGCGTCGACCTCAAGGATATGACCGCAGTCGAGATCTATGATGCTTTCACAAATATGCTGACTGACAACCTGAAAGCAGCCATAACAGAGGAATTCAGGAATAAAGCGATCGACTATATCTCGCTGAATCAGGGTGTGCTGCCGTATAACAACATGGAAATGGCAGTTTATCTTTCTGCTTATGTCAACCAGAAGGGCCTCCAGCTCCCGAAGATGCATAATGTTGACGTCGAAAAGATGCTCAGCGAGATCATCGGAATGGACGACATCAAGCAGAAACTCAAAGATTTCGAAGCGTATACCAAGTACCAGAAGATGGTCAAAGGTCACGGCGCGAAGGTCCCGAGTGCCAATACTCACATGGTATTCCTCGGCAATCCGGGTACCGGTAAAACTACGATCGCCCGTATAGTCGCTCAGATGATGTTCAACATCGGACTCCTGCGCAAGAACACAGTGATCGAAGTCCAGCGTAAAGACCTGATCGGAGAATATGTAGGCCATACAGCCATAAAGACGCAGGAAGTCATTGATAAAGCAATGGGCGGCGTGCTCTTCATCGACGAAGCATACGCACTTACCGCATCAGGATCATCAAATGACTTTGGCGGAGAATGCGTTGCGACACTCATCAAGGCGATGGAAGACCACAAAGACGACCTGATCGTGATTTTCGCAGGTTACGTAGATGAGATGAGAATGTTCCTTGCATCGAACCCGGGTCTTGAGTCAAGAGTAGGATATGTATTCAGATTTGAAGATTACGAAGTCGATGATCTCGTCAAGATCTTCAACGTCAAGATGACATCGAACGGTTACCGGTTAGAGGACGGCGTAGAAGAAAAGGTCGGAGAACTCTGCAGATACTTCAGCGGGAAACGCGACTTCGGTAACGGAAGATTTGTTGACAAAGTTATTCAGCAGACTCTCGTAAGACATGCTCAGAATGCTGATGAGAATAATCTGATCACGATCAAGCCTGAAGACATTCCTGAGATCGAAGATGTTCAGAAGACATCCGCCGGCGGATGGGAAATGGTAAATCCGAAGGATATCACTAAGGAAGAGCTCATGACTATCGCAGTACATGAACTCGGACACGCTATCGCCGGATATTATCTCGCAGGCAACATGGAGATCGAGAAGATCTCGGTACAGGCAGATGCATCGGGCACACTCGGATTTGTCAAATACGACCTCAAGAAGAAAGCTCTCGAGTCCGAGAAAGACCTGATCAACCAGCTGGCAGTTACACTCTCCGGCAAGAATGCAGAGGAAGTCGTCTTCCAGTCGCATACTTCAGGATGCAGCAATGACATCCAGAAAGCGACCGCCCTTGCAAAGCGTATGGTAACTGACTTTGCGATGGGTGACTGGCTCGATGAAAATGCTCATGTAGCACTCCTCAGGAAGGCAGACCAGTTATCAAAGGATGTTCTCGAAGAACATAAAGAAAAACTGACCGGCCTTGCAGATGAGCTCGTTGCAAGAGGAAGCATTACAAAGGAAGAAATCGAAGATTTCCTGAAATAAGGCGAACGGAAACTGATCGAAAAACGACGCTGCCGCGCTGAATAATCAGCACGGCAGCGTTTTTATTGCCGCAATTCCCCCGGGTCAGGATGTGTGAGCTGCCGGCTGAGTATATTACTATGCAGGAATCAACACGATCAGGAACGGAATGAGAGGTGCGGTCATGAAAATGAGAAAAATCAATATTACAGGAGATGTCCACGGGTATCAGGATTCACTGGAAGAAATAGTCGGGACCATGGAACGCGGAGATATTCTGATCGTCGCAGGAGATTTCGGGTTCGGGATGTTCGATGATGTTTCCCGCTCTGAGAAATCATTCTTTGACGAGATCAATGAAAAGGGCGTCATCATCCTGTTCTGCGACGGTAATCATGAGAACTTTGACGAGCTGAACGCACTTCCGGTATCTGAATGGTGCGGCGGAAAGGTCCACAAAGTAAGAGACAACATCATGCACCTGATGAGAGGGGAGGTGTACGAGATAGACGGTGAGAGGATCTTCGTGTTCGGCGGAGGCTTCAGTGCGGACCTCGGGATCAATCCTTTCAGAGTGCCGGGGGTCGCGTACTGGAAGGAAGAGATGCCGTCCGAGGAAGAATACGCAAACGGCCGGAGGAATCTCGTGAAGACCGGATATAGGATCGATCACATCATCACACATACGTTGCCTGAGGATACGCTCAGTGCGCTCAGAGGTTTCAAGGACCTGCCTGAGGAAAGACCGCTGAGGTACTATCTGCAGCACGATGTTTTCGACATGCTCGCAGACACCAAACGTTTTATCAAAGAACCAAAGTACAAATTCTGGTATTTCGGTCATGTCCATATAGACGAAGAACTCTGGAGAAGACAGTACGCGCTCTTCAAATATGTAAGAGATCTCAGGACCGGAGCGATAGTTTACACGAGAACGAAACATGTAGACAAAACCCACCTCTAGCACTCCGGTATACCGAATCCCCCCCGGACCGGAAGTCAGAATAATAGTTCCTGTATTCTATCAGTGTAAACAAACGGGAAGGAATCCTCTTGGTAAAGGAGAATCAATAAGATGGCAGATATACAGACAAGCATCAGAAAAAATCAGAAGATCAAATTGCTGAACGGGCAGACAGTGACTGTGACCGGCAAAATCGGAGAGGGCGGCCAGGGCATTGTCTATCGCGTTAAGGTAGACGGCACGAATGAAGAAAAGGCCATGAAGTGGTACTTCATGTATAAGATCAATGACCCTAAGTCCTTCTGCAGCAATCTGGCGGATAATGTTGCGACAGGATCCCCGTCGGAAACTTTTGTGTGGCCGGAACAGCTGACAGAAGTAACGAATGGTTCCTTCGGCTATATCATGGAGATCATTCCGGACAGATACAAAGCACTTTCCAAATATCTGCAGGCCAGGGTATCTTTCAAAAGCTGCAGTGCAATGGTAACTGCGGCGATCAATATCGTCGAAGCATTCCAGCAGCTGATCAATAAAGGATACAGTTTTCAGGATATCAATGACGGGAGTTTCAAGATCGACCCTACGACAGGTGATGTCCTTATTTGTGATTGCGACAATGTCGTTTCATTCGGAAAAGCATCCGGGATCAGCGGAAAAGCAAGATATAAGGCGCCTGAAGTAGTTCGCGGAGATACGCTTCCTAACAAGGTGACGGACAGATACTCCCTCGCGGTCATCCTGTTCCTGCTTCTTGTCGGAAACCATCCGCTGGAAGGTGCGAGATCGAATGTGCCTTGCATGACAGGCAAGTATGAACGCAGATTCTATGGCCAGGAGCCGGTCTTCATGTTCGATGAGCAGCTCGATGTCAACAGACCTGTTCCGGGACTTCACAGGAACGCGATCGCGCTCTGGCCGTGTTATCCGGACTTCATCAGAAAAGCATTCATCAGATCTTTCAGCCAGGACAGCCTTCTGAGAAGTGAGGGGCGTCTGATCGAACAGGAATGGCTGATGCTTCTGGTGCGGCTCAAGAGCTGCATCGTAAGATGCATGAACTGCGGATGCGAGTATTTTGCCGAAAGCACAATAGCTACAGCTTGTCCGGACTGTATGGCATACAACACACCGCCCGGATATCTCAGATTTGACAAGAAGAGAACGAATGTAGAAATAACAATACCTATAGCCGATGGCGCGAAACTATACGAAGCTGAGCTGGACGAAAGGAGCAAGGATTACAATACAGTTTCAGCAGAAATACTGGTAAAACCCGGTAAATACGGACTTAAAAATCTGTCGAAGAGCGTATGGGAGATAACTGCTCCGGGCGGAAAGACAGTCAAAAAAGCACCGGGTGAAGTCGCTGTACTCGGAACAGGATTCCGTATCGATTTCGGTAACGGGGTGACTGCAGAAATAGTCGCTAACAGCAGATAACACTGATCAGATAATAATATTTCTAATGATTATATTAATGGAGGAAAAACTATGGGAATGATCGATAGAGTAGAAGTGCCAAGGAAAGTTTGTCCGGTTATTATTCTTGCTGACAAGTCTATCAGCATGGACGGACTGCCAATTGGTTCAGAAAACGCAGCAATAGAGGGAATACTTCCGGAACTGGCTTCCATGAATAAAGAGAATCCGGATGCGTTCATAAAGTTCGCTCTGATGGAGTTCAGCACCGGTGTGAACTGGAAGACCGGTATTGACGGCCTTGTAGACCCTGCTGAATATAAGTGGGTGGATCTTGTAGCAGACGGGGCAACATCATTCGGACTTGCATGCAAAGAGCTTAACAACAAACTTTCCGTGAGCCACGGATTCATGAAGCAGGCGAGCGGTTCTATGTCACCTGTCATTATCCTTATTTCAGACGGAGAGCCGACAGACAGCTACAGTGTGGCGCTGGCAGAACTCAAGAAGAACAACTGGTTCAAAGTAGCAGCTAAGATCGCTATTGGTTACGGCAAAGCAAATGACAAAGTTCTTGAGGAGTTCACAGGCAATCCGGAAACTGTTATCCATACTAATGATGTTCAGGAACTCAAGAACCTTATCAAGTTCGTTGCGATCACATCTTCAATGGTAGTAAGCACAGGACAGGCAACGAAAAGCAATACAGATACTAATGCAGATCCGGACGACACAACATCCGTTGTAGCTGACGCTCTTAAGCAGGCACAGGCAGCATTGTCAGATGCTACGGATCCAGGCGAAGAATGGTAGAAAAGAAGTGGTATACAAATGATTCGTTACAGACTATATGCCGGTACCGCACCGGGACCGAAGTATCAGGAAAAAGGATGGGATTGCCAGGACTGTTCCAAAATATTCACCTTCGATGATACTCAGATAGCAGTACTTGCAGATGGTCATGGGAGCGGCAACTGCTTTCGCAGTGAGCACGGAGCCAGGATCGCTTGCGAAGCGGCAATAAAAATGACTTGGCTTTACAGGGTGTTCGAGGACAGGAGCAAGAATGTCCAGAGATTCTCTGACAGTGGTATTGAATCATTCAAGTATGCTATCGCAAAAGAATGGAGATTATCAGTCAGAGAGGACTGGATCAAGAGAGCAAGCAGAACTCATAAACTCGGAGATGGGGAGGTGAGATACGCCGCGGTCAAGGAAAAATTCCTTGACCGCTACAATTCAGAAGATAAGAACATTGTAGAACGTTATTTATATACCGCCTACGGAACGACGCTCCTGCTGGCGGTATCGATCGAGAATCAGGTCCTGCTTCTGCAGATCGGAGACGGGACCTGCGTAGTTCTGAGACGTGACGGAACTTTTTGCTGCCCCATCCCGGTAGATGAAAACAACTATCTCAACGTCGTCGTGTCGATCTGCGAAGAAGACGCTGATCTCAAAATGAGACATGCGATCATCGACTGCGATGAGGATTCACCGCAAGCACCGGTCGCGATCTTCATGACTTCTGACGGAGTTGACGACTGCTTCCCGGTATTCGAGAACGATAAGCATCTCTACGGACTTTGTTCGGTGATCATCGAGAATATCCTTGAGAACGGATTCGAAGCGACCGAGAAAGAAATGACCAAAGACCTGCTTCCGGGACTGACAGAAAAAGGCAGTAAAGACGATATTTCGATGTGTTACCTCGTGACCGAGGACATGGATGCCCTGAGAGAGGCACTTGAGGCGAGTAAGACAAATGATTGAATGCAGATCCAAGTATTACAGAACAAGACTGGAAACTGAGGAAGATAAGGCTGTGTATGACTGCATACTTGATGGTATGCGGAATATAAAAGAGGAGATACGGATCGATGACGCGCTGTTCCCAAGCTACCGGACTCCTCTCACAGTCATTCTTGATTATGTTCTTTTGGACAATCCCGGCCTGTTCTACGTCGATACCGGAGAGTTGTATATCCAGACGTCTCCGTGGAGGGGAGTGATCGTCAAGTACAGATTCCCTGAGAAAGAAATCGCAAGGATAGAGGCAAAGCTTCTTGCGGCTGTTTATCATGTGATCGCCGCAGCTGCCGGAAGCAGGCTGACGCTCGACCAGACGGAACAGTTCCTGCACGATTTCCTGGCGCTGAATGTCACATATGAGCATGATGATCACACTTATCACAAGGCGCATTCGATCCTCGGCCCGATCATGCATGGAAGATCAGTATGCGAGGGTTATGCCAAAGCATTCAAGCTCTTATGTGATGCTGCCGGAATCTCCTGCATCGTGATATGCGGAGATGCAGGTGATCCTGTGACCGGTGAGTACGGCGGTCACGCCTGGAATGTCGTAAAAATAAACGGAAGATGTCTGCACGTTGATGTAACCTGGGACAGCTGCATCAGAACGCCGGATCATCTTCCGCATCAGTACTATAACCTCAGTGATGCCGAAATGGCAGCCGATCACAAATGGGACAGGTCGCTGATGCCTGTGTGTCCGTGATCGGCAAAAGATCATTCTACTTCGATTTTGATATTACCGAGCGCTTTGTGGAGCGCATCGATGGACTCCTGAAGGGTCTCGCCCTTGGTTATTACATGACCAATGCGGTGAGGCCCGATTTTAAATTTGGAGACTTTGGTGCCGAGAGCTCTGTCGAACTGGACTTCAACAATAGCAGGGTCCTCAGGGTTGTTGTCAGTCTGAGATACGAGGATGCCTTCTTTGTTGCTGTAGAGCAGATGGCATGCGCAAGGATTGTGCTGATCTGTCGGGAAATCCGCATGCTCGCCCATTGCGACTTTGATCATATTCTCGTAGTAATCGATTCCGTAGTAGATCGAAACGAGCTCAACGAGACATGTGCCGCCTGCGCGTCCGCCGATCTCGAGAACATAAGGCTTGCCGTCTTTGAGAATGAAATCCGCATTGATCGCGCAGTTGTCGAGCTTCATAGCTTTCACAGCTGCAGCAAGAGTCTTTTCCATATCTTCCATTACTGCAGGCTCAGCATCGTATGGTGCCCAGTGACCGATCGGAACTCCGACATCCCCATCGAATACATAATCACCGTGAGGCATGCAGAATTCGAGCTTTCCGTCCTGAACGAAAGCCTGCGCACCGCATTCTTCACCTTCGATGAACTCTTCTACGATGAACTGGTCCGATCTTGTTACGGCTTTGGCAGCATCGCGCGCAGCATCGAATTCATCCAGCGTATCTACGCGGGTGATGCCGCGGCTCCCGGAGGAATCGATCGCTTTGACCATTACAGGGAAACTGAAATCGCTGAGCTTGCCTGCAAGATCCTCGTCATCATAATTAAGTATGCGGAATTTGGCGGTCCTGACGCCATTCGCCTCATACGCTTCTTTCATCAGGATCTTGTCTGTAGCGATAGCGGCTGCTTCTGCTGAAAGCCCCGGAAGTCCGAGCGCGTCACAAACTTTGCCGACTGTGATGATCGCAACGTCAGTACCGGAAGTAACGATACCGTCGATCTTCTCTTCACGTGCGATCTTGAGGATCGCTTCATAGTCAGTCGTATTTTCATAATAGACCTTATCCGCGATCGCGAAGCCCGGATAATTGCCCGGAATACTTGTTACGATGACATATATACCCATGCTCTGGGCTTTTTTGATCAGCGGCACCTGGTAGATCCCGGCGCCGAGTATAAGTAGTTTCTTCATTTTTCAGCTCCTTGCTCTTCAGCTCCTTGCTCTTCCTGCTTAGTTTCGTGATTCCCCGTGTATACCTGCCGCACAACGAATTGCGGGTTGTTCGTGGCATCCTGGAACAATCGCCCTATGTACTCGCCGAGCAATCCGAGCGTGAACATGATGATGCCCGAGAAGAAGCAGAGAGCGATCATGATGGATGACCAGCCGAGTGCTACGTTCGGCAGTACGAGTTTACGGATGAGTATGACCAGAGCTCCGATCACACCGATCACTGACAGGAACATGCCCATATACTGAGCGAATCTCAGAGGCACGATCGAGAAGCCCATGATGTTGGACCAGAGTGCGACGAGTTTCTTGAAGCTGTAGCCGGATGCACCGTAGGCTCTGTCAAAATGTTCAACAGGTACGCTCGCGATCTTGTCGAGTGCGGTCGTACGCAGGAACAGCCCCTGAAGGTGAGTGTATTTACTCTTGTACTGTACTGCATAGTCGCGGACATACTTGCGGATGATGAAGAAACTCGATGTCTTCATATCCTTAGGTTTGCCGATGAGTATACGGACTGTGGTGAAATTCATCCAGGTGCCGATACTCCTGATCGGGCTCTTGTATTTGCGCTCAGGATAGTAAGCGTATACGATATCGTAGCCCTCATCGATCTTCTCGAAGAGTTTTGCGAGCTGGGAAGGGTGTGTCTGCATATCATCATCCATCGAAATGATGAAATCGCCCTCTGCATAGTTCATTGCAGCAAGCGAAGCATTATGCTGGCCCCCGTTCCTGGCGAGCTCGATGACTTTGACGTAGTCGTGATCGTCAGCGATAGCTCTCAGCTCACGGACCGTTTCGCCTCCGTCCGGGGAGCAGTCGTCTGTAAGAACGAACTCATAAGGGACACGGCCCATTTTCTCCATCTCCGCGGCAGTCATCTCTACGACCTGCCTGATCGTATGTGAAGATTTGTAACATGGAATTACTATTGAATAAAGCATTATATAAACCTCAATTGTAAAAATCTGAACAGCTTAAATACGGCTGACGCAAGCAGCCCGTACTTTCTATGAATTTACTACATTTCAGGGAAAAAATAAAGACGCATAGCATAAATGCTCTGCCGATCGGAAAAACGACTTTGCCGAATATGAAGAATGTGCCCCCTCTTTTATGATATAATCAATTATCTATGGACATTAAACAATTACTTACCAAAACGAATAACGTCAAGAGGAGTTCTTACGTCTGGAACGCAATCAACGCGTGCGTTTCGGCGATGGTCTCGCCGCTGATCCTTATCGTGATCACAAGATCCAATCCGCAGGACCTCGAAGATGCGGGGATTTTTTCTATAGCTTTTGCTGTAGCGAATCTTCTGCTCTTCCTCGGACAGTACGGGTTCAGAAGATTCCAGTCGTCAGACGTAAACGAGAGATACAGTTTCGAAGAGTACTACGGGATCAGATTCATAACCTGTATCGCTATGATGGCCGCGGCTCTCGGGTATTGTATCTACGGGAGCATATTCAAAGCATATTCGATGAAGAAGTTCTTCGTAATATTGCTTATCTGCGGACTCAAGCTGGTCCAGGCGTTCTCGGATGTTATCCACGGACGTATGCAGCAGCTGGGGAGACTGGATGTCGCGACCAAATCCTCGTGCACGAGATATATCTTTGAGATCGCTTCTTTCTGCATCGTATATATCATAACGCATGATCTTCTTCTGGCTTCGTGCGTATGCGTGGGAGTATCGGTCCTGGTATTTTTCATCACGTCATATAATGTCGGAAGAGACTATTGCAATTACAAGCCGAGCTATGAATGGCAGGCAATGAAGCGCTTATTCATAGAAGGCTTCCCGCTTTTCCTGAGTCTTTTCCTCAATATGTATATAAGCAACGCTCCTAAGTACGCGATAGACACATACCTCAGTGAAGATATCCAGGCTCTCTACAATCTGGTATTCATGCCTGCATATGTGATCAGTCTGGTCGCTCACTTCATCTTTAACCCGATTCTTACGAGTTATGCAGAGGTGTGGGCAAAACGGGAATTCAGGAAGTTCCGCTATCTGGTCCTGAGGCAGTGCGCTGTTGTAACGGGCCTTACGGTGCTTGCGCTTGCAGTCGCAGCGACCATAGGGATCCCGGTCCTCTCGTGGATATACAGCGTCGATCTGTCGCAGTACAAATCAGATCTTTGTATCGTCGTTATCGGAGGAGGAATGCTTGCTTTCGCGACATTCTTCAACACGGTCATTACTATCGTAAGACTCCACAGGACGCTCCTTTACAGCTACGGAGCTACAGCACTCGCGGCACTTCTGTTATCTAAGTATTTCGTAGTGAATTACGGAATAACAGGAGCCGTGATCATGTACACTGTCCTGATGACGGGTCTTGCAATCATACTCGCAGTTATCACCTTCCTCAAGATTGGCAGAGAAACCAAGAAAGAAAGGCTACAGATATGAAGGGAATCATACTCGCCGGAGGCGCCGGCACGCGGCTTTACCCGCTCACAATAGTTACATCCAAGCAGCTTCTCCCGGTTTATGACAAGCCGATGATCTATTACCCGCTCTCGACTCTGATGCTGGGTAAGATCAGAGAGGTGCTCATTATAAGTACTCCTGAGGACACACCACGTATCAGGCAGCTTCTGGGAGATGGTTCACAGTTCGGAATGGAGCTGTCGTATGCCGTCCAGGAAAAGCCTGAAGGTCTTGCACAGGCATTTACTATAGGAAGAGAGTTCATCGGAGACTCTCCTTGCGCAATGGTTCTCGGAGACAATATTTTCTATGGAAACGGTCTCAACGCCAAGCTGAGAGCAGCCCGCAATGCAGCTGAGGCCGGCAAAGCAACGATCTTCGGCTACTACGTTGAGGACCCGAAGAGATTCGGCATCATGGAATTCGAGAAAACCGACGAGGATAACGGACACGGGGTCCGGATCCTTTCAGTAGAAGAGAAGCCAAAAGAACCTAAGAGCAATTATGCTATCGTCGGACTGTATTTCTATCCTGCAGGTGTCAGCGATATGGCAGCAGAGGTAAAACCGAGCGCCAGGGGAGAGCTGGAGATCACGACTCTCAACGACATGTACCTCAAGCAGGACCGTCTCAACGGACAGCTCCTCGGAAGAGGTTTTACCTGGATGGACGCAGGAACATTTGACAGCCTGCAGAAAGCGACAGATTTCGTTTCGATGATCGAGCAGTATCAGGGCATGACCATTTCCGCACCTGAAGAAATCGCTTACCATCTCGGATGGATCGATGCAGAGGGGCTCAGAAATGCAGCAGCACGTTACGGCAAGAGCCCGTACGGAGACAGACTGCTCGCCGTACTCGAAGGTAAGGTCGTTATTTAACATAAGAAAGGAAACTACACCATGAAAATACTCGTTACCGGCGGCGCCGGATTTATCGGCAGCAATTTCGTATTCTATGAGCGCGCAAAGCATCCTGAAGATGAGATCGTTGTTGTAGATGCGCTTACCTATGCCGGCAATCTCGAGACGCTCAAGAGCGTTATGGACGATCCGTGCTTCAAATTCGTCAAGGCGGATATTGCGGACAGAGACGCTATGGATGAGCTCTTCGACAAAGAAAGATTCGATGTCGTAGTCAATTTCGCGGCAGAATCTCATGTCGACAGATCGATCGAAGACCCGGGAATTTTCCTCAGGACCAATATCCTCGGAACTCAGGTGCTGATGGACGCTGCTCGCAAATACGGAGTCAAGAGATTCCATCAGGTAGGAACCGACGAAGTTTACGGAGACCTCCCGCTCGACAGGCCGGATCTCTTCTTCACAGAAGACATGCCGCTCACAGCATCGAGCCCGTATTCCGCATCCAAGGCTTCCGCAGACCTTCTGGTCATGGCTTATCACAGGACTTACGGACTGCCTGTTTCGATCAGCAGATGCTAGAACAACTACGGCCCGTATCAGGTCCCGGAGAAGCTGATCCCTCTTATGATAGCCAATGCGCTTGCTGACAAGCCTCTGCCTGTTTACGGTGAAGGACTGAATGTACGTGACTGGCTCTATGTAGAGGATCACTGCAAAGCGATCGACATGATCATCAGAGAAGGCCGCGTCGGAGAAGTCTACAACATCGGCGGACATAACGAGAAGGCTAATATAGACGTTGTAAAGACGATTCTCAGACAGCTCGGCAAACCTGAGAGCCTTATCACTTATGTAACGGATCGTAAGGGACACGATCTGAGATACGCTATCGATCCTGCCAAGATCCATGAGGAACTCGGCTGGCTGCCTGACACCAAGTTTGATGATGGTATCGCGCAGACTATCCAGTGGTACCTCGATAACGAAGACTGGTGGAAGAAGATAGTCAATGGGGAATATAGAGATTATTACGAGAAGATGTATGGAAACAGGTAAACATTTCCGCGAGGGAATCGACGAGATCGAACTAAAACTGAATAAAAAGCCAGGTCTGTTCAAACAGATACTGATCTATACGATCATGTTCCTGATCACTGCAGCAGGAGCATACGCATTCTTTATTCTGGGCAAGTCTACTTTCCTGAAGGCTGCTGCAGGCGGCAATAAAGACGGGATAGCACAGATCTATCCGTCTTACGTTGCGGTCAAGCATCTTGTTCAGGGGCTGATCGCAGGACAGGGCATGAGCGGCTGGAACTGGAGCATCGGACTTGGCGGCGAGAACTGGAACATGTTCGCGGCCAAGCTCGCAAATCCGTTCACTTACCTTATAATCGCCGCGCCGGATGATAAGATCGACCTCAGCTATACTTTGGTGGCTGTGTTCAAACAGTACTGCGCAGGACTTACTTTCATGTTATTCGGCAGGAAAGTGGGCTTCGATCACAGACAGAATATCATGGGCGGAATGTGCTACGCATTCTCGATGTGGATGTTCATGACAGCTACTGCCCAGAGCGGTTTTGATACCGCTGCGATACTCTTCCCGCTGCTTGTACTCGGCGCAGAGAAGATCATAGAGAACGAATCACCGCTTCTCTTTATTCTGACGGTGTTCTTCTTCCTGACGTCCGGAGTCGTCTGGGGCTATGCCGCCGGCATAATGATCGTTATTTACTATTTTGTCCGCAGCATCATTTCAGGTAAGCTCAGAGACTTCCCGCATTTCGGCAAAACTACGGGATTATACATCCTCAGCGGTATCGCAGGAATCCTGATCGCGGCGGCATTCGTTGCGGAGATCCTGCTCAGCATGACAAGCGCTACGACGGACACAGGTTCCGGCAAGCAGGCATGGTTCACGCTCAGGCAGTATATCGGAGTGCCGATCGCTTTATATAAGGCAGCTCAGACCGGAGCGCCTTCATACAGCGCGATAGGACTTCCGATCATCGGCGTCATGATGATGCCTCTGATGATCCCGGGGATCTTTAAGAAAAAACCGCAGGCTTTCATGGCTGTAGCGTGTCTTGTGGGGACGCAGATCCCGGCTGTATGCAGATTGTTCAACGGGCTCAGCTATCCGTCAGGAAGATGGTTCTTCATGGTCGCGTTCTTCGTGACATGGGCAGCGATCGAGAATCTGACTATGGATACTTTCAGGTCTGTGTGGAAATGTCTGGTGATGGAGCTGTGGGTGCTGCTCACGGCAGGATGGGTCATCTATACGTATATCCCGATGGGGATGTCAGGCAAGAAAACTGCATTCACCGCAGCCTGCGGTATCCTGTTCGCGACATTTATCGTCATCGTCGGGCATATCAAGGCAAGAGAAGAATACAAAGAGAGTCAGGGACTGCCGCTCAGCAGCGGTTTTGCCGGTCTGATCAGGAAGTCCGCAGTGCTCCTTATCGCTCTTGCGGTCATGGCGGATATCGTTGAAATAGAAACGATCGGTTCTTTCACTCGTGCAATGGACGGAGTCCCGGGCTATTCACATGTCGGAGAGGCTTATTCCGGAATCATGGCAACACCTGAGACCGCTGTTCCGGAGATCCAGGCAGCCGACCCGGATTTCTACAGATCCGATCAGGTGGATGGCTATTACGGTATCAGGACATCAGGGGCCAAGGTCAACGAGAACATAATGTTCAATACGAGATCTGTTTATACCTGCTTCTCATCGGCCCCAAGCGCATGGCATGAATACAACAAGGCTGTCGGCAATGCTGCAGGCAACTACCGCAGGACGCTGATCGCTTCGAATGACAACCGCGCGATGCTCGACTACCTCACAGGCGTTAAGTATTTTGTTGGAAAGTCTGAAAACGATACCAAGAAAAATCACGCTTCGCTCTACGTCCCGTTCGGATACGAAAGAGTCGAAGATGTAAACGGCTACGAAGTTTACAAGAATAAGTACTGCATGGGACTCGGTACGACATATGATAAGTACATCACCGAGGAAGAGTTCTTCAAGTACCCGGTAGAAGTACGTGAGCAGGTCCTCATGCAGGCTGCAGTTCTTCCGGAACGCTATCACGAAAATACTGAGAAAATCGGCAACGTCAAGCATGCGACAACAGATGACATCAAGCTCAAAGTCAATGAAGTCGACTACAAGATGGAAGCCGTAAAGAAATGTGAGATCGATCCGGATGCCAGGCAGATCACAGTATTCAATCTCGCAGAAGTCGTTGACGGCAAAGAAGAAAAGACTTCCGGCAAGTTCAACATAACTCTGCCGGAGATCAAGAACAGCCAGGTCATCCTCGCGTTCGAGAATTTCCGCCGTCAGGAATTGAACTATGATGACACAGCAATGCTGTTCTACGGAAAAGTTCCTGAATGGAAAAACCAGAGTCTGCTGGCAAAGATCAGGAGAAAATCCTTCAAGGACAACACCGGATTCAAGATCACAGCCAAAATCAGCCAGAACGGCAGCAAGAAGGGCGCGAAGTGCGAGGCAGGCGGTGTAAGAAGTTTCAATGATATCGACACCTACGACCTCAATCTCGGCTACTTTGATACACTTTCCGGCGATGTAACAGTACAAATCTCGAATCACGGATACTACACCTACGATGCCATCAAAGTCTATGCGATCCCGATGGATGGTTACGAAAAGAACGCTGCAAAGCTCGACGCCGCCAGCTACAAGATCGAGAACTGGGATAACGATTACGTGAATGGTACTGTCAACAATGAAGAAGACAGGATCCTGTATCTGTCCATTCTGAGAAATCCGGGATGGCACATATATATCGACGGTGAGAAGGCACACAAGATCAAGGACGTCAACATTTCGTTCATCGGAGCGATGGTGCCTGCAGGAAGTCACCAGGTCGAACTGGTTTATGAGTATCCATACCAGAGGCTCATCTTCGGAGCGATGGGTGCAGGCGTGATACTGATGCTCGTTCTCGTGATCCGTTATCACGTCAGACGCAGGAAAAACAAAGCAGAATCTGCGGAATATTAATAATTATTAAAGATGAATAGTTATTAAGCTAAGTCATTTCTGTTTCATAATCATTATAAAATAACAATTACCGAGAGTATTATGAGCAGACATGACATGAATCTATCTTGATGAGTGAAAAGTCTGACTTTGAGAAAAAGGAAGTGCAATCATGAAAGATAGAAATAATATCAAAAGAATCGCAGCCCTGTTGCTCTCTTTTGTTATGACTCTTTCAATGTCCGGCTTCGCATTCACAGAAGTTTTCGCAGATGATACAGAGGATATTGAACCGATAACGAGAAGAACAATAAGTGTCAAATCGATCGATGACCCGAGTCTGGTCCGCAAGAGCGGCAAAGCGATCAATCTCAGGTCGATGCTCGGCGAGAAAGACACAGGATACAGCGTCGTTCAGGGGAGCTGCACAGACGGAAAGTATGCATATTATATGATGGTTTCCAGTGCAAATCAGAAGGGCAGAGTTCTCAAGGTAAGGATGTCGGACCGCAAGGTCGTAGGCAAGTCTAAAGCCCTGGATGTGAACCACGGCAATGGAATGTGCTATGACTCAAAGCGTGACCGCCTCGTTATCGTTACATATTATTCTTCACGAAAACTCCTCGTGTTCGTCGATGCAAAGACACTTGAACTTCAGAAGACTGCAAAAGTCAAGTTCAAATATTATAACGAAGAGAACGATGAGAAATATGAAGATAACACTGTAAACGCAGCTGACCGCAAGAGAGGTCTGACTGCTATTGCGTATAATGCCCGTTATGATTGTTATGTTGGAATGGAGAGCGGCTTTCATGATATTATTATCTACAATGCCGAGACTCTCCAGGCGATCGGCAAGGCAAACACCAAGGTAACTGAAAAATATCCAGGTGTATGGCAGTCAATGGACGCTGACGATCAGTATGTTTACTATGTTCTCAGCAGATATAACGGTTCGCAGCCTTATAACATCATTCTGTGTCTGGACTGGCACAGTGAAAACCTCGAGCCGGTCCGCAAGGGCGAGAAGAAGTTTATCGAAGAGGCATGGTATTGCGGCAAGCAGAGCGATCCTGAGAAGAGAACAGGAACGCCTTCAAGGGTGATACGTGTCAACACTCCGTACGAGATCGAAAGCCTTTACCATACAACTGACAGCAAGACCGGACAGCATCACTTCTATCTGTCCGAATACCACAGCTCGCCGAAATACGGCTGGGTGACCAAGAAGGTCAAGTGGAAAAAGGTCAAGAAAAAAGTAAAATGGAAAAAGGTCAAGAAGAACGGCAAGTGGAAGTGGAAATATAAAAAGAAAAAGGTCTGGAAATATAAGAAAGTAAGGAGATGGCAGCAGGTCGGTATCAACAGGGACGACAATGTCTACGATATTGGAGTATTCTGATGCCGGCTGCGGCAACAGCTCCCAATTAAAAACTGATGGTATTTACATTTTATTTAAGAAGAGTAATAGAGGCGCTTTTGATCGGAACTGCAGTGTCAGCTCTTATGACCCCGGTCAGCATCAAGCTTGCTTATAAGCTGGATGTTATCGACAGACCGCGTGACGACAGGCGAGTTCATGACAGGCCGATACCAAGATTCGGAGGGCTTGCGATTTTCTGCGGATCTATGGTGGCAATGATCATACCGGCCACGATGAACAGCAACATCAGGATCGCGATGATCGGAGGTACTCTGATGTATCTGCTCGGTGTATGGGATGATATCAAGGACCTGCGTCCGATCGTCAAATTCACAGGGCAGGTCGCGATCGCTTCTCTGATGTTCGCAATGGGCATCAGGATCCGGTTCATCAACACCATCCTGGCACCGACTCTGGCAAATCCGAAGGCGATCGTATTTTTCAGCACGGGACTTGCGTATCTGATCACAGTCCTGTGGATCGTCGGTATCACCAACGCAGTTAATCTGATGGACGGTCTTGACGGACTTGCTGCAGGATGTACAGCGATCATGGCGCTTTCCCTTGCGTATGTTGCATATATCCATGGAATAAGGCTCGGAATGATGCCTGTATGTGTAGCACTTGTAGCGATTGCAGGAGGATGTCTCGGATTCCTGCCGTACAATTTCTCCCCCGCGAAAACCTTCATGGGCGACGGGGGCGCCTTGTACTTGGGCTACATGATAGCGGTGCTTTCTGTCATATCACCTCTTAAGAGAGCGACGATGGTAGGAGCGATCATTCCTATGCTGGTTCTTGCTGTGCCGATTTTCGACACAGTTTTTGCCATGGTAAGGAGACTTGCGCGTCAGGAATCGATCATGAAGGCGGACAAAGGGCATCTGCACCACCACCTCATGGCTGCAGGTTTCGGACAGAGACGTTCGGTACTGATCATGTACGGCATCGTTGGTATCATGGGTGTCGTAGCAGTTCTCATAAGCCGCAGCTTATACAAAGACGCATTCTTCCTGGCTATGATCGCGATGCTTTATCTGGGCATTATAGTCATACCGAAACAGCCTAAGAAGGATCTGATGAGCATAATCACATATGATACTGCAGGAAGCCACAACAAAGAAGACAACAGTAAAGAGGACTTAGATGGCACAGACGACAAACAAGAAAAATAGAAAACCATCAATATTCTTTCCATCTTTAGTAATATATAAAATACTTGTGATCGTGATGCTGCTGGTCGCTATCGGTTTTCTTGCTATGATGACCGTAGTGAAAGCCCTCCCGTCTAATATTACTATGCCTCTGGTCGGAATAATGGTCGCGATGCTCATCATTGCTTCCATCCTCCTGGCGAGAAGAAACAGATTCATGAGATTCCTCGGAATTATCGTGGCTGCTGCATTCATCGCTGTCTACGGCCTCGGCATCCACTACCTGACATCGACTTATGCCATGTTCTCTAACATTGCGTCAGAGTCATCAGGAGTATCGCCGCAGAGCGGAAAGGATGTCACGCAGGAAGCGTTCAATGTATATATTTCCGGAATCGATCAGTGGACTGTCGAGAGAGGCTACGACCTTGAGAGAAGTGACGTCAACATGATCGTCACAGTCTGCCCGTCGACAAGAAAAGTTTTGCTGACTTCGATCCCGAGAGACGCTTACGTTCCTCTTCACAGGACCGGAACGATGGACAAACTGACGCATACCGGCATCTACGGTATCGATGAGACACTGAATTCAGTCGAAGACTGGATCCATATCCCGATGGATTATTATGTCAAAGTCAACTTTAACGCATGCGTCCATATCGTCGATGCGATCGGCGGGATCGATGTCAAATCCCCTAAGAAGTTCAAATCCAAGATCTCGAGATACAGATATAAGAAGGGCTGGAACCACCTCAACGGCAAGCAGGCTCTCTATTATGCAAGAGAACGTAAGGCTTTCAAGGGCGAGGACCAGCTGAGAGTCAAGAATCAGCAGCAAGTAATGGAGGCGGTTCTCAAGAAGATGATGTCATCCTCCACGCTGCTCACCAGTTACGGCGAGATCATGAAGACGCTCGGTGATGAGATGGAGACCAATATGCCTCAGTCAGATATCGAGGCACTCATCAGGATGCAGCTCTCAGATCTTGGCGTCTGGGACATCCAGAGCCAGAGAATGTCGGGCGAGTATGAAATGGAGATCGTTGCTTCGATGGATCCGAGCAACAAATATCAGGTGCTCAAGGTCGATCCGAAGGTCTTCGATGAATGTCTTGAAGGAATCGACAAAGTCATGAATCCTACAGAAGAGGAGATCCAGGCGACCATCGAGAATAAGAAGAAGGCCAATCTGATGAATTTCATCAACAGTCTGAGAGGCAAAACATCCAAAGATGACAGTGAAGAAAGTGAAGAAGGCGAGGCTGCCGGAGAAGAAGCTGCAAACTGATTCTTGCACGGCATCTTTCCGGTGATCAGTTAAATAATGAAAACCAGAATCTATAAATACGATAACGTTAAAGCTCTATTGATATTTCTTGTAGTTATCGGACACATGACGACAGATTATGTGTCCGATTCTCATTTGGTAAGATGGATCACTTTGTGGATCTATATGTTCCATATGCCTGCATTCATATTCATATCAGGCCTCATGCACAAGCAATATATCACGGAGGAGAAAGCGTCACTTGGCATCAAAGGCGAAACAAAGCTGAGATGGGACAAAGTATGGGGGCTATTCTTCTGCGGATATGGTCTCAAACTGTTCCTGCAGTTCACCAGAACACTCATGGGCCAGCACCCTCTCTGGCATACTATCGCAGAACCGGGTATTCCATGGTATCTGTTCGTAATGGCAGAGTATGAGCTGCTGTTCTATCTGATGAGAAGGATCGACAGCAAGGTGAAGCCCTGGGCCGTTATTACGGGAGCATTCGCTCTCAGTGCTGTCATAGGTTACTTCCCTGTGATTGGAGACACGTTCTGTCTGTCAAGAATGATCAATTTCCTTCCTATATATTCTATAGGCTACTATCTCGATATGAAGACAGTCCTCGCATTCTTCGAGGACGCACGCCGCAAAACGGTTCTTGCTGTCGGCGGCTGGATCGTAATTATTGGCACGATGCTCCTCTGCTATTTTGCAAAGTGGGGCGCGTACAGCTGGCGAAAGTGGTTCACCGGAAGGCGTTCATACGAATTCCTGACTGACTTTTTCAGCTATGCTTACAAATACGGCTGGTGCATAAGGATAGCTGTCTGGGCTTTTGCCATCCTTATAACGATTGCGATCATCGCAGTCATTCCTGATCGTAACAGCGGTTTCATAACAACGATCGGCTCAAGA
Organism: Mogibacterium sp.; assembly: GCA_017403955.1. GTDB lineage: Bacteria > Bacillota > Clostridia > Peptostreptococcales > Anaerovoracaceae > Crickella. The sequence goes on from JAFRDH010000025.1 coordinate 153,709, forward strand.
ACTATCCAGGTCTATTTCTGGCACAGACCTCTTTGCTACTTATTCAGGAACTGGATGGTCCTGCCAAAACTCGTGATGTTGTTCGGCGGGACTTATGACACTGCTCTCGCAGGGCAGGCAAAAGGCCTTGCTTTCGGCGGAAGCACTTTGTCCATGGTGGCTGCCTTTGCGGTCTACTGTCTGATCGGCGCATTGATCACAGCATTCTTCAGCCTGAAGATATTCGAACACCCGACCAAAGAACTGATGGATCTCGGCCGCAAACTCGGGGATCACATGGGTAATAACAAGACTGCGAAAAATCAAAAAAGTGCTTGATTTTCGCGTTGCGATACATTAATATTAATGGGCATGTCAATCAAGACATGTTAACTTTCTGCACCGGGCGAACCGGTGCCAATATGACCACAGGAGGTGTCAACATGAGAGATTATGAACTTCTATTCGTGCTTGATCCAACTCTGGACGAGGAGAAGAAGGCAGCTCTGGTTGAGACAGTTAAGTCTGTTATCAACGCAGGCGGCGAGGCTGGCGAAGCTGATGTTTGGGGCGAGAGAAAGCTTGCTTACAGCATCAACAAGAAGAACACAGGATACTATGTAGTTCTTCCGTTCAAGGCTGAGGCTGATCTTCCTAAGGAACTCGACAGAAGACTCAGGATCAATGAGAACGTAATGAGACATATCATCGTATGTCAGGACGAAGAGTAGCAGAAAGGCAGGGTCGGATATGAACAATGTCATATTAATCGGAAGATTGGCAAGAGATCCTGAACTCAGCTATACACCTAGCACACAGACAGCAGTTGCTCATTTCACGATCGCAGTCGACAGACCTAGAAGAAATGGCGAAGACGCTGGTGCAGATTTTATTCGTATAACAGTGTTCGGAAGACAGGCAGAGACATGTGACCGTTATCTTGCAAAGGGCAGACAGGTTGCAGTCCAGGGCAGAATCCAGACCGGCAGCTACAAGAACAGAGAAGGTGTCACCGTTTATACAACTGATGTCGTTGCTGACAGAGTTGAGTTCCTCGGAGGCGGCCAGGGTAATAACCAGGGCGGATCTCAGGGCGGTAACTACAACCCACAGAGCAGAGGCGGATTTGGCGGACCACAGGACACCGGCTTCGGAGCACCACAGGATACTTTCGGCGGATCACAGGACTCCGTGCTCGGAGACTTCGATGACCTTCCGGATACATTCCAGGCAGCCGAAGATGATATTCCATTCTAAGAAAGGGGAAAGCACGAATCATGATGAACAACAGACCTAAGCGCATGAATACAGGCATGAGAAGACGTAAAGTGTGCCAGTTCTGTGCTGACAAGACAAAGAAGATCGACTATAAGGATGCTGAGACTCTGAAGAAGTACATCACAGAGAGAGGCAAGATCCAGCCAAGAAGAGCAACAGGTACATGTGCAATGCACCAGAGAGCAGTTGCTAAGGCTATCAAGAGAGCAAGAGTAGTCGCACTCCTTCCTTTCGACGCAGAGCAGTAAAAGCGCAGCTGCATAAGCAGACAACAGACAAAGCCGTTACACATAAAGTGCAGCGGCTTTTTTCGTGCGCCGGAAAAAGGCAGTGCCGGAAAGTCCCCCCTCGCGGAATGCCGCCCGGCTGGCAGGTAAACTGAAAAAGTCGGGGCGGTCGTATACCAATTGCAATATCCCCGGCAGCAAAGTGAATTTCAAAATTGAATAAAATGAATTCATAAGGTAGCACAATGAAATTATTGAAGAGAAAGGGGACCACCATGAAAAAGAACATGAATGAAGCAAAATCAAAAATGCTCAAGAGAACCCTTGGCGAAGCAATGCTTTTCACAATGGTAATGCTTCTCGCCACAAAGCTCTTCGGATGCGGTCACGAAGACCTGTGTCCGGTAACCGTTGTTACCATCGTCATTGCAGTGGCTGTTGGCTTCACTGTAATCATCACAGTACTTAAGGAGGTCATTGACCAGTAAGAGGCCGGCAGCAAAAGCTGCCCGGCCCGTCCTGATAATATATTTGAATCATCAGCATGATTGATGAAAGGGGAAGAGAATGGATAAAAGAATGGATAGCAAGACTGCAATAAATGAATACATCCGCATCAGACTCCCTAAACCGGAATGTGAAGATAAGGCATTATATATAGCCCGCAAGTCGCATTCGTCTGTCGATGACGCTAAGAAGTTCCTCAATGCATGGAATTATTTTAACAAGATCAGCGTGAAGAATATCAGCAACATGAGCGAAAAGCATATCCGCATGATCTCCATCAGAACAGGGCTTAGTGCAACTGCTGTCCGCGAAATGTTCTATTTCGCGAATAAGTATGACATCGAAAACGGCCTTTCCGACAATGCGTTCTTTGTCAAGATCTATCCGACACTCGAGTCGTACATGACGGCAGAGAAAATCACCTTCGAAGAGGATGATGCATCTGAAATCTCAGAAAAAGGCGAAGATATGGATAATGATAATGATCCGGAAAAGATCAAGTAGGAGGCAGATATGGCAAATTCTATTTTTGAAAAACCGGGAATACTCAAGGAATCGTCAAGCGGATATACGCATGTCAAGATCGAAGAAGAGCTGATGCTCACAAGGGAGATTTTCGTGATCTCCCCGGTCGATGCCGACACAATGAGTGCGCTTTTCATGCAGGTACTCTACCTTTACAGAGAAGATCCGGATAAAGAGATAACGATCTACATCAACAGTCCCGGCGGAGAAGTCCAGAGCGGAATGGCTGTCGTAGATCTCCTCGGAATGATCGGGACCCCGGTAAGGACTGTATGTATTGGCACCGCCGCTTCGATGGGCGCGATGCTTTTCCTGGCAGGAGACAAGCGCGAGATGATGCCGAGCTCCAGACTGATGATCCATGATCCGTCACTGAGCGGAGGATCGTTCGACGGCAAGAAGCCTGCGGAGATCGAGGCTGAACTCGAAAGACTGAAAGAGACGCAGGAAATGATCGGCAAAATGATAGCAGAGAAAACAGGCAAGAGCATTGAGGAGGTGCTTAAGATCACAGCGAGAGATACCTATTTCAGCCCGGAGGAAGCGATCGAGTTCGGACTTGCAACGGGCGTTGTCACGAAAATATAACGGGGAGGTGCGATATGGATCCGACAATCAGAGTAAAAACACCTCTGGACGTCAGGCTTGCACGTCTCAAAAAGTGCAAATCACCATCGCCTGAATTCTCGTTCTGGCTGATGGAGAAAGCAAGTGAGACTTCTGTGATCGATTCTCTCAGGTCGAATAACGCTGAGGCAGAAGCGGCAGCACTTCAGCAGGTCTGCAGCAGACAGTTCAGAAAGAACCCCCGCAGCATCACATTCGGTGATCTTGCTGTACTTCTGACCTCCTGGTACATGGGCAATAACGATAATAATGATGAATTTTTCATCTATCTTATCAGTTTTATCCGCTTCCTTGAAAAGAACATAAGCGTTTCCTTAACAACTCACTACAGACGCTCGTCCAAAATGGAGCTGAATGCGGGAGAGCTGAACTACATGGAAGAAATGCTCCAGATCCCGATCATAGATTACATGCAGAAAGTCATGGAACTCGGTATGCCGGCGCAGAGCAAGGAATGGTTCGCGGATTACTATAATGTCAGCAGGTTTGACGAGTATACCGATCTCAGAACGTTCCTGAAAGAGATACTGGATGATCTGAAATATAAGGATGGAACTTTAAACAGTGAGAGCCTGGTCAAGCTGGTAGCGGACGGTAAGAGACTAAGCGATCTGCCGCGCAAAATATTCCAGCCCCTTATGAACACCATAGCAATTCCGATCGCATTTATTGCTATTGAATCATTAGAGATCGGACAGGAGGATTAACAGGAGACAAAATGATGGACAGAAGCAGATATCAAGGTGAACATATACTGGCAGCGGGTATTACTCTCGGTACAGATACCTGGCAGACAGGTATTAACAACAATATCCTCATCTTCGGTCCAAGCGGCGCCGGTAAGACACGAGGCTATGTTGAACCGAATATCCGTAACTGCAGCAATGAAAGTATCATCGTCAGTAATACAAAAGGCGAGCAGGAAGCAAAGCACAGAGAAGACCTTCTGAGAAAAGGCTATAAGGTGCTGAAGATAGATTTCACGGATCTGAGCGCGGGGTGTGGTTACAACCCGATGGACTATATCAGATACGACCCGAAAACAGACCTTTACAATGAGCAGGATATCATCTCGCTCTGTATGTGCCTGGTCCCTGATACCGGGAGTAATGACCCTTATTGGGAACAAGCGGCAAGACAGTATCTTGCATGCCTCATCGCGTACGTACTTGAGGCCCTTCCGGAGGAAGAGCATACTCTGGAATCTGTAGTAAAACTCGTAGAAAGACTCGGCGACCAGGAATTTGATATGCTCGTCAGAGAGCTGTCGGCATTCAAACCGGACAGCACGATCCCGGGAAGATACGAGGCGATCAGAGGCGTATCCGACTCGCCGAAAACAGATGCAAGCGTCAAAGCTGTTCTTTCCACAGCACTGGATACTCTCAGATTCGATACAGCGCTGGCTCTTTACAAGAAGCCGCAGAAGATCGATCTGTCCATGTTCGGAAGAGAGAAAACGGCGCTGTTCATAACGATCAGCGATACTGACCGTTCACTGGACAAACTGGCTAACGCACTTATGACACAGATACTTCAGATCCTCTGCCGCAGCGCGGACCATGATTACGAGAATCATTATCTGGATATTCCGGTAAGAATGTATCTGGACGATTTCGCCACAAACCTGTACATACCGAATTTTGATAACATCATTTCAGTAATACGTTCCCGTGAGATCTACGTAAGCGTTATCCTGCAGAGCATCACGCAGCTCGAAGCACTGTACGGGGAGGCCAAAGCCAAAACGATCATCAATAACTGTGATCAGCAGCTTTACCTCGGAGGACAGGATATCGATACAGCGAGATTTGTCTCTGAGAGAGCAAACAGGAATCTGTCGACAATATTGTCACTCCCGATCGGGCATGGATTCCTGTTCATCAGAGGAGAGAAGCCAAGACCGATCATCAGTTACGCAAGATAAAACAAATTTCCTAAATGAAAGGTGCGGCAGCATTTCTGCCGTTTCTTTTCGTTGGTGAGGATTCCCTCGTGTGTTATTATTTACATGTGAAAGTGCGATATTATTGATTATCCCCCGTGCGGCAGTGTAACTGCGGGGATTGTTATAATTGATACAAGGAGTTTGCAAAGTGAGTGACGGAAAAGATAAAGGCTCGAATGATAAAAGTCTGAATAAGGTAGAAAACACCTCGTATATCTTTATCCCTTTCAGATATGGGGACAGGGAGATATTCAGGGATCTGGTCGGCTCGCTGGGAAACAGCGGTTCCTGGAACAGAGAGAAGATCAATGTCAAATACATGCTGAGGTATGTAGCGGACAAGATCAGTTCCGGAGATGAAGAGACCTGTCAATGTTTCCTGTTCAGCCTCAACGATACAGCCAGGGAGGCCTTCGGTATCCCGGAAAGAGACGAGTGGTGCAAGATCCCTGCTTACAATTACAGGGGAGAAAAAGTGCAGCCGCTGTTCAGGATCGTAGATATCAAGCTGTTCTGCTTCAGAACAGGAGTGGGTATATTCGCGATACGCATCAACCTTGAGAAAGATGATCCTTTCTGGGTGTCAAATGCACTGTTCCACCTCAAGAAAGTTTCGAAGACCCGCATAATTACAGGAAGAGGCAAGAGCACATTCCTCGGTATGGCGAAGGATCTGGCAAGGGCATTCAGCTACATTGAAGGATTCGAACCGGACTTTTTCTTCTATACATACGAAGGGAAAGAACGTGCGAATGTGCTGACATTCCTCACGGCAGACTCGAAAGATGATTTCAGTAAAGAAATGTTCTATCTGAGACGCTGCTACAGCGAGGGTTACAAATATCTTAAGAATGCAAAACAAGAAGAAGAGGAGCTCCACACACCATCAGCGGGGATGAACTGGGGCGTTTCGCCGGAAGCAGCGGTATGTATCGCATGCCCGGACGCCGGGATCGGCAATTTCCTGGAATCGCAGTTCTTCGGGAACTTCAACAGCCAGTATCTGCTGATGTATGTCCTGCTTCTCCATCAGAAATACGTTTTGTATATGTACCTGACTATTATCGGCAACAGCGACAGGAACGATCTGGAAACGCTGGAAGACTACAAGAACCAGCTGTACGCATTTGAAACGGACTTCGTTTTCAGCTGCATCACTGAGGTCCCGCAATATCAGGTGCTGTATGACAAAATCGCCAAAGCTTTTGCCTTGAGAGACATGTATCAGGATGTGCACGAACCGATACTGTCACTGGGTGAAGTCAGAAGAGCCGCTACGGAAAAGGAGCAGGCGCAGAGAGACAAAAGCCTCAACAGCGCGATCCTCATGCTGTCACTTCTTAGCGTTTTCTCTGCATTGGTAGACAGCTTCGACTTCTGGAATGAATTATTCGGAGAAATATTCGGCGGAGTGCCGCAGGTAGGTTTCTGGATCACCAAAGTATTCCAGGTCGTCTGTATCATTGCAATTATATATATCGGAATCAAAGTTTACCGGAAGTTTAAAGAATCATGAAATACAAATATATTGGATGCTTTTTCGACCTCGAGGAATCAAGGGCGCTGAGAAGACTCAGCAGATTCAGAGGCCTCAAAAAAAGAATAAAAAGCCTTCATGTCACTATAGAATATGATCCGGAGGAAGTAGACACTGATCTTTTTGGCGAAGAGATCGAAGTAAGAGTGATCGGATACGGGAACAACAGGAGGAATGAAGGGCTGCTGGTAGAGGCCCATTCAGATAACCCCGTCATCCAGGCGATGATCGACCGCATAGAAGTTCAGCATATTACTTTGTCCAGAGCGCCGACTGCTGAATCAGTAGATACCAAACATCTGAAATTCAGGGAGATCAAACCGCTCACAGTAAAAGGACGCTTCGGTGGGTTTTCAGAAGAACTCGGACCAATAGTAGGAATCAACAAGTAGAAAAGGAGACCGGCAATGAATATCAGCAATACCACAATCACAACAAGACTGGAAAATGCACTGCATGGACTGCAGGATGAGTTCAAGGGAATCATCGATACGAATGATTTTATCGTGGCGATGAACATGGTCATCAAAGCCGAAGGCAAGTCTGATTATAAGAGCAAGCTTTCGGTTCTTTATGATATGTTCGATATCTGCGGGATCAAATATGAGAAAGACCGTGAACTCGATTATTACAAAAAGCTGGTCATTGAGAGTGACTTCCCTTCCTATGCCAAGATCGAGGCACATATGCTCGATGCACTGTTCCGGAGATTTGAGAAATATCCTTCCCCTTCAGATTATATGAAGAGGATCGTTGACAGAATGTGCGATGAAGACGATAACTGGCAGGACGATACCCTGAGACTCAGGATCCTGAAGCAGTTTGTGAAATACGGAAACAGTCTTAGGGATGCCGGATATGAGGGCGGCGCGTACGTAAAGAAATATGCCAAAGAGCATGGCTGCAGCAAAGACTTAATAAGTAATATCGACCACCTGCTCTACTTTGTGGATGACCGTATTTTCGGTGTTCTCGAGACTGCGACAAGAGACCAGAGACGTCCGAGAGGCACCTATGGGCTGCTCAAGATGGTAGATGATCTTGCGCAGGGCAAATTCCGTACAGAAGGAGCGACCAAAGTAGCGCTTTATCTGTTCGCGATGGCTTTTGGCATGACTTATTATTATGAGGCAGCCAAGAACAAAGTCTTTGATCCGGTATCTGACATCGATATCAACCTCTTCAGAGACTACTACACCAACAATTTCATCAGATTCATCACAGAACCATACCGCGGCAGACTCAACGAATATGAGATCGATCCGTCAGGACAGGGTATCAACTACAAGAACTATGCCGAGATGGTATATCTGTATTACATCAATACTGATCTGACTCCTGCAGAGAAAATCAAGAAGTCTTCCGAGATGATCAAAAGGATCAAGGACAAAATGAAGGGCAAAGAACCTTCCGCCGATGCGGACAAGAGACCGTCCGGCAGCAGAGACTTCAAGAAGCTGATCGTTCATAATCAGAATGTCATTCATTGCGAGGATATCCTTGGTCTTGATGAAGAGAGCTTTGAAAAATTCCTTTGCACATACTACAATTGCGACGCTTCCAAGGTCGGCAACAATCCGATCAAGCTCGAAGCATCGCAGAATTCCGCTTTTGCAGTATACAAAGAACTGCTCGGCGACATCACCAAACGAGGCATCTCACTCGATAAATGCAACTATGGACTCTGGTTCACAGATGTCAGCGCTTTCGTTTCCCGCAACCTCAACAGAGTCAGACGGTACACAGATTTTATCTTAGAAAAATACGATAACTTCATGGATCTTCTCATCAGTGTCAACAGCTATATCGGAGTGACACAGGCACAGGCTGTTTTTCACGGGAATCCGAGAGACGCGCGCGACTGGAATAATCTTGCAGTCGCAAGGCCAAAAGTGCTCAGCATAGATTCTGCTTCTGCAGTAACAAGAGGCGCGATCGTTGTTGCATTCTATTATCTCTATAACGCAAAACATGAAGGGGATGATCTGTTCAAGACACAGAGCTTCGAAGATTACTTTAACGATTTCAAAGCGGAAATAGATAAATACCTGGAAAGAGCTCATTACAATCTCTTCAGCGGCAGAGATCTGTTCGACGTTCTTACAGCATTCTCTTCATATGCTTTTACTTATCTCTAGAAATTCACAGGAAACAAGCGAAAGGATGTAAGAGAATTGATCGATAGATACAGTCATATCGGAAAGTGGCATGCCGATACAGACGGCGATAATCAGGACTATATCTGCAGCGGCAAATACGGAAAGAACTCTGTAATAACGCTGGCAGATGGAGTGTCATCATGCAAAGAGTCAAAGACAGGCGCTAAGATCACTGCTGACACGGTAACGAATCTATTCCTGAAGAAGGGGGAACTGCTTCAGGAATACAGTGAGCAGGATATTGCCAATATGACTCTGGTTGAAGTGCTGTATGAACTGGAACAGGCAGCAGGATCAGATAACCGGGAGATCGAAGATTACTCAAGTACGATCGCGAGTGTACTTCATGACAAGAAAAATAAACGTCTGATGTGCATGAGCCTCGGGGACAGCCTAATAATCGGGACTTCCGGAGAAGACTGTTATGTCCTGACTTCGCCTTATGACAGCAGAAAAGGCTGCTGTGTGACAACGACACAAGGGGCGGAGACACAGACACAGATACGAATAATAGATGACGCAGAGATCGATTCAGTGATCATCCTCTCAGACGGAGCATGGCGCCCGTTATTCGAAAGAGGGAGCATGAAAAAAGACATCCGGAGTATGCTTGCGGCAGAGGACTACGAAGGACTCAAGAACTACCTGACTGAACAGAACGGAAATGACGATTACAGTTTTATCACAATGGATATAACCAGAAAATCAGGGAAGGCACTTAAATGAACAAGCGCAAGTTTCTGAAAAACAAAATCACGCTTTATGGTCTGAGTGACGGAAAGCAATTCGAAAGGACATTCACGATAAGCAGGGTGATCGATGCAGGAGCGGATGGCATATGCTATGAAGCAAGCCACGAGAAAAGCAGCAAAGGCGTTCTCAAGGAGTTCTATCCGCTGCAATTACCTGGATTTGAGCGAAACGAAGACGGTCATCTGATCTATGACCCTGAATTCGGAGGAAGCCGCAGGATATTTCTCCGAACCAAAGAAGAGTTCATCAATCAATATGAAATGCTGCTCGATCTGAGAGGCAAAGAAGGGAACAACGATTTTGCGACTTTTATCCCGCCTTTCGAACTGTACTATGGACCGATGGATCTAGAACACGGTGACAGTACAGTATACGTATGGACACCGCAGCCGGAAAGCGTGACTTTCAGCAAGATCTGCGATGAGATACACAAACATCCCGATGTAAGGCCTGAATACAAACTGTTCATAGTACTGAAGGCTATCGAGACCCTGACAAAATGCATTTACTCTCTGCACATGGAAGGTTTTGTGCACAGAGACATCAAGCCATCGAATTTCGGATTTCTCAAACGCGGAAATGAGATGCTGACACAGTCCATATCTCTGTTCGATATAGATTCGATCACTTCCGTCATGAACAAAAGCACGATGGAAAGAGGGACCGAAGGCTACTGCGAACCTGATTTCGGGAAGAAAAGATTCAATAATCAGACTGATATCTATTCGATCGGAGCAACGCTGTTCACAGCGCTCATAGTAACGGACGAGGCCAAACAGGCCGGTTATAAATTCAGAGAAGAATTCTGGGATGATCTCGGAGAAATGGTCCGTGAATCGGAGCTCATCAAGGCATCCGAGAGGAATTCGGACTCAAGACTCAGAAATATTTTAACAACGATATTGAAAGGTTGTCTTTGCGGCAGGAACAAGAGATATGAACGCTGCGAAGACCTTCTTGAAGACATTGAGAAAGCGCTTTTCTATACCCTCCCGCCTGAAATTTCGAAAAACAATCGAACAGGAGAGAGATGGGTGCTTGCGGCAGCTGAGAAGAAGCTTGACGCAAACAAAGAAAAGAACTCTTCTCTTGTCATGATGTATCACCTATATGAGCATCCGCTCTACACCTTTGCTCCTGATGAAGAGGACGAACTCAACATCATGATCACCGGACTCGGATTCTACGGGCAGAAATTCCTCGACATGTGTCTTCAGACCGGCCAGATCGCGGGGAAGCAGATGAATGTCTTTGTGATCACAGAGAACGATACCGACCGGGAGGTCTACCTCGAAGAAAGACCGGGACTTAAAGATTTCTTTGATATTTCCGTCCCGTCCAGAGAGATCTTCTACCAATGTCCGGAACCGTACGGAAGGATCATCTTTGAAACTGTACAGCGCGACAGATCAGATGATGAAGGATTTTGCGATCTTCTGCAGAAAACACTGATGAAATACGGCAGGAAGCATCGCATCCACTATATTTTCACAGACCTTAATTATGACAAACTGAACTCCCGCGTTTCGACAGCTTATTCCAAGGTAATAAGCGATTCCGGCAAACCGTGTCATATTTGCTATGCGTGCGAAGACAGCGGCGAGACCTCGAAAAACAAGAAATCAGTCAGGAAAAATATTTATCCTGTCTATATGAATTCAGATGTGAGGAAATCCGAATTATATCCTCAGATCGAGAGAATGGCATTCAATGTCCATCTAGTCTGGGAGAGGAACCTCAATCTGGATTACAATTTCATCAAAAAAGAATTCAGAAAACCATACAACCATATTTCATGTGTCACTTTTGTCGTTTCTCTCAAGCATAAGCTCCACAGCATCGGCATCGATCCGGATGAAGTTTCATTTGAGGAAGCGGCACAGTCATTCAGCGCGCTCATAACTTCCGAGGATGCTTCGAACGTGCGCAACGGACTGATCTGGACCGAACACAGACGGTGGGTAGCCGAGAAAATCTGCAGCGGCTGGAGCAGACTTACTGATCCTGAGCGCATTCTTGCGGGAGTTACCAAGGACGAGAGAGCGAAGAAGCACGTATGCATCGTAAGAAGCAGGCCGTTCCTGACTCTGAGCGAAGACTCCTGGCAGAAGAAAGACAAGCAGAAATGGGACAAAGCATCGGATAAAGAGCTGAACAAGCTCGATGACCTTGACCGCCTGTCTGTAGATATGCACAGACTATATGTCAAAAGGGCTAAGGAGATCAGGAGAAGAGGTCTTAATACGGTGGGAAGTCTCACCGAGCTGAAATACCTGGTCCAGAGTGCGTCAGGGCAGCAGGACGCAGGGATCAGAAGTGTATTTGAAGAATGGTACGCATGCATCCGGAACATCTGGGAAGGAGACCGGTCCGGAATAAGAAGGTACAAGAGCCTCAGACTCGCACTGGAAAACAGCGCTGAAAAACTGGATGAAAAGACATGTGCTGCCATCAAAGAAGAAATCAAAGAGTTCGACGCATATTTCCATCCGGTACTTGCAGGCAACGAGTATTTTGACTGGAAGAAAAATGACATAGAACTGATAGACAATATCCCGTTTATCCTCACATACAGCGAGAAGATCTATCTGGTGATCCCGTTCCATGCAGGGAAAACTGCTGATGAACTGTTCACCAACGTGGCTGCAGCGACGCTCGTCAACCCGGAGAAGATACTTTATCTGTATGAAGCCGGGGATGCGAAAGACCTCGATGCACTCGCAGAGGCTTTCCCGAAGGTGACCGCGTACCTGAGAGGAAAGAACCTCAAATCATCAACAGAATTTATTGTGATACACGATGGACAAACGCTCACGGAAAAGGTTATCGAAGAGGCTGTCACAAATGCGGGCGGTGTCCTTCGCAGGACGCTTGACACCGGAGCATTAGAAGATCAGGACCGGGAAGAAGTTCTGAAAAAATATCTGAAAGAAACATGCAGAGGAAAGAGCGTATTTACCGGGGACGGCAGTGACGCGCTTACTTTTATCAATAAATCACCATTCATCACAGCCGCAGATATGGCCGTTCTGGCAGGCACTTCAGCTGAATGCACAGAAAAGCCTGAGTTCGAAGAAGAGCATGAAGAGCTCTGGACTAGGTACTGCGAAGATCCCCGTGAATGGAAAAGATTCTGCACCACGCTCGGAAAGCTGGCTGCAGAAAATGACACTTTGGCTGTTTTCGACACGAAGGCTGCATCTCCAAAGAAGGAACCTGACGAATACCGATATATTCTTCCGGGATTCTGCATAACAGGAGCGATGAAAGTCATAGACGGCCTGAAAGAGTGCTGCCTGATCGGGCAAAACAGCTTTATCACCGGCTACTCGTCGGATTCTTACGAAGTAAAGATATACGACAGGTATGGGCTCAAAGAACAGTACGACAAGCTGTTCTCGAATATTTTCGCACTGATATCGCCTGACGCGATAAAAATGGTCGCCGGAGACAAGACCACCGTGGTATGCGATTATCTGACGATCGACGAGATCGACCGCGCAGAACTGGACGGACCTCTGACTGACTATTTCAGGGCAAAGGGATTCATAATCACGGATGACGAAGGTGACGGAACGTGCAGACTGATCTTCGGATCAACGCAGATCAAGATGCTGCTCACAGACGCAAGGCGGATCATTGGGCTGCAGGTCTACCATGAAGCAAAATCGCTCGGCCTGTTTGATGATGTCGTATCAAGACGGCCGTCGGAAGATGAGGATCATTACGTAGTAATCATGACGCACGGACTGAACAGTTATTTTGTCAGTTGTTGTGACGCAGCCGGAGAGAAAGCAGCGAAAGCACAGCTTTGCCGCATCGCGGAACGCTCCGGAGTCAATGCGACCGTCAAAGTCCTCCGCAGGAACAACATACGGAAGCAACTGGAGGCATTACTTTAGCCCCCACTTATCAATACGCAACGATAACGAACGGTATAATCAATTAACAAAGATTATATCGTTTTGCATGAAAGGATAAGGAAAACAAGATGCTTTTGTTATCGATCTTGATCTTGATCTTAATATTGAAATATATCATCTATCCTTTGCTGATACTGACAGGAAAATTCACAGTGGGATTATGCCGCCTGGCTGTAAAGGTGATCGGTGCGATAGCTATTCTGATGTTGATCGTGACAATGGCTTACAGCACATAGCAGATGGACCAAAAGGAGTTTTTATGGGAAAGAAGAAAAATACAGATAGACTTGACGACATCTCGGGTTTGACAACGATAGATCTGTTGAAAATCGACATCGATAAAATTCCGCGTCTGTCGCAGGAAGAAATAAATGAATTGGTGCTGAAGGCGCAAAATGGCGATGAAGCAGCCAAAGATAAGGTCTGGAGAAGCAATATCGGGCTCGTACTCCAGGCTGCAAGGAAAAAAAGTGAAAGAGATAAAAGGTTATCCCTCGAAGATTTCGTACAGGAAGGGGTGATCGGTCTCGGCACAGCTATAGACAAATTCGATCCTTCCCGCGGAAACATGTTTTCTACGTATGCGGTATATTGGATCTATCAGGCAATGGGTAAGGCAGCCGAGAAAAAAGGCAGGACCATCACGCTTCCTGCCAGCGCCCAGGAGAAGATCCGCAAACTGCTCAAAGCGCAGAAAGAGCTCGAGCAGGAGCTTCAGCGTGATCCTACCATTGATGATTATGTGAGAAAACTCGATATGCCGGTAGAGGATGTGATCGACACGATGATCAATGCCGACATGATTTATTCTCTCGATTATCCGATGGGTGAAGATGAAGAAGAGACGCTGCTCGACCTCATCTCAAATAAAGAAGGCAGTACGGGCGCTGACTCCGGGTCGGATAATAAGTATTCGGCGCTCAAGGTAAGATATTGTCTTCTGACTCTTTCTGACAGGGAGAGGTTCGTTCTTATCAGAAGATATGGCCTTGACGGCATGAGAAAGCAGACTCTCGAGGAACTCGGGATCGAGCTTGGGGTCACAAGAGAACGTGTCAGACAGATCCAGGCCAAAGCGACCCGCAAATTCGTCGATCGTTTTAATAACATGAGCGACGATGATTTTTGATGCCTGCTCTGATAGAAAGGGAAGAAAATGAAATACTTTGTAAAAGATAATTCCGGCAACCACCCTTCCGAGACGGTTTCAGACGGCAGGGGCAGTGACCGGATAAGAACCGGAGATCTTGTTGAGCAGGCTGCAGGCCGTGGGGCGAATGCAGTCTGCATTTTAGAGTACAATAGTGTGACCGGCTTTCCCGGGGCATTTGATACATGCAGGAAACTCGGCCGTGCCGGTAAACCGGTAACTCTTGTCTACGGAGCTGTTTTCGATACGACAGATCCTGAAGCCGGTTTGGCCGGACTGATACCGATCACCCAGAACGGCGTGACAGCTCTTTACAGGTTTATCACGAAAGCCTATTCCGGGTACGCATCCGGCAGTAATGCGGAACCAAAGGTTCCGGTCTGTGAGATAGAGCAGACGGTCAAAGAGTCAGACGGAGATCTTGTCAGCATCCGGATGGCTGACATAGACGAACTTCTGACAGATCATAATCTTAACGTTATCGCTGATCTTGCCAAAGGTATCCGCCCTTGGCCAGCAGGACAATTCCGCCCGCACCTGGAGAGCGAATTCTGCAGTCTGGTGGAAAAAGTGTATAAGAACGCTCGCGATTTATATGGGGACCCACTTCCTGAAGCAGTCCGTAAAAGACTGAAAACAGAGATTGAAAAGATATATTCTAATGGCTATGCGCCATTTTTTGTAGTTGCCGAGAAGTTCGCTGAAGGTTTTATGCAGGAATCGATCCCGCACGGATTCAGAGGCCTCATCGGTTCTTCTCTGGTGGCGTTCCTGCTTGAAATAACAGATATCGATCCGCTCCCACCTCATTATTTCTGTCCGCTGTGCGGCCGCTTTCACATGCCTTCATCGGGATCTGAGTACAAAACGGGATTGGATCTTCCTGACAGGAAGTGTCCTTCCTGCGGAGAAGTAATGGAGAAAGACGGTTTCGGTATACCAACTGAGACCTTGTATGGTTACTATTGGGACAGGGAGCCTGCAATTTTTTTCAATATCCCACCGGCCGCCCGATGGGCAGTACTGAACACGCTCGCAGAAATGTTCGGTGAAGAAAATGTTTTGCTCGGCGGCAGCGGAACCCCGGGAGGGATCCATCCCGGTGCTGTTCTGATAGTGCCTCCGGGGGTAGATGTCAACCGGTTCACGCCTCTGATGCCTACCGGAGACAAGAATCTCAGGAATTTCAAGGTCACGCAACTTAGCTGCCTCGGCCTCGATATACCATTTCTCCGTATAGACTTCCTCGGATATGAGCAGATGCAAACCTTGTCTGATCTGCAGGATGGCAGTCTGAAACTGTATACAGATCTTCCGGAAAATGCTGCAGAAGTACTCAAACTGTTCGAGCCGGGTGCAGACCGCGCCGGTATCCCTGACTTCGGAACCGAATTTGCCGAAGAACTTATCAGGCTCACCAGGCCCAAGACCGTCGACGACCTTATCAGGCTAAGCGGACTCATGCACGGCACCGGAGCATGGCTTGGCAACGGAGAGAATCTGATCAAATCAGGTAAAGCGGGTTTCCGCGACCTCATAACCTGCCGCGATGATATCCTTGAATATCTCACCGAAAAGGGTATGGACAGAAAAGACGCATATGACATCATGACTTTAGTGCGTAAAGGCCGTCCGCTCAAACCCGAAATGATATCTCTCATGAAAAGAAACGATGTTCCTGACTGGTACATCGAATCCATGTCAAAGATCAGGTATCTCTTCCCAAGAGGCCACGCAGCCGAATATGTAATGACAGCACTGAGACTCGCATGGTTCAAAATCCACCGCCCTGAACTCTTCAGACAATTTGTCCTGAAACAAAAAGATTGACATAAGAAACCGGACAAGACAACCTGCCCGGAAAAGAAGATTAATCGAAAAAGACACTTAACCGGAATAGACGATTGACCGGAAATCAGTAACAATAACCGCTGCAACAGTTGGAAATTCATGCTCTATAACTTTATTTGGGGCCAATCAAAAATGACGCTTTTGCAATAATTGGGGTAAGAGCGAACACGGGGCTGTCGCACAATAAAAGTGTGGCAGCTCCATTTATCCGGCGTTATCCGGCGCATTCCCGGTAGCCAGAGCGTTCTGTATTATCAGCTCCGCTGACCCTCTCTTGAGCTGGCATATCCTGTGCATATCCTGAACGTACTCTTCGCTCATGCCGCACTGCAGCCAGTCGA
>JAFRDH010000004.1 GCA_017403955.1 Mogibacterium sp.
TTCTACCGCAAATGCGGCTTTTCGGAGGAGAAGATCGTCATTGAATACCCTGACGGGCCAGCAGTTCGATATAACTGCGTTCTGTATAAATAGAAAAAATTCTGTTTCCCGATTCGTCAGACTGCAGGGAGGAACCATGGTTTATTACAATGATAACGAATTGATAATTCGTAATATGGAAGAAGCAGATGCCCGGGTCTTTACCGATGAAGAGATCGCACAAGGTTGGCATACGGATATCTCCAAATATTTGGCAAGACTCCAGGATCAGTCTGCGGGAAAATGTGTTTCACTGACAGCCGTATATCAAGGACAGCTTGCCGGGTATGTGAGTGTATACATAACAGGGCTCAGCGGTGCGTTCAGCGGAAAAGGATTGCCCGAGATTGTTGATTTCGGTGTATTGGAAAAATACCAGAGAAAAGGAATCGGCGGCAGACTGATGGATACTGCGGAAGAGATTGCCGGGAAATATGCAGACACTGTATGGCTTGGCGTCGGACTTCACAGCGGGTATGGAAGTGCCCAGCGAATGTATGTCAAACGAGGCTATATCCCGGATGGGACGGGTGTCTGGTATCAGAATAAACCTTGTGCGCAATACGAAACGGAAATTGCAAATGATGATAATCTCGTGCTTTTCCTATCTAAGAAATTAAAACGGCAAGACGAAAACTAATCTTACAAATTCAAATTTGCAGATGAATAACACGTGGTTGGATGAGTGGTTGGATGGAAAATGATGGCGTGCTGTCCTCCTTTCATTTCAACGTGTTCAGCGATAGCTTGAGAATTCGATCCCCCTACGCTCCACCACATAACAAAAGAGATGCCGAAAGGCATCTCTCATTTTCTGATTATTGAAGAATAAATAAATGAGAAATAAACTGTTATCGAACACTGTGTTCGGTAACAAATATATGATACATATATCAGGAAAAGTGGTCAACCAATGTCTAATATGAAAATGAGTAAATCCAAAGCTATAATCTACGCACTGCTCGCGGCTGCTTTTTATGCCGTCAATGTGCCTGCTTCGAAACTGCTGCTTTCGCAGGTAAGCCCTACAATGATGGCTGCCTTGCTGTATCTGGGAGCTGGCATCGGAATGGCAGGACTGTCGCTTGCTGATAAGGGAGAGAAAGGAGTCCGGCTTGACAGAAATGATCTGCCTTATGTGATAGACATGATCGTCCTCGATATTGCTGCACCTATTTTTCTTATGCTTGGTATCAGCTATGGGACATCTGCCAACGCTTCTCTTCTTGGAAATTTCGAGATTGTCGCAACGACTGTCATAGCGCTCTTTATATTCAAAGAAAAAGTAAGCAGAAGACTGTGGGGTGCCATTATCCTCATAACACTGTCGAGCATTCTTCTTTCATTTGAGGGAAAAGGAAGTTTCAGATTTTCATACGGTTCGCTGTTTGTCATAGCTGCCACTATATGCTGGGGCCTGGAAAACAACTGCACCAGAAGCATATCTTCTAAAGACACATACCAGATAGTGGTACTCAAAGGAATCTTTTCGGGATTGGGAGCACTGGGCATAGCCTTTTTCAGGCTGGAGTCATTGCCTGGACTCAAATATGCTGCGATCGCGCTTGCACTCGGATTCGCGTCATATGGTCTGAGCATATTCCTTTATGTGCGTGCTCAGAATGTCATCGGGGCCGCCAAGACAAGTGCCTATTATGCCGTTGCTCCGTTTATCGGGGCATTCCTTTCGTTCGTATTCTTACACGAGAAGCTGACATGGATCTACCTGGCTGCTCTTGCTATTATGGCAGCAGGCACATCTGTAGTGGCAGCAGACACTTTGATCCGCAGCCATGACCATGAACATCAACACACATATATGCATTTTCATGATGGGCATATACATACACACACAATAGTCCACTCTCATGCTCATGATCACTATGCAGCAGGCACAAAACACAGCCATCATCATTCTATGACAGAACTCGAAAGGGCAAACATCGCACACAAATAAATAGTTGTTTGCCGATGAATATCAGGTGGTTGGATGAGTGGTTGGATGGAAAAGATAATCTAATTGCCCAAATTTTCGGTCTTTTGTAAATGTGATACAATATGATATATTGATTACATACAGTAATTCAAACTTAATTAAGTAACAATCGAAGGGGGATGTTATGGCACTTACATTTGACAGCTCAATAAAGAACTGTTGGGAAGCCCGGAAGCAGTAGAGATCTGTAAGAAACATGGCATGGATCTGACTGATAAGAGGATCAAGATCGTACATGGCTGGAGCGCGAGAAAGCTTGCTGAACTTCCTGGTACAGGCATGAGTGAAGAACAGGCCAAAGCATTCGAGGAAGAACTGAACGCTGCAAATCTCTAGAGATGATCTATGGACAGAAAACCGTTGAATTCCAACGGTTTTTTTTATGTTTTTGGCGTACTTCGATCATTTGACCATGCGTGCCCAAATAATAATTTGGTGATGGGTATTTTTCATCATAACTGATATACTGTAAAAAAGGCGAGATCTATAGATGCTTGCAAATTGGAGTAATGTATTATGACAATAGAAGTAAAAGAAAAGGGATCTGAAGAATTCTACAAGGAAGTGGTAAATGTCATCAGTCAGTACAGGCAATTTATCAAAAAGCCTGAGGCAAAACTGAGTGACAATTTCAAAACATATACCATTTTGATGGCAGCAATGGCGATCCTGTTCGTATTATGGGTCATGCGTGGTTTCTTTGACGGTTTCGATGCCTGGACAGGTGCGGTACTGGCATCTACTTTTATGGCATTCGTAGTTTTGTTCATTTATCGCAAAAATATGAATAACATGGTCGAGGCTTATCTTAATGATGGCAGAACCTCGATGATAACACTGGATGAAAAGGGAGTAGAGCTAAACAAGAATGGCTCTGAGATCATGAGAGTAGGCTGGGAAAGCGTGGCATTGGTCAGAACATTCAATGAATCCACATGTTTCATTGCGAAGAACGTAACCGGACTTGTGATAGCAGTCACTAATCTATACAAAGACGATATTATGAATTATCTGGAAGACAACAATATTGATGTAAAGATGATCAAATGACCGATGGGTGACAATGAAGAAGGTGTGACATGTTAGAACAGATACTGCAAACGAATAAAGGCAAAGTCTTTTATTGGCGATCGGAACAGTGGGATATCGGTAAAGATACGCTTTTCTTTCTGCACGGACTTACTGCTGACCACAGTATGTTTGATGGACAGATCCCGGCCTTTGAAGAAGACTATAATCTGCTGACCTGGGATACGCCTGCACATGGAAAATCCAGACCTTTTGAGAAGTTCGATTTTGGGGATACTTCTGAATATATCAAGAGGATCCTTGATGAACACTCTGTAAAACAGGTCATTTTTGTCGGTCAGTCATTGGGCGGCTTTCTTGCGCAATCATTCATAAAACGATATCCGGATCGTGTGAAGGGTTTTGTTTCGATTGACAGCACTCCATATGGATCCGGCTATTATTCACGATTTGATATCTGGATCCTGAAGCAGGTCGAGTGGATGGCCCATTTGTATCCATTCCGTTTGATGAAGGAAGCGATGGCGAGGCAGGTATCGACGACTCAGAGATCCTATGAGAATATGATGCAAATGCTTTCCCCGTATAACAAAAAAGAACTATGCCATTTGATGGGACTGGGTTATGCAGGCTTCCTGAAAGATAATTGCGAGTTAACAATTTCGTGTCCGGTATTATTGATCCTTGGGGAGAAGGACCGCACGGGCAAGGTCGTACAGTATAATAAAGCATGGACACAGAAAACCGGGTTTCCGCTGAAAATCGTCAGGGGAGCGGCGCATAATGTGAACGTCGATATACCCGAAGAAGTAAACGCATATATCAGAGAATTTCTGACAGAGTCTGTCCGCTCGGAGCAAATCGCTGAGAATGAAACTGCGCCGGACTTTGATGACTTCGAAGAAGACATTCATGATCCGTGTCTGCGTTTTCAGAGATAAATTTGAAGAAGTTTGTAAAAGGAGTGTGTTGTTTGAGAAAACTACATAACAGAATGGAGATTGTCGGCTGACCGGGAGGTTTGCAGACGATCACGACAAACCTCCCGCCTAAGAGCAATTGAAGTCAACAATTTTCAGGAGGTAAAACAATGAATATAAATGACGTTACGATACGCATAGAGAAGAAAGAGGAATACAGAGAGGTCGAGAACCTTATAAGAGAGTCGTTCTGGAATGTTTACAGGCCAGGATGCAGTGAGCATTATGTGATCCATGTGCTTCGCGATGATCCGGCTTTCGTGAAAGAACTTGATTTTGTCATGGAACTGAATGGCAGACTGATCGGGCAGAACATGTTCATGAGAACTGTGATCAATTCTGATGACGGCAGAGATATCGATGTGCTGACGATGGGGCCGATATGCATCACACCCGACCTTAAACGCAAAGGATATGGCAAGGTGATTCTTGATTATTCCCTGAAAAAGGCAACTGAGATGGGCTTTGGAGCCGTACTGTTTGAAGGCAATATCGACTTTTATGGCAAGAGCGGCTTTGTTCACGCCCGGAATTTTGGCATCAGATACCATGATCTGCCGGAAGATGCTGATGACTCGTTCTTTCTGTGCAAAGAATTGATTCCGGGATATCTTGAAGGCGTCACCGGTGTATATCAAACGCCTTCGGGTTATTATGTTGATGACAGGGATGTTGAAGAATTCGACAGATCATTCCAGCATAAGGATAAGCTGAAACTGCCGGGGCAGATTTTTTAAATATGGAGAGTCAAAATGATATATGTTG
The DNA here is from genome assembly GCA_017403955.1 of Mogibacterium sp. Lineage (GTDB taxonomy): Bacteria > Bacillota > Clostridia > Peptostreptococcales > Anaerovoracaceae > Crickella. The sequence continues at coordinate 4,810 of JAFRDH010000004.1, forward strand.
TAAGGCATGGAGAGACCGAGTGGAATGCCGATAATAAGGTCGTAGGACGAACTGATGTGCCGCTTAACGCGAAAGGCATTGAACAGGCGAAGGAAACTGCTCGTTTGCTGAAAGGTTCAAATATAGATGTCTTCCTGTGCTCGCCAATGCTGAGAACCAGGCAAACTGCTGATGTAATCTCAAGTGAATTAGGTATACCATATAAAATCGACGACAGATTGATCGAGACGGACTTCGGCAGTTTTGAATGTGCTGACAGAGATGATGAGGAATATCAGAAAGCAAAGAGAGAATACTTTGTCAGGTTTCCGGGCGGAGAATCTTATTTTGATCTGGCTGCCCGGGTATTTCCACTATTAAAAGAACTGGGCGAAGTCAACGCTCTTCTTGTGACACATGGCGGAATTTGCAGAATAATCCGCAGCTACTTTGAAGACCTCGGCAATGAACAATTTGTGCAATTCTCTCAAGGAAACTGTGAAGTCAGAATGTATCCGTATTGATTTATTTAGGCGTCCTTTTTATCAGTTATAAGATGGACATGAAGACGGCAGAGAAAATGACTGATCAGCTGAAGGCATTTCAGAACAAAGCAATATAAAGAGGCAGACGCCTGGCGATTCGGCTCAGCAATTAGGCCGGAGTTCAACTTTACTGAAAAACAGCATACTGAGTGTGTGATTTCAGTAATGGCGTTGAACCGGAGAATGCGAGAATTAGCAATATTCATACAAATGAATCATTATACATTGGCATTAAGCCTCAAATCACCAAAGTTCAAGATTTCCATGTTCACTATTGGGCTTTCAGTTCAGCTGAAAGCCTTTTTTTAATGTCGCAGCTCGTTTTCACGTGTTCATATCATTAGAATGATTGTTCCATTACTGAAAATAGGAAGTGTTAATGCGATTTTTCAGTAAAAATGAACTCCGGATGCTTTCCGAAGGGCTAAATAGGAAATGAATACTCTGTATATCAGCTTGCTATTTTTCCGCTATGAGATCGAGCAGATTGTGTTAAGATTAAACAAAGATGACTCATAATCAGGAGCTGAATTCATGATAGAAGCATTGGAAATGATCGCAGACAGAATCGAAGTGATAATAGGTGTCGCACTTGGCATTATTATTGCTGTTGCAGTGATAAGAACAATAATCAGAATGTCGAGAGGTGAGTCTATAAATGTGCCGCCAGTTGGTGTGATGAATGATCTTCCGAGCAGTGTTACAGGAATCAGCAAACACAATGACATTTCGGAAAGATCTGAAGAAAGGTCGGACCGGAAGATAGACTAGAAAAAAGGGTGATAATATGAACGGCTGCAATGAAGAGTTCTGGACCGCGTTAGATGAGCTGGTGAATAATTCTGAAATAATAATAGACAGACCTAAGGGAACCGTACACCCGAAGTATCCGGATTTCATATATCAAGTTGATTACGGGTATCTGAAAGATACTTCGTCAATGGATGGTGCGGGGATAGATGTCTGGGTAGGAAGTGCCGGCAAAAAGGTCGATGCCGTTATGTGCATTGTCGATCTTATGAAAAAGGACTCAGAAATAAAAATCCTGATCGGATGCACCGAAGAAGAGAAGTCGATCATATATGAAACGCACAACAGAACCGATTTTATGAAAGGGATCTTGATATGTCGATGAATTCATTATTTGAATATATTTCCTCTGCAGTAGTAGACGGCGAGCTTCCACGAGATTTCTCATTGCCTGATATTACTGACGAAAACGAGCTGCGATGGGCAGACGGGGCACAGGACGGTGTCGCTATATACCATATGAGTATCCCTGAAGTCAGCAAAGATGACCGGACACTGATTTCGGATGCATTAAGAGCGGCAAGCATAGGGGTCTACAGCCTTGCGGATGAGATATTTGAGATGCTAGGCAGACACACTCCGGCGATCATTTTGATCGATGATCTGCAGTCATATATTCTTGAGAATAAGAGCAAGCTGAATGCTGAAAATCTATTCGAATATGCAATGCACCTTCTCTTTGAATCGGATGACAGGGAGTGCGTGAAGTTCGGATTGTCGGTGCTTGAGCTATTCAAAACGGATAGGAAGAAGGATCTCAAAGGTGCGATCAGAACGATAGGTCTCAGTGATGAATTTGCGCTTTTCGCTATCTTTGTGATGCTCCACTGGGAGAATAGCAATCAAGAGATCTGGGAGCTGGCAAAGAGAGTCCACGGTTGGGGACGGATCCATGCAATAGAGAGGATAGAGCCGGATACAGAGGAGATCCGTCACTGGTTATTGATGGAAGGTGTTCATAATGATGTGATGCCTGCGTATTCAGCGCTGACGTGCTGGGAGAAGTCTGATGCCGGAACTGTCCTCAGAAACGGCCCGTCAAAGGAAGAATTCAGTGCTATAGGGGACATTATTGCCGGACTTCTTGATGAAGGCCCGGTGACCGGGATATCTGAGCTGCCTGACTGCGAAGAAATCATATCTGTTTATCTCGATGTTGCCGGTAAAATGGTTCTGACAGAGGCTGATCGTGAAGTAGTGAATATGATTTTGGAATTTTACAGAGAAAAATTATCGGACACCTGCCCGATAGCTGTGAAATGCAGGGAACTTCTGCATTTAGATTGATCAAAGAGGCGTCCGGTCTATGAAAATCACGAATCATTATTTTGAAATATTAAGAGATAAGTTCGCAGTAACCGATGGATCTATAGATTCTTTCCGTGATATTCTGGATGCTTTGATCATGTCCGCATATCTCGATAGAGAAGATGTCAGGAAGCACAATGAATTACTGTTTTCAAGTAATCCGGAATATATTCACAGATCGTTTGAAGACATAGAATTACTGGAAATAACTATAAAAGTGCTGGACTCCGGCCGATTCAGTTCGTTCGGTGGAATTTGCTCATTCATTGGTTTTATAGCAGCCAACGATTCCTTTGCAGAGATGGTTTCTTGTTTTAAAGGCCTGGATATGAGTAACCGGATCTTGGCTGTTGAAGGTCGATACGCTGCTGATTTTTCAGAAAGATACAGGGCGAAAACCGACACTCTGTTCAATGAACTGAGTCTGAATGATAACAACAAGGCTCAATTCCTTAACTTATTTCCTGACAGCAATTCGCTGTATAGCGGAGAGGCAATATGGAGATTGATTGATTTTCTGGAAGAAAAGAAGGAAGAATCATATTTGCTGTTCAGGAGTGATGTCATTTCAAATGATCAGGAGTTTGATATCTCAACTATTGATCGTTATCATGACAATGGTCATTTAGAAGAATTTTGTATGACTGCTAATGAGTTTTGGAAAGCTTTCGCGATTGGTACGAGTATGACAAATTAAAACAGGAGAGTGTATGGCATCGAGTAAAGAATATCTGGATTTTATCCTGGAGCAGCTCTCTGAACTTGAGAGCATTACATATCGCGCAATGATGGGGGAGTACATAATTTATTACGGTGGCAAAGTTATTGGAGGAATATATGATGACAGGTTCCTTGTCAAACCGACGAAATCTGCTGTCGCAATGATGCCGCATGCTCTGAAGGAGATCCCGTATGAAGGAGCAAAGGAAATGCTGCTTGTTGATGATGTAGAGAACAAAGCGTTCCTGAAAGACCTTTTTGAAGCAATGTTTGGCGAATTGCCTGCACCCAAAAAGAAAAATAAGTGAATCTGATTTTCAATTTGCAGGACCGGACAGAAGGGAGCTTTGGGATGAAATATGCATTTGTAAATGGGACCATCCTCGATGGTAAGAAAGACATGCAGCCGGTAACGGGCAAAGCAGTACTGACAGATGGAGACCGCATCGTTGATATAGTTTCTGATCTGAAATCGATTCAGGGGTTCGAGATCATTGATCTGAAAGGGTCATATCTACTCCCGGGACTGATCGATCTTCATGTACATCTGGCGCTGAGCGGTAAACCGCCTAAAACAGATAGCAAACCAAAGGACTACAGCAAGCTATACAGGATGCTCACCGGCAACAGCATCGTCAGGGCTGCTGCAAAAAGACTGGTAACAGGCTATGCAAGAACAGAACTGATGAGCGGAGTCACGACGATCAGGACTGTCGGAGGGGTACTTGATTTCGATGCACAGGTGCGTGACCTCATTAATGAAGGGAAAATAGCAGGACCGCGCATCATAGCGTCTAATACAGGCATATCAGTTCCCGGTGGGCATTTTGCCGGATCGATCGCAATGGCTGTCAGTTCTCCTGAAGAAGCCGCCAAGCTTGTCCGCCGGATAGCAGAAACAAAACCTGATCTTATTAAACTGATGATTACCGGAGGTGTCATGGATTCCGATTCGGAAGGCATGCCGGGCATGCTCAAGATGCCGCCTGAGATCGTCAAAGCCGCGTGTGATGAAGCGCATAAACTCGGGTATATAGTTGCTGCTCATGTTGAGAGCTCTGAGGGTGTTAAAGTAGCACTCGAGAATGGTGTGGACACAATTGAGCACGGGGCACAACTTACAGACGAAACAATAAAACTTTTCAAAGAAAGAAAGGCCGCAGATATCTGTACATTGTCACCTGCGATACCTTACGCATTGTTCGAACTTGAGGAGAGCCATGCATCTCAGACAGCCAAGAACAACGGCCGTGTCGTTATGGACGGGATAATAGAATGCGCGAAAACATGCATCGAAAATGATATTCCTGTAGGTCTGGGAAGTGATGTCAGCTGCCCGTTCGTTGTTCATTATAACTTCTGGAGAGAACTGTGTTTCTTCAACAAATATATTGGCAGATCTACACAGGAAACACTTCACAGAGCAACTGCCGGTAATGCTGCCATCATAGGGATCGATAAAGAAACCGGTACGATAGAACCCGGAAAATGCGCTGATATGATAGTTGTCAAGGAAGATCCGCTCAAGGATCTGTCGTCTCTCAGAAACGTTTCCATGGTCATAGCAAGGGGAAATCTGATCCGCAGACCAAGGCACAAACAGATGAAGGATATTGATGAAGTATTAGACAAATACATGTAAACAATATGGAAAAGTCCAAGGCCTTGATAATACAGGGAATAAGAATAGACTGGAGCAAAATCCCTGAAGATAATTACGTGCGGGAGATTCCGGCTGTCTCAGGGATCAAGACTCTGGAGTTCAGTTCGCCTGTGACTTTTTTTGTCGGCGAAAATGGTTCAGGCAAATCTACGTTGCTTGAATCTATTGCAGTTCAGTACGGATTCAACCCTGAGGGAGGAACTAAGAACTATAGCTTCGCGACCTATAATTCTCATTCTGAATTATACAGAGCTTTGACCTTGATCAAGGGAACGAACAGGGCAAGGTGGGGATACTTCCTTCGCGCAGAGAGCTTCTACAATGTTGCAACCGCGGAGGAAAAGTACAGCCGGGAAGGCGGTACACCACAGTTTCTACATGAAAAATCCCACGGAGAGAGCTTTCTTGCTACGGCTCAGGAGAATTTCAGACCCGGTGGTCTGTACCTCCTCGATGAGCCTGAAGCAGCGCTCTCTCCGCAGAGACAGATGACTATGCTTATGGAAATCTATGAATGTGCAAAGCAGGGTTCACAGTTCATAATAGCAACGCATTCGCCGGTACTTCTTGCGATGCCGGATGCAGTGATCCTGAGTTTTGATGGTGAACAGATACATCCGTGCCAATATGAGGATACTGAAAGCTACAGGATCACTGAGATGTTCATCAACAATAGAGAACAGATCCTTAATTACCTGCTCAAATAGCCTGTTTCAAGCAGGCTTTGATATTCATTTCATTAGCAATCATGTAATAGAGCGTTTCGTCGTTCAAGATCCGAACGCCCATAACAGCCTCTAATGAAGTGATAATAATTGCAGCATCTTCGTATTCTTCGTTTGCAAGAAGCTCATCAATTCTGTCAAAATTGCTATTGATCAGATTCAAGTCTGAATTGCTGTAGCAACAGCCGTTGGATAACATATCAATGAAGAATCCGGTCAATATCCTACGATCATTTCTTAATTTCTCGATCTCTTCTGACCTGTTCTTGTTATCCGGGCTGTATAAATGACGGAAACTGTCGCAACACTCTTTTTTGCGTTTTTCTGACATCCTGAATTTCCGTCTATAGCCAAGCAGACTATAAATAGAAATATTCAGCTGGAGACCTTCATTGTCATCATCATCATCTTCATCATCCTGATCCCACCTATCGAAATCAAGGTCAGCCAGATCGTCAATATCGAGACCCAGCTTTTCAAGTATTGCTTTTAATTCATCATCATCATCTTCATCATTGTGATCCCATCTATCGAAATCAAGGTCATCTTGATCGACAATATCGAGATCCAGATCTTCATGAATTGCTTTTATTTCATCGTTTGGAAATGTGCTCGTTTCATTTACCTCCTGTCATTCATCTTGATTTAACTTTCTACATCTATAGTACCTGCAATCATTGACCCGTTCAGGAAGAGGGGGTAAAAAAGGCAGCGGGTCAAATTGCCGTTGCCTGGTATCGTTTATTTGGACTCAGTTTTCTTACGACGTTTCCGTTTGCCGGTCTCGTTCTTTTCCATTAATTCTTTGTGTGCTTCATCAGCTATCTGCGTTGTTTTCTCGCCGCCTTCCTGGATCGCATGAAGTGTGGCTTCTTTGCTGTCGAGGTATCTGTCAAGCTGTAATTTGATCAATGCAGCTATAGGTACACCTACGATCATTCCGACGAATCCGCCTATCGCACCGCCTCCGATCAAAGCCAGTATTACCAGCAGCGGATGGATCTTGATATTGTTGCTGAGGAGCTTTGGGTTGAGTATGTTGCCGTCAACAAAGAGTATCAAGGCCAGACATACTGCACCGATCGCAAGTTTGACATAAGCACCGGATGAAAGGCATATAAGAGTCAATGTCAAATAGCCGACTATCGGTCCTACATAAGGAATCAGATTTCCGAATCCGGTAAGGATACCGATGATCACAGCGCTCGGAATGTCAACTATAGAAAGGATAAGGCTTGTAAGGACACCGACGATGGATGCATCGATGAACTGCCCGCGTATATAACCGGAGAAAACGGTGTCGGCATCTTTGCAGAACTGAAGGAACTGTGCTTCCGCTTTGTGTCCTGCGATGAGGTGATAAGCTCTTGACCAGTAACTGCTGATCCTGGTGGTATCCATAAGGAAGTATATCGAGAAGATGGCTCCGAAGAGCAGACCGGATGCGAGTTTCGTTACTGCGTTTGCAAATGCTGTAATGATCTGTCTGATCGTGCTGATAGACAGGCCAAAATCAAGCAGCTTCTTCTGAACGATGTCGAGGAATGCCGCAAAATCATTTTTCGCATATTCTATGAGTTCTCTGATCCCGTCGATCCTCATTGAGTTGATACTCTTATATACCAGAACTGCAACTACCGTCAGGAAGGCGGCAATAATGGCAACGAATATCAGTACTCCGACTATGACAGCGATAGGCCTCGCCGCCTTATCAAGCTGATAGATTCTGAAAGTGCCTTCAAGCTTGTCGACGATAGGCGTCAGTAAATAAGCAAAAATCAGTCCCAGTACTACCGGCCTCAGAACAGCACAGAACAAAGCCCACAGCTTGCTCCAGAACGGGCTGCTCGCATGGAGGAGAACTATAGTGATCAGGACTAATAATACCGTTGCACCGGCATATGCGCATACCTTGACAAATTTTGGATCAAGCTTGGATAGAAATTTCTTAATCAAGGATCCGACCCTCCTGAATATCATAATCTATGGAATATTCTATTAGATGCAATTATAAATCCAACTGTTTACATTTATCAATGAAAACACCTCATTTTCGCTGTTCCGAAGTTGCTATTAAAATGCGAAAATGATAATGTTGTATGGATTGGGCCATGCAGCCCGAACCGGAAGGAACTGAAACTTGAGCATAAAATCGAAATACTTCGGAAACAGAATATTCTATAAACGCGCGCTCGGGATAGCTTTGCCGATCATGCTTCAGCAGCTGATCCAGAGCATGGTTTCGCTTATAGATAATTTCATGGTCGCGGGACTTGGTGATGTCTGCATGTCAGGCGTAAATGTCGCTAACCAGGTCCTGTTTGTGTTCATGATTTTCCTGAACACGATCTGCATGTCCGGAGGTATTTATCTTACACAGTACTTCGGCGCAAACGATGCAGAAGGAATGAAGCAGGCGTTCAGGTTTAAAGTAATAGTAGCTTTGCTTGCATTCATCCCTTACTTTCTGGTCTGTGTCGTTTTCCCAAGGCAGATCCTGTCCCTGATGCTGATAGGCAATACCGAAGCGCCTGCGATCCTTGATCAGGGAGTAGCATATATAAGGCTGATGATTTTCATGGGGCTGCAAATGAGTATTTCCATGAGCATCGCAACATCTCTCCGAGACACCGGGCAGGTAAGGATACCTCTGGTCGTTTCGATCGTCGCGACACTCACAAATACATTTTTCAACTGGGTCTTTATTTACGGCAATCTTGGAGCGCCGTCTCTTGGTGTCCGCGGTGCGGCTATCGCAACAGTCATCGCAAGGACAGTTGAACTGCTCATTTATTTTGCGGTCTGCTCGAAGAAGCGTCCCGCATTTATTTTCATGCCATGGAAGCTTTTAAAAGTCAATAAGTCTCTCTTCATAGAGATTATGAAGAAGGGGGCAATGGTACTTGTCAGCGAGATGACCTGGGTCATAGCTGAAACGATCACTACTGCGCTGTATAACGGAAGAGGGGGAGCGGACGTCGTTTCCGGAATGGCAGCCAGCTTTGCCATAGCGAATCTGTTCTTTGTCGCATTTGGCGCTACCACTGCCGCGACCAGTGTAATAATGGGAAGCACTCTAGGCGCAGGCAAACTTGAAGAAGCCAGGAAACAGAGCAAGTGGCTCCTCAGCGGAGGTTTTATCCTCGGCACCGTCATGATGTTCGTTGCCATGGGATCGACACTGCTGGTACCGGTAGTTTTCGGCAGATTGAGTACCGAAGCCACAACGATCTGCAGGAATATGATTATGCTCATGGCAGTATTCATGCCTGTCTGGATCTATATGAATGTGCAGCTCGCGATCGCCAGATCAGGAGGAGACACCGCAATGGGAGCATATGCAGATGCATTCCTTACAGTATTTGTCATGATCCCGCTGGTATTCCTTCTTGCGATATTTACAGACATCGGACCGATAGGCCTTTACTTCTATGTCAAGATCATAGACATAGTCAGAATAATCGTCTTCCACCTCTGGCTCAAAAGAGAACGCTGGCTCCGTAACCTCGCGGAATAACATGCCGCAGGTGTGTCACCGGGGACGGTTCTTCCTGACACACTTCTTTTCGCGGATCGCATAGTGAATCTATCTTCGAATAGCACAGATAAAAAAAGAATTGAAAAAGCTTTTTATGTAAAGAACTCTTTATATAACGAGAGAGGGCAAACCACTGCATGTAAAGTCAACTTTACATAATCAAAGATGGATAAAAAATGCTGAGTTTTACGCACAGGAATGTAAAGAGAACTTTACGTTTTTAATTGCGTTGAAAGACGTAAGGATAATCTCCTTCAGATCCCGGAACCCAATTACTGTAAAAAGATAAGCGAGATGATAGAATTGTCATGAAAATAGGCTGTATTTCATGACAATATAGATGATCAAGGCTTCGGTTTTCAGTAAAAATGATGTTTTTTGGCGCTTTTTCCTGAAAAAAAGTGGCATTTCATGACAAATCACTTCAATTATTGAGTGCGTTACAGTAAAAGCCGGAGTCAATATGTAATATGTAAAGGAAGCTTTACATATCGTTACTCTTCATCTACATATGGCTTTTAATTACATATGGCTTTTAATGAAACATTCCTAACAATGAAAAGGGGACGGATCTCTCTATATAAGAGAAAACCGTCCCTTTTGCTTCGTTCATCTTATTAGTGTGTCAAAGAGAACCGTCTCCGGTGACACATTAGTCTTCTTTCTTTTCGATTTTGCGGATCGCTTTTGTGCGGATCTCTTCGCAAAGTTCGTTTACGAATACGCCGAGTGGCTTAACGCCTTCATCGCCAAGGTATCTTGAACGTACAGATACGTTGCCGTCTTCCGCTTCCTTAGCTCCGAGTACGAGCATATAAGGAACTTTTTCCATCTGAGCCTTACGTACTTTGTAGCCGATACGCTCGCTGCTGTTATCGATAGTGACGTCAACACCGTTTCTGCGGAGTTCTTTGCGGACTTCCTCAGCATAATCTGCGATCTTGTCGGAGATAGGGAGGATCCTGACCTGCTCAGGGCAAAGCCATGTTGGCAGGTTGCCGGAGTATTTCTCGATGAGCCATGCAAGTGTACGCTCATAGCATCCGATCGAAGTACGGTGAATGATGTACGGACGCTTTCTCTGACCATCCTTATCGATATAGTACATGTCGTATCTCTCTGAGAGGAACATGTCGAGCTGGATGGTGATCATTGTGTCTTCCTTGCCGTAAACGTTCTTTGCCTGGATATCGAGTTTTGGTCCGTAGAATGCTGCCTCGCCGGCTGCCTCTGTATACTCGAGTCCGATATCATCGAGGATCTCCTTCATGAGACCCTGAACGCGCTCCCAGGATTCTGCATCGCCGAGGTAGTGATCAGCATTTTCAGGATCCCACTTGGAGAATCTGTAGGTTACATCTTCCTCAAGTCCGAGAGTTGTCAGGCAGTATCTTGCAAGATCAACGCATCCCTTGAATTCGTCCTTGATCTGCTCAGGTGTGCAGACAAGGTGACCTTCGGAAATAGTGAACTGACGAACTCTTGTGAGTCCATGCATTTCGCCGGCCTGCTCGTTACGGAAGAGGGTAGATGTTTCGCCCATTCTGTAAGGGAGATCTCTGTAGCTCTTCTGACGTGCCTTATATACATAGTACTGGAACGGGCATGTCATAGGTCTCAGTGCCATAACATCACTGTCAGCATCGTTTTCGATGAGATTGATGTCCTGTACTCCGTTGATCTCCTGAGAACGGTCCTCTGCAGCCATCAGATCGTCAATATTGTCGTATCCGAGAAGGAACATACCATCCTTGTAGTGATACCAGTGGTCCGAAATCTTGTAGAGTGTGGACTTTGCCATGAGAGGTGTTCTGGTACGTACATAACCCCATTCATACTCCTCGAGGTCTTCGATCCATCTCTGCATCTTCTGGATGATCTTTGTGCCCTTAGGCATGAAGAGAGGGAGTCCCTGGCCGATGACATCGACTGTTGTGAAAATATCCATCTCTCTTCCGAGACGGTTGTGGTCACGGTTCTTGATATCTGCAAGGTACTCGAGGTACTCATTCAGGTCATCCTTCTTTGTATAAGCGGTACCATAGATACGTGTGAGCATCTTGTTGTGCTCATCGCCTCTCCAGTAAGCGCCTGAACTTGAAGTGAGAGCGAAAGCTTTGATCGGTCTTGTGCTCATGAGGTGAGGACCTGCGCAAAGCTCAATGAAATCGCCCTGCTGATAGAATGAGATTTTCTCGTCTTCAGGAAGATCCTCGATAAGCTGTACTTTGTACGGCTCATCACGATCCTTCATCATCTGGATAGCTTCTTCTCTAGGAAGTTCGAAATATTCAAGACGGTCGCCTTTCTTGATGATCTTCTTCATCTCTGCTTCGATCTTGTCAAGATCCTCTCTTGTAAGAGGCGGCATGTCAAAGTCATAGTAGAAACCGTTATCGATCGAAGGTCCGATGGCGAGTTTTGCCTCTGGATAGAGATGCTTTACAGCTTCTGCGAGTACGTGAGAGCAAGTGTGGCGATAAGCGTGCTTGCCTGCAGGTGAGTCAAAAGTCAGGATGTTCAGCTCGCAGTCATGGTCGATCATAGTTCTGAGATCACATGTTTTGCCGTCTACTTCTGCGATGCATGCAACTCTTGCAAGTCCGTCACTGAGGTCTCTGGCGATGTCATAAGCGGACATCGGCTGATCGTATTCTTTCTTGCTTCCGTCTTTAAGTGTGATAATCAATTGTGTATTCCTCCTTTTTTTCTGTTTACCGTCCGCCATACGAGAGCGGGCAGCAGTCTGTTCTTCGGAAAGGGACAAAAAATAGTCCCCTCCGACGATTGTGTCAGAAGGGACGCATACTCGTGTATTGTTCAGTATACGTGGTTCCACCCATCTTCCGGTCAGATCATATGATCTTGCCGGCACTCATTAAGGCTTTTAACGCGGCCAAAGCGGGCAGGATTGGTGCCGCTCAGAGGTGGTGTTCGGTTCGCCAGGCCCGGGATGATTCCAGCTGCCATCCCTCTCTCGAGAGCCATCCGGTGAACTTACTGTCCTCGTCAACGCTTTACCCGCCAATGTTATCACCAGAAATCTCAAAAGTCAACGCAAAGAGAACAAAAGTAATAATAAAAGGATACAACGGGAGCTGTTGTGTATTATAATGTTCGTGGAGCCATTAGAAGGGCATTTTCAGAACAACAGATGAAGGATGGAATCAATTATGATCAACAGATATATTGGAGCGGATATTGGCGGAACGTCAATCAAACTCGGGATCATAGATGAGGAAGGCAATATTTCCGAACGCAGAGAGATCCCTTACAGATCGATGGAGGAACACCCTGACGTAATGAAATACCTGATCAAGGGGATCAGAGACCTGATGGATACATGCGGTCAGGAGACAGGAGCATTCTCAGGGATAGGAGTGTCAGCAGCAGGATGCATCAATTCTGTTACCGGCAGTGTTGCTGATAACGGGGGCAATATCCCGGGATGGTCACATACAGAAGTCGTAAAAACTCTCAGAGAAGAATTCGGGATACCTGCATCTCTTGCTAATGACGGCAATTGCGCGATCCTCGGAGAGCAGTGGATCGGCGCTGCTGAAGGCTTCAGTGACGTCCTCGGCGTTACACTCGGTACAGGAGTAGGCGGAGGCATAATCACCGGGGGCAGGCTCCTCGAGGGCTCAAGAGGTTATGCAGGGGAGATAGGGCATTTTCCTACTCATGCGGGCGGAGCACATTGTATCTGCGGACTTGACGGATGCTTTGAGCGATATGCTTCAACTTCCGCGCTCACACGGAAAGCTTCAACAGCTGACCCTGACTGGGATAACGGCAGAGCGTTTTTTGAGGCTGTTTCGAGAGGAGATGAGACTGCCAAAGCCATTCTTGATGAATGGATAACTGATATTGCATATGGTATTGCAGGCCTTATCCATGTTTTCGACCCTCAGATCATATTGATCGGCGGCGGTGTTTCCAAACAGGAAGACCTGCTGATCAGCCCACTGAGAGATAAAGTGCTCTCGATGGTAATGCCTGATTTTGCTGACGGTATCACGTTCCGCGCGGCACAGCTCAGTAATGATGCCGGGATAGCGGGAGCTGTCAGATACCTGATCAGCAAAGAAGAATTCAGCAATAAGATGTAGGAGATAAATAATAAGAATGTCACTAGTTTTATATAACGGAAGACCGGAAGATGAGACCGGAAGACTCGAGAAAGAAATAAGGACTTATGATCTTCTGGATCAGCTCGGAATAGAGTACAGAAGACTTGACCATGAACCCGCGGAAGGACCGGAGATCTGTGCCGAAATAGAGGAGAGCCTCGGAGCGAAGATATGCAAAAATCTTTTCCTCGCCAACAGACAGAGAACCAAGTTCTACATGCTGATGATCCCTGAAGAAAAGGTGTTCAGAAGCAGCGATATATCAAAGCAGGCGGGCAGCTCGAGACTGCATTTCGCTGAACCCGAATACATGGAAGAGATGATAGGAACGACTCCCGGCTCTGCGAGCGTCATGGGCCTTATGAATGATAAAGAGCACAGGGTGCAGCTCCTTGTCGATGAGGATGTATTGAATTCAGAATACATAGGATGCCATCCTTGTATCAATACCTCCAGTCTGAGGATCAGAAAAGAGGATATTTTCGGTAAATTCCTTGAATATACCGGTCACAACTGGATAACAGTCCATGCAGAATAAAATAGAGGCTGCCGCGGCAGCCTCTATTATTACTTTTTGTCAATTATGCGTTTGCATCTTCCTCTTCATCTTCGTCATCGACATCGCCGAAGATCCTTACATAATCCTCTTTGGATATTTCACCTGTCTTTGACTTAGGAACGATCGTGTATTTCGTGCCTTTGTAGGTATAAGTGAACTTTGATGTTTTGACAGCTCCGCCGGACCCAACGTAGTAGTATTTGCCGTGATCCTCAACGAATGAGTCTGTCATGAGTCCGCCGCCGCTCTTGTTGTAATAATACTTCTTAGTTGCAGGGTCATAGAAAATACCCTTAGCAGTCCTCAGTGCGCCTTTTTCATTAGCGTAATAGTATTTGTTCTTCCACAGATAATATCCTGTCAGGATGGAACCATCAGTGTAAGCGCGGTATGTCTTGCCGCCGACTTTGAATGACTTGTTCTTGTAGATCTTGGCTCCGCCGCCAACATAATACCTGTTGCCGGAGTTCTTGAAGAAACCTTTCTTTGTTCTGAGAACTCCCTTGGATGTTGAATAATACAGACCTTTCTTCCAGGTGAAGAATCCTGTATATATCACACCTTTCTTATTGGAGATATAGGATTTCTTCTTGGCCTTGAACTTCTTGTTGGTAACGATCTTGCCGCCTTTTTTGACGTAATAGTATTTGCCGTTGTATTTGACGATTCCGGCTTTGACTTTAACTACGCCTTTAGCATCAGAGTAGTAATAATAGCCACTCCATTTGTGGACTCCGGTTATGACAACTGCATTAGTTCCTGCGTGATAGAGCTTTTTGCCGATCTTAAATTTCTTGTTGATAGTGAGGGCACCGCTTGAATTCTTTACGTGATACCACTTACCGGAAACCTTCACAAGACCGGTCGTAGTACGGATCACTCCGCCGCTCTGAACGATATACTTGTTACTTCCGACGTTGAACGGTCCGACAGCTGTGCGGACAACACCATTTGCGTTCTGGATATAATAGGTCTTGTTTCCGACTTTGGTGAAGCCTACTTTAGTTACCAGTGAACCATCACTTGATGCGCAATAGTAGTAGCTTCCTGACTTGAAAACACCTGCGGTCGTGCGGATCTTTCCGTCAGCGCCAACATGCCATTTCTTATTCTGATATGTGATGTTAGCATCTTTGGTAAGGATCTTGCCGCCTGCGTTTGCAGGAATATAGTACTTTGAGCCGTCCTTGTCATAGACGAATCCTTCAGCAGTTCTGATAGCGCCGCCTTCCTCGGAATAATACTTAACATTCTTGTTGTCAGTAAATACGCCTTTCTCAGTTCTTATAGTCCCGTCAGGCTGCAGATAGTATCCGGATACGATCCCCGGTTCGTGCTCGAAGTAAAAATCTCCATCCGGTCTGGACGGAATGTAGTATTTGACTTCAACGTCTGTTAATTTTGCGTCTGCGCCTGTCCAGCCTTTTTTGTCTGTGTCATAGATGAACTTGTCTTCACCTGCAGGTACAGAACAAATGCCGACAGTCTTTTCGACCCTGCCTGAAGGGGAGTGTGCATAGTACAGGCTGATAAAATCAGCATCCGCTATTGTCGGGGCTTTAAATAAGCCTGTAACAACGTTACCTTGACTGTCATAGATGAAGTCTCTGTTTTCACCCCAATCAGTGTAGATCCTTGACTCGCTGCCTGCGGCAGTAAGTACCGGTGCTGATACTGCGTCTTCATCATCTTCATTTACAAGGAGTTGATCTTCAGGCTCCTGCACTGCTTCCTGTTCATCGATGAGCAATTCTGCCTGCGGATTTTCATCCGGTGTCTCTCCATCTGCCGGAACAGTGTCTGCAAATGCAGCAGCAGGGCTGAGCATCAGAACCAGAGTCAGCAGATATATAAATGTTTTTCTCTTCATCATAATGCTTCCTTTCTATGAACAAATATTGAATTAATTATATCATATTGCTGAACTCAACTATCGTTTCATCACCAATAATTCAGAAATGATTAAGAGTTCCGGGCAATTACGGTATCTTGGATTAAAAGAAAAACAAAAGCTATTTTGTTGCTTTTGACAAAAAATGATAGTAATATTGTGCTCAAGTTCAAAAAACCCACAAATACTATTTATGAACAGGTGAACACGAACATGACAAAGATCAGAGTTAACACAGCAAAATATTATTACTACTATTACCGCTCATCAAGCGGCTGTTTTGCTGTGAGAAGTCGTCAAGTCATGAATTGATCCGGATCATTATGCTTCCGAATCAGACAATGCAGATATGGCTCTTCCGGCAGACAGCCGGGAGAGCTTTTTTCATGTAATCAAGCAGTATTCACCCCTAGGGACTAAAGAAATCAGGAGGAACAAAACCATGCCCGCTATTAAATTCTATGATCACGAACCTATTCCAATGGAGATGCACAAGGTAAAAATCGTGCAGCAGCTCACTCTTCTGCCTGCAGATCAGAGACTTCAGAAAATGAAAGAAGCCGGATTCAACACCTTCCAGCTCCACAATGGCGACATTTTTATGGATATGCTGACAGATTCCGGAGTAAATGCTATGAGCGACAAGCAGCTTGCAGGAATGATGACTCCTGACGATGCATATGCAGGGAGCGAGTCATTCTACCGTATGCAGGATAAGCTTGAAGAGATCTTCGGGATCAAAAATTGTCTGCCTGCACATCAGGGAAGAGCTTGCGAGAACATTCTGGCTACAAGATTCGTCAAGCCGGGCAACTGCGTGATCATGAATTATCACTTCACAACTGCTAAAGCCCATATAACGAGGCTTGGCGGACATGTCGAAGAACTGGTAAAAGATGAAGGGCTTGTTTCGCACAGCGACCTTCCGTTCAAAGGCGATATAGATATCGATAAGCTCGAAGCATGCATCGCAAAAGAAGGTGCAGACAATGTCTCATTCATGAGAATCGAATCAGGTACAAACCTGATCGGCGGACAGCCTGTATCTCTGAAGAGCTTCAGAGAGGCTTGTGCAGTAGCGAAGAAGCATGGCATCATCTCGGTTCTTGACGCTTCACTTCTGCAGGACAATCTGTACTTCAATAAGATCCGTGAGGAAGAGTGCAAGGATATGACGATCAGGGAGATCACACGAGAGATCGCTGACCAGTTCGATATCATCTATTTCTCAGCCCGCAAATTCGGCTTCGCACGTGGAGGAGCAATACTTGTCAGAGACGATGATCTTTTCCACTCTATGGAAGATCTGGTGCCTATGTTCGAAGGATTCCTGACATATGGCGGAATGTCTGTCAGAGAGATCGAGGCTATGACAGTAGGATTCGACGAGAGCATGGAGATGGATGTCATTTCGCAGGGACCTCAGTTCATCGACTACACTGTCAAAAGACTTGATGAATATGGTGTGCCTGTTATAACTCCGGGAGGCGGACTCGGTGCGCATGTAGATGCAACCGAATTTGTCAGCCATATCCCATCAGAAGAATATCCGGCAGGAGCTCTGACATGTGCTTTCTACCTTTGCGGAGGAATACGCGGTATGGAGAGAGGAACACTTTCTGAAGAAAGAAATCCGGACGGAAGTGAACGGATCGCTTCGATGGAACTTGTAAGACTCGCTCTCCCGAGACGTGTATTCACGCTTTCACAGGTCGAATATGTTATCGACAGAGTCAAGTGGGTATTCGACCACAGACACCTTATCGGAGGACTCAGATTCGTCCATGAACCTGCAACACTGAGATTCTTTACCGGAAGACTTGAAGCGACATCTGACTGGCCTGAAAAACTCGTTGAGGCATTCAAAGCTGATTTTGGAGAAGATCAATAGTCAATGAAGGCGATATGATGTATAATAACCGGGAAAAGTTATTACACAAGTGTCGCAGTTCTTCGGAGGCAGGATCTTGAAAATCTACGAGAGAAAAGTCAACTATTACGAAACTGATCAGATGGGGATAGTCCATCATTCCAATTATATAAGGTATTTCGAGGAGGCCAGAGTCTCCTTCATGGAGCAGGCCGGCTATCCGTATGAGCGGTTAGAGCGTGAAGATATCGTTAGCCCGGTCATCGGGATTACCTGCAAATACCTTCAGCCTGTGAAGTTTGGCGACAGGATACGCATAGAGGTCAGACTCATCAGAATGACCAAACTGAAATGCATGTTCAGTTACGAAATATCTGATGCAGAGACAGGAGAAATCCGTGCGCGGGGGACTTCGGAGCATGGTTTCATCACAAGAGAGGGAAAACCGGTCGTTATCCCGAGGGACAAACCGGAATTCCACGATGCGTTCCTTGCACAGCTTGAACCGGAGGAGTGATGATGGCAGTTGACAATGGGAAAAAGCCTGAGATGGGCTGTAAGTTTTCAAGAAGTGTAAAAGTGCTTCCGAGTATGTGTGACGGGAAGTCACTCCTGAGCATCCCTGCTGCGCTCGATATGTTTCAGAATACTGCGACGCTGCATGCTGATCATTTTGATATCGGGCCGGAAGGAATGAACCGAAGGAACTATTTCTGGATCATTACCAAGACCAGGATCCATATGAACAGGATGCCGGAAATGATGGAAGATGTTTCGGCAAATACATGGATACAGGCTCCTGAAAGAGCAAGTTGCGAGAGAGATTATTCTATTACTGATCCTGACGGAGAAGTTTTGGCTTACGGCAGAAGTATATGGGCTGTGATCAGCAGAGACACAGGAAGACTTGTCCAGATGAAAGATCTTTATCCGGAGCTTGATTTCAACAAACTGCCGCCTGATGACAAACCGTTTCTGAAGCTTGGCAAGAACTTTGAAGATGCAGAGGAGATAGGGAAGTACACGATAAGGTCTGTAGATATCGATCTTGGCGGACATATGAATAATGTCAATTATGTAAGATCAATGCTTGGCTGCTTCACATCAGAAGAACTGAGAGATATGAATATATGTGAACTGGAGCTTAATTTCATTTCGCAGAGTTACGAAGGAGATACGCTCAGGTTCCTCAGAAGAAAAACAGAAGAAGGGATCGATATCGGTGCGGTCAACCCTGAAGGGAAAGTCGCATTTATCGCCAGGATCTCTTAAGAGGCAATCAAATGCAATATAAAATGCCCCTCAATGCGAGGGGCATTTCGCATGTCTTGTCAGAATACTTTGCGGAGGATGTATCTCTGCTTGCCGCCATACATTGTCCTTGTCTCTATGATCTCGAAGTTGAGAACAAGGAAATTCCTGTAACTGTACGGATTGTCAGGTGAGATCGTGCAGAGACCTTCGGAAGCACCCATTTCGACTGCTTTTCCTATACGGAGTTTATTGAAGATACGCTGGATCCCGCGTCCTCTGAATTCAGGGTGTACCATGGTAAGATCGAGCGAAGCAGTACGTGCCAGCTGATCCCGGTCGTATCCGAGGTACAGTCCGTAATTCCTCGGGTTATCAGGGTCATTCGGGACCATGACAGAAAAACCTGCGACCTGACCGTTACATTCTGCAATAAAGCAAACGTCTTCTTTCAGCTGTGTGAGATATTCTTCTCTTGTCGAAGTTGAATAGAGATCCTTGTCAGGAAGGGCATTCACAATAGTCTCCTGGAGCTTGACTACTTCATCGATATCTTCAGGAACAGCAACCCTGAATTCGATACATTCAGGCTCTCCTTTGCCGTTAATAAGCTCTTGACTGAAAGGTAATTTGATCATCTGATGCACCTCCGTTTTCCCAATATTTAGACTTATTTATCCCATTATACAGTAAGATCGATTCCTTTTTTGAAGTATTCGTGAACGATTGAATCAAACGTTTGCCAAAGGCAGAATAATGTGGTAAAAGATATTTGAAAGACTATGCTCTGACTAATATGCATAGAACTAGTTGATCAATCGAATGAACTAATTTGGATATTTAAAAAAGGAGAGAAATGCTATGGAAATGAAGTTTTATAGATGCAAACATTGCGGACAGATCGTTGCAATAGTCAAGAAGACGGGCGTTCCTGTGATTTGCTGCGGAGAGCCTATGGAAGAAATCGTTGCCGGAACTACAGATGCATCAGTTGAAAAGCATGTTCCTGTATTCGAAGTTAAGGACAACACTGTATTTGTAACAGTAGGAGCTGCTGAGCATCCTATGATTCCTGAGCACTACATCGAATGGGTCGCACTCAAGACTAAACAGGGCAACCAGAGAAAGTCTCTCGAACCGGGTATGGCTCCAAAGGTCTGCTTCAGCATTTGCGATGGCGATGAAGTCGAAGCTGTATATGCATACTGCAACCTTCACTCACTTTGGAAAGCTGAATGATCCGCTTGATCAGGTCTTAGACAACGACATATTTAAATTGAAACATAAAGGAGAACAATTTAATGGAAATTACTAAAGATATCATCTTTGTAGGAGTCAACGATCATGATGTAGATCTTTTCGAGGGACATTATATCGTACCTGAAGGAATGGCATACAACTCATATCTGATCGCAGATGATAAGATCGCAGTTATGGATTCTGTCGATGGTCATTTCACCGATGAATGGCTTGGCAATATCAAGGCTGTACTCGGAGACAAAACACCTGATTATCTCATCGTTCAGCATATGGAACCGGATCATTCCGGCAGCATCAGAGGATTCCTCGCAGAGTTTCCTGAAGCTGTAGTCGTTTCATCACAGAAGGCTTTCAACATGATGAAGAATTTCTATGAAGGTGAAGATTTTGCTGACAGAAGAGTCATCGTAGGTGAAGGCGTCGTTCTCGACCTTGGCAAGCATAAACTCAACTTTGTTGCTGCTCCGATGGTTCACTGGCCTGAAGTCATCATGACTTATGACAGCACTGACAAAGTTCTTTTCAGCGCTGACGGATTCGGTAAGTTCGGAGCTCATGACGTTGAAGAGCCTGAAGACTGGGCATGCGAAGCAAGACGTTACTATTTCGGTATCGTAGGCAAATACGGAATGCAGGTTCAGGCAGTACTCAAGAAGGCTGCTAAGCTTGATATCCAGATAATCTGCCCGCTTCACGGACCGGTTCTGAGCGAAAACCTCGGATACTATCTTGACCTTTATAACACATGGTCATCATACGGTGTAGAAACAAAGGGTGTTGTTATTTCCTATACTTCTGTATACGGCAATACTAAGAAGGCAGTTGAACTGCTTGCGGAGAAGCTCGAAGCGAAGGGCGTTCCGAATGTTGTAGTTAATGACCTTGCACGCAGTGACATCGCGGAATGCGTTGAAGACGCTTTCAGATATGACACTATGGTATTTGCAACAACAACATTCAATAACGACATATTCCCGTTCATGAAGGAATTTCTCCATCATCTGACAGAGAGAAACTTCCAGAACAAGAGAGTTGCATTCATGGAGAACGGATCATGGGCGCCGGTAGCTACGAAGACCATGAAGGGCATCCTTGAGGGCTGCAAGAATCTTGACTATGCAGAGAATGGCGTAAAGATCGTTTCTGCACTGAACGATGACAGCAGAGCTCAGGTCGAGGCTCTGGCAGAGGAACTTGCCGCTGCTTACAAATAGCAACGTATTTAACAATTGCGGGAGGAATAATATGGCAAACAAATACGAAGGGACTAAAACTTACGATAATCTGCTGGCAGCTTTTGCCGGTGAATCACAGGCCAGGAACAAATACACATACTTTGCTTCCAAGGCAAAAAAAGAAGGTTTCGAGCAGATCGCTGCGCTTTTCCTCAAGACAGCTGACAATGAGAAGGAACATGCCAAGATGTGGTTCAAGGAACTTGACGGGATCGGAACTACTGCCGAGAATCTCCTTGAGGCTGCAGAAGGTGAGAACTATGAGTGGACCGACATGTACGAAGGCTTTGCAAAGACTGCAGAGGAGGAAGGCTTCAAAGCACTTGCTGCAAAGTTCCGTATGGTAGCAGCTATAGAAAAGCATCATGAAGAACGTTACCGTGCTCTTCTGCACAATGTAGAAGCACAGGAAGTGTTCGAAAAGAGCGAGGTCAAGGTCTGGGAATGCCGCAACTGCGGACATATCATCGTAGGGACAAAGGCTCCTCAGATGTGCCCTGTATGCGCACATCCGCAGAGCTATTTCGAGATCAACTGCGAGAACTACTGATACTGAGACTTATCGATTGCAAACAACACACACGCAAAAACGCGCCGGACATGATTCCGGCGCGTTTTTATGTCCAATATCTACTTGATGAATTTGTCTATAGCTTTGTTGAGCTCCTCGATAGAGTCAATATCATCATGCTTGACCGCATCGACGATGCAGGTAGTCAGATGTTCTTTGAGAATGACTTTGCTGACAGAATTGATAGCAGATGAAATCGCTGAGAGCTGGATCAAAACTTCGGAACAGTCACGACCGTCTTCTACCATTCGCTTGGTTGCTTCCATATGACCGATGATTCTGGACATCCTGTTGAGAACAGCCTTGGTGTGGTCGGCTGAATGAATATGACCGTGGTCGTGATGATGTATTCCGTCGCTGTGTACGTGAACGTGGGAATACACATTACCGTTCTCATCAACATGTGTATGCTCATGCATATTCTCGTCCTGATGTTTGTGGTCTGACATTCCGATCCTCCGTTTACTGATTCGCTGATGTTTTATCAGATTCTATCAGAAAAAGGCGATGCATGTAACCCTCTGAGGGGGATAGGGCAGAGCAGTGCCTCTGCATAGTCGGCTCTTTAATAATCAGTCCTTTTGATGTATAATTAACCATTAATTTAGATGATTTATATCATGGGTCGATAACACAGGAGAACAATCATGCCAAACACACCGAATACTATCGAAAAACAATATCATCTGATAGAAACAGAGAAGTCTAAAGAGATTATCCAGAAAGCTATGGATCTTGCGAGAGAAGAAATCCCTAAAGGCGCTGTAGCTACTTATATTCCTGAACTCAGCAAGATCGATCCGCACCAGCTTGGAATCTGTATCTACCCTCTGAGTGGTGAGAAAATATGCCTTGGCGACTATAATGTAAGATTCACGATGCAGTCAGTTTCTAAAGTACTGATGCTCATCGTAGCACTTGAGATCTGCGGCCGCAAAAAGGTGTTTGAGAAGGTCGGTGCTGAGCCATCAGGCGAAGCTTTTGACTCGCTGGTTGAGCTTGACATGAACAATGATTCAAGACCTTATAATCCGCTTATCAATTCCGGAGCGCTTGCTGTATGCGGCCTTCTTCTTCCGGAAGTATCATTCCAGGATATGCTCAGATACGCAAGAGAGATCTGCAGCGATCCGGGGATCACTATGAATGAGAAAGTCTTTGATTCGGAAATGAAGACATGTTCAAGGAACAGATCCATTGCATATCTTCTTGAGAGCAAAGGCATTATCACTACAGATGTTGAGGACACTCTCAGGTTCTATACCAAGATGTGTTCACTGAACGTTACAGCAGAGTCTCTTGCAAACCTCGGTAAGAAACTCGCTAACGATGGTGTTTGCGCGATCACAGGCAAGAGATATCTATCATCACGTACGGCACGTATCGTCAAAACGCTGATGCTCACATGCGGAATGTATGATGGTTCGGGTACATTTGCGATCATGGTCGGGATCCCGACAAAGTCCGGTGTCGGCGGCGGACTGCTTTCCGTATCCGACAAGAGAGCCGGTATCGGAGTTTTCGGACCTGCACTTGATGCTCAGGGCAACAGTATAGCAGGCTGCAAACTTCTCAGAGAGATATCAAATGAACTGAGACTAAATCTGTTCTACGATCCTGAGTGGAACAAGGATGATGATGATCATACTGTTGTCAATGAGATGATCGATGCTTCAGTAGGTATCTGATCCGTATGAATATTACAGTTTATTGCGGAGCGCATTACGGAAAAGATCCTGAATTCTCATACAGAGCCAAGGAACTCGGGACCTGGATAGCAGAGAATGGCCACAAGCTGATTTATGGTGCCGGCGATGTAGGGACCATGGGAGTTCTGGCGAATGCTGTTCTGGATGCAGGCGGAGAAGTCACAGGTGTCACACCTGACTTCTTTGTTTATGCTGAAGAAATACATGACAAACTGACTGAACTTCATGTCGTGCCGGATCTGCCCGAGAGGCGCCTCAAAATGATAGAACTCGGGGATGCTTTTATTGCTCTCCCGGGGGGAACGGGCACTCTCGATGAGATCACAGAAGTCATTACACTCACAAGGCTCGGGAGACTCAGTGAGAATATCAAGCCTGTAATGATCTACAACATAAATGGGTTCTATGATCATCTTTTCAAATTCTTCGACAGAGTGGCCGCAGAACAATTCTTTGGAAAGAAAGACCGCGAGAATATCAAAGAAGTAAAGTCGATAGAAGATATAGAGAAGATACTTGAAACAGCCGGAATGGTAGACGAGAACAGAACCACGCTCTACGCCGGAAGAAAGGATGAATAAACGTAAAGAATACTTTACATCAATTACCTGATCTATGAAAAACCTGTTCAGAAACCTGATCCCATATAAGAAAACTGCATTGCTTGTTCTACTGTTAATGGTAGGACAAGCTTATTGTGAGATGAATTTGCCTATGTATACGCAGAATCTCATCGATACAGGGATCCAGAACAGGGGAATAGAGCATATACTTCCGGAAGCAGTTACCAACACCGATATGGGGCAGCTCAGGAATTATATGTCAGATGCCGAATATGAAGAACTGGAAGGTCTTTATGAGCCCGGCGATAATAATGTGCTTCACAGAAAGGTGCTTGATGAGGAGCAGCTCGATCATTATGATGAGGTTTTCCTTGAGCCGGTAGTAAGATGCTATGCATCAGGCATAGGAGAGGAACTCCCGGCCGACATAGATCTTGAAGACCGCAATATAATGGCGATGGGAATACAGTTTGCGGGCAATTGCGATGAGAATGCCGGACTTGACATGCTGAGCATACAGAACCGTTACATGTGGCATTGCGGAGGACTTATGCTGCTGATGGCAGTCATCGTGATGGTTTTCACAACAGGGATCTCGTTCCTGGCTGCAAGAGTCGGAGCCGGCATAGGAAAGAATCTCAGAGGTAAATTATTCAGGAATGTAATGTCATTCTCATCTGCGGAGATATCGGGATTTCAGACATCATCACTGATCACAAGGGCTACCAATGATATACAGCAGGTCCAGATGACGTGCACCATGATCCTCAGAATGATGCTTTTCGCTCCTTGTATCTGCACATGGTCCATCATCAAAGTTTACCAGACACATGCCCATATGAACTACATCGTGGTTGTCGGAGTCATCACGATCCTCCTGATGGTATTCACTTTGTTCAAGGTATCCATGCCAAAATTCAAAATAATGCAGACTCTTGTCGACGCACTCAATGCGGTTTCGAGAGAAATTATTACCGGTATCCAGGTAATAAGAGCGTTCGGAAGAGAAGAGACTGAAGAAAAACGTTTTGATAAGGCAAATAAGAACCTTTACAGGAACCAGTTATTCGTCAACAGGACGATGATCTCGATGTCGCCGTTCCTGATGATCATCATGTATGGTCTCACAGTCTGGATAACCTGGGCTGCATCAAAAAGAATCGATCTCGGCATCCTTCAGGTCGGAACAATGACCGCTTTTATAGCGTATTCGATGGAGATCGTCTTCTCGTTCCTTATGATCGCGAGCATGGCGATATTCCTTCCGAGAGCAGGAGTTGCTGCGGACAGAATATATGAAGTCCTCAACACTAAGTCATCGATCGTTGATAAGGACGGAGCCGAGGAACTCAGCAAAGACATAGATGGTACGATCAGATTCGAACATGTTTCCTTCATGTATCCTGATGCAGAAGAGAACGTACTGACAGATATAGATTTTGTCGCAAAGCCGGGCGAGACTACGGCTATTATCGGTTCGACAGGCTGCGGCAAGACGACCCTTATCAGCCTTATCCCACGTTTCTTTGATGTTACTTCGGGCAGGATCACCATAGGAGGCAAAGATGTCAGAGATGTGACTCTCAGATCGCTCAGAGACACTATCGGATATGTACCGCAGAAGGGTGTTCTTTTCTCCGGAACGATCGGAGAGAATATACGCTGGGGCAACGATCAGGCGACACTTGAAGAGGTCATGGAGGCAGCAGAGACTGCGCAGGCTGACGGGTTCATCAAAGATAAACCTGAAAGCTATGATAGTGAGATATCACAGGGCGGAGCGAATGTTTCGGGAGGACAGAAACAGAGGCTTGCTATCGCAAGAGCGGTCATAAAGAAACCGGCGATCTTCATCTTCGATGACTCTTTTTCCGCTCTCGATATGAAAACAGATATAAATCTCAGGCGGGCTCTGGCAGAGAAGACTACGGAGTCGACCAAAATAATCGTAGCTCAGAGAGTAGGAACTATTCTCCATGCCGAGCAGATCATAGTGCTTGACGAGGGAAGGATCGCAGGTAAAGGAACTCACAGTGAATTGATGAAGACCTGCAGTGTATACCGCGATATAGCAAAATCGCAGCTATCAGAGGCTGAACTTGAATCAGCAGGTTAATAATGGCAGAGCAGAATAACGGATCACAACAGAATGTAAGACGGAAGAGGAGACACGGCGGTCCGTCCGGCATACTTGCCCCGGGAGAGAAGCCGAAGAATTTCCGTAAGGCGGTGAGCGATACCCTCAGTTATATGGGAGGGTATAAGCTTGCTATTGTTCTCGTTGTCTTCATTGCTGCACTCGCTACTATCTTCGAGACGGTAGGTCCTAAGGTTATGGGCAGAGCCACAACACTCCTTGCAGAAGGTGTTATGGCAAAACTTCATGGAACCGGGGGGATAGATTTTGAAGCGGTCGGAAAGGTGCTGATCCTGACACTTGTGCTTTACTCTGTCGGGGCTTTCGCACAGTGGCTCCAGGCTTTCATCATGACGAATATCACACAGAAGATCGTCTACAGGATGAGACGGGATATATCAGAAAAGATAAGCAGGATGCCGGTAGGTTACTTCGAACGAGTCCAGACAGGTGAGATACTCTCAAGGATCACAAACGACGTAGATACTCTCGGACAGGCTCTCAGCCAGAGCATCTCAAACTTTATCTGGGCTATCGTAAGTATGGTGGGTATAGTCGTAGTGATGCTCACCATCAACGTAACGATGACACTGATCGCTCTTCTTGTTATACCGCTTTCTGCAATTGTTATGGGCGTTCTTATCAAAGTATCGCAGCCTTACTTCAAGGCACAGCAGGAGTATCTGGGCATTATCGACGGTCAGGTCGAAGAGAACTTTTCGGGGCATCTGGTCATTAAGGCTTTCAACAGAGAAGATCATATGACAGAAGAGTTCGACAAAGCGAATGAAAAGCTCTACGAGTCTGCGTGGAAGTCACAGTTCATGTCCGGAATGATGAGACCTCTTATGAGGATCGTCAGCAATCTCGGATATGCTGCAGTCGCTATTTCAGGAGGAATATTCTGCGTCCGCGGCGCGATAGGCGTCGGAGACATACAGGCTTTCGTACAGTATGTCAAGAATATCGGGCAGCCTATACAGGAAATAGCTCAGATCATGAATCAGGTGCAGTCGATGGCTGCGGCGGCTGAAAGAGTATTTGATTTCCTCGAGGAGGAAGAAGAATATGATGTTCCGGGAGCACTGACAGATACAGCAGAAATCAAAGGAGCTGTCGAATTCGAGCATGTCACTTTCGGATATGATCCGGAGCATCCGGTCATCAAAGACTTCAGCGCTAAGATCGAACCGGGACAGAAAATCGCGATAGTCGGACCAACGGGCGCGGGCAAGACTACGATAGTAAAATTGCTGATGAGATTCTATGATGTAGACGGAGGAATGATAAAAATCGACGGACGGGATATCAGAGACTTCGCAAGGCACACACACAGAGAAAATTTTGCCATGGTTCTTCAGGATACATGGCTGTTTAAAGGCACTATTCGTGATAATATAAGATATGGGAAAGAAGATGCTACTAACGAAGAGATAATCTCTGCAGCCAAGGCTGCCAAGGCGCATCACTTCATCAAGACTTTGCCGGGAGGCTACAAAATGGTTCTTAATGAAGATGCGACCAATATCTCAGAAGGGCAGAGACAGCTTCTTACCATCGCAAGAGCGATCCTCGCAGACAAGAAGCTTCTTATACTGGACGAAGCTACTTCATCAGTAGATACAAGGACTGAAGAAGAGATCCAGAAGGCAATGGATACTCTTACTAAGGGAAGGACGAGTTTCATAATCGCTCACAGGCTCTCAACTATCAGGAATGCTGATCTCATTCTCGTAATGGATCACGGAGATATCGTTGAACAGGGCACACATGAAGAGTTATTGGCACGTAAAGGATTCTATGCTGATCTGTATGAATCTCAGTTCGAAAAGATCGCATAATTCATATAAACAAGAAGGGAGAGGCTTACAATGAGAAATTACATGGAAGAGTACAAGTACTGGCTCGAATCAGATGTCATCGACAGCAGGACCAGGGAGGAGCTCGAAGGCATTGCTTCAAATGAGGCAGAGATCGAAGGCAGATTCAAAGCGATGCTTACATTCGGTACTGCAGGACTCAGAGGAACGATGAAGGCCGGTATCGGCAATATGAACGTATACACAGTCCGCTATGCTACACAGGGATTCGCAAATCTGATCATTGCCAAGGGCGGCCAGATCGGCGGAGATTCTGAGGAGGGTAACGGCGTTGCTATCGCTCATGATTCAAGAATCAATTCAAGACTTTTTGCTAAGGAGGCAGCATCTGTTCTTGCTGCAAATGGTATCAAGTCATATATCTTCGATGATATGAGACCTACACCTGAGCTTTCATTCGCTGTCAGAGAGACAGGCTCGATCGCAGGTATCAATATCACTGCAAGCCATAACCCTAAAGAATATAACGGCTACAAGGCATATTGGGCAGACGGCGCTCAGCTCGGACCAGAACATGCTGACGTTGTTTCTGCAGAGATCGCAAAAATCGATATTTTCAAAGATGTCAAGACTATGGACTTCGATGAGGCTGTTGAGAAGGGCCTTATTGAGATCCTCGGTGAGGAAATGGATGAAGTATACATGGCAAAAGTCATGGAGACTTCGGTTACAAGGAAGTTCATCGAGCAGGTTGGTCCTGAGATGAAGATCGTCTTCACACCATTCCACGGCGCAGGCTACAAGCTGGTTCCTGAGATCCTGAGAAGACAGGGCTACGGAGCTATCATTCCTGTTAAGGAACAGATGATCCCTGACGGCAACTTCCCGACAGTCAAATCACCGAACCCTGAGAATACCGAGGGTTTTGCACTCGCTATCGAATATGCTAAGAAGAACGGCGCTGAGCTGGTCATCGGTGTTGACCCTGACAGCGACAGAACCGGTGCAGTAGTCAAGGACGGGGATGATTACAAGGTTCTTTCAGGAAACCAGATCGCATGCCTCATGCTCGACTACATCATCACAATGAGAAGAGAACTCGGCACAATGCCGGCTAATCCTTTCGTATGCAAATCCATCGTTTCCACAGTAATGGCAAACAAGATCTGCGAGATGAACGGAGTCAAGATGTTCGAAGTTCTCACAGGATTCAAGTTCATCGGTGAGAAGATCAAACAGTATCATGAAACAGGCGAATACAGCTTCATCTTCGGATTCGAAGAAAGTATCGGATATCTCGGCGGAACATATGCAAGAGACAAGGATGCTGTTTACGGCGCTATGATGATGGCTGAAGTAGGCTGCTACTACAAGGCAAAGGGAATGTCTGTATACGAAGGACTTCAGGAACTCTATAAGAAGTACGGATACTTCATCGAAAAGACAGAGTCCAACGTATTCGAAGGCTATGATGCTCAGGACAAGATGAAAGCTGTAATGAGCAGGATCAGAGAGGATCAGCCGGAAGTTATCGGTCTGCCGGTAGCAAAGCTCACTGACTACATGACAGATGTACCGGGCTTCACCAAGAGCAATGTTCTCTTCTACGATCTTGAAGGAGGCTGTGCTGTTGCGATCAGACCATCGGGAACAGAGCCTAAGGTCAAGATCTACGAGATGGCAAGAGGCAGCAATGCTGAAGAGGCACAGGCAAATCTCGAATCCATCCGTGAATCTGTAAATAAGCTCTTTGAAGGTTAATCGAACTGCCCGGAAGACTATAGGTCCTCCGGGCTTTTTCATAAGGGGGTAAGTCGATGGATGATAATAGACAGCAGCAATATCAGGAAGCACTTTCCCGGATGGTAAGAATGGAGACTGTATCTGACCCGGACGGGAACAATGACATGGATAAATTCAACAGATTCCATGAACTTCTGAAAGAACTGTTTCCGAATATACATAATGCCTGCAAGATCAAAGAATTCGACGGTTCGCTCCTGCTCAGATGGAAGGGCACGGGAAGTGATAAACTCCCGGTCCTTTTTATGAATCATCATGATGTGGTCCCTGCCGGTGAAGACGGATGGAAGTATCCTCCATTCAGTGGTGAGATCGCGGAAGGAAAGATCTGGGGAAGAGGAACTCTGGATGATAAGGGTGGTCTGTGGGCTATGCTTCAGGCGGCTGATGAACTAGCTGCTGAGGGCTTCGTACCTGAACGGGATATATACTTTGAATCAGCGTGTACAGAAGAAACCACAGCCCATGGAGCGGATATGATTTCTCAATGGCTCAAGGATAACGGGGTCAGATTTGAAATGGTATTTGACGAGGGCGGAGCGATACTTCATGAGCCTATAGGTGGGGCAAAAGGGACTTTCGCGATGGTAGGTGTCGGAGAAAAGAGTATCGTAAACCTCAAATTCACGGCGCGTTCCCGGGGAGGACATGCTTCTACACCGGGCAAAAACACTCCGCTTGTAAGGCTCGGCAAGTTCATGGCCTATGTCGATAAACATCAGGTGTTCGAGGTCAAACTGGCTCCGGCGATTACAGAGATGCTGATGCAGTTCGCTCCGTATATGGGCAGGCTCGGAAAGGTCGTAGAAAAGGCAGATAAACTCAGTCCTCTCCTGGAAGCGGCGCTCCCAAAGCTCGGTGCAACAGCAAATGCTCTTGTAACTACAACGATCGCATTTACCATGGCCGGAGGCGGAGAAACAGTCAATGTCATCCCTATGGAAGCATGGGTCATCGGTGATATGAGATGCTCACATCATCAGGGCAAAGAGGGGTCGATCGCAGCAATAACCAGAGCCGCGAAGAAGTTCGACATTGAAGTATCCGTTCTGGATTCCGGTTATGAATCAGGTATTACTGATTACAATGGCAGCGCTTTCAGCCTTGTCAAAGAAGCGGTCAGAGAGACTTTTCCTGATGTCGATGCCTGTGCTCCTTATATAGTTACAGGCGCTTCGGATGCGAGATATTTCGACAGGGTATGTGACCAGTGTATCAGGTTCATGCCGTTCAAGATAAGCGATCAGCAGATGGAGTCGATACACGGCATAAATGAATGCCTGGATCTCGACACTCTTATTCCTGCAGTAGATTATTACCGCTATATGATGACACACGCGTGATGGAGCAGATATGAAAGATAACAATAAAGGGATAAATATCGGGGTCAGATCATTTCTGGCGGCGATCGGTATCATTTTCATACTGATGGTCGTTACATATTTGCTGTCACTTTTTATACCGGGCGGTGAGTACCCGAGGATAGAAGACGCGAATGGCCATATGATCATAGATACGGAATCCGGGTTCAGATATGTTGATGGCGGGATCTCGTTCTGGAAGTGGCTGCTTTCGCCATTGCTGGTACTGACTGCAGAGGGATCAGGGACAATAATCGCGGTACTGATCTTCCTGCTCGTCATAGGCGGCGTGTTCAATTCACTCAGCACGAGCGGACTTATGAACTATATGCTGCACAATATTGTGGACAGATTCGGATCGGTCAAGTACAGACTCATGGCTGTCCTGATATTCTTCTTCATGGCCATGGGTTCGCTGGTCGGATCGTTCGAGGAAGTTATCCCTATGGCTCCGATCGTAGTAGCGCTATGCATCGCGCTCGGATGGGATGCGGTCACCGGAGTAGGTGTTTCACTCCTCGCTACAGGATGCGGCTTTGCAGCAGGTATTGCGAATCCATTCACTGTAGGTGTAGCGCAGGGACTTGCCGGGCTTCCGATGTTCAGCGGTATCTGGCTGAGAGCTTTGTCGTTCATACTTATTTATATTCTGCTGCTGTGGTTCATAAGAAGGCATGCAGCGGCTGTAGAAAAACCTGCAGATACAGGCAGCATCACTAATGACTTTGTCAGAGATGCGAAGATGGACAGAGGCCTGAGGCTTTTCGCGATAATACTCGGCGCAGGAATTCTTCTTGTCCTCAGTTCAAGCTTCATCACTGTACTCCAGGACTATACCATGATAATCGTTGCTCTGATGTTCCTGGCTGCGGGGATATCTGCTGTACTGGTATCCGGAATGAGCCCGGGAGAACTCGGCAGCAGCTTTGTCCGCGGTATCGTAGTGATCTCGCCTTCGATCCTCATGATCCTCATGGCGTCATCGATCAAATATACTATGACTGAGGCGAAGATCCTCGATACGATCCTCCATTCTGCTCAGGAGATCGCCGGGGGAATGCCAAAATGGGGCGTGATCCTATTCATTTATCTGATTTGTCTGGTAATGAATTTCTTTATATCATCAGGTTCGGCCAAAGCTTTCCTCCTGATCCCAATAATCGCTCCTCTCGCGCAGCTTTTCGGGATCAGTACTCAGCTTGCTATAGTGGCGTTTGCATTCGGAGACGGTTTCAGCAATGTAATTTATCCGACCAATGCAGGACTTCTCATTACGCTCGGACTATCAGATGTAAGCTATGGTGAATGGTTCAGATATTCATGGAAATTCCAGTGCCTCAATCTGCTTCTGACATCTGCAATATTGATGTTCGGACTTGCTACAGGTTACTGCTAATGCTAAAATATTCAATTGTGAATCAAAGATATTAACAGGAGTATAAGATATGAAAGAAGACAGAATGATGACTTTGACCGGCATCCTGGCAGCCATTATGGGACTGCTGTCATTTTCAGTCGGAAAATGGATAATGGGAGGAGTCATTATGCTTCTTGCATTCGGAATATTCTGGAACAGGGGCTTCGGCAAGTTCAATGACCGGAGTATATATGAGAAGCTGATCAGCACTGACCTCGAGATACCAGAAATCTATGAAAAGATCAAAGACACTCAGACCCCGCTCGGAAAAGCATGGATCGCAGAGCACAGAGGATTCAGCGGAGATAGCATTGTGTTCGGACCGACTGTTTTCAAGGACTGTGTCGTGATCTCCCGGAAGGGCGGAAAAATAGATGTCAAACACATCACGCTTCTTGACAATATTATAAGAAAACCTGAAGACGAGTATCGTTTCAGTGATTTTATCGATTCTAAGGAAACAGAGGTCACTCCTAAGAGATATTCGATTTTCGCTTCTTTCAAGATCGCGTCTGTTATGCTCGTTCAGCATCTGACTGATTTTATTGA
The DNA here is from genome assembly GCA_017403955.1 of Mogibacterium sp. Classification (GTDB taxonomy): domain Bacteria; phylum Bacillota; class Clostridia; order Peptostreptococcales; family Anaerovoracaceae; genus Crickella. The sequence continues at coordinate 38,227 of JAFRDH010000004.1, forward strand.
GGCGCTTGACAGCGACAGGAGTGCTGAACCGCCTGAACGATATGACATTTTCAAATTCTACTATCACAATTCATCGGAAGGATTTTTCAAAGATGAAGAGGACAACAAGCTTCTTAAAGTAGAGAACCGTTATGAGCCGTTCGCTGCCAGAGTACTCGATACTGACGGCGTTGAAATGGCTTCAGTGAAACCACGCGCGTTCAACGGAAAGGGTATCGTCACTGACAGTGCAGGTTATGACCTGTATGCTGACGGTGAGCATTTCGGCGATATTTCCAGATCGAAGATCAATGGCGCTGATGTCTTTAAAGCAGAGACAGATGCCGGCATTTTCACGATCAGGAGCTTTCCGTCATGCACAAGAGCCAATGTCGGATGCAATTATGTGATCGAGCAGGGCGATGAGATCAAAGCTGTGATAGGAGGGTCTCCTAACATCCTTTTCGATACTGCAGGACGCTGCCAGAATGATGTCATTCTTTCGTACGACGATGACTATCTGGTGCTGTATGCTGTACTCGAAATATTCATTATGACTCTCAACAAGAATTTCCTAAAGTAAACTATTTGTGATATAATTAGTCGGATTAAACCGCTATTTAAGCATGATTGGAGGAACGCATGAAGAAAATACTTCTGCCGCTTGTAGAGACCGAGAGAAGTCTCAAGGCACTTCATTTTGTCAGCAAGCATTACAAACCTGAGGATGCCGAAGTAGTTCTTATGATGGTGGACGAGAGCCTCGGTTATTCCATCAAACCTGATGCGCAGGCTGCTTCACTTAAGGCGCTCGAAGATAAACTTGATACGATCGGCGAATCACTCGAAGGATTCAAACTTACCAAGAAACCTGCTATGGGCAAAGCCGGTCTGAGGATCACGAGAACTGCCAAGGAAGTCGGCGCAGACCTTATCGTTATGACCAAATCAGCCAAAGACGACATGCTTAGCAGTATCGGTTCTACAGCTGACTATGTTATAAACAATGCTCCTTGTGAGGTCGTCATTGTAAGTGAGGCACACAATTCAAGAAATGAGTACAGAGGCCTTGTTTACAGAACGGCATCTGCTGTAGTCAATCTCAGAGGTCAGCTCGGTGATAAGCAGAGCGAGTGCCTGCTTCCGAGTGTGAATGTTGACTGCATCTATCATTTCGATGTAACTGTAGGAAAGATCAGATTCTATCATACAGCATACAATCCGGACACAAGGAACTGGGATCAGCCGCCTGCACCGGGTCAGCAAGTGACTGTAGACATCGCAGCCGGAGAGAAGGTATCCATTCTTGTCAAGGCTGACAGCACAGACGGAAAGGCTGACAGGATCAGGATAGTCAACAGAGACATGAAGAAAGAAGCCGTATTTACATACAAGATCACCAAGGCTTCCGATAACTAGGATACATTGACAGACAGACACGATGATGGTATCCTATCATTCAAGTTGTAATTACAATCAGGAGGAGACAAACATGAAGAGGATCAAGACAATCACTACAAGAGATATGGCTAAGTCACAGGTTACCGGCGGATGCGGAGAATGCCAGACATCCTGCCAGTCAGCAAGCAAGACTTCATGCAGCGTTGCTAATCAGCACTGCGAGCAGCGCAAAGAGAAATAATAGATTTGACCGGCGCTGCAATCGATGCAGCGCCTTTTTTAGTGAAAGATTAGAAAATGATCCATCAATTCAAATTCAATGGTTTTAATATAGTAGTGGACGCTAACAGTGCGTCTGTTCATTCTGTAGACGATGCTGCATATGATGTTATCAGCCGCTGCGATGAACTTATTATGAGCCATCCCGGTAACAGCCTCAAGAAAAGAGCGCTTGAGATACTGGGAGATCCTGCTTTCCGGAACGATCTGGCTGCTGAATTATCTGCTGTATATGAAATCCCGCAATCAGACTTAAGTGAGGTCATGGATGATCTTATTGAGCTTTGCAGTGAAGGCCTCATATGGTCAGATGACCCTTATGAAGAGGCTGCAGGAGATCTCAAACTCAAGCAGTCTGTCCTCAAGGCTATCTGCCTTCATGTTGCTCACGGATGCAATATGGACTGCGAGTACTGCTTCGCAGGCAAAGGCGACTATTCGGGAAAGAGCGGTATCATGAGCCTCGAAACAGGGAAAAAAGCTCTGGATTATCTTGTTGCCAATTCGGGTAACAGGAAGCATCTTGAAGTTGATTTCTTCGGCGGAGAGCCGCTCCTGAACTGGGATGTATGCAAAAAGCTCGTTGAATACGGAAGAGAGCTTGAGAAGACGCACAACAAGATCTTCAATTTCACCCTGACCACCAACGGCGTGCTCATCGATGAAGACGTAATAGATTTTACCGACAGAGAGATGGGGAATGTCGTTCTCAGCATGGACGGCAGGAGAGAGACTCATGACAGAATGAGACATACCAAGTCAGGTGACGGCACATATGACAGGATAATGGACAACTTCAAGGCACTTGTCAGATCCAGAACAGACGATACGAAGGATCACCGTTCCTCAGAGTATTATATGCGCGGTACTTATACTGCATATAACAAAGATTTTTCAAGAGACGTCATAGCTATGGCAGACCTCGGGTTCCGTGAGACATCGATCGAACCGGTCGTTTCATCTCCGGATGTTCCGTATGCTCTTCATGAGGAGGACCTGCCGCAGCTGTTCGATGAATATGAAAAGCTCGCTCTTGAAATGTATGACAGACGGAAAAGAGGCGAAGGATTCAACTTCTATCACTATACTGTCAATCTGACCGGCGGACCTTGCATTTACAAAAGAGTCGCTGGCTGCGGCGTTGCAACTGAGTACCTTGCAGTAACGCCTACAGGGGATCTCTATCCATGTCACCAGTTTGTCGGTGATGATGATATGATCGTCGGCAATATCTACGAGGGTATCACACACCCTGAGACAGTAAAGATATTCAGCGCAGGCAACAACCTTTACACAAGAGACGAGTGCAGGGGCTGCTGGGCAAAGCTTTACTGTGCGGGAGGATGCGCGGCGAATAACTATCATTCAAACGGTGATATCAATAAGGTGTATAAATTCGGCTGTGAGCTTCAGCGCAAACGTATCGAATGTGCTTTGATGCTCGCGGTATCCGGATCAGAAGAGCGATCTGAATGATCGTGATACAGGAGGACAAAATGAGAACTGCTATTCTTGCATCTCAGAATAAGAACAAGATCATCGAAATAAGTGCTATACTTAACAAATACGGACTTGATGTCATTGCAAGAGATGACGCAGGTATTCCGACAGACGACATCGAGGAGACAGGAGAGACTTTTGAGGATAACTCTTACCTCAAGGCTCGTACTATCTTCGATATGATCAGGGAGAACCCTGATCTTGCAAAGTACCTCGGAAGTCCTGTTATAGCTGATGACTCCGGCCTGATGGTCGATGCTCTTGACGGAGCACCGGGGGTCTATAGTGCAAGATATGCCGGAGAAGGCTGCACTTATGCAGATAATAATGTGAAGCTCCTTGCAGCTCTTGAGGGCGTTCCTGAAGAGAGAAGAGGGGCGGAGTTCGTGACTGTCATCACGCTTATCTATCCTGATGACATTGATGTACCGGCCGCTGCTGTACACGAAGGAGACGTTTATGTTCTGAGAGCTATTGGCAGACTCAGAGGAAAGATAGCAGCAGAATCCAGAGGAACTCAGGGTTTTGGCTATGATCCTGTTTTCATTCCGGACGGATACGGGAATACCTTCGGCGAACTTGGTACAGATTTCAAGAATACTATAAGCCACAGGGCAAGAGCGTTAATGGAGCTTGAAAGATTATTGGGTTAATCTGATATGAGTGACTTCTGGCGTAATACCGTACAAGAGAATAACGAAGAGAATCATGACAAATTGCCGCTGACATGGGAACGTGCCCGCAAGATAGGCTTCCATCTGTGGAGGCAGTTTGATGATCCGTATTATGCAGGATTTGCTGCACAGATCGCTTATTTCTTCTTTATGGCATCTGTGCCGATGCTCATCGTACTGACACAGGTCCTCGGTATCTTTGATATCTCGATGGATTTTATCAAGGATTGGCTGGAAGAGCATCTTTCTACAGAAATGGGAAGTTTCCTTTCGAGCCTGTTCAATGCATCATCTACAGCTGCATCGAACATTTTCCTCATTATATTGGCGTTATGGGCGGCTTCATCACTCGCTTTTTCGCTTTCAAGGCTTACTACGTACACACTCAGCTACGGACGCTACCGATTCAATTTCTTTGTAGAAAGAGCCAAGGCGATCCCTATGGCCATGCTCTCTATACTGGCTGTTGCCGTAACACTGCTCGTTTATGTTTATGGAACAATGATCGCCAAGAGCGTATTCCACAGCAAGTTCCTGGTAGATCTGATAACGAGTCTGAGAACACCTCTGATGGGAGTTCTGTTTTTCGTCATCATTCTGGCAAATTACTATCTGCTCCCGAGAATAAGGGTGCCTCTTGCAGCAGTACTGCCGGGTGCGGTCATTGCAACTCTGGGTATCTTGCTCGTTACATGGATATATTCGCTTTACACCTCAAAGTCATCTAACTACAACCTTTTGTATGGCGCTTTTTCCAATATCGTAGCGATGATGCTCTGGTTCTATCTCATCAGCTGGGTGCTCTGTATCGGCATGATGTTCAATAAATCGTGGGATATACACATGAGAAGAGGCAGGCTGACACCTGCCAAGATCAGAAAATATATAATCAAAAGCCATCCTGCCAAAGGTGAAGAAATGTTCAACAAGCTCATAATCGGCGATTATGACATGACTGACAGATCGCTTGACAGTCTGGCTGTTAAAGCTTCAAGAAAATTCGATCCGGGATATGCTGAGAAGCGTGAGCGGGAGATCCGGGAACTCCAGGATGAACGCAGGATACGGCTCAGAATAGAAAAAGAGATCGCAGACGAGTTACATGAATATCCTCTGATAGAATCAGACCCTCCGGAGGATGAAATAACCAGAACGGAAGACAAAAATGCACACAAGACGGACACTTCTTCTGATAATGAATCCTAAATCGGGCGTGATGCTTGCGCCAAAGTATTTGTCAGAACTGGTAGAAAGGTTTTCAAAAGCCGGTTTTCTGACTCAGATACTCATGACAGCCAAAAGGGGCGATGCCAGAGATTTTGCCGCTGAATACGGCGGAGAATCAGACATAATAGCAGTGTCAGGAGGAGACGGCACACTCAATGAAGTCATCAACGGGATGATTTCTGCCGGTCATAAGACCCCGATCGGCTATATTCCGTCAGGGTCGACCAACGACTTCGCTAATTCGATAGGACTTCCTGAGTCGATTTATGACTGCACAGATCTCATCATTGAAGGCAATTCCCAGAAGTACGACATAGGCTGCTTTAACGGACGATACTTCAGCTATATCGCCAGCTTCGGAGCCTTTACTTCGACGAGCTATTCCGTTCCGCAGAACATCAAGAATATGCTTGGACATACTGCATATATTCTCGCAGGGATCAAAGACATCATGACAATAAAACCGATCCACGCGAGGATCACAACGGATAAGGGGACCGACCATGAGCGTATCTGCGAAGGAGAATACCTTTTCGGTGCAGTATGCAATTCGAGATCAGTAGCCGGCATTCTCAAACTCCCTGCGAGTGAAGTTGATATGAGTGACGGACTGATGGAGGTTTTCCTGATAAAGATGCCTAGAGATCCGATCGCGCTCAACGATATCGCTATCAATATGCTTAACGGGTCATTCAAATCAAATCAGATCGACTTTTTCTCAGCTAAGAATATCGAAGTCGAAGTCGACAAGGGAACTCACTGGACTCTTGACGGAGAATACGAAGAAGGAAATGACATTTGCCATATCAGTACGGTAGAATCTGCAATAACACTCATCAAATAGCTTGGTGGCGGCAGTAAAGGAGGACGGAATGCTAATCAAATTTATCGGACATGCATGTTTCAAGATCAGAGATAATGAAACCGGTTATTCGGTCATCTTCGATCCGTATCAGCCTGACTCTGTACCGGGATTGAAGAAAATCGTAGATCTTGCCAGCGAAGTGCTTTGTTCTCATGAACATTTTGACCACAACAGCAGAGATTCTGTCAAGGTAGAGAAAGCTTCGGAGAGCCCATATCTGGTCGAGTATATCGATACATGGCATGACCCTGAGAAAGGTTCACTTAGAGGGCCGAACCGCATCCACATTCTGACGGACAAGAAGACCGGTGAAAAACTGATCCACTACGGAGATATCGGAGAGGTTCTCGACGATCTTCTGACAGAAGAAAATCTGGCTCTCCTCAAGGATGCCGATGTGGCGCTTATACCTGTAGGCGGCACATATACATATGATGCGGATGAAGCGCTTGCACTTATTGACCGGACAACACCTAAACTGACAATACCTATGCATTTCAGATCAGAAGATGCCGGATTCGGTTTTGATAATATAGGCAGCATTGAAAACTTCCTCAGGAAAGCACATGAGACCGGGCATGCCGTCAATGTATCACGTGTGTGTTTCTATGATACAGCTGAGTATGATCTGAAGGACTGTATTTTAGCGATCAGACCACAAAATATATAATCAATCAAAAGAAAGAAAAAGAAAGGGGTTCAATCAAATGATCAAGGAATTTAAAGAGTTTATCAACAAAGGAAACGTAATGGATATGGCTGTCGGCATCATCATCGGCGGCGCATTCACAAAGATCGTAACAGCACTCGTTGAGAGTATCCTTATGCCTGTTATCGGCGTTATCAGCGGTGGAAAGAGCGTTGCTGATATGGCCGTTACAGTAGGAAATGCTGCTATCGGATACGGTGCATTCATTCAGGCTATCATCGACTTCCTGCTTGTAGCTATCGTTCTCTTCCTCATCATCAGAGCTATCAACAAGGCTAAGAATGCAATGGTCAAGGAAGAAGAACCTGCTCCTGCAGAAGAGCCGGCAGTACCTGAAGATATCGCACTTCTCACAGAGATCAGAGACCTTCTCAAGATTAAGTAATGGATCTGCTCAGGGAGGATCAATATGGCTGACGAAATCAAAAAGAAAGAAGATGCCGAGCTTCGTGAATACATGAAGAAGTACATGGTCAGGCAGACTGTTGCTGCATTAGGAGGACTTATACTGACCGGTCTGATCGGATATCTCGGTAAAAGAAAAGAACTCAGAAAATGAAGTTATATCTTGATGACTACCGGAGACCGCCAAGAGGAGAGGGATACGCATCTGCAGACAACTATGCAGACTTTCTGGCACTTCTGGATCAATACAGAAGCTGCCTGGAACTTGTGGATCTTGACTATGATCTTGGCTGGGACAGCAGATTTACAGGCTTTGATGCACTCAAATATATGAAGAGGCATGACATCAGGCCGCAGCATATCAATATACATTCCACTCATATCACAGGACGTGATCTGATGATGCGATATGCTGCTGCAAACTTTCCGGATGCTCTGCTTACAGGAACAGTTACCAGGAGGAATTATTAAATGTTTACATTAATGGTAATACTTGCAGTTATTTATGTCTTCTTGAAGGTCAGCAATACCAGAGCGAAATTTGCTGAGGCTGATGCAAGAAGAGCAGCAGAGGAAGCTGCTCAGGCAGAGGCCGAGGCCATGGAAGAATTCGAAGAGGAAGAAGAAATCAGGAATACAGCTATCGATGTCGATGCCGACACTATCGAGACATCTGAACCTGAAGATGTCGCATTCGTAGTAGAAGAGGTCGAAGAGGTAGAAGCAGTACACTGAGATCCATATCATTAAGGTTGAAACAAAAAGGCGTTTGTCACTATGATGATGACAAACGCCTTTTGTTATTATGATTTTTGTTGTTTATTTCTTGAGTCCGTGTCTTCCTTTGATGCCATTGATAGGAGTCAGCTTGAGATATTCTTCAAGAGGAGCATCGTTGAGGCAAAGCTCAATGATCTGACGTCCGAGCGGATCCAGCTCAGGAACGAGGAACTTCTGCAGTTCTTCCTTGAAGAAATCAGTGAGAATCTTCGCGCACTCATCATAACCGTCTTCGCCGAGTTTGGACTGAAGCTCAGGTCTTAGGAATGTACGTCTTACATACTGACCGTCGAGCTTCATCTCATCGAGTGAATAACCGAAGAGTGGGCAGCGTGATTCAACAAGGTGACGGGCTTTGACAGTTCCGCCGTGTCTTGCGAGATACTCTCTCGAGATCCACTCAGCTGTAAAACCTACTTTGTAAGCGCCGATATGCTGGTTCGGAACAAGTATGTTGAGAGTGTTAGGAGTATCTATGATCTGATGCAGGAGCATGTTGGCCTGTGTTACCTTGAGCCCTGTTGCGAATGGCCAGTATGAGCCGACTCCTTCAGCCGAAAGGCCGCTTCCAGGAGAACTCTCTGCGATCGAAGGATTCTTGAATCCGCGAGGTGAGATCAGTCTCCAGAGCCATGCAAGTGATGGAGGAACGATCTGGACGAATCCCATGATACCGTAGTTAGGATTTTCTCTTGTGCTAGGCGGCATTCTTACACCGAATGAACGGATGTCTACATCGAGAGGCTCATCGCCGGGGATTATTCCGTCTATCATCTCACGAGGAATGATAACTCTCGGATTGGAGCAAGGTTTGCCGGATTTCTCGACAGTGTGCTCCCAGATAAGGCATGTAGCGCCCGGTGTTCCATCGATATTAAAGAATTCCAGAGGTTCACTCGGATGGATACTGATCCTCTCATAGAGAGGAATGTTGCCGTAATAATTGTCGCCGTCAACTCTCAGGAACCAGCCGTTCTCAGCATCAGTTATTACAAGTTTGCCGGAACTATCCTGCATATCGCAGTGTGCCATTACCATATCGTCAGCGATAGGGAAAATTGAGCATGTATCACCGAGCGTGAGGTAATACTTCTCATCTGTTATTGTGTGGGTTGCAAGAAGAACTCTGTTGTCTTTTTCTCTTCTGATATGCTCGAGCATTTCACTCTTGCCTCCGCCGGAAGCACCTTCGTGCATGAAAACAAGCTCGTTTTCGTACGGTGTCTGGAGAAGGGCAGCTGATGCGTGGTTAGTTATCCAGCCTTCGCGTTCTCCTATATCAAGAAGGATCGAGAAAACACCTTTCTTGGCACTTGGGCCCGGATAGAGGTTATAAGAGAAGACCTCATGGAGTTCTTCTGATCTGCAGTGGACTACAGCCTGCTTGCCGCCGAAGTGGGAATGTCTGAAAGGCGGAGCAACATAAATGATCGAGCGAGGCTTGTATCCGTCCTCGATGTCATTGATGCTGACAAAGTCCTGAATGTTCGCAAGAGCATAAGCGAAAAATGCTGCATTAGCAGGGCATACGACAAGGCATGAATAACCGTGATATTTGCCTCCGATGCTTACAGGCATTACGATCAGCTGCTGCTCAGAGAGCCATTTCATTGTTGCTGCACGGAGTTCAGGGAATTCCATGTTCCATACATCCTTGAATTTCGGCTTGTCTGTCGGGAAGTCATCGCCTATGTACATGCAGTTAGGATCTCTGCGGCGCATATATTCCTCAGTGAAATTGACTGATGAGCCGTTCTTACAGCGGACTACTTCTGCTTCCTGGATATATCCGTTACCCGGAACAGTGTAACCTACAATATGTACAGCTCCTCCGGAAGTTCCGAAGCAAAGTTCGTAAAGTTCTTTCTTGTCCTCCGGTGAGATAACTCCCGGTGAAGCTGAAAGTGCTTTCATAAGATCATCCGGGATTATAAAATTCTTGTAACTATCTTTCTTCATAAATCTTTGTCCTTAGCTTAATGTCTTTTTTGAAATACAAACTCCACATATTTTACTATTGTATTTTTGTGTATGCAAGCTTTTGCTGCAATTGTTCATGATATAATTAATTATCTTTTGCATAATTCGGAGAATAATACAAATGGATAACAAATGGACGACATATCCGAGGCCGCAGTTTGTCAGAGATGACTGGCTGTGTCTGAACGGCGAATGGCAGTTTGCTGTATCAGACGGGTCCTGGGAAACAATAAATGTGCCGTTCTGTCCTGAGAGCAGACTCTCGGGAATAGGAAGGCGAATAAAACCGGGTTCACGGATGACTTATCAGAAGTCCTTTGAGATTCCCGAAGCATGGGAAGGAAAGAGGATCCTTCTTCATTTTGGCGCAGTAGATCAGATCGCTTTCGTATATGTTGACGGTTCAGCCGCAGGAAAGCATGAAGGCGGCTATCTTCCGTTCACTTTTGATATAACCGATCTCCTTGAAGAAAATGAGAGAACACATTCCATAAGAGTCGAGGTGACTGACCCGCTTGATCACAAGTATCCGTGGGGCAAGCAGAAGGTCAATAACGGCGGGATGTGGTATACACCTGTTTCAGGTATATGGCAGAGCGTATGGCTTGAACCTGTGGCGCAGGATCACATCACTTCACTGAGAATAGATAATGGTCTTGACTGGGTCAGAATAACAGCATACGGAACTGATTCCGCAAAGCTTACGATCCAGGGCAGGGAATTTTTGCTTGCGCAAGTCAAAGACAGCGACCCTGTCTGCGCTTCGGTCCATATTGATATCCCGGGACCGCACCACTGGACACCTGAGGACCCGTTCCTCTACAGGTTCACGCTTGAAACCCAGTCAGACAAGGTTGAGTCTTACTTTGCGCTCAGGACTCTATCGATAGGTGAGATAGACGGGTATCAGAGACTTCTTCTGAACGGAAAGCCGTATTTCTTCAACGGACTGCTGGATCAGGGTTACTGGCAGGACGGATTATACACACCGGAGTCTCCTTCGGGATTTGAGAGTGATATCCTGGCGATGAAGAGTCTGGGATTCAATACTCTGAGAAAACATATCAAGATCGAACCTGAGCAGTTCTATTATGACTGTGACAGACTGGGGATGGTCGTATTCCAGGATATGGTGAACAACTCAGATTATTACTTTATGAGAGACACTGCATTCCCGACGATCGGGATCAGGAATATCAGCGACCTTAACAGGCACAAGAACAGTGAGAGCCGCAGGATCTTCCTTGAGTCTATGGACGAGACGGTAAGACATCTTTATAACCATCCGTCCATCTGCTACTGGACGATCTTCAATGAAGGATGGGGACAGTTCAGAGCTGATGATGCTTATGACAGGCTGAGGAGCATAGACAGCTCCAGATTCAAAGACAGTACTTCCGGCTGGTTCTGGCAGAATAAGAGTGATGTCGACAGCTATCACATTTACTTTAAACCGATCGAACTCACTGCAGGCAAAAGGCCGCTTGTGCTCTCTGAGTTCGGAGGCTATGCATGCAAGATCAAAGACCACTGCTTCAATAAAGATAAAACATACGGATACAAGAAGTGCGCAGATGAGGCTGAACTTCTTGATGATCTGGCAAAATTATATACTAAAGAGGTATTACCAATGACAGAAAAAGGATTAAGTGCTGCTGTTTACACACAGGTTTCAGATGTAGAAGATGAGACGAACGGTATCCTGACATACGACAGAGATATTCTCAAGTTCAAATCTTATACCGGGACAGGAAGGATCGAGATAATCGGAAATCACACCGATCATCAGGGCGGAAGAGTAATGGTCGCTCCTTCCCCTCATAAGATCAGAGCCTATGTCGCTGAGAACCACAGCGACCATATAAGGATCGTTTCAGAGGGCTTCGAACCGTTTGAAGTAAGCATCACCGACAGGTCGGACTTTGAGAAGGGAACGACGGCCGCGATCGTGACAGGTATTCTCGAAGGATTCGTTGATCTCTTCGGACCATTCAAGGGAAGCGGTAACGGATTCGATGCTCATATCAAGAGTGAAGTGCCTGTAGGAAGCGGACTCAGTTCGTCAGCTGCATTCGAAATTTTGCTGTGCAGGATCATAAACGACAGATATTTCGGAGGGAAGGCGGATGCTGTTCAGCTCGCTAAGATCGCTATGTTCGCTGAGAGAGAATTTTACGGCAAACCATGCGGTATGATGGATCAGCTTGCGATCAGCCTGAGCAAACTCGCAATGATAGATTTTAACGGCAAAGAACCTGAGATAGAACTGCTTGATTACGATTTCGATGCAGCCGGTTATGAGATCCAGATCGTACCAACAGAGTCAGATCATGCGGCACTTGATGATGACTACGCATCGATCCCGGCAGATATGTTCAAAGTAGCTGCTGCAATGGGAGTAAGCAGACTCGGTGATATGAACGAAGAACAGTTCAGAAGGAAACTTCCGGAACTTGAAAAACTGGTCGAAAAGGGCAACCTGACTGAGCTTCAGGTGAACAGGGCAAAACACTATTTCGATGAGAATGAGAGAGTGCTTGCCGCTGCAGTTGCACTCAAGACCGGCAAGATAGAAAGATTCCTCCAGTGTATCAACGAGTCGGGACTCAGTTCAGAGAATCTTCTCAAGAATGTTGTTCCGCCTTCAGTCACTGAGAATGACCTTTCTCGTACTCTTGATGAGTATAAAAAGAAACCTGACACAGCAGCTGTCAGACTCATTGGGGGCGGCTTCGGCGGAAGCGTTCTGGTTTTCAGACGTAAATAGACATCTGTCAGCAATAATGGAAAGCAAAGAAAAGCGGTATGTAAAGTTAACTTTACATACCGCTTCTTTCATTTGGTTCCCTGATAAGAATGTAAAGAACTCTTTACATCATCCGTGAACTACAGAACTCTTGTCCTGATGATGCAGTCGCAGGAGAATGGTTCAGTTGCTTCAGCAAGATCTGCGATGAAGTATCCGAATTCATTGCCTCTCATCTTAGCGCCTGCGAATCCTACGAGCTTGTCTCCGTAGAACTCAGCCATCTTAGCCTTTACTTCGTCAGCTGTCTTGTCGTTCTTGAGGAGGAAGCAGTGTCTTGCTGCGCCTTTTCTCTCAAGCGTTACTCTCGGGAAGTTGACGGAGTTAACGATGTTGCCGTTCTCGAGGTAGTCCATGAGCTGATCTGTTGCCATTACAGCACAGTTTTCTTCTGCTTCTGCAGTGGATGCTCCCAGATGTGGTGTAGCAACGATTCCTTTCTTGCCGATATATTCAGGCTCGAGGAGGTCTGTCATGTACTTTCTCATCTTGCCGGACTCAAGCGCTTCGAGAACATCCTCAACTACGATGAGGTCAGGTCTTGCGTAGTTCATGAAGATAACGCCGTCCTTCATCTTGGCGATGAGGTCCTTATTGACCATACCCTTTGTAGTAGGGAGTGATGGAACGTGGATGGAAATGAAATCGCAGACAGGTACCATCTCTTCAACGCTGTCATAAAGCTTAACATCAGCTTTCATGCATGGATGCGGTGTGAATGCTTCATAACCTACAACATTCATTCCGAGTGCTTCAGCAGCATTAGCGATCTTAGCACCAATTGCTCCGAGACCGATGATGCCGACTGTCTTGCCCATGATCTCAGTTCCTGCAAACTGCTTTTTGCCTTTCTCTACGTTAGCAGCTACGTCGCCTTCGAGTGTCTGACCCCATGCGATTCCCTCATACATGTTGCGGGCTCCCATGATCATACCTGCGATCGCGAGTTCCTTAACTGCGTTCGAGTTAGCACCAGGAGTATTGAATACTACGATGCCTTTCTCAGCACAGCGGTCAAGAGGAATGTTGTTGACGCCTGCGCCGGCTCTTCCGACAGCAAGAAGATTGTCAGAGAAATCCATATCGTGCATCTTGAAAGATCTTACGATGATTCCGTTAGCTTTATCGACATCTTCTGTCAGTTCATATCTGTCAGTGAGTCTGCAAAGGCCCTTCTTGGAGATGTTGTTAAGAGTACCGATATAATACTTATCCATTATGTCCTCCGTTAATTGTGAATTAGATTGTTGTGAAGTAAAAGGGAATGATCCGAGTTTCCGCGAGTATTGTGCATAACAAAAACAACACGGTTTTCCGGTCGCCATAATTATACACCTGAGACATGTACCTTTCAATAATTGAGACATCCTTATCATTGCGAAATGATTGCTGTTGAAGTATAATTTATTTGGCAAATACCGTCCGGAATAATCCGGTACTTTGCCGAATACCCTTTTGCTTTTATACGTTTTTATTTTTTGGAGGTACAGACCAATGGCTGATGAATATCGCGTATTTAACTTTTCCGCTGGCCCATCCGTTCTTCCTGAGCCGGTACTCAGAAAGTGCGCTGAAGAGATGCTCAACTACGAAGGAACCGGCGAATCCGTAATGGAAATGAGCCACAGATCCCCTGAGTATCAAAAGATCATTGATGATGCGGAAGCTAATCTGCGCAAACTCATGAATATTCCGGATGATTACTATGTGCTCTTCCTTCAGGGCGGCGGCACACTGCAGTTCTCAATGGTTCCTATCAACCTGATGACAGGAAGCCACAAGGCTGACTATATCGTAGCAGGTCAGTGGGGCAAGAAGGCTTATGAAGAAGCCTGCAAGTTCGGTGATGCAAGATGCGTTGCTTCTTCCGAGGATGCTGTTTTCACATACATCCCTAAGGTAACAAAGGAAGACATCAGAGAAGACGTAGACTACGTTTACATCTGCTATAACAATACAGTATTCGGAACACACTACAACGAAGTTCCTGATTTCGGCGATCATCTGCTCGTAGCTGATATGTCATCCTGCATCCTCTCAGAGGAAATCGATGTTACCAAGTTCGGTCTCATCTATGCCGGAGCTCAGAAGAACGTAGCTCCTGCCGGTGTTACGATCGTCATCGTCAGAAAGGATCTCGTAGGCAAGGCTCCTGCGAATACTCCTATCTATCTTGACTATAAGACACATGCAGCTAAGGGATCGATGTACAACACTCCTCCTTGCTATGCTATCTACGTTGCAGGTGAAGTATTCAAGTATCTGCTCGCTAACGGCGGAGTAGCTGCAATGCATGAAAAGGATGTACGCAAGGCAGGCAAGCTGTATGACTTCCTTGACAGCTCAGAGCTCTTCAAAGCAACTGTTGCTAAAGAAGACAGATCCCTCATGAACGTAACATTCGTTACAGGTGATGCAGATCTTGACAAGAAGTTCATCGCAGGCGCAAAGGAAAGAGGAATGATCAACCTCAAGGGACACAGAAATGCAGGCGGAATGAGAGCTTCCATTTACAATGCATTCCCTGAAGAAGGTGTTGATGCTCTGATCGAGTACATGAAGGAATTCGAAGCAGAGAATAAGTAGTTTAACGGAGTAATTGCCAGTGTCTAAGGAAAGACTTAACCGTACACTGCGAATTAAGAAAAGATTGGTGGCCATCACATCGGTGCTGCTTGCGCTGACACTGATGACCACCATCGGTTTTAATGCTGATTTCGCAGCATATGCCGAAGGAGAGAATAATACAGAAACGACTCAGGCGGCAGAACAGACAACAACAGAACAGACAACAACAGAACAGAAAGATACAGAACAGACTCAGGCTGCTCAGACGGGCGAAACGCAAACGACTGATACACAGAATGCAGAAGCCGCAGGGGAAACTCAGCCTGCAAACGGTACTGAAGCAGGTACTGCTCAGCCTGCTGAACAGGCACCTGCAGAAGGCGGGGCAGTTACAGAAGATGAGGTCGATCCTGCGGAATTCACAGATGATATCCCGACGGATCTTGACTATACCAGGACCGCTTCGATGCCTGAAGTTTCTTCTTCATCATATATTGTCATGTCCGGATCCACGAGCGAAGTAGTGATCAAACATCACGCTCAGCGCAAAATGTCTCCGGGAAGGATGACCATGCTCATGACTGCTATGGTCGTTCTTGACAACATGTATAACGACAGAGAACTCGAGAACACGGTCGAAATAACAGACAAGATCGCTGAATACGGAACTTCGTTCAAGGTAGGCGAGTCTGTTAAAGTCGGTGATCTTCTGAGTGCGATGCTTGTAGGAGGATCGGAGGAGGCAGCTGAAGCCCTTTCAAGATACAGTGCCTCCAAGCGCAAGATATTCATCAAAATGATGAACTCCAAGGCTATGGAGCTTGGCCTTATGGATACGCAGTTCGCAAATCCGACCGGAGAATACAGTACCAAGCAGTATTCAACGGCTGCAGACTGCGCTGTAATAGCTCAGGCAGCTATCAGATATCAGAAGATCCAGAAGATATTCGAGCTTCCTAGTGTTGAATTTGAAGTCACAAGTAAAGACGTGAGCAGAGCTGTAGGTTTCAGGAGCACGAACCCGCTTCTGGTCGCAGACAGACCGTCAACACTTTATAAATATACCAAGGGCGGCATTTCAGGAGCACTCGGCGCTCCTGTGAAGGCATCACAGTTTGCCGGTATTGCTACTGTAGATGATATGCAGCTGATAGTCATTCTTATGGACTCGAAGGCAGACAAACTTGCTCAGGAGGCAAAAGGTCTGCTCGAATACGGAGATACCAAAGTCACCAAGAATGTGATCGTTGAAGCTAATACCAAAGTCGGGACTGTCAGGATCAAGGGCGGTCAGGAGACAAAGGCGGCAGTATATACTGCTACCAAAGGCTTCGCGTACGTTCCGCCTGAAGGGAGCGAGGATCTCATCAGTAAAGAAGTATATGTGTACAACGATCTTGTCGCACCGGTCAAGGACGGAGACAAAGTCGGAGAATACAAGATATATGTTGCTGACGAACTAAAAGGAACAGTTGACCTGATCGTCAAGAAGAATATTTCAACAGGATGGTTCCCGTCACAATACTATATATCCAACAGACAGACGGTCATCATCTGTGTAGTTTTAGCTCTTATTCTGCTGCTCGTTGCACGTATCCTTTATGTAAGATGGCGCAAGCGCAAAATGCGTGAAGCAAGAAGAGAGCGCAAGCTCCAGGAGATCGCACTGCAGCAGCTTGAGATCGATGAAGACAGGAAGAGACGCAACTGGACCTATACTTCATCGTACGATAAAGTCGCTCCTCGTACAGGGGACCTCAGAAGGGAAGCCGAAGAAGAAGCCGAGAAAGCCAAGGAGCTCAAGAAACAGAAACGCGCTACAAGAGCTACAAGAGCTGAGAGGAGAAAAGCTGCCAAGGCAAGAAAAACCATGCAGACACAGGCTGTCGATAATACGACCGCTAATACTGATAAGGCTACCCGAACCGTTATCACTGACAAGCCGGATGAATAACTAACAGTGTTTGTAATAGAAGAAGAACTCAAAAAACTCCCGGCTACGCCGGGAGTTTATCTGCATAAGGACAGTCTCGGAGAGGTCATATATGTAGGAAAGGCCATCAACCTCAGGAACAGAGTAAGGTCGTATTTCCGCAAGACCTCTCAGGCTGACCCGAAAGTAAGAGCTATGGTCTCCAATATAGCGGAGTTTGAATATATCAGCTGCGCTACGGAGATGGAAGCTCTTGTTTTGGAATGCAATCTTATCAAGAAATACATGCCGAGGTACAACATCCTTCTCAAGGATGACAAATCGTATCCGTTCATCGAAGTGACGACAACCGAAAGTTATCCGAGAGTCATCAGTACCAGGCGCCTTCTGAGAGACGGCAACAGATATTTCGGCCCTTACACTGACGGAGGTGCAGTCAGAAGGATCCTCAAAATGATAGATGAGATGTATCCTCTCAAGAAATGCAGGCAGCAGGAGTTTCGGCCGGGGATAAGACCGTGTCTTAATTATTTCATAGGTAAGTGTACCGGAGTCTGCATAGGCAAGGCTGATGATGCAAGGTATAAGGAGATGATCGATGAAATACTCGATATCCTGACCGGGCATGACGCGCATATCATCTCTTCACTGGAGTCAAAGATGAACGAGGCTTCTGAGAACCTTGAATATGAAGAGGCTGCAAGGTACAGAGACTATATCAGATCGCTCAAGGCCCTTGGAGAGACACAGAGAGCGTCGATGGTAAGAGACCGCGACATAGATGTGCTTCTGCCGGTTATTACCAACCAGACCAGAGTTGTCGCACAGTATAAAGTCAGAGAAGGCAAGATGATAGGCCGCGAGATCACTTACATAAGAGGAGACGTTCTCACAGACGGCAATGACAAAGCAGAGGACATTCTTTCTTCTTTCATCAAGCAGCATTATCCGGAGATGTCCGTATTGCCTAGAGAAATAATCCTTCCTATGCATATCGAGGATGAGGAACTTCTGTCCTCGTTCCTTGATGCGGTGAATTCTGCCAATGCAGAGGGGAAGACTGATGTTATGCACCGGACAAGAATAGTAGTTCCTGAGCGAGGTGAGAAAAAGGCTCTTCTCAAAATGGCCATGGATGATTCTCTCCAGCTTGTGAAATCTCTCGATGAAAGGGCGGAGAGAGAACGTGAACGGAAGGATGCTCTGAGGAATGCTATAGCCGGCCTTATAGTCTATGCTTCTGAGATAAATGGTCAGGAACCGATGCTGATCCCGCCCGACGATGACAGGGAGTACAGGGTAGAGGCATATGATATTTCAAATTTCAACGGCCTTGATACGGTTGGCGGAATGGTAGTTTATGAAGGCCGCAAACCGATGAGAAATGATTACAGAAAGTTTAAAGTGAGGACTGCGGAAGGCGATGATTACGGCAGCCTGCGTGAGGTGATTTACCGAAGACTCAAAAGAGCAAGAAATGGTGATGAAGGCTTCAGCACATATCCTGATATCATGTTCATTGACGGAGGTCTCGGGCAGGTGCATGCAGTCAAAACTATAGTCGATGCGTTCCGCATCGCGATACCTGTTGTAGGACTTGCCAAAGACGATTCCCACAGAACAAGGGCTATTGTCTTTGAAGACGGCCGTGAGATAGATCTGAGGGACGACAGACTGCTTTTCAGCTATTGCGGCAATATCCAGGAAGAAGTGCACCGATTCGCCATAACATACATGTCGGGCGTCAAAGGCAAAAAGATGATCCACTCGGTTCTTGAAGACATCCCGGGGATCGGACCAAAGAGAAGGGCGGTCCTTCTTAACAAGTTCGGAAGCATCGACGCAATCAAAAAAGCATCCTTCGAAGAGCTTACTTCGCTGGACGGGATCAATGCTTCTGCTGCGGAGAGTATTATTGAGTTCTTCGCTTCAAGAGAGAAAAACTCAGAAGAAGGAACTGAATAATTGTCCTGCAACAAAATAGTATTACGACACTTGAATAAATGAGTATTCCATGTTATATTGATTAAGCATTTGCAGGAAAGGAGAATTAGCAACATGGCTGAGGATATCAAGAACGTAAACGTTGAAGAAGAGGAAGAAGATATTATCACTCTGGAGTTTGATGATGACACAGCGGTTGACTGCTATGTAATGGGAACATTTGAACTCGGTGACAAAGAGTATATCGCACTTGCACCGGAAGACGGAACTGATGATGTTTACATTTACGGCTATAAACAGCTTGCTGATGATGAATTTGAGATCCTTGAAATTGAATCCGAGGAAGAATTCGATGCTGCAGCTGCAGAGTTCGATGCTATCATGGCAGAGGATGACGAGAATTAATTTAAAATAATTCAAATTACCTCTCGACATCAGACAATAGTTTGTGTATAATTTATGGCGTGCTGTGAACTTAGCAAGCCATATTAAGCGGATGTGGCGGAATTGGCAGACGCGCACGGTTCAGGTCCGTGTGAGTAACATCGTGAAGGTTCGAATCCTTTCATCCGCACCACGTTACAGACCCTTGTACATCTGTGCAAGGGTTTTTTTCTTTGGTTTTATTGCACTCTATTTATTGTACTGCGGTATAAACCCGATTAAAAAAATTTTAGCCAAATACCTAAAAAATAATTGTGAATGGTAAATAAAAGATGTACAATTAATTTGTCTACACTGACACAAACCATAATTGGAAATTATTCTAAGGAGGCACTTATGAAGAAAAGACTATTAGCTTTGGCTATGGTTGCTGCTCTTATCATTGCGACTCTTGCAAGCTGCAGCACACCTGGCGGCGACAGCAGCTCCGGAGGAGAGAAAGTATTCAGGTATGCTACTAACACAGAGCCTACTACATTCGACCTCACCAAGGGCAACAGCATCGGAGACAATGAGATCCAGCATGCTATTTCAGAAGGACTTACCCGTAACACCGGTGGTAATGTAACTCCTGGTATCGCAGAATCCTGGGATATCTCAGAGGACGGATGTGTTTATACATTCCATCTCCGTGATGCTAACTGGAGCGACGGACAGCCAATCAAGGCACAGGATTTCGTTTACAGCTGGCAGAGACTCGTAGATCCTGCAGTTTCTTCACCTTATGCATGGTACCTCGATACCATCGGTGTAAAGAATGCTGCCGGCGTCAACTCCGGCGAACTGAAGCCTGAAGAACTCGGAATCAAGGCTATCGATGACAAGACTCTCGAGATCACCCTTGACAGACCAATGGCAGTACTTCTTTCAGCTCTTGGTATGCAGAGCAACCTCAACCCACTGCGTCAGGACATCGTTGAGCAGTATGGTGATGAGTTCGCAGCTACAGCTGACAAGAACGTTTACTCCGGACCATTCGTTCTGACATCCACAGAGAACAATCTCTATGTATTCGAGAAGAACCCTGAATTCTGGGATGCAGACAACATCAAACTTGACAGAGTTGAGCTCAACTACATCGAGAAGGCTGACACAGCTCTCGGTCTGTATGAGAGTGGCGAACTCGACTATGTAAGACTCGATAACGCAGTTGTTGAGAACTACAAGGACAACGATGATTACGGTATCTACCTCAATGGTAACGTAGACTACTGCTACATCAACCCTAACAGTGACAATCCGGTATGGGCAAACAAGAACTTCAGACTTGCTCTGAACTATGCTCTTAACAGAGTTGAGTACAACCAGCTGGCTAACAGCGGACTGTACAACCCATACAACGCACTTTGCTTCCCTGGACTCACAGGTAAGGGCGGAAAGACATACGGAGAGACATATGACGTAAATTCATATGCATATCCTATGGAAGGCGATGTAGAAAAGGCTCAGGCATACCTTGCTGACGCTATGAAAGAGCTCGGTATTGCTAACGCTTCCGACATTGAGATCGAATTCGTAACAACAGACGCTGAATCCAACAAGAAGATCGCTGAAGTACTTCAGGAACAGTGGCAGAATGCTCTCGGTATCAAGGTCAACATCCGTCAGGTAACATATGCTGACATTTACGGCGAAGTATATCCTAAGTTCGATTATGAAATCGGTTATGCAGGATGGGGCCCTGACTATGATGACCCTACTACATACCTCAACCTCTTCAGATCAGACGTTAACTGGTACACACCTTACGGAAACCCTGATTTCGATGCTAAACTGGATGCTGCACAGGCAATCACGGACGATCCGGACGCAAGAATGGATCTCCTGAACGAAGCTGAGCAGATTCTTATCGAAGATGGTGCATGGGTACCTCTGCAGGCTAGAAATCAGTCCTACCTGCTGAGCCCTAAGATGAAGGATGTAACATTCTATTCATTCAGCATCAATATTGACTGGGCATATGCTGATGTAGCTGAATAATCAGTACTACAACACAATCAATCAGAACTACAAAGTTAAAGATTAATCATGTAAGCCCCGGCATTATACCGGGGCTTATGTGGATATTCAGGAGGAAACCTGATGACAAAATATGTAATAAAACGTGTTATAGCTGCCATCCTGACATTATGGGCGCTTATCACGATCGTGTTCTTCCTGGTAAGGCTGATGCCGGGTGAACCTTTCACGAACCCGAAGCTGTCGCCTCAGGTAATTGAGAACATGACAAAGTATTATGGCTTCGACAAACCGCTGATCGTTCAGTATTTTCAGTATCTGGGCAATCTGCTTCACGGTAACTTCGGATTTTCGATGAAGTATACCAATAAAACCGTAAACTATATCATCGGTCAGACATTCCCGTTCTCTGCTGACCTCGGTCTCAGAGCTCTTACTCTGGCTATTTCCTTCGGCCTCGTGCTGGGTATTCTTGCGGCCAGAAAGAGGGGAACCAAGATCGATTTTGTTTGCGTATTGATCGCTATTATCGGAACAAGTATTCCTGACTTCATCATGGGAGCTCTCTTGCAGTACTTCTTCGGTATCAAGTGGGGACTTCTGCCGATAGCGCTTTACAAAGGATTCAAGTACACGATACTTCCTGCTACGGCTCTGGCATTCTACACGCTGGCATCTGTATCCAGGATCATGCGTGCAAGCATGCTCGAGGTAACATCCCAGGACTACATCAAGACTGCGAGATCAAAGGGGCTTTCCGAACTCAGGATCACAGTCAAGCACCAGATCAGGAATGCTATTATGCCGGTAATGACGATTCTTGGCCCGACTGTAGCAGCGGTACTTACCGGTACATTCGTTATAGAAGCTATTTTTGCTATCCCTGGCATGGGTAAATACTATGTAGAGAGTGTCAACAATAACGATTATTCAATGATCCTCGGCATGACATTGTTCTATGGTATTTTCCTTGTCACAGCAAATCTTATCGTTGATATTTTATACGGCGTAGCAGATCCGCGTGTCCGTATAGGAAAGAAGTAGGTGGCAGGCATGGAAAATCTGAATAAAGAAATGTTTGTCATCAAAGGCAAAAACGCAGAAAAGATGGAATCTATCTCTCGTCCGTCTCTGTCATTCTGGCAGGATGCATGGAGAAGACTCCGTAAGAACAGAGCAGCATTCGTAGGACTCTGTATCATCATACTATATGTTCTTCTGGCTATTTTCGCTCCAATGCTGAGCAAATACGGATTCTCAACGATGGATGCCGCGAATCAGCATGCAGCACCGTCATTCCAGCACTGGTTCGGTACAGACGCTACCGGACGTGACCAGTGGGTGCGTACCTGGATGGGAGCCAGAGTTTCACTGTCGATCGGACTGTTCTCAGCGACTATCAATATGTGCGTAGGAGCTGTAATGGGCGGTCTCTGCGGTTTCTACGGCGGCAAGCTGGATATGATCATGATGCGTATCGTAGATATCCTCTACGGTATCCCGAGCCTGATCATTACACTCCTTGTTATGATCGTACTTGGCAAGGGCGTCGCTCCGCTGATCGTAGCTATGTGTGTAGTCGGCTGGATAGGAACGTGCCGTTTCGTCCGTGGAGAAGTCTACAGACTTAAGGAGCAGGATTTCGTAATGGCAGCGAAGGTACTTGGAGTTTCAGACTTTGTGATCATTATGAAACACATCATCCCGAACATCGTCGGCATGCTCGTTACTAACCTGTGCATGGCTATTCCGGGAGCTATTTTCCAGGAAGCATTCCTCTCATATATCGGACTTGGTATCGCACCTCCGAGATGCAGCTGGGGAATTCTGGCAAAAGAGGGAATCGCTTACCTTCGTGTTCATCCGCATGAAGTCGCAATCCCTGCGCTCATCATTTGTTCAACTATGCTAGCACTCAATCTGCTTGGCGATGGTCTCCGTGATGCGGTAGACCCTAAGCTGAGAGGAACCGAATAGAAAGGAGGAGTTACATGGCAAGCAAGAAAGAAACCATTCTTGAACTCAAGAATGTTGTGTACTCCTTCAAGACATACGGAGGAGAAGTCAAAGCAGTACGTGATGTCAGTTTTGACGTCCGCGCAGGAGAAGTACTTGGTATCGTAGGTGAATCCGGATGCGGAAAGAGTGTAACCGCTCAGTGCATCCTGAGACTCAACCCGGAACCTCCGGGGTTCTTCGAAGGCGGAGAGATCTACTATAAGGGTAAAGACATTCTCAAGATGTCCAACAAAGAGATCCGTGAGATCAGAGGCGGAGAAATCGGATTCGTTTTCCAGGACCCGATGACTTCCCTGAATCCGACAATGAAAGTCGGAAAGCAGATCATGGAGGTATTCGTAGGACGTGAAGGATATTCCAAAGAAGAAGTCAAAGCTAAGGCTCTTGAGATCATGAAACTGGTTGGTATTTCTGATTCGGAAAAGAGATTCAACCAGTATCCGCATGAGCTTTCAGGTGGTATGAAGCAGCGTATCATGATCGCGATCGCACTTGTTTCCAGACCAAGCGTTATTATCTGTGATGAGCCGACAACTTCACTCGACGTAACTATTGAGGCCCAGATCCTCGAATTATTGCTCGAACTCAAAGAGAAACTCGGAACTTCGATCATCATGATCACTCATGACCTTGGTGTAATCGCTAAGATCTGCGACAGAGTAGTAGTAATGTACGGCGGCAAAGTCGTAGAAAAGGGAACAGTAAGAGAAATCTATTATCAGACCGCACATCCATACACGAGCGGACTGATGCACTCGATCGCAAGACTCGAGACCAACAGAGGCGAGAAGCTTTCACCGATCGAAGGTACTCCGCCTGATCTGTTCTCACCGCCGATCGGTTGCCCGTTTGCTGCAAGATGCGATTATTGCATGGATGTATGCAACCAGATCCCGCCGGAAGAATATAAACTGTCAGATGAGCATACTACAAGATGCTGGCTCCAGCACAGTATGGCTCCTGTAACAGAATTCAAAAGAACGAAAGGAGAGGTGAAATGATAGTAGATTACAATGCAGAACCTCTCGTACAGGTCAAAGATCTGTGTAAATACTTTCAGGTAGGAAGACATGCTACACTCAAGGCTGTTGATGGCGTTTCGTTCAATATTTACAAAGGCGAGACTGTTGGTCTTGTAGGAGAATCGGGATGCGGTAAGTCTACTGCTGGAAGATGTCTTATTAGACTTTATGAGCCTACAAGCGGTCAGGTCATATATGACGGCAAGGATATCACAAAGCTCACTAAGGCTGAACAGAAGGAATTCTGCCACAGAGTACAGATGATCTTCCAGAACCCGTATGCTTCACTGAACCCTCGTATGACGGTCAAAGAAATCGTAGGAGAGGGACTCAAGCTTCAGGGCAAGAGCAATGCGGAAATCGAAGCCAAAGTTGAAGAACTTCTTGCAAGAGTAGGTCTCAACAAAGACCATATGTCGAGATTTCCGCATGAATTCTCAGGCGGACAGAGACAGCGTATCGGTATCGCAAGAGCTCTTTCAGTAGATCCTGAATTCATCATCTGTGATGAGCCGATCTCTGCTCTCGACGTATCTATTCAGGCTCAGGTACTGAACATGCTGAATGAGCTTCAGGATGAACTGGGACTTACATATCTGTTCATTGCTCATGACTTATCAGTAGTCAAATATCTTTCTGAAAGAGTCGTGGTAATGTATCTCGGAACTATCGTTGAGATGGCAGATTCGGAAGAACTCTATGCTAATCCGATGCACCCTTATACTAAGGCGCTGCTCTCATCGATTCCTGAGGCAGACCCGGATAAGGCCAAGGCAAATAGACGTATCCCTATCAAAGGAGAGATACCTAGTCCGATCAATCCTAAGAACTGCTGCAGATTTGCCAACAGATGTGAATATGCAACAGAGAGATGCCACAACGAGATGCCTGCCGCAAGAGAGGTATCACCTGGACATATCGTTGCGTGCCACCTTATGGATGAACAATAAATCAAATTCTTAAATTAAGAGAGAAATTATATTATGCAAGCTTCATTTTACAAAGAAAACCGAGAGAAGCTGTATGCTATGCTGCCGGAAGGATCTCTTCTGGCAGTTTTCTCGGGAAGAGATATTATCAAAACAAACGATGAATATTATCCGTTTTTCGCCGACAGGAACTTTGTCTATCTGACAGGTCTTGAATGCAAAGAAGCAGTTCTTTTGGCTGCAAAGGACGGAGCGGGAAGAGTCAATGAGACTTTGTACATTCTTCCGCCTGATGCGCATGCCGAGAGATGGACCGGAGTCAGAGTCAAACCGGCTGAAGCGGAATCTGTTTCAGGAGTAACGGATATCCGTTACGAAAATCAATTCATTAACGATTTCCGCAAACTGGCTTTCTCAGGCAATTACGGCAAATTGTATCTTGATCTCTTTAAGCTCAACGACAGGGAAATCGACAGACCTGCGCATGATTTCAAGCATTATGTACATCATAATGTACCATTCATCCTGTTTGGAAATGCCGATCCGTTTCTGAGAAGGCTGAGATTGTTCAAACAACATTGTGAGATCGAAGCTCTGAGAAAAGGCGAAGAGATCACTAAAGAAGGTATCCTCGCAATGATGAGGATCTCAAAACCGGGATTATACGAATATCAGTATAAGGCGGAATTTGACAGAGCGCTCAACTATTACGAGCCTTATCCATACGGATTCCCGCCAATAATCTCGGCAGGTGAAGGCAATTTCATCATTCACAACTATTCATATACCGGGCAGGCAAAAGACGGAGATATGATCCTCAATGACGTCGGCGTCAACTGGGATCATCTGATCACTGACGTTTCGAGAAGCTGGCCGTGCAACGGAAAGTTCTCTGATAAGCAGAAACTATTGTATGAGTGCGCTCTTGCTACATCTGACTATATGTTCTCGATCGTTAAACCGGGAATGAGGATGGACGCTGTTGATGCAACGATCAAACAGTACAATGCGCAGCTCCTCAAGGATGCAGGTGTTCTGGATGATGTTGCCAACATCCGCAAATATATGTGGCATGGCGGCGCTCACCACATTGGATTCGATGTACATGACGTTGTAGAGACACCGGAATTCATCGCGCCTAATATGGTATTCTGCATAGATGTCGGTATCTATCATGAAGAATGGGGAATAGGGTTCCGTGTTGAGGATAATTGTCTGATCACTGAAGACGGATGTGAGAATCTTTCCGCAGGTATTCCGAGAACGATAGCTGATATCGAGGCAATAATGAATCATTAATAAAGCAAAAAAATCCGGGCCTGTTCCCGGATCTTTTGTTTTTTATTCATTCTCGAATAATGGAGTAGAGAAGTATCTCTCGGCAGTGTCCGGAAGAACCGTTACAACAGTTTTGCCCGGACCGAGTTTTTCTGCAAGCATCACAGCAGCTACGACATTAGTCCCGGATGAGATCCCGCATAACAGACCTTCTTCTTTGGCAAGACGCTTGGACATCTCAAGGGCGTTGTCGTCCGGAACTATGCAGATCTGGTCGTAAACATCTGTATTGAGTATCTCAGGAATGATACCGTCACCTATACCCATCTGAAGGTGTGTTCCGATACTGCCGCCTGCGAGTATTGCAGCATCTTCAGGCTCTGCAGCCCAGATCTCGATATCCGGATTGTGCTCGCGGAGAACTTCTCCAATACCTGTAAGTGTTCCGCCTGTGCCTATGCCTGAGCAGAAACCGTGGATAGGACCATCTACCTGATCGATGATCTCCTGTGCAGTGAATTTCTTCTGAGCAAGGAGATTATTCTTATTCACAAACTGCTGAGGAACATATACTTTAGGATTTTCTTCCTGCATCCTGAGAGCAGTACTCAGACACTCTTCGATACATTTGCCGATATCACCGTCATCGTGGATCAGAATAACTTCGGCTCCATAGTGTTTTACCAGCTTCCGGCGCTCTTCGCTTACAGAATCAGGCATTACTATGATCGTTCTGTATCCTTTGACTGCACCGACGAGTGCAAGCCCGATCCCCTGATTGCCGCTTGTCGGTTCTACGATGATAGTGTCAGGACCGATGATCCCGGCCCTTTCTGCCTCAAGTATCATATTATATGCGGTTCTGGTCTTGATCGAACCACCAACGTTAAGACCCTCGAATTTCACAAATACCTGCGCATTATTCGGACTGTTCACGTGATTGAGCCGAACCATTGGAGTATTGCCTATTGCCTGAAGAATGTTGTCATAAACCATATTTGTCCCTGTGAGAATACCTTTCAAACTCAAATTGTTGTACAGCGGTAATTATAACACTTCTCAAGGATAATGCAAAAAACAAAATTAGTTATGTGTTACAATTAATAGAAATATATGCTCTGATTGCTAATAACCGGTTATTGTAATGAAAGAAAAGAAACTGTCTTCTGCACGCTTTTACATACTGACATCGCTTTTCCTGCTTGCTGCAGCAGTCATTCTTTCTGTGGCAGCGAGGAAGATAGAGGGATTCGCAGAATGGTACAGCACTGTCATATACCCGCACCTTGTTGACAGTATAGGGTGGTTCTCAGGGCTGTTCCCGTTCAGCCTCGCTGAAGTATTATGCGTGCTTCTTGGCGCTTTTATTGTACGGGACCTGATCATTTCATGGCACAGACTCAGACGATTCCTGCTCCATCTTCTGATCATAGTGTCAGCGCTGTATTTTATCTATGTCGCTAATTGCGGCATCAATTATTACAGGGATCCTTTCGTCGATCCTTCAACGTATGAGAATGCACAGTTCGAGCAGGAACTGCTTGAAGAGTACTGCGGATACATCATAGACCGGCTTGAAGAACTCGGTGAGGAGGCTCCTGAATATCCTTCAAGGGCAGCAGAGCTGGCGGACAGAGCTGTCGCAGCAATGAATAAGATAGGCGAGGAATATGGCGGTCTGAAAGGCTATTATCCGAGGCCAAAGTTTCTCAGACTGACGGCTCATCTTTTTTCTACCATGGGCGTCAGCGGCATCTACTCTCCATTCACTATCGAAGCTAATGTGAACTGCGAGATGCCTGCTATGGAGAAACCTTTTACGGCCTGTCATGAACTGTCGCATCTCAGAGGTTATATGATCGAAGGCGAAGCTAACTATATAGGCTGGCTTGCGTGCATCAATTCCGATGATCCGGCATTTGAGAGGAGCGGATGGCTTATTGCATGGAATTATGCAGCCGGTTCTCTGAGGCGGGCAGATCCTGAGAAATTCGAATCTGTCGCAGCACGGCTTCCGGAGGATGCTTCACGGGAACTTGCAGAAAACTATCAGTTCTGGAAAGAAAATGAAACAGAAGCCTCAGAAATACAGGATAAGATGAATGATGCCTATCTCAAATCAAACGGCGTCAAAGAAGGCGTTAGCAGCTATGGAAGGATAACTACACTTATGCTGTTATGGTACAGTCATGAGAGTTGCGATTAATAAGATGATAATGCATAATTAATGTAGATATAGAAAGTAATGAGGGAGGCAAAAATGAGAAATCTGACATTGGGAAGCACCGGCATAACAGTGCCGCAAAATGGATTCGGAGCACTTCCTGTTCAGCGCAGATCTCTGGACGAAGCGGTAAGGATCCTGAGAAGAGCATACGAAGGCGGAATGCTTTACTTTGATACAGCCAGAGCTTATACAGACAGTGAAACAAAGCTCGGTGTCGCATTCGAAGGAATGAGAGACAAGATTTTTATCGCTACAAAAACAGCAGGGAAGACCGGTGATCAGGTCAGAGAAGATCTTGCGACTTCACTCAGAGAGCTCCGCACAGATTATATAGATCTCTATCAGCTCCATATGGTCGACAGAGTCTATGCTCCTGGAGACGGAACAGGAGTATACGAAGCACTTCTCGAAGCCAAAGAAGCCGGCAAGATCAGGCATATCGGAGTAACAGCACATAAGATCGGCGTAGCAGAAGACTTGGTTCTCTCAGGACTGTACGAGACTCTGCAGTTCCCGTTCAGCTATCTTTCAGGCGAACGTGAACTTGCTTTGCCGGAAAAGTGTCAGGAACGCAATATGGGATTCATTGCAATGAAGGGACTTGCCGGAGGCCTCATCACCAAATCAGCTGTTGCAATGGCGTTCCTTGAGGATCATCCGAATGTACTCCCGATCTGGGGAGTCCAGCATATGGAAGAACTCGAAGAGTGGCTCTCTTATATGGACAACACACCTGCACTGGATGATGAAATGAGAGCGTATATCGAAAATGAGAAAAAAGAACTTGCAGGCGATTTCTGCCGCGGATGCGGATACTGTCTACAGACATGCCCTGCAGGTATAGCTATCAACCAGTGCGCAAGAATGTCCCTGATGCTCAGAAGAGCTCCTTCAGATTCATGGCTGAACGAGCATTGGCAGGCAGAAATGAAGAAAATCGAGTCCTGCATCAATTGCCATCAGTGCACTAAGCACTGCCCGTATGAACTTGATACACCAGCACTGCTCAGACAGAACTATGAAGACTATAAAAAAGTACTTGCCGGAGAGGTAAAAGTCGATTAGTCATCAAGACAGACTAGTAATGAAAATAAAAAGTTTTCAATATTTAGTTGATAGCACCGACGATTCATGTGATCCCGGGAAAAATGAAAAATATTGCCATGTGAATCGTATCGGTGCTATAATCAAGCATATTGAAAACGAGGGGCGTTAGCGCAGCTGGGAGCGCGTCTGACTGGCAGTCAGGAGGTCACGAGTTCGAGCCTCGTACGCTCCACCATGAAACCCTTGGAAATCCACAATGTCATTAACTTAAGAGTAGTGAGAAATTTTCTGTAATTTTCTCACTATTTTCTTGTTAAATATGCTATACTTGTAGTGAGAAAAGAGGTTGGCATGTTTATCAAGATACTTACAAAAACATATAAGGGTGAGAAA
>JAFRDH010000005.1 GCA_017403955.1 Mogibacterium sp.
CTGGCCTCAGAGCACGGCTCTCGCCTCGTGCCGGCTTAACGCAGCGGTACATCATTTCGAGCGTCGCCTGCGGCTCGCTCTCAATGTGGACCGGCTACCGGCAAGTCTCTTCGGCCAGCAATATCCACCCTCTTTAATTGTCCTTAAATTCTATAGCAGGGAGGGAAGAGGAAAAGGATCTCAGAGCACGGCTCTCGATCCTTCCGTATACTATCTTCGATTGGCTGTGATTTTGCTGAAAAAAGGCTCAAAAAAGATTGTATAAAAATTGCTAAACCTATTGCAATCACTTAATTCGGGTGATATACTGTTCAAGCTGTCGCTTTCGCAGGTGACTTTTATAGCATCTGACGGCTGATAATTGGCGGCGACGGTTGGAACGTTTCAATACAATAATTACAGAAAAGAGGTACCAACATGAAGGAAGGAATCCATCCTAACTATAAGGAATGTAAAGTTACTTGCGCATGTGGGAATACATTCATGACTCTCTCCAACAAGGACGAGATGAGAGTAGACATCTGCTCTGAATGCCACCCATTCTTTACAGGCCAGCAGAAGTTTGCTAATCGTGGCGGACGTGTTGAGAAGTTTAAGAACAAATACAACCTGTAATCAAGTATCTGAGAGCCGGAGCAAAAGCACCGGCTTTTTTCATGCTCGGATTTTCTGAAAGAATGCTCTGAGCTAGCTGTTATGGTATAATGCAAATAATGTATCGCAATTTATAACTAATCTGAACAGGTGGGGTATAGGTGCATGGCAAATTATAGAAAAGTAACAGATTTCATCAGTGCGCTCGGCAAGGCCTGTTTGCTGGTGAAGAATGAAGATAGTATATCAGGCAGTGCTGATGCAGAGGTCAGTTCTGTGACTTATAACTCAAAGGAAGCAAGTGCCGGGTCGCTTTTCGTATGTAAGGGTGCGCACTTCAAGGCGCAGTATCTCCAGGATACGATCGACAAAGGGGCTTCGTGTTATGTAACGGCTGTCGAGTACGGGCTTGGAAATGAGACTTGTCCGGAGATCCTTGTAAGTGATATCAGGCTTGCGATGCCTGTGATCGCGGAGACTTTCTACGGGAAATTGTCAGATGAACTTACAATGGTGGGCATCACCGGGACAAAGGGCAAGTCGACGACGGCATATTTCATGAGATATATCCTCGATGATTATATGGCTGCAACAGGGGGCAAGCGTTCGGCTATCTGCTCCGGCATCGATAACTATGACGGAGTTATAGAAGAAGAATCCCATCTCACGACACCTGAGATCATGGAGCTTTATCAGCACATGAATAACGCGCTTTCGACAGGGATCAAGTATCTGACGATGGAAGTTTCGAGCCAGGCGCTCAAATACGACAGAGTCGACGGCATCACTTTTGCCGCTGGAGCCTTCCTTAATATAGGGTCCGACCACATCAGCGCCATTGAGCATCCGGACTTCAACGACTATCTGGAGTCAAAACTCAAGATTTTTGCGCAGTGCCGCAAGGCCTGCTACAATCTCGACTGCGATGAGCAGAAAAGAGTCCGCAAAGCATCCGGGGCTTGCCCGTGTGTGATCACTTTCAGCGCAAACGATGAGAGTGCGAATGTGTTCGGCAGCGATATCCGTTCGGAAGAGGGCAAAGTTTCGCTTCATGTACGCGGCAGGGGCATCGAAGGTTACGAGGAGTTCGATGAGGATTTCATGCTCGGTACGTTCGGTACTATTAATGTAGAAAACGCGCTTGCAGCGATCTCGATGTCGGCGCTTATCGGCGTTCCGCTTGAATATATCAAGTCAGGACTCGCCAAAGCGAAATCGCCGGGCAGAATGGAAGTTTTCTACAGTGAAGACGGCAAGAGGATCGCTATAGTCGACTACGCTCACAACAAACTCAGCTATGAGCGTTTCTTCGATACGATCAGGGACGAGTTCCCGGGCAAGAAAATGATCATCGTATTCGGTTGCCCGGGTGGCAAGGCTTTCGCAAGACGTGAGGAACTCGGGACCATCGCGGGAAAGAACTGCGTTTACTCGATCATCACAGAAGAAGATTACGGCGAAGAAGATGTCAATAAGATCTGCCGTGAGATCGGTGAGTTCGTAGCGGCAGCCGGAGGCAAATTCGAGATCATCACAGACAGAGTCGAAGCAATCAAGAAAGCGATCACGCTTATGGATGATGATACGATATTGTTCCTTCCGGGCAAAGGCCGTGAGACCAGAGAGAAGAGAGGTATCCAGTATATCGACACACCATCGGACGCAGACGTAGTACTGGAGAATCTATAAAAATGACATTCCTGCAATTGTGAGATGCTGCAAGTCGTGGTACTCTAAAAGCAGAAAAACCAGTTGTCTCTGAATACATGAAACAAGGAGGAGAATATGGAGAAAATAAAGACTAGAATCGCAACTCTTATACTCAGCTTAGTGGTCATGATGTCCATGTGTTTTGGAGGAATAGCTCCTGTTTTCGCAGACTCCGGAGAAGGTACAGTAGAGAATGTGGAAACGGAAACAATCACGGATTTTCTTGCAAACGATCCGGGGATTCCATCTACAGTTGTGCCTGACGGAAGTACGATCACCGCAGAAAATTTGAATGTAAGTGCGGGTACACTTTATCAGTCACCGGTATCGGCTTCGACCACATATTATCATTATAAGATCAAAATGCCTGCAGCAGGCACATTGTTACTGAAATACATCGGCATGGCGCCTTCTACACAGACGGTCAGTGGAGATTTTTACGATACTGTTACAGGCGGAACGCATCAGTATTCCACGACTGCCACTGACGGGACAAAGATCAGGTGCTATACTGCAGGAGCGGGAGCTGTTCTGGATGTAGAATTCAGTCTGTACTCACCAAGTGCCGCTACAAGTATATATTTCCAGGCTACTTATGCACCGAGTGCAGCGAACACTATCCAGCACCTGCAGGTAAGTGGAGCGGCATTTACCGCCATGGCGGCACCGGAAGCTTATCATCACTCACACAGTTCAAAGTATCGGTACCTGCGAATGGATATCTCTATCTGGATATCGCGGATGCGGTGGACGACTATTCAGTTTATTATAAGGCAAATGGATTCAAAGACTTCGAGTCTGTCACCAGCAGCGACATACGCCGTGCGATCGGCGTTAAGAAAGGCGTGTATACCTTCGCAGTCAAAACATATTCGCCGATCTATAATATCCGTGTGAATTTCGTAAAAGTCGCTGAAAACAAATTCGGAGCAAAGAAGAAAAAGGCAGTATCTCTCAAGGCAAAGAAGGCATATAAGGGACTGATCATAACAGATGCTAAGAAGGCTCACTGGTACAAGTTCAAGAACAAGAAAGTCCACAAGGTCAAGATCACTGTAACCAGCAATCTTTGCAACGGAAGCTCATTAGGCGGCCTCAGAGTTACGGCATATGGCAAGAAGGGCAAGATCGGAAGCAAGATCATATATGCAGATGCGGCGTCCAGCAGTTTCACTTTGTATACTGTCGGCAAGGGCAGCAAACTCGCAAAAGGAACTTACTACCTCAAGGTCGAGAGCTACAACGGAGGAAACGGCTACTTCACTGTTAAGTGGAAATAGAGCTGAAATACACTGAAAAAACACATAAGTATGATAAAGCCGGCTGAAATGCCGGCTTTTTTCTGATATAATACTAAATTGGGTTAAAATGTAATTCAGACAAAAACAACTTAGAATAGAGGTAGCTATGTTTGACAAACTAGATTTTATAACAGAGAAATATCAGGAGCTGTCAGAAAAGGTCGCTGATCCGGCTGTGATTTCTGATCAGAAGTCCTGGCAGAAATATATGAAGGAAATGGCTGAGATCGAGCCGATCGTAAAAGCGTACGAAGGCTACAGAAAGATGCAGAGCGATCTTGCTGACGCGAGAGAGATCATGGATCTTGAAGATGACGAAGAGATGCGCGAGATGGCCAAGGAAGAAGCCAAAGATCTCGAAGAGAGAATGGCTAAGGCTCAGGAAGATCTCAAGGTCCTCCTTCTCCCTAAGGACCCTAACGATGACAAGAACGTAATTCTTGAGATCAGAGCAGGTACCGGCGGTGAAGAGGCAGCCCTCTTCGGCAACGATCTTCTGAGAATGTATCTCAGATACGCTGAGCGCAGAAGATGGAAATCCGAGATCATCGAAATAAGTGATACCGGTATCGGCGGTATAAAGGAAGCCGTTGTCATGATCAAGGGTAAGGGCGCATATTCAAGACTCAAATTCGAGTCCGGCGTTCACAGAGTACAGAGAGTACCTGAAACTGAATCATCAGGCAGGATCCACACTTCGGCAGCTACAGTAGCTGTACTTCCGGAAGTTGACGATGTTGAGGTCGAGATCAATCCTAACGATGTCAAAGTAGACGTTTACAGAGCGTCCGGAAACGGCGGACAGTGCGTCAATACTACTGACTCTGCTGTAAGAATGACGCACCTTCCGACAGGTATCGTAGTCACATGCCAGGATGAGAAGTCGCAGATCCAGAACAGAGAGAAAGCCATGAGAGTACTCAAGGCAAGACTCTATGACAAAATGGTCCAGGAACAGAACGACAAGATCTCTGCTGACAGAAAGAGCCAGGTAGGATCCGGAGACCGTTCAGAGCGTATCAGAACATACAACTTCCCGCAGGGAAGAGTCACCGACCACAGGATCAACCTGACACTTTACAAGCTTGAGCAGTTCCTTGACGGCGATATCGATGAGGCTGTTGACGGACTGATCACAGCAGACCAGGCCGAGAAAATGAGAGATTTCGGCTAGAATTATTTTCGGACATATATATAATGAACACTTTAAGACTATCAACAACTAACGAAGACCTTGAGAAGGCCGGCGAGATCATCAGAAACGGCGGCCTTGTCGCATTTCCTACAGAGACAGTTTACGGGCTTGGAGCCGATGCGCTTGATGCAGAGGCGGTCAGGTCTGTTTATGCTGCCAAAGGAAGGCCTTCGGACAACCCGATGATAGTACATATCGCTGACGCGCTTGAACTCGAGCCGCTCATCAAAGGCGGCCGCAGATCGGTTTCGACGGATGCCCTGAAAATCATCGGGACACTTTGGCCGGGACCGCTGACACTCATCTTCCCGAAGTCCGATATCGTTCCGGACGCAACGACCGGGGGACTCGATACAGTTGCGATCAGAATGCCGTCTAATGAGACAGCCCGCAGGCTGATTTTGGCGGCCCAAAGACCCGTCGCTGCGCCAAGCGCAAATCTGTCAGGAAGACCGAGTCCTACAACGGCCGAAGATGTTCTTGAAGACATGGATGGCAGAATAGATGCTGTCATAATGGGCGAGCAGTGCGACGTCGGTATAGAATCAACGGTTCTCGATGTCACGGGCGATGTGCCGGTCATCCTGAGACCGGGGATCATCACAAGAGAGTGGCTCTCCTCGATACTCGGCAAAGAAGTTGTATATGACAAGTCTTTGACGGTAAGGCCTGCAGAAGAACTCGACCCGGAGAATGGTGCTGCGGAGTCGGATTTCAAGCCGAAATCACCGGGCATGAAGTACAAGCACTATTCGCCTAAGGCCAAAGTCACACTGATCGACTGCACCGAGGATGATTTCAAGCAAAAGGCAACGGAGCTCGGACTCGTTGCGGTCAGAAACGGCCAGAGACCTGCAATGATAGATTATGGCGATGATGTACGAAAAGCAGCACACAGGCTTTTTGCCGACCTCAGGGAGCTAGACCGGCAGGGCTATGATATAATCTTCATAAGGACTCTCGAGCAATCGGGACTTGGATTCAGCGTTATGAACCGGATGCTCAAGAGTGCAGGCTATGATGTAGTAAAAGACTGAAAGAGCTAATAAATAACAATCAACATACAATTATAACGGAGGAAGAAAATGGCTAAAGTAATGGTATTTGATCACCCGCTTATCCAGCACAAGGTTGCAATGATGAGAGACAAGAATACTACGAGCAAGGAATTCAGAGATCTTGCAAGAGAGGTCGCTATGCTCATGGCATTCGAAGTAACAAGAGATCTCCCGACAAAGGAAGTCGAGATCGAGACACCGATCTGCAAGACAAAGGTCAATATGCTTGCAGGTATGGACGTTGCTATCGTACCTATCCTCAGAGCAGGCCTTGGATTTGTCGATGGAATGCTGGAGATCATTCCAAATGCCAAAGTAGGACACGTTGGACTTTACAGAGATCCAGATACTCACGAGCCTGTAGAATACTACTGCAAGCTTCCTGAAGATATCGACAAGAGAAGAGTTATCATCGTTGACCCGATGCTCGCAACAGGCGGAAGTGCAGTTGCAGCAGTTGACTTCGTCAAGAAGAGAGGCGGCAAAGATATCAGCTTCATGTGTCTCATCGCAGCACCTGAAGGAATCGAAGCACTCACAAGTGCACATCCTGATGTAGACATTTATATCGCAGCTAAGGACGAGAAACTCAACGAGAACGCTTACATCGTACCGGGACTCGGAGACGCAGGCGACAGGATCTTCGGAACAAAATAACAGATGCCGGAATATGGCCAACAGAGCGCGGAGACATCTCCGCGCTTTTTGCATGCTGAAGTGTGTCAGTGAGAACCGTCCCCCAGTGACACACTGCACAATAGGCTCTTGACAAATGTGATGAATGAAATAGAATAGGGGGCAATACGGGGTAATGGGGATCAATATATATATGAAGAAAGATATTATAAGGAAGGCATTTATTAAATCTGTGCCGGTCATGGCGGGATATGTTGTTCTCGGCATAGGGTTCGGGATATTGCTAAGGAGCGCAGGGTATGGTGCGCTCTGGGCTTTTGCGATGAGTGCGCTCATATACGCGGGATCGATGCAATATGTCGGGGTAGGTCTGATAGCAGGGGGCGCGTCGGTAATAACTACAATACTCACGACGATAATGGTGAACGCAAGACACCTTTTCTACAGCATATCAATGATCGGGCGTTACAAGGGTGCAGGCAGATTCAAGCCATATCTCATCTTCGCGCTTACCGATGAAACATATTCGCTGCTTTGCGATGGAGAAACTCCGGATGAGGAGAACGCTGATCTGTATCGGTTCCTGGTTTCATTTTTCAATCAGTGCTATTGGGTGACCGGAAGTGTTCTGGGAGGATTGCTCGGGGCAGTTATCCCTTTTTCGACAGAGGGGATCGAATTCTCCATGACGGCACTTTTCATTGCTTCTTTCACAGAGCAGTGGCTCACAAGAAAAGATCACATACCTGCAGTGACCGGATTTGCCGGGACACTGATCTGTCTGCTTGTTTTCGGCAGTGAGAACTTCCTTATTCCGGCGATGCTTCTTATCACGCTTGTCCTGACGATCCTGAGGAAGAGAGAGGAGGCGGCGGAATGAATGCGGCAATTCTGGTCGGAACAATGGCGATAGTCACGATGCTGCTGAGGTTTCTTCCTTTTATAGTGTTTAAGAAGTACACTCCTCAGTATGTGGTTTATCTTGGTAAAGTGCTGCCGCCGGCAATCATTGGGATGCTCGTGATCTACTGTCTGAAGGACGTCAGTCTGGTATCAGGGAGTCATGGAATACCTGAACTGATCGCGGCTTTGATCGTTGCAGGCATGCAGGCGTGGAAGCACAACTCGCTAATGAGCATTTTGCTTGGAACGGTAATATATATGATGCTCGTGCAGCTCGTATTCTGAGCGTGATTTTGTACGAAAAAAGTCCACGTGCAATCAATCGATATGTGGTGGCAGTATCGGACGATAAGGCAAAATATTGGATAACAATGAATTCTGCGGAGCTGAAAAGCTCCGTTTTTTTGCGATAGAACTCGTTAAAAAAATATTTTTTCAAAAAATTGTTGCACCTTTTCATAGGGAAAGGTATTATATAAGTACCCTATGTCAGACAAAAGACAAACGGACAAACCGACAATTATCTAACACTTCAAGAAAAGAACCTGTAATGAAGGAGAGAAACATGAAAGACATTTCCATCAAAGATCTTAAAAACACTGCAACGGAAATGCGCATGAAGGTCATCGACATGATCTACAAAGCACAATCCGGTCATCCGGGCGGATCGCTGTCAGCAGCAGAATTCGTCACAGCATGCTATTTCAAGTACATGAACGTAGATCCGAAGAACCCTAAGTGGGAAGATCGTGACAGAATGGTCCTTTCCAAAGGCCATGTTTGCCCGATCCAGTACGCATGCCTCGGCACACTCGGATACTTCCCTGAGGAAGTTCTTGACACTCTTCGTAAAGAAGGTTCCCCACTTCAGGGACATCCATCAATGATCAAGTGCCCTGGAATCGATATTTCGACAGGATCCCTTGGACAGGGTATGGCTTGT
Organism: Mogibacterium sp.; assembly: GCA_017403955.1. GTDB lineage: Bacteria > Bacillota > Clostridia > Peptostreptococcales > Anaerovoracaceae > Crickella. The sequence goes on from JAFRDH010000005.1 coordinate 8,341, forward strand.
GCAGCAGGTATGGCTCTCGGCGGCAAGATGGCTAAGAAGGATTTCAAGGTCTTCTGCGTACTCGGCGATGGCGAAGCACAGGAAGGAATCATCTGGGAAGCAGCTAACACAGCTAACAAGTACAAACTCGACAACTTCATCGTTTTCGTAGACGTCAACAACCTCCAGCTTGACGGTACATGCGATGAGGTAATGCCTAACGGAGACCTCGGTGAGAAGTTCAAGGCATTCGGATGGGATGTATTCTACATCAATGGTAACGACATGGAAGAAGTCTGTGACGCTATCGATAAGTGCTATGCAGCTCAGAACGGCAACCCTAAGGCAATCATCGGAACAACTGTTAAGGGTAAGGGAGTAAGCTTCATGGAGAACCAGGTTGGCTGGCACGGTGTAGCTCCTAACGATGAACAGTATGCACAGGCAATGGCAGAGCTCAAGGCTCAGCTGATAGACTAACAGGAACTAACACAGGAGGATAGAGTAATGAGTGAACTGAAGAAAATCCCTACACGTAACGGCTTTGGTGACGAGATAGTAGCAGTAGGAAAAGACAATCCGGATATCGTAGTTCTTGATATAGATATCGGTAAGAGCTGCAAGACTCAGGATTTCAGAAAGCAGCTTCCTGATCAGTATATCAACGTTGGTATCGCTGAGCAGAATGGTGCAGCAGTTGCAGCAGGTCTTGCAACAACAGGCAAGATTCCATTCGTAGTTACATACGCTGCATTCGGATCAATGAGAATTTGCGAAATGATCCGTCAGGAGATTTGCTATACAAATCTCAACGTTAAGATCGCATGCTCCCACGGTGGATTCACACCGGCTAACGACGGTGCATCGCATCAGGCAATCGAGGATATGGGAATCCTCAGAACAATTCCTAACATTTCAATCATGATGCCTGCTGATTACAATCAGGCACGTAAGCTCGTAAGAGCAGCTGCAGAGAACTATGGCCCAATGTATCTCAGATTCACAAGAGATGCTATGGAGCAGGTTTACGGACCAGACGTTGAGTTCGAAATTGGCAAGGCTTATCAGATCCAGGACGGCAAGGATGTAGCAATCATAGCAAACGGAGATACAGTTTCCCTGGCTATCAAGGCTGCAAAAGCTCTCGAGGAGAAGGGTATTAGCGCAAGAGTACTCGACATGCACACAATTAAGCCACTCGACGTAGAGGCTGTTAAGGCATGTGTAGAGGAAATTGGAAAGATCGTTACAGTAGAAGACCACAACATCATCAACGGCCTCGGAAGCGCTGTATGCGAAGTAGCTGCTGAGATGGGTAAGGGCAAAGTAAAGAGAATCGGAATCCGCGATCAGTTCGGCGAATCCGCTCCTTACGAAAGACTCCTTGCTAAGAACGGAATCACTGTAGAGGATATCGTTGCAGAGGCTGAGAAGCTTCAGTAACATAACAATTATCAATAATTGATGAAGAGATCAACATAGCTTGCGGATCTCATGTGTTTTTCTTCATCAACCTCCTTACATTTTCAGACTCCCTGAGACGCAACATCTCGGGGAGTCTGACAGGCAATTGAACAGGAGAACCAATAATGAGCATTAAAGGAAACATTATAATTGGACAGTCGGGCGGCCCGACTGCTGTAATCAACTCAAGCCTTGCTGGAGCAATTGAAGCATCCAAGGCTGCGGGTATAAAGAAAATCTACGGAATGCACTATGGAATAGAAGGATTTCTCCATGAAGATATTATCGATTTGCGTCAAGCTGTAAAAGATTCTGATGATATATCTCTCCTCAGGAGAACTCCTTCTGCTTTTCTTGGCTCATGTCGCTACAAACTGCCTAAGATCGAGGGCAATGAAGAAGTTTATGAGAAGATTTTCTCCATTCTTGAGAAATATGACATTCAGTATTTCCTTTACAATGGCGGAAACGATTCGATGGACACCGTCAAGATGCTGTCGGATTATGCAGAAATGCACAACAAGCCACAGAAATTCATGGGAATTCCGAAGACGATCGATAACGACCTTCCTGTAACTGATCACTGTCCGGGTTACGGATCGGCAGCGAAGTATATTGCTACTTCACTCAAAGAGATCATGGTCGATAATGATTGCTATGGACCATACAGAACTTCGGTATGTATAATTGAGATAATGGGAAGACATGCAGGCTGGCTTACTGCAGCTGCAGCTCTCGGCGACAACAAGCCGGATCTCATTTATCTCCCTGAAGTCAGCTTCGATCCGGACGACTTCATCAAGAGAATCAAAGAACTGGCTAAGACCAAGAACGCAATCGTTGTTGCTGTATCTGAAGGCATCAAGCTGGAAGACGGAAGATTTGTCTGCGAACTCGGCAGCAGCAGTGACAAGCTGGATGCATTCGGCCACAAGCAGCTTTCAGGCGTCGGCGCATATCTTGCAGCAAAAGTCAGCGGTGAGACAGGTATCAAAGCAAGAGCGATCGAGTTCTCAACGCTTCAGAGATGTGCTACTCATGTAGTTTCACTTACAGACTCTGATGAAGCATTTAACGTAGGATATCTTGCTGCACAGAAGGCATTCGAGGGCAACACCGGATGCATGATCACTATCAAGGTCACATCAAGAGCTCCATATCTTGTAACATACGACCAGTTCGATATTCACGAAATAGCTAACGTAGAACGCAAAGTTCCATTAGATTGGATCATCAATGACGGAACATACGTAAGCGAAGAATTCATCAAGTACGCACGTCCTCTCATCATGGGAGAACTCGAACCATATTATTCAGAAGGTGTACCTCAGCATTTATCTTTGTAAAGGGACTTAGAGAATTATCAAAGGAGATGAAGAGAGTTGAGTCAGGTACCAACTTATATGCAGAATCTTAAAAAAGAGTCGGTCGTACAAAGTGTGATCAACAGGCTGACCGATGCAATCAAGTCGGGAGAGCTGAAACCCGGGGACAAAATGCCGCCGGAGATAGAGCTCGCTGAAGCTCTCGGAGTTGCAAGAAGCAGTCTCAGAGAAGCCATCAAAATTCTTTCATATCTTGGAGTTCTCGAAAGCAGAAAATCTGAAGGGACTTTTATCTGCAGTGGATTCAGCGAAAGCATGATCGACCCTATGGTCTACGGGATTCTTCTGAATCAGGATTCTTTTGAGAACCTTATGGAACTCAGAGAAATGACCGAGGTAGGCATGATGCAGCTTGCTATCGTACATCATAGTGAAGAGGAGCTGGAAGAGCTTGAATCGCTGCTCGATGATATGGAGAAAGCTGTCAATGTCAAAATAGATCCGGTCGGAACTTTCTTTGAAGCAGATGAGCGTTTCCATGATAAAATCGCTGAAATGGGTAAAAACCCTATGGCGGATAAGATCAACAGAGTAGTGAGATCCCTGACCTATGACGTCCGTTTCAAGACAGTTTCAATACTGATCACGACCGGCAGGGCAGAGGAACTTATTGAAACTCACAGACGTCTTATGGAAGCCATAAGGGACAAAGATACCCGCAATCTCAGTGAGAAAGTCAGGTTCAGCTACTATGAAGAGGAGCTTGACGCTGATTAATGAATGGCATGGTGCAGCATATAAAATAATTTGCTGTGAAACAAATAACAAATCTCCATTATTATGGATTTTTGATATTAATTAATGTATTATTGCCTTACATAAGTATGTCTGACATACGACAACATACATTATGGAATGGGACAGAAAGGTGGTGGTCGCCAGAGGGAAGATATACAGCTCTACAATACGCTCGACAAGACATAAGGGTTGCGCATTATGTTCTGCAGTATTAACTGAGAGAGAGTACTATTGCTTCCCTTGATGCGGGCACTATCTATTTATTTTATCTGAAAGTAGTACTTGAATCAACGATTTTATAGGAGGAAAAAATGAAGAAGAAATTTTTAGCTCTGCTCATGATGGCGGTACTGGTATTTGCACTTGCAGCATGCGGCGGCGGAAGTGATTCCGGCTCAGCAGAAGGCTCCGGCGATTCCAACGAATTTGCAGGCGGACAGACATTTACCATCAAGATCGGCCACAGTGACACAACAACTAACCTCATCAATGTTTCTCTTGAGAATTTCGCTGCTTACGTAGAAGAGCAGTCCGGCGGCGCTGTACAGGTTGACATCTATGCAGCTGAGCAGCTCGGATCAAACGCTGAAATGGCAGAAATGATCGAGATGGGCTCCCTGGATGCTATGATGATGCCGCAGGGACAGGAAGCTACTCTTGCACCTAAGATCAATACTCTCGGACTCCCGTTCCTGTTCGATGACTATGAATCAGTATACAAGGTACTTGACAGTGACATCGGTACTGAGCTCGTAGCAGACCTTGCTGATCACAACATGATCCAGCTTGCTTACTGGGAAAACGGTCTCCGTCAGACAACTAACTCAAAGCGCCCTCTGAATTCATCAGCTGACTTCAAGGGACTGAAGATCAGAACTCCTGAGGATGCTATGACAATGGCTATCTTCAATGCACTCGGAGCTTCCCCATCACCTCTTGCTTTCTCCGAACTCTACCTCGCTCTGCAGCAGGGTACATTCGATGGACAGGAGAACCCGGTATCCAACATCTATGCTAACAACTTCCAGGATGTTCAGAAGTATCTTGCTATGACAAACCACAAGTATGAGTGCAAGAACATGATCTTCTCACTCACTTCATGGAACAAGTATCCTGAAGACGTTCAGAACCTCCTCCTCGAGGCTGCTAAGACATATGGCGATGAGCACCGTAAGGCTATCGTAGACAGCCAGGATCAGATGCTCAAGGAGCTCGAAGAAGCTGGTATGGAAGTAACATATCCTGACACTGAAGAGCTGAAGGCAGCTACTGCTTCTGTATATGATGATTTCTATGCACAGAATGACTGGGCAAAGGATCTCGTAGAGAGAATCCAGGCAGCAGAATAATTTGCTGAAAACTAATCGAATCATCACATATTAATAAACCAGAAAAGTCGCAAGGGCGTTGATTCGCCCTTGCGATTTAGAAAACTGCAGAGAGGAATTGACCTATGAAAAAATTCGACAAAATCTGCGAGGTCATCAATAACATCGCTTCTGTAATCACTGTTGCGCTGATGGTGTTCCTGATCCTCCTGATTACTTGGTCCGTATTCAGCCGTTTCGCTCTGAACAATCCTGTTGCATGGCAGTATGAGGCAACTCTTATCTGCCTGTCATGGATCGTATTTATCGGAATGTCAATGACCTTCCATAATGATGAGCATATGAGGCTGACATTCGTGTCCAATGCTATGAAGCCAAAGGCACGCGCTTACTGGCTTTCTGCAATGGATATGTTCTGCTTCATCTTCCTTGTTGTAGCTGGTTACCTGTCAATTTCTGTAGTGCAGAACGCAATGCAGACATTGTACCAGACTATTCCGGTTGCACGTGGATTCTTCTACCTGCCATTCCCGATCGGAGCATTAATGTCACTCTTCCAGATCGTCAATGTATGCTATAAGAGAATCAAAAAGGCAGATGAGGAAGAGGCTGCAGCTGCAGCTTCAACGGCAAACTAATGAAGGCGGGAGGTAATAAATTATGCTTAAACTAGTACTTCTGGTCATGGGCATCTTCCTTGTCCTCATGATCATGGGTGTACCGATTGGATTTTCACTCGCTATATCCGCACTTACAACTACAATTATTACAGGACAGTTTGAGCCTACTGCTATCGTACACCGTATGATCGGTAACGCTTCGTCCTATACACTGTTGGCTATTCCGTTCTTTATTCTCGCCGCAAAGCTAATGAATACGGGCGGTATAACCCGACGAATATTCCGAGCTTGTTCGGCTCTCATCGGATGGATCCCGGGCGGACTCGGACACGCTAACGTACTTGCTTCGATCGTATTCTCCGGAATGAGCGGATCCGCTGTAGCTGACGCCGGCGGACTCGGACAGATCGAGGTAGACGCTATGATCGAAGACGGATTTGACCCTGACTTTTCTGCTGCAGTAACATGCGCCAGCGCTACGATCGGACCTATCATCCCGCCGTCGATCCCTATGGTAGTATACGGAATGATGACAGAAGTCGCTGTAGGAACACTCTTCGTCGGCGGTATCGTACCTGGACTCCTGCTCGCTGTAGCAACAAGTATCCTGGTATTCGTTATCTCCAAGAAGAGAAAATACCCTACAAGAAAGTTCGACTTCAAGGAACTCCTTGTTTCAACCAAAGAAGCTCTGCTTTCACTGATGACACCTGTTATCATCATCGGCGGTATCTGGACTGGTGTTTTCTCACCGACAGAAGCTGCCTGCATCGCTGTAGTATACAGCTTCTTCCTGTCAGTAATCCTGTACAAAGGTATGACTGTCAGAGAGATTTATGAGGCTCTTAAGCAGTCTGTTGCTGATGGTGCCGGAATCCTGAACATCATCTGCGGTGCTGCTGCGTTCTCATGGCTCGTAACAATGATGGGCATGACAGACGCTCTTGCTCACATGCTGACAAGCCTTACAACGAACAAATACATCATGCTGCTGATCCTGAACATCGCATTCCTCATCATCGGAATGTTCATGGAAGCTCTTGCTGTAATGACAATCACTGTTCCGTTCCTCATCCCGCTGATGTCTTCATTCGGCATCGATCCGGTACATCTGGGCGTAGTTCTCGTACTGAACCTTATGATCGGTCTGTGCACACCGCCTGTAGGAACAAGCTTGTTCATCTGCGCAAAGACAGCAAGAATCAGGATAGAGGAAATGTACAAAGCTGTACTTCCATTCCTCATTCCACTGCTGGTTGTACTGTTCCTGATCACTTATGTTCCGGGCTTAGTTACCTGGCTTCCGAATCTTGGACACTAAAAAACATACAGAAAACTGCCTGCCGCATTTAATGCGAGCCGGCAGTTTTCGATGCTTTAATGCTTATTGGTCAAGCATGTAACAGACTTTTGACCGGTAAATGGCATAATGCGTCATATTAGTTATGACAATAATGTAATAAGCATCAAACAGATTGACAATAATCAATCAATTTGTTATGCTTCACATGTATTATGTCATACATACGACCTGCGTAATTTTAGACAGCAAGTCTTTCGATCAAAAAGGAGATAAAGGTATGGCTCCAACACCAACCTATCTTAAAAGCCTGAAGAAAGAATCAGTAGTACAGAGCGTTATCAACCGTCTGACCGATGCTATGCGCAATAAGGAATTAAAACCGGGAGATAAGATTCCTCCGGAACCCGAACTTGCGGAGTCACTCGGAGTAGCTCGCAGCAGTGTAAGAGAAGCAATCAAGATTCTTACATATCTTGGAGTACTCGAGAGCAAGCGTTCAGAAGGTACATTTGTATGCAACGGATATACGGAAAGTATGATAGATCCGATGGTATACGGTATTATTCTCAATCAGGATTCATTTGAGAATCTGATGGAGCTCAGAGAGATGACTGAGGCAGGGATGATGCGTCTTGCTATCAAGCATCACACTGAAGATGAACTCCTTGAACTGGAGAAGCAGCTTGAAGTGATGCGTGATTCGGTCAAAGATCTTGAGGATCCTGTTAAAGCATTCTTCGATGCAGACGAAACTTTTCATGACCAGATCGCGTTGATGGGCAAAAACCCTATGGCGGATAAGATCAACAGAGTAGTCAGATCTCTGACATATGCAGTTCGTTTTGAGACTGTTTCAACTATGATCAAAACAGACAGATCGGACGAGCTGATCGATGCACACAGGCAGCTGCTGGAATCAATAAGAAATAATGATGACGACAGCCTCAGCAAGAAAGTCAGAGGAAGCTACTTCGAAGAAGAACTTTTAGATCATCATTGAAAAAATGTGACATCGGGGACGGTTCTCTTTGACACACTTTCAGGACTAAAGTGTGTCAAAGAGAACCGTCCCCAGTGACACTCGAAAGGAGATATATAATGAAAATCGCACTTGGAAGTGACCATGCAGCTTATGAACTCAAAGAGGCTATTAAGGCTAAAATGGAGAGCGAAGGTCATGAAATTATAGATGTAGGTACTTATTCACCGGATTCCGTAGACTATCCTAAGTACGGACATGCAGTAGGCAGAAAAGTTGCTTCCGGTGAGGCAGAGCGCGGAATCGCAGTTTGCGGCTCAGGAATCGGCATCAGCATTGCATGCAACAAGGTTCCGGGAATCAGAGCAGCTCTTTGTACATCCGTTGAGATGGCTGAGATGTGCAGAAGACACAACAATGCTAACGTAGTCTGCATGGGAGCAAGAATGATCAGCCAGGAGCTGGCATTCGCGATCATCGATACATGGATGACTACAGAATTCGAAGGCGGCAAGCATCTTCGCAGAATCAACGAGATTGAAGACCTTGATTTCTAAACAAATAGCAATTTGACACGTTTCAGCTTAAGTGATATTATCTCAATATATCGATTCTAAGGAGAGAACATGAACGTTCGCAGACTTGTAGCAGCTATCTATTATTATGATAGGACTTCGACGATCGAAGACTAGTTTTGCTGCGACAAGACTCAGAATCGATAGTAGATGTTGATTCCAGCTCCGCAGCACAATGCGGAGCTGTTTTTTTCAACCAATCGATGAAATTGCAGAGGATCGACTGCACAAGAACAACGAAAGGAAAGGGAAGTATCGATGAAGAATTTAATTCCTGACAGTGTCAGTGAACACACCAATGTATATGACGTCCTGATGGAAAGAGGACTGATCGAGCAGACCACTAACGGTGAGGCTCTGAGAGAACTGCTCGGCAAAGAGAAGATCAAGTTCTATATAGGATTTGACCCGACTGCAGATTGTCTGCATGTAGGACATTTCATTCCTATGATCACCATGATGTATATGCAGAAGTATGGTCACACTCCGGTATTCCTTCTCGGCGGCGGCACCGGTGAGATCGGTGACCCATCCGGAAGAAGTGACATGCGTCAGGTAATGACTATAGATACTATCGACTATAACTGCAGACAGTTCAAGAAACTCTTCGAGAGATTCATTGACTTCGACGATGAGTGGAAATACGAAGGAAACGAGGGTGTTTACAAGCCTGGTCATCAGAACAGAGAGCCAAAGCCTGGCTACGCTGTAAGTGTTAACAACGCTGAGTGGATCAGACCTGCTAAGTTCACCGAGTTTGCAAGAGAGATCGGAAGACACTTCAACGTCAACACAATGCTCAGAGCAGACGCATTCAAGACCAGAATGGACAGAGACGAGGGACTTTCATTCTTCGAATTCTCATACATGTTGCTGCAGGCTTATGACTTCATGGTAATGGCAAGAGACTTCGATCTTAAGGCGCAGTTCGGCGGAAACGACCAGTGGTCCAACATCATCGCAGGTGTTGATCTGACAAGAAAGACCTGCGGCAAGGAAGTATTCGGTCTGACAGTTTCCCTGCTGACGACCAGCGAAGGAATCAAGATGGGTAAGACAGCTAAGGGCGCTCTCTGGCTTGACGAATCAAAATGCCCTGTATACGACTTCTTCCAGTACTGGAGAAACGTTGCTGACGCAGACGTCAATAAGTGCCTGAGAATGCTCACATTCCTGCCAATGAGCGAAGTCAACAGACTTTCCGCTCTTGAGGGCTCTGCAATCAACGAAGCTAAAGAAGTTCTTGCTTACGAAGTAACCAAGCTGGTACACGGAGAAGAGAAGGCTAAGCAGGCTCTCGAGACCAGCCGTCAGATTTTCGCAGGCGGCGGAGTTTCCGACGATATGCCTACAGCTGAGATCGAGAAAGCTAAGTTCGAAGGCGATGGAATGGGACTTGCTGCGCTTCTCAAGGAAGCAGGACTTGAGCCATCCACATCCGAGGCGTTCAGAACTATCCAGTCCGGCGGCGCAAGGATCAATGGCGAGCAGATCACAGATAAGAAGTTCGCTGTAACTCTTGACTGCTTCAAGGATGGAGAACTTATCCTCCAGAAGGGCAAGAAAAAATTCAAGAAGATCGTACTCAAGTAGTGATCGATACATTAATAAAGCGTCCGCGGTTTGCGGACGCTTTTTGCGTGTTCAGTTCAGCGAGCTGCAGACCGGATATCTTTGATGACCAGATACAGGCATAACGACCGGATGATAAAACCGGATATCTCCGCCGGCAGTCCGAAGGCTATATTCGCATAGATTGGGATAAGACGTATCAGGAGATCCAGAGAAATCAGGGCAGCCGCCGCGTAGTGGACTTTGAGTGATAATGACTCGTTGCCCTTCAGTATGTTCCCCGCGAAGATACCGAGTATCAGAGCAACACCCGGGAGTATGAAGTACACGATACATTCACTTCCGGTGCTGCCGTAAAGATATGAAAGAAGAAATGCTTCGGCTCGCGTAACAGCGGCCATACCCAGATCAAAAAGAACAGAGAAAATGTTCTTGCTGTGCAGTATCCCCATATATACCGGAGCGATGAAAATATACGGAAGCGGAAGGATCGAGATGATCTGGAAGATTTTCACATATAACTCTGCACCGGAAATTCCGCGTCTCACATCGAGGCCATAGGTGAGTCGGTATTTGCTCATGGCATTACCTCCTCGAGAGTTCGGTCAAGATATTTCTTGTTGAATGTTGGCGATAAAGTATCCTTTTCGGACACGCTGTAAACTTCCTGCTGTGTCACAGGATCAATAAAAATAACAGTTGAACTGCCGTCTTTGCTGACATCAGGTGAGGTCATGCTGTACAGATCAAAGAGAGAATTGTTCTCAGGATGGTTGACCGGAAGGAAGGTTCCGCTGACGCATACGAGCTCACCGGAAGCGCATCTCCCTCTCAGAATGGTGTTCCTGCGTACAGGCTCGAGATCGAAAGTACGGGTATCGATCCTGACAAGATCGCAGAGGGTCATGCCGACATCTGTGTAGGAGTACTTGTTGATATAAAGCTGATCGTCTTCAAGTACAGCTCCCCAGTCCGAGCCGAAGTCACCCTCAACTCGAAGCTCGGCATTACTCTCGAAGCCTTCATAGATCCCGCTCGGATCGATCGTCGAATAACGCACCCAAAGTAAAGAGTCTCCGGATCGGTCTTCAGCCTCGATCGGGACCATCTGATTCACAATAACGATATGTGCAGCCATATCATATAGTTTGACAGTAACAAAAAGCCCCAGCGCAGAGAAGATTATGATCACTGTGAGCAGGGCATTTGTAGAGAACTTTGGATTGTTCATAGGTGTTTAATTAGTCTGTTCGATCGCACTGTTGACAAGCAGTCTGATGCAGTTGTTGAGGTATGGTTTGTACTCTTCAAGAGGTACCGGCTGCTGATACAGGATAACATCGTGGCATGTCGAACTGACAAGTTCAAGCAGAGTGAACAGGAGGAGTTTCAGATCCTTGATCCTGACATTGTACTCGCCAAGCTTGTTTATAACATATTGCTCGATGTCCAGGTCCGGGTCGGAACTGTTTGACTGCGAGGTCGGGTAGTTCATTCCCGGTGTGGTGCTTCCGGTATAGAAGAGTCCCCAGGAGAGATGCTTGGCGATGAACCGCACAAGAAGATCATCCTTTGCGACAACTTCTACAAGATAGTCAATAATATACACGAAGATATCTGCAACATCCATCTGGACGTCGGAGTTCTTCATCTGCTCGTCCAGACTGTTGCAAGCCTCCTGAAGAAGCTGACTTGCCGTGCTCTTGATTACCGCCTCACGGATATCTGTTTTATCTTTAAAATACAGATAGAAAGTTCCTTTGGCTACGCCGGCCTTGTGAGTTATATCACGTATTGTCGTCTTGATGAATCCCTCTGTAGTGAATAACTCGTAGGCACTTTCCATGAGCGCGTTCTTTTTCTTTTGTTTATTGATGTTTACTTTACTCATATGTCCCGTCTCCTTATTCCACTATTTAACACCTTTGAACATTGCAGGTCAAGCGCACAATCATGCAATGTTCGAAAAACAAGTCTATTGAGCGGCGTTCGTGTTATTATATAGAAAACAAAAAGAAGGAAAAACTGATATGAAATATAATGAACTGAAAATAAAAGTCGGAAAAAGCGAGCTTGAGCCTGTGCAGGCAATTCTCATAGAAAACGGTTTTGTCAGTATGATGATCGATGATCCTGATGACGCAAGGGATATCATGGAGCATCCGGATACATACAAATATGACTATCTGAATGATGAAATCGCATCTGATCTGGAGAGAATGCCGGTCATCACATTGTACTTCGAGGACAATGAAGAGGGCGATGCGGAAATGGGCAGAGCAGCTTCGCTGTTAAGTGGTCGTGCAGAGGCGATAATGCGCTGCAGTGCCGGCGATGATAGCGAGTGGCTGTACAAGTGGCAGGAATTTTTCAAGCCTTCAAGGGTCGGAGAGCGTATAGTAGTCAAACCGAGCTGGGAGGATTACCAGGCTGAGCCGGGGGACCTTGTCATAGAAATGGATCCCGGAATGGCTTTTGGCAGCGGCCTTCACGGGACGACTTCCATGTGTATCAAAGGCCTTGAACGCATCCTCGGCGGGACTTCCGATGCAGCAGGCTCCGGGCCATGCAAAGTCCTCGATGTCGGATGCGGGACAGGTATCCTGGCAATAGCCGCTGCTTTGCTTGGTGCTGAGGAATGTCTGGGCATAGACATTGATCCGGACGCTGTCAGAGTTGCCCAAGAGAATATAGAGAAGAATCATCTTGCAGACAAAATCACTGCGCAGTACGGTGATCTTACAGAGGGCGTTGATTACAAAGCAGACATCGTAGTCGCGAATCTTATGGCGGATCTTGTGATCAGGCTGAGTCCTGCTGCCTACAGACATGTCAATGACGAAGGTTGGTATATTACCTCAGGAATACTGGATATCAAAGAGGAAATCGTGAGCAGGGCAATAGAAGACGCGGGCTTTGTCATCAAGGATGTATTAAGTGACGGAGAATGGCGTGCCATCATTGCCCGCAAAGAGACGAATGCTATATAATAGGAACAGATATTAAGAGATGCCATCCGGCAGGAGGAGTATTATGGTCAAAGAGGTTAGTTTGGAAAAAATGCTCAGCGATGCGACTGAGAATTTTACTACAGGATTTATGTGCTCAGAGTCTGTACTCGAGGTGCTTAACAGACATTATGAACTCGGTATCGGCGAGGAAGCTATCGCAATGTCCACAGGGTTCCCGTATGGCTTCGGCGATGGCGGAAATGTTTGCGGAGCTGTTGCAGGCGCTACTATGGCGCTTGGCAAAGTGTTCGGAAGAACTGTAAAAGGAGACCCGGCTTTCAAGAAATGTATCGATATCGTAAGAGAACTGAATGATGATGTCGCTGCGGTCTATTCAACCAACATCTGCCCTGAACTTATCAAGGATTATGATTTCTATGATCCTGAGCGCAAGACACACTGCACCAACATAGTTCATGTCGTGATCAAATCTTTTGCAAAAATCATGGAAAGAGAATGCGGAGTTGCTGTTAAGTGATTTGGTCAGTTGACGAGTGAACTTATTATTAGTAAAATTTGATTGTAACTTAATTGCCAAAAGGGTAAGGAGGATATAGCCCATGGATATGAATGATGTATTAAAACTGATGCTGAACAGTGGCGCTGCTGAAGAAGTAGGAAAGAAGACAGGTCTTTCCATGACAGATGCTGCAGAGATCATGGAAGATGTACTCCCTATGCTTCTCAAGGGAATGCAGGGTCAGGCAACCAACAAGCAAACACAGGATAGCTTCCTGAAGGCACTTACTGATCACAGCAAGGACGACACAAGTGATATTGGCAAGTTCATCAAGAATGTAGATACAGATGACGGAGCTAAGATCGTAAACCACCTCCTCGGATCACAGAAGGAAGAGCTTGCAGCTAAGGCAAAGGCTAAGAGAAAGAGCGCTGTTGACACTAAGACTGTACTCAAGATCATGGCTATTCTTGCTCCGCTCCTGATGTCCAAGATGGGCAGCCAGGCTACTGCAAAGAAGGCAGCAAAGAGCAGTTCAAATGATATGGTAGATATAGTCAGCGGACTTCTGGACGGAGTAGATGCAGGCGACGTACTCAAGATCGTCAGCAAGCTCATCTAGTATTTATGATGATTATCTTATAAGAAGCAAAGCGAAGGATGTCATATAAACATGGCATCCTTTGTCTATAGAGGGAAACTATTACATAGGGATAGTACATCGGAGGGGAATAATATGGACAGATTCAGCTGGGAATGCAGGACCAGGGTAAGATTCGGCAAAGGCTGTGTAAGAGAGTGGCTTCCTGATTTTGTCAGGGAGTACGCAATACCGGGCCGCAAGGTCATGATCGGATACGGCGGTGGTTCGGTCAAAAGGAACGGCTCATTTGATGATGTCATGGCTGTGCTTCAAGAACTTGGTTATCCGGCAGAGGACATTATTGAGTTTTCCGGGATCATGTCTAACCCTACACTGTCTAAGATGAGAGAGGGTGCAGCGCTTGCGAGGCAGAATGACGTCGGGCTCATAATCGCGATCGGCGGAGGCTCTGTAATGGATTGCTGCAAAGCGATCTCTGTACAGGCCGGCTATGATGGTGATGCCTGGGAAGATTTCTGGATCAAGGGCAAACCAATGCTTCATGATGTGCTGCCTTGCGGTGTCGTGGTAACAATGCCTGCGACAGGGAGCGAAGTCAACGGCTGCGCTGTTCTTACTAATGAAGAGACCAAGATCAAAACAGACAGAGATTATGCAGAAGCAAATCCTGTCTTTGCTCTGATGGATCCGGAATATACCCTCACTATGCCTATCAGGCAGATGAAGGCCGGCACCTTTGACATACTCTCGCATATCATGGAGACATATTTCAGCTTCCCGGTAGAAGACAATCCTGCAGATGATGTGTCGGAAGGCCTGATGATAGGCCTGATAAGAGATTTCAGGGCTGCACTCAGAGATCCTCAGGACATACAGGCAAGAAGCAATATCATGTGGACTGCCTCGCTTGCAGAGAACCGCATTATCAAAACCGGCAAGACCAAGGATTTCGAAGCGCATAATATGGAGCATCAGCTTTCTGCTTATACGAACTGCAATCATGGCGAAGGGCTGGCCGTGCTTCACCCGGTATACTACAGACACATCTACAAAGACGGACTCGGCAAATTTGTCCGCTTTGCAGAAAACGTATGGGGACTTAAACGATCAGATTTTGGCAGTGACGAAGAACTCGCGCTTGCGGGGATCGACGCTCTCGCAGGACTGATCAAAGAAGCTGGAATGCCGGCAAGCCTCAGGGAACTCGGATTCGGCGCAAAAGAGAAAGAACTTCTCCCGGAGATCGCTGCATCCTGCTTCATTTCCGGAGGCGCGTTCAGGCCGATGACTCATGAAGAGATTCTTGAGATATATAATGAATGTTGGTAAAATTAACTCCGGTAGTACAAAGGAGGACAAGATAATTGGATAATGACAGGAGAGATGCCAGAACCTGGGCGCAGGAATGGAGCATCAGGCAGAGGAACCTCAGAATAATCAAAGTGCTTGCGATCATAGCTATTATCATCGCGCTGTATTTTGTGATCCACTTTATTACCGTCACGGCGACCAGAACGACTTTCCACTCTGTAGAGGAAATGCGCGCTGCAATGCAGGGAAGATATGAAACGGACTACTGCGAAGACATTGAAATAATCGGGGACGATGTTACTCTGACATATTATGAAATAAGTCACTATGACCCTGATTATGCAGAGAAATACGGCTACAGTGAATATGATGATTCTGTTTATGAAGACTCCGTTGAGAAATGGGATTACAGGAATGGTGTGATCAAGTGCAGATGGATGGATGACCTGATAATCGACAAGCAGGGCAACATCAGATATTACAACCAGACTTTTGTCAAGACAGATGCTGACAAACCTGTCCCGTTCGACCGCTCGATCCTTGATCAGGACAGCAGCACAGAGGAGCCTGAGGATTATCTCACCGAGGATGAACTGAATGCATTGGACGCTTCTAAGGACAGTCTTGATCAGACGGAAGAGGCTGCAGAGGACGCAGGAGTTGTTGCGGCAGACGCAAACGGAGCATAAATAAATGAGACTTGTCGTCATCAAAACGGATATAACAGATCCATACAGGAATCTTGCTTGTGAAGAGGCGCTTACGTTCTCTGCCGAGGACGGAGTGGTCACGCTTTTCCTTTGGCAGAATGCACACACTGTAGTGATCGGCAAGAACCAGAACCCCTGGAGAGAGTGCAATGTCGAGCGCATCAAGGAAGACGGCATCTATCTTGCGCGCAGAATGTCCGGCGGCGGTGCGGTCTACCACGATATGGGGAACCTGAATTTCACTTTTATCGCAAGAGACGGCTTTTTCGATATCGAGAAGCAGACCGATGTCATTTTGCTCGCTTGCAGGATCCTCGGGATCAAAGCAAACAAGACGGGACGCAATGACCTGACTGTCGAAGGCAAGAAGTTCTCGGGTCACGCATATTTTTCATCTAACGGATACAATTACCACCACGGCACTGTGATGATGGATGTCGTTCCTGAGGACCTGCCCAAATACTTAAGAGTTTCCGAGGCCAAGCTGAAGTCGAAGGGCGTGGCGTCGGTCAGATCAAGAGTGACGAATCTCAAAGAATATCTTCCGGAGATGTCCCGCGAAGATATGATAACTGAGATGCAGGACGCCATGATTAGGGCTGCCGAAAGGACCTACGGGATCAAAGCGGAATTTGCTGATATGCCTGAGATCGATCCGGGTTACTATGAGAAGTATTCCTCTGAAGAATGGCGTCTGGGGACTAAGATCCCATTTGAAAAAGAGATAGAGCACAAGTTCGACTGGGGGGAAGTCGAGATACAGCTTTCTATGAAAGGCGAAACGATCAAAGCCTGCAGGATCTATTCCGATGCACTTGAGACAGAAGTTTTCGGAGCAGTGGAGCAGATGCTTACAGGCTGCAGATATGATGCAGGAGATATTTTGAAGCTCAAACTTCCGAGAGGTATATCGGCTACGGCATATGATATACTTGAGTTGATCGCATCATCCATAGAGTAGTGATTCAAGAGGCCGGATCGAACGGCTCAATAATCATATTATTTCCTATTTCCCCTAACGCTCTGCCGTGATGAAGGCAGGGTAGAATAAGACTCAAAGAAAGGTGTAATTATGAGCAATTATCAGTATGATCTTCTGATTATCGGCGCTGGCCCTGGCGGTTATGAAGCTGCATTCTACGCACAGGAACTCGGACTGAAGGTAGCTGTTGCAGAGAAGGATAAAGTAGGCGGAACATGTCTCAACCGCGGATGCATTCCGACCAAAGCACTGATGCACTCATCTGATGTATACAGAGATGCTGCCCACGGGGCAGAGGTAGGCGTAGAGGTGGATGGCCTCAGAGCTAATCGCGTCAGGATCGGCGAGAGAAAAGACGAAGTGCTTGACACCCTGAGAAAGGGAATCTCCGGGCTTCTCAAGAAGAAGAAAATCGACCTTCTCGAAGGAACTGCTACTGTTGCCGGAGAGAACACAGTAAGCATCACTAATGCACAGGGTGGCACTCTTGTAGCAACTGCAGAGCGTATCCTCGTGGCTACCGGATCAAAACCTTTTGCTCCTCCTATTCCGGGTCACGATCTTCCGGGCGTTATCGACAGTACTGAGCTGATCGAGATGGGCGGAGAAGAGATCCCTGAATTCGTCATCATTGGCGGCGGTGTTATCGGAATCGAATTCGCTACTATTTATGCAGACCTCGGAGATCACGTAACAATTATCGAAGGACTGGACAGACTTTTGCCGGTGATCGATAAGGAAATCGGCCGCAGCATCAAGATGACTCTTGAGAAGAAGGGCGTAGACGTCCACGTCAGCTCACCTGTCAAGAAGATCGAGCAGGACGGCGACAAGCTGGTAGTAACTCTTACCAACAAGAAGGGTGAAGAAGTTTCGGTCAAAGCAGACAAAGTTCTCATGTGCGTAGGCAGAAGACCTAACACGGCAGGCGTGTTCAGCGATGATCTCCTCAAGCAGTACCCTGATCTCGCAGACGCAAAGGGATTCATCCACGTTGATGAGCAGTATAAGACAGTAGTTCCAAGCGTATATGCTATCGGAGACTGCATCGGCGGAGTACAGCTTGCGCATGTTGCATCTGCAGAAGGCCGCAACGCTGTTGCATTGATGACCGGTCATGAAGCAACGATCAACATGGGAACAGTTCCTAGCTGCATCTACACTGATCCTGAGATCGCTGTAGTCGGAATGACAGCAGATGAAGCAAAGGAAGCAGGAATCGACGTAGTTACCAAGAAGTATCCTATGTCTGCAAACGGCAAGACGATCATCGCAGGCCTCGACAGAGGTTTTGTAAAGCTTGTTGCAAGAGCAGATGACCACAAGATGATCGGCGCACATCTCCTCTGCGGAAGAGCATCCGACCTCATCGGCGAGCTCTCAGTAGCAATTGGAAGAGGAATGACACTGGAAGAAGTAGCAAACATCATCCACCCACACCCATCATTCGCAGAAGCAATCATGGAAGCGGCAAGACTGTAGTTTTTATTTAAAGCGGAATTAATAAGACCTCCAAGGGCTTACTTTTCGGTACACGGCTCTCGCCTCTGCCGGCTTTACGCAGCGGTTCTAAGCTCTGACTTCGTCCTGCGGACTCGTCAGTCACTAAGAACCGGCTACCGGCAAGGTACCTCTAAGTAAGCCCTTGGAGGTCTTTTATAGTGCCGCAGAAAATAAAACCAACAGGCTCGCACGCGGAAGTAAGGGCGGAATGAGGATATGGATACTGAACCGGCATCATAATTACAAGATCGAGCAGAAACTTCATCCAGTTCGATGCATAAGCGGCACAGATGGCCGAAAGCCGCGGTGGCAAATAATAAGATCATGCATAAACTTCATCCAGCTTGACACATAAGCGGCACATATGGATGAAGGAGTCAGAGTCATAGGGGCTTGATTGCGCATAAACTTCATCCAGCTCGACACATAAGTGGCACATATGGATGAAAGACGCAGTGTTAAAGAACAAATCAGAGCAATATCTTCATCCACCTCGGCCCATAATCAATGCATGTGGCCGAATTACTATAAGATTGTTAAAAGGATGTAAAGGCTGACGATGCTGGAACTTGGGCCAGCTATAGCACGTGAACGAGGAAATGGCCCAATGCAGCACGCGCACCAGTATTGCATGCAGATAGTTAGAATGAAGATAGTTAGAATGAAGATAGTTAGAATGAAGATAGTTAGAATGCAGGTAATAAGGCAGAAAGTAAGGCGGAAAGTAAAGCATATAAGGAAGTAAGGTGTATAAAATTACATGTAAAAAGCGGAGGCTGTGGAGTCTCCGCTTTTGTGGTGTTTGTGTCAGATCACGTTGTTCTGTGTCACATTATTCGAATGTGTATCTCAGGTGTGGCTCTCTTGCTGCCTTGGTATCATCAAGTCTCAGTACCGGTGTGGTCTGAGGTGCCATCTGTACACTCTCAGGAGCATTGAAGATGCGATCGTAGATCTCGCGGAATGCTTCGATAGCTTCGTCGAGTGTCTCCTTGGTCTCTGTCTCGGTAGGCTCGATCATGAGGGCCTCGTGTACGATCAGAGGGAAGTAGATTGTAGGTGGATGGATACCGTAGTCGAGGAGTGCTTTAGCTACATCCAGAGCTGATACGTGAGTCTTTCTGTAGATTGGATCAAGACCGATTACGAACTCGTGCATGCATGTGGTATCAAAGGCAACCGGATAGATGTCTTTGAGTTTTTCCTGCATGTAGTTAGCATTCAGTACAGCGTTCTCTGCAAGAGTGTGTACATCCTTGCCGATGGTCAGGAGATATGTATATGCCTTGACCATTACGAGGAAGTTGCCGTAGAAGCCGGTCATGTTGCCGATGGACTTCTCAGCTCTTGTGTAATTCTCGCCGTCCTTGCAAACAAGGCCAGGTGCGAATGGAGCCAGGAAATCTTTATAAGCGCAAGGGCCGCTGCCAGGGCCGCCGCCGCCGTGAGGTGTCGAGAATGTCTTGTGCAGGTTCATGTGGATTACGTCAAATCCGATGTCTGCAGGACGTACGATACCGATTACAGCGTTGAGGTTAGCGCCGTCATAGTAGCAAAGTCCGCCTGCCTCATGGACGAGTCTTGTGATCTCCATGATATTAGGGTCGAAGAGACCAACTGTGTTAGGGTTGGTCAGCATCAGACCGGCAGTCTTAGGACCGAGGTGAGCTTTGAGGTCGTCGATGTCGACGGTACCATTCTCGTTCGACTTGATGACGATGGTCTTGTAGCCTGCCATTGTTGCCGAAGCAGGGTTTGTGCCGTGAGCAGCATCAGGTACGATGATCTCGTTACGCTCTGTGTCGCCTCTGTCTGTGTGGTAAGCCTTGATCAGGAGAAGTCCGGTGAACTCACCGTGAGCTCCGGCTGCCGGCTGGAATGTAACACCTGCCATGCCTGTGATCTCACAGAGGAATTTCTCGAGTTCGCCTATGAGCTCATTAGCACCCTTTACTGTATGAGCAGGCTGAAGCGGATGCAGTTTGGCAAATCCAGGGAGAGCCGCCATCTTCTCGTTGATTCTAGGATTGTGCTTCATTGTGCAGGAGCCGAGAGGATAGAATCCGTCGTTGACTCCGTGTGCTCTCTTAGCAAGAGCTGTATAGTGTCTTCCCATCTCGTTCTCGGAGATCTCTGGAAGATGTGCCTTCTTCTCGCGAAGTGGAACTTCCGGAAGTTTTACAGGAACATCACATGCAGGGAAGATATCTTGTCCTCTACCAGGAATGCTCTTCTCGAATATTAACTTCATCTTAGAACACCTCCTTTGCGATAGCTATGACTTCATCGATATCTTCTTTGGTGTTGAGTTCTGTGCAGCACCAGAGGATGCAGTCTGTGTCGCATCCGGCATCACAGCAGCCGCAGCAGAGCTTGAGTCCGCCCAGAATGCCTTTCTCTTCAAGAGCTGCGAGCAGTTTGTCAGCATCAGGACATGTAGTTGCAAACTCATTCCAGAATTCACCTTCGAAGCAGCGCTTCATGCCGATCTTTTCGAGCTCGTCAGCCATATAGTGAGCTTTGGATGAGCAAAGCTTTGCAACATTCTCAAAGCCCTGAGGACCGATAGTCGAAAGATAGATACCTGCTCTGAGTGCGCACCATGCCTCGTTGGAGCAGATGTTGGAGCTTGCCTTCTCACGACGGATGTGCTGCTCTCTTGCCTGAATGGTCAGAACGAAGCCTCTTTCGCCTCTTGTATCTACTGTCTCACCGATAAGTCTGCCAGGCATCTGACGCATATACTGCTGTCTTGTTGACAGGAATCCGAGGTAAGGTCCGCCGAACTCAAGTCCGAGTCCGAGAGGCTGTCCTTCACCTACTGCGATATCTGCGCCGATTTCGCCAGGGCTCTTGAGAGCGCCAAGCGCGAGAGGCTGGCAGTACATGATGAACTTAGCGCCGGCATCCTGTGTGATCTTGCAGAGATCTTCAGCATCCTCTACGATACCGTAGAAGTTTGGATACTGCATCAGGAAGCAGGAAGCAGCAGGGTCATCTGCGAGAGCTTTCTTGAGAGCTTCCTTGTCGGTCTTTCCGTCTGCTGCAGGAATGACAACGACTTTGCTCTCTCTTCCGAATGAATATGTGTTGATTACTTTAAGGATCCTCTCATCGAGAGCACCGGATACATAAATAGTGCTGTGCTTTCTGTCTTTGCACATCCAGCATGCTTCTGCAGCAGCGGAAGCACCATCGTACATGGAAGCGTTAGCGATGTCCATGCCGGTGATCTCAGCTATCATTGTCTGATATTCGAAGATCGACTGGAGGATTCCCTGACTGATCTCAGCCTGATATGGTGTATATGCTGTAACAAATTCTTCTTTGTTAGAGATTGCGTCGACGGCGGATGGTACATAGTGATTGTAAGCGCCGGCGCCGCGGAAGATCGAACGGAAAATAACGTTCTTTGCTGCGAGTCCCTCAACTTTGCGGTCTACTTCGATCTCGCTCAGTCCCTCAGGAAGATTGAGTTCGCCCTTGACCTTAGCTTCGTCGGGGATTACTTTAAAGAGGTCGTCGAAATCCTTATATCCGATCTCGTTGAGCATTTTCAGTTGCTCTTCCTTGGTGTTAGGAATAAAAGTGCCCAATGTATTTCCTCCTTACATAATCGTCAGTAACTACTTTTCGATGAGATTATTATCCTCTGTATTCATCGTATTCGTCAGCAGTCATGAAGTCCTCGCAAGCGGAGATGCTTCCGACCTTGATGAACCATGCGCCATAAGGATCGTTGTTGATCAGAGCTGCATCGTCAAGAATGTCTTCGTTGATCTCTAAAACAACACCGGAAACCGGCGAATAAACGTCAGCTACCGCTTTTACGGATTCAACGTCACCAAAAGGTTCTCCTGCAACGACTTCATCGTCTACCTCAGGAAGGTTAACGAATACGAGGTCGCCGAGCTCACTCTGAGCATAATCAGTGATTCCTACATAAGCTTCGTCTCCTTCGAAACGAACCCATTCATCGTCCTTTGTGTACTTCAGTTCTTTTGGATCAATCATCGTTTTAATCTCCTTTTTCATAATGCATTAGTAATATGAAACACATATAGATAGTGACCTTGCGCATACCCAAAAAAGGCGCAGAGCACACTTTTCTAACATATATTAATAATAGCACCGACGCTGCAACAGCGTCAATAATGGGCAAATTACAGAAACGTTGGAAATACAGGCATATAGAACTTTTCTATATATGTACTAAATTAGAACAACAAGTCATGAAAATGTCTGGCCGGGAACGTCTCAAAATATGTTATTGTGGCAAGTTTTGTCTGAAGATGGTATATTAATTAACATGAATATTGAATGGTGGATGTTAGACGGATTACTAGGCCTTGTAATACTTATCGCAGTTATCAGAGGTATTATCAAAGGCATAGGAGACACCGTGCTCAGGCTTATCGGCATTGCGGGCGGTGTCGCGCTTAGCGTGTTCTACTCGTCCAGAGTGGCAGAGTTTATCACAGGAACAGGGCTGAGCATTGTTTTGTATGATCATATTTATGACATTCTCATGCCGGAAGCTATAGCGGCAGCCGATTCAGCAGGTAATGATGTCGCCAACATGGTCGGACCTGCGGCGACAGATCCAATATCTGAAGCAATGCCTAAGACGTTGGGCGGTCTTGTAAGCAATCTGACGGACAAGACGGTCAGTGCCGCTGCAGACAGGCTGACAGAGATCGCTATCAGCATTCTCTCTGTTGTAGCTATTATGCTTGCGGTATGGTTCGTCATGTTCCTTCTCAGAGTGCTGTACAAGAGCCTTAAGAATGAATCGTTTGTGATCGGTTTTGTGGACAGACTGCTCGGAATGGTGCTGGGACTGATCAGAGGTCTGATCCTTGCATGTATCGTTGCAGCTGCAATGATACCGGTAGCTACGATTTTCGTTCCTGAGAAGGTGCCGGAGATACTTGAAGCCATGAATGGCACTTATTTTGCCGGAATAATATACGATATCAACCCTGTTATGCTGCTCGTCAAATACGTGATCGGTTAGTAACGAGTTTTGGTTGATATTCCAAGGGGTGTTGTGATAGAATACTTCAGCTATGGTTTTTGATAAAATAGTGTGCTCAAATGATGACGAGCGGTTTATGCTCGAGGCAATGAGAGAGGCTGCGCTTGCTGCTGACAAGGATGAAGTGCCTGTAGGCGCAGTGATCGTGAAAGGCGGCAGGATCATTGCAAGAGCGCATAATCTTGTTGAAACTTCAGGCAGGTCTTCGGCGCATGCCGAGATGCTGGCGATAGAGCAGGCAGAGAGCCTGACCGGCGCAAAATGGCTGCCGGAGACGACTATTTATGTCACGCTTGAGCCATGCAGCATGTGCGCAGGGGCTATGGTGCTTGCAAGAATACCGAGGCTGGTCATTGGGGCAACTGATCCTAAGACCGGAGCGTGCGGTTCAGTACTGAACGTAGCATTTAATGAGAGGCTCAATCACAGACTTGAGATCACCAGAGACGTTCTGGCTGAAGAGTGCAGTGAGCAGCTCAAGGAATTCTTCCGCGCAAGGAGACAGAGAAGATCCGCGGCGGAGCAATGAGCAGATGATTTAAGATTTTTTACATACTAACAGACGGAGGAGATAATTAATGAAGAGGGGAACTCTGATCGCTCTTCTCACAGCGATCATGATTATGGCATGCTCAGTATTCAGCTTTGCAGACGGCGGTCTGGAGCTGGTTTCATCATATCCGGAGGACGGACAGACTAAGACTTCAATGGAGAACCTCGGTGTGAAGCTCACCTTCAGCAAGCCGATCAATTCAGAAGAGGCCAAGAAGATCGATGAGTCCAAGTTCAAGATCGTAGACGAAGACGGAGAACAAGTTCCTATCAAGGTTCTTTTCAGCGATAAGAATGATGGTCTGGTCCTGGTAGTTGCTTACGACGATAACGGATTCATTGCCAAGAATAATGAAGAATACAAACTGACTATCGCTGCTGATCTTGTTGATAACGACGGCAACGTACTCGGACAGGAGAAGACGATCACATTCAGGACTTACAACCAGAGGATCAACAACATGGTCAACATGGGCATGATGTTCGTAATGTTCGGCGGAATCATGATCCTCAGCATTCGTCAGAATAATAATAAGAAAGAAGAAGAGCAGGAGAAGAACGAGCCTAAGGAAGCGTTCAATCCGTACAAAGAGGCCAAGAGAACAGGCAAGTCAGTAGAAGAAGTCATGGCAGAACAGGCCAAGAAAGAAGAAAAGCTTGCCAAGAAGAGAGCCCGCAAGAACAAGAATAAGGACGCAGAAGTTCTTCAGGAGAAGAAGATCGAGAATTGCGCTGAACTTCTGAACAACGTATATCATGTTCACGCACCTGCACCGACCAACAAAGCAGACAGATCGATCGACGCACTCAGATCTGCAAGAAAGGCTGAAGCAAGAGCTGCAAAGGCAGCCAAGGCAGAGCAGGCTAAGTCCAAGAAGAAATAGAATAAACTTATCTTAGGATAATAAGATTCGGGGGAGCAATGCTCCCCTGTTTGTTAGATGGGGAAAAAAGGAATGATG
Organism: Mogibacterium sp.; assembly: GCA_017403955.1. Taxonomy (GTDB): domain Bacteria; phylum Bacillota; class Clostridia; order Peptostreptococcales; family Anaerovoracaceae; genus Crickella. Next base: position 33,417 of record JAFRDH010000005.1, read on the forward strand.
ATCAGAGACTCGATAGAATTAAAATCATTTGCCAAGATCAATCTTTCGCTGGAAGTGACGGGCAGGAGACCTGACGGATATCACAATATCCGGTCATTTATGCAGGGAATTGACCTTTACGATGTGATAAAAATAACACAATGTCCTCAAAATGGAACAAAATACAATTTACCGCATTGCACAATTGACGAGGTTGATGTATATTTATGTACGGACGCAAAAACAATTCCTGTCGATATGAGCAATCTTGCTTTCAAAGGTATCAAAGCAGTCCTCGATGAGACCGGTTCAGTTGATCCGGAGACCGTCCTTCTGGTAGAACTCCGGAAGATGCTCCCGGTCGCAGCAGGCATCGCGGGAGGAAGCGGCAATGCTGCAGTCTGCATGCTCGGACTGAACGCGCTTCTCGGTGATCCGCTCAGTCTCAGAGAACTGATGACGATAGGAACTAAAGTCGGCGCAGATGTTCCTTTTTCACTGATGATGAATGCCAGTCTGAATCGTCAGGTACTTGCGGGAACTGACGCATATGAAGGACTGCGCGGACTTGACGAAGCGAAAGCGTCTGCATGGGTAAGCGGAATCGGTGAGATCGTCGATCCTGCAGATCCCGTTCCGAGATTTGTCGTTATGGCGAATCCCGGGATCCCGGTTTCTACCAAAGCGGCTTACGAAGCGATAGACTCGATCAATGCCGCCGGAAACCGTAAGCCGTGCGGAGAGGACAAGCTGTATATCAATGATTTCGAGTTATACACTCTGAGAGACTATCCTGAAGCAGCCCGCCTCAAAGCAGTAATGGATCGTGAGATCGGCGCAGATGTCGTACTGATGAGTGGAAGCGGACCGACTATGGTAGCTTATTACACTGATCAGCAAAAGGCATTGGTCGGTTTTGACAGACTCAAAGAAATAGCGGACAGAGAGAATAACTGGAGAGTATGGCTGACACGTACAGGGGAAGAGCAGCCGGCAATCGCAACAGACAGATAATAGAAATCAAGGAGAGGCACTAGACATGATGGAAATCCAACTCAAAGTACAGAAACCACTTAAGGATCTGGTATATCTTGAGCTAAAGCATAAAATTCTGACAGGAGAGATCGTTTCACAGACAAGACTGATGGAGATCGATCTTTCGGAGAAGATGAATGTGAGCAGAACGCCTATCAGAGAGGCGATCAAGAGACTGGCAGATGACGGACTGGTCAAGGTTGAACCGAGAAGAGGAGCATATGTAGCTAATATTTCTATCAAGGATATGCTTGATGTCTTTGAAGTAAGAGAAGATCTGGAAGGCTTCGTAGCGAAGCTTGCCGCAGAAAGAATCACTGAAGACGAGAAGGAAGAACTCAAGAATATTTCGGCAGAGTACGAAGCAGCACTCAATCAGGGCAACAAGGAGAGGATCATCGAACTTGATGAGAAGTTCCACAACTTCATCGTATCCTGCAGCGGTAATGAGACTCTGAGCGAGCTCGTCAATTATGTACAGGAGCTCTCACTGAGATTCAGATACCTGTACTACAACGATTTCTCACTGTATGAATCAACAGCAGAGCAGCACAACAGGATCATGGACGCAATCAATAACGGCAGAGCAGAAGAAGCCAGATTTGAGGCTGATGCTCACGTTAAGGCTCTCAAGGAATTCGTCTTCGAGCTCGGCAAGAAGATGGAAGAAATGGGCGAGACAGAATAGCCTATTCAGCGTACATTACGTAAATCAAAAGCGGATGCCTCGGGGCATCCGCTTTATTGTGCTGTTATTATGCCGGTTAACGGATTATTCTGTAGCAGTTGATTCTTCGAGCACTGTCTTTATCTCGATTTGCTGTCCCGATCTGCTGATAACTACTGTTGCTGTATCTCCGGCCTTGCATTCGCGGACTCTTGAAATAAGATCGCTGCTGCTCTTGATCTCATTGCCGTTGAAAGATACGATTCTGTCGCCCTGCTGGAAACCTGCGTTCTGAGCATTCTCGCCTGTTACTCTTGCAACATATACACCCTCAGATTCGAGATTGTAGTATTCAGCATTTTCTTTTGATACTTCCTGGATCATGATGCCGATCGCAGGCTTAGCGCTGACTTTGCCATTCTCAACAAGGTCGTTGATGATGTCTGCTACGGAGTTGATAGGAATAGCGAAAGCAAGTCCTTCGATTCCTACGCCTGAACTCTTGGCATCAACGATACCGATCAGCTCGCCCTTGCTGTTGAACAATCCACCGCCGGAGTTACCGCCGTTGATCGCAGCGTCTGTCTGGATCAGATTGAGCGTTCTTCCATCGATCGTGAGTCTTCTGTCAAGAGCACTGATGATACCTGTCGTTGCTGTTCCGCCGAGCTGTCCGAGCGGATTTCCGATAGCTACTGCAGTATCACCTACGTTGATAGTGCTGCTGTCGCCGATCTCTGCAACTGTAAGTCCGGTAGCGTTTATCTTGATGACAGCAATATCGTTCTCGTTTGATCCGCCGACGATCGTTGCCGGATAAGTCTCGCCGTTATGCAGAGTTACCTGGACTTTGTTGGCACCCTGGATAACATGGTAGTTAGTAACAATATAACCTTTGTCATTAATGATGACACCGGAACCCGCACCCTCGGTTACCTGCATCTGACCGAAGAAATCACGGGCGGTACCTGAAACAAGTATCTCAACTACTGCATTTTCGTTCTTCTTGACGATCTCAGCGATGGTAAGGTCTCCGTCTGTGGCATCACTCAGTGAAAGCTGCGAGAGATCCTTGGAATCCAGACTCTGACTCTGCGAGTTGTCAGAACTTCTGCTGAGATTTGCGCCGAGGAAAGCACCAAGCATTGAGCTGACGATCATGGTCAGGATCATGCATAAAACGAGCGCGCCCTTTGTCACATAACGTCTTTCGTTGACCGGTCTGACATGAAGCGGTTCAGTATAAGTCTGTTCAGGCGGAGTGTAATCAGGTTCGGATGGCTCTTCCGGTCCTGCCTCTTCTGCATAAGGATGGACTTCCGGCTCTACCTCCTGAGTAACATTGACATCGATATCATAATCGTCGTTATCGTAGTCCGCGATATTGAAATCATCTGTTCCGTTGTCATCCCCGAATGAAATAATGTGTCTGTCTCTGTCGTCCATATGTCAATTGCACGGCAATTCTGCCGTACCCTCCTTTCCTAAAGACATCTATTTGTATATATAATCTCTCAGATACTTTAAACTAACTTTAAATTTACAAAACTGTACATATTATATACCTCTTGCTCGAACATGGATAATAATAATTCTAAAATTTGTCAGTATTGTGTCATTTGGGTCAAGAGTGGTAGAATAGAAACGTTATGAAGAAGAATGTAAATCTAAGGATCACGAGTACTCAATACAGCGAAAATCTGAAGCCGAGCGGAGAAGCTTTTCTCCGTGAACTTGAGATGGAAGATTCTGTTGAGATCCTTACCGAAGGCACGATGTATCAGAAGAATGACGCAAGATACATCACCTACGAGGAGTCAGAAAAGGTCGGTCTTGAGGATATCCGCACGCTGCTCAAACTCAGCAAAGGCAAACTCAGGATCAGGCGTTACGGCAAGGGTGATTCCGATGACGGTATGGACATGACACTTGAACCGGGCATCCTTAACATCACCAGATACCAGATGCCGATGATGATGTCTGTCGACCTTGAGATTTACACTAACAAGCTCGAGGACAACCTTGATGAAGATGGGTACGGAACGGTTTCTGTCGACTACAAGATCAAATTCGACAAATTCTTTTCCAGAAGGAACATTCTCGAGATCGAAGTAATGCCTTCATAATAAGGGGACAAACGGGACTTTGAGAAGCCGGCGGAACCGGAAATACCATTTGCGAAAGAAGGGTGATATGAAAAAGCAGGGATTCAGTGCGGAGAAGTACATCGAAGAGCAGTCAAAGTATATCCTCGAGAGGATCAACAGTGGGGAAGGCAGACTGTATCTGGAGTTCGGAGGCAAGCTTGTAGAGGATAAGCACGCAATGAGAGTTCTTCCGGGATTCGATGAGAATGCTAAGATCAAATTGCTGCAGAAGATGAGCGACAAGGCAGAGATCATTATCTGCATCTATGCAGGCGATATCATCAAGAGCAAGACCAGACAGGATTTTGGCATCACATATGATCTGGAAGTCATGAGACTTATCGACGAGTTCAGGAGCTACGATCTTGAGGTCAACTCTGTTGTTGTCACAAGATATGAATCAGCTCCGTCTGTTGACCAGTTCATCAACAAGCTGGAACGCAGAGGCATCAGGACATACAAGCACATGTACACCAAGGGATATCCGACGAATGTCGATATCATCGTTTCGGAAGAGGGCTACGGAGCCAATCCGTATATCGAAGTCAGCAAGCCGCTTATCGTTGTTACCGGACCGGGAGGCGGCTCGGGCAAACTCGCGACTTCGCTTTCTCAGGTATATCATGAATACAAGCTCGGACGTAAGGCGAGATACGCCAAGTTCGAGACATTCCCTATCTGGAACCTTCCGCTCAAGCATCCTGTTAATATAGCATATGAGGCAGCAACAGCAGACCTCAAGGATTTCAACATGATCGACCCGTTCCATCTGGACGCTTATGGAGAGACAGCAGTCAACTACAACAGAGACGTTGATGCTTTCCCGGTACTCAGGAGGATCCTCCACGCGATCACAGGCTCGGACGACGGATACAAATCACCGACTGATATGGGTGTCAACAGATGTGGTTTTGCTATCACGGACGATGAAGTCTGCAGAGAAGCCGCCAAGCAGGAGATCATCAGAAGGTATCTCATCGCGGAATGCTCATACAGAAAAGGCAACATCGATGCTGCTACCCTCGAGCGCTGCAAGCTCCTCATGGAAGAAGTCGGAGCAACCAAGTATGACAGACCTGTAGTCGGAGCCGCAGAGGCTTACGTAGATGTCAAGAAAGATCAGGATGCTGACAGATATGAGAATGTTGTAGTCAGTGCGATCCAGCTCCCTTCGGGATGCATCGTTACCGGCAGATCTTCAAGACGAATGGTCGCTACCGCTGCGATGGTACTCAACGCACTTAAGAAACTCGCAGGTATACAGGATGATATGCTGATCATTTCACCGACTATCTTCGAGAGTATGGCAAAGACCAAAGTGAATGTTTTCCATGATAAGTCCAGCCTCAACCTTGAGGAAGTCATCATGGCGCTTACGCTCACCAAGATCACCAATCCGTTCGCAGAGCTCGCACTCAGAGAGATCCCTAATCTTAACGGATGCATCGCGCACTGCACGGCTATCCTTTCAGAGAAGGATGAGCAGGCTGTCAAGTCACTCGGCATCGACATAACCTCCAACCCTGAATTCTCGAACAACAACCTTTACTCGAAATAAATCGATTTGAATAGAGCGAATACTATGAGCCTCTCTTATAGAGCAGACCGGCAAACGCCGCTGCCCGGGAGAGGCTCTTTTGTTGTGCTGAATTGCGTGGCTTCAGGTGCGGATAGGGCGTCGCAGCCCGGCAGAAGTTCAACTTTACTGAAAAACGGCATGTTAAGTACGGAATTTCAGTAATGATCCCGAACAGGAAGGGCTTGAAGGAGCACGCAGATTCAAAATGAATAAATATGCACTTGTGCTAGTCGTATCGAATGGATCATTTGTGACGAAGATAAGGAGATAAACGGACGATTGCTGATCTGCCGGTATATCTGAGATCGCTTCCGAATACTTGACTCAGATGAACGTGCTTTTTTTCTGAAGCATCTCAATAAAATCATGAGATAGTGACGACTCGATTACTGAAATTGTGATATGATAAGGCACTTTTTCAGTAAAAATGAAATCCGACTTTATTTCAATCAATCTGTAATCGATGAAAGGAAGTGAATACAGATGAATAATATGCAGATAGTTGAAAAATTATTATTGAAAGAGTTGGACCGATGCAAAAATCTTCACTACAGGTTTGCGAAGCGCTTGGGGAGGTTGGCGTCTTCACCGGTGATGGAAGTGCTGAGTTACACGGAAAAGAACGGTGTTAAGTATTACTCCGAGGTCTGGTATGAGGAGGGGGAGAGAAACTCCTTGTATCTTGGCACTGATGACAATGCAGAGGTCAGGCACATCAAAGAAAAACATTTTCTGAGAAAGGCGGTTAAGGATTTAGAGAAAAAGATCAAAACCATTGAAGGATGCATAAAGAAGCTCAGCCTGTTCAGCAGTGCTGACATAAATGAGTGTCTTCCTAAGACATATCGATTGAAGGAAGAGCAATTAAATGAGATAGAAGGTCCGACAGAAGAAGAGGACTGGTATAAGTCAGCATTAAGGGTGAAGGCATTCCGTGATAAGGAATATGGTATCCGTTATGCAGAGGGACGGAAGCATACGACTAAGGATGGAATAAAAATGCGCTCAAAGTCAGAGGTTTCGATCGGGAATGAGTTCCTCGCAAGAGGCAAGAAATACATATATGAACTACCGGTCTTTATCGGGGGAGTCCTGCTGCATCCGGATTTTGCTTTTTTCTCAGAGCGATTCGGCAGAATGATGTTCTGGGAACATGTTGGAATACTGGGAGATGAGGGATATATGGAGGATTTCTCGCAAAGGATGGATACGTACACGAAGGGAGGTATGGTACCGTGTGTTGATGTTATATTCACATTCGACGATATCGATGGGAATCTTGACACAAGACTGATCCAAAGGCTGCTTGATGAATATGCCTGAAAAGCAGCTGCATAAGTGTGGAACATAAAAGCAGGAAGTGATAAAGCACAGCAGATAAAGCACAGCAGATAATGAGGATGCTCGGAAGATCAGCACATAATAGTATAAAAAATAGTCAATTTTTATTATTTTTACGTTCAAACGACTTTGTTATGCTTTAGGTGCAGTTAATAGTGTTAGTAATGACGGAATCGATGCGGTATACTTAATTGCAGGTCACGATTTGCCGGGGTACGGTCGGCGTATTCCGCAAAAAAGAAACCTGTAAACAGAAGTACGTGATCAGCAAAACCGTGATCAGCAAAAGGAGTTTAGTTATGGCAGAAATCCTGAAGGGCGCGCCGGTAGCGGAAGCACTAAGTGAGGCGATTCGTAATGACGTCGAAGAACTCAAGGCAAAAGGGATCATCCCGACGCTCGCTATCGTCAGAGTAGGAGAAAGGCCTGATGATCTCGCATATGAGAGAGGCGCGATGAAGAGGGCCGCAAAAGTAGGCGTAGAAGTACGAAATGAGGTTTTTCCGGAAGACATTACACAAGATGATTTCTTCAAGGAACTCGACCGGATCAATAATGATGACAAGATCCATGGAATATTGATGTTCCAGCCATTACCAAAACATATAAGTACAGCGAAGGCGCGTGAGATGATCGTTCCGGCTAAGGACATCGACGGATGCACTGCGCTTTCCATGGCAGGCGTATTCACCAACAGCCAGCTTGGTTTCCCGCCTTGTACAGCAGCAGCGGCAATGGAGATCCTGCACTACTATGGAATAGATCCTAAGGGCAAGAGAGCCGCTGTCATCGGAAGGTCACTTGTAATAGGAAGGCCTGTCGGCATGATGCTGATGCATGAGAATGCTACAGTCACAAACTGCCACACCAGAACTGTAGATGTTCCTTCTGTAACAAGAAATGCTGAGATCCTGATCGCGGCGGCAGGTGTTCTCAGATCGGTAACACCTGAATATGTCAATCCGGACCAGATCGTTATAGATGTAGGCATCAACTGGGACGAAAAGAAGGGCGGGATCGCAGGCGATGTCGACTTTGATGCTGTTGAGCCGGTCGTCAAAGCGATCACACCGGTTCCGGGCGGAGTCGGTTCTGTCACAAGCACGATCCTGATGCAGCACGTAGTAGAAGCAGCAAAGCGGATCAGCGAATAAGATTTGCAGGTTTTTCGAACGAAATTCGCAGATAACTACGTTGCGTTCGGATATTAGCCGATTTTTGGCCAATAATCAAATATGATACAAAAACAGACATAATAAATACTTTGAACATTCACATTCATTTGTTATGATATGCTTGCACTCAGAAAAAGCGCATAATCATAAGAAAACCACAGCATCATATGCAGGAGGAAAAGAAATGGCTTTTAAGACAGATATTGAAATCGCTCAGGAATGCAACAAGAAGAAGATTACCGAGATCGCGGCAGTTGCCGGCATCGATGAAAAATATATCGAACAGTATGGCAATTACAAAGCAAAGATCGATTATTCTTTCCTGAAGGATAACGCAGACAAGGAAGACGGAAAGCTCATCCTCGTAACGGCTATCACACCTACACCTGCCGGCGAAGGCAAGACAACCACTTCTGTCGGACTTACTGACGGACTTCGCGCGATCGGCAAGAATTCCATCGTAGCTCTCAGAGAGCCATCACTCGGACCTGTATTCGGAATCAAGGGCGGAGCAGCAGGCGGCGGATACGCACAAGTAGTTCCAATGGAGGACATCAACCTTCACTTTACCGGTGACTTCCACGCTATCGGAGCCGCAAACAACCTCCTCGCAGCTATGCTCGACAACCATATCCAGCAGGGCAACGCTCTTGGCATCGATCCTAAGCAGATCACATGGAAGAGAGCTGTAGATATGAACGACAGACAGCTCAGAAATATCGTTGACGGTCTCGGCGGAAGAGTACAGGGCGTTCCAAGAGAAGACGGCTTCGAGATCACAGTTGCTTCTGAAGTAATGGCAGTACTTTGCCTCTCCTCAGACATCACTGACCTCAAGGCAAGATGCGGAAGGATCATCGTAGGATATACATATGACGGCAAGCCTGTAACAGCTCATGACCTCAAGGCAGAAGGCGCTATGGCAGCACTCCTCAAGGATGCTCTCAAGCCAAACCTCGTTCAGACACTCGAGGGAACACCTGCACTGATCCACGGCGGACCATTCGCTAACATCGCACACGGCTGCAACTCTGTAACAGCTACAAGAATGGCTCTCAAGATCGGCGACTATGTTATCACAGAAGCCGGATTCGCAGCAGACCTCGGAGCTGAGAAGTTCCTCGACATCAAGTGCCGCATGGCTGACCTGCACCCAAGCGCAGTAGTTATCGTAGCTACAGTAAGAGCTCTTAAGTATCACGGCGGAGTTCCAAAGGCAGAACTCAACAATGAGAACCTCGAAGCACTCGAGAAGGGTCTCCCGAACCTCCTGCAGCACGTAAGCAATATCAAGAACGTATTCGGACTCCCTTGCGTAGTTGCGATCAACGCATTCCCTACAGACACTAAGGCTGAGCTCGATATGGTCGAAGCTAAGTGCAAAGAACTCGGTGTTAACGTAGCTCTGTCCGAAGTTTGGGCTAAGGGCGGCGAAGGCGGCAAAGCACTCGCAGAAGAAGTCGTAAGACTTTGCGAGCAGCCAAATGACTTCCATCAGTCATATGACCTCGACATGTCTATCGAAGATAAGCTGAATGCTATCTGCACCAAGATCTACCACGCTGACGGAGTACAGCTTGTAGGCAACGCAGTCAAGCAGATCAAGCAGATCACAGACCTCGGATTTGACAAGATGCCTATCTGCATGGCTAAGACACAATACTCATTCTCTGACGACGCAACCAAGCTCGGAGCACCTAAGGACTTCACAGTAACTGTAAGGAACCTCAAAGTCGCTGCCGGCGCAGGCTTCATCGTAGCACTCACAGGCGATATCATGACAATGCCTGGACTGCCTAAGGTACCTGCAGCAGAGAAGATCGACGTAGACGAGAACGGCGTCATCAGCGGCCTGTTCTAAACCGGGTATACAATAATTGGATTTTGCGAAAGGTCCTGCCTGATGCGGGCAGGGCCTTCATTTATTCCGGAGGATCACAAAATGGACATGCTTGAAATGAAGATAAATGATTTTCTTGATAAGCTCGAGTCAGCTGATGCAGTTCCGGGCGGGGGCGGTGCGTCTGCGCTGGCGGCCGCTCTCGGCTCATCTCTTGGGACAATGGTCGGCTCACTGACGGTCGGCAAGAAGAAATATGCTGATGTTGAAGAGGATATCAAAGCACTCATGGCTGAGATGACGGAGCTTTCCGACAAGCTGGCTGCCTGCGTGAACAAGGACGCGGAACTCTTTGCACCGCTTGCCGAGGCATACAGCATCCCTAAAGATGCTCCGGGCAGAGACGAAACGCTTGAGAAGTGCCTGAGAGACGCTGCTTCCGCTCCGTTTGAGATAATGGAGCTTTGCTGCAGAGCGATCGAGCTGCTTGAAGAGTTCGCTGCCAAAGGCTCAAAGCTGGTCGTTTCCGATGCTGCGACAGGTGCAGTTCTGTGCAAAGGCGCGATGCTCGGCGCAGCGATCAATGTCAGAGTCAACACAAGGCTCATGAAGGATAAAGAATATGCGGCTGACATGGATGCTAAGACAGATGCGCTCATCGCTGAATACTCGAAACGCGCTGAGGCTGTATTCGAAGGGTTTTTCTACAGATAACAATCGATGTCAGGACATGATATAATTATTCAGAACGTAACAACTGTTACTTGTGGATCATAGAGAGGTAGTTATTATGGGAGTTAATTCACCTGCTGAAATAGCAGATATTTGGATAGGTAACGGAGTCAAGAAGGCGAATCTGTCGATCGGAAAGATGATCGTCCTCGGAATGCTCGCAGGTGCGTTCATCGGATTCGGAGCTTGCGTATTCGTACAGGCAACAGCTGCAGGCGGCGATGCTTTCCAGTCGATGGCAGCTAAACTGATAGGCGCAGCGCTCTTCCCTGTAGGACTGATGATGGTCATCCTCTGCGGAGCAGAGCTTTTCACCGGCAACAACCTGCTGACACTCGCGCTGATGGACAAGAAGATCACAGCGTGCAAAATGGTGAAGAACTGGGTCATCGTGTATATCGGCAACCTGATCGGTTCTGTTCTTATCGCGCTTCTGCTCGCAAAGAGTGGATTGTTCGCAGATGCAGCTGCCGAAAGAGCAATGGCTATCGCTTCGGCAAAAACATCTATCCCGTTCATGCCTGCGCTGATCAGAGGCATTCTCTGTAATATCCTTGTAGTACTGGCATGCTGGATGCAGGCAGGAGCTAAGGACCTGATCGGCAAGATCTTTGCTATCTGGTTCCCGATCATGATGTTCGTTTTCGCCGGATTCGAGCACAGTGTTGCAAACATGACATATATCCCGCTCGGGATCTTCCTCGGAGCAGATGTTACATGGGGCGCTTTCTTCCTGAACAACCTGGTGCCTGTTACGATCGGCAACATGCTCGGAGGAGCTTGCGTGGTCCCATTCGCATACTACTACGCATACAAGAAATAACTATAAGCATTTAAAAAATGGCGGTCCGCAGTGGATCGCCATTTTTCTTGTACATCTATATTAGAATTTCTCAACTGCCTGAATATGGTGGAGCATGGGATAGCAGATCCGGCCAAGTTCAAATTCTGAAGACCGGTATGAGAAAAAATAGTATAAAGAATACGCAAAATTGATCATTGCAAGAAAGAGTGCTTATTGATAATATGTACTCACAAATTACTTATTGGCGAAGTAGGGCGCAGCGCGTCAAGTGCCGCAGGATGGGAAGTTGCCTGCGGACGAAGGGTCTCCGGTCAGCATTATGATCCGGCCCGCGGTGCTGCATCCGCATCCGTTGCCACACAGGGAGACTTCTTCCGTGGCAGAGGTTAGTTTTTATTCGATTGGCATTTGCCGGAAAGGGGTCTTTTATTATGGGTACTGGGTATGCAAACAGAAATGGACGGAACCGCACACAGCAGCTTGTTATCGACGCATTGCTCGCAGCGATGTGCGTAGTATTGGGATTCATGTCGATCAGGATCGGCAATATCATGAAAGTCTCTCTCGAAGACTTTCCTGTGATTTTTGCAGCGCTGATGTATGGTCCGGTCGACGGAATGGTCGTAGCAGCTGTCGGGATCTTCCTTTATCAGCTTCTAAGCTACGGCGTTACGGCAACAACGATTCTCTGGATCCTGCCGTTCGTAATAGTCGGAGCGATCGCGGGATTCTATGCAAAGAAATGGAATTTCAACAATAACAAGAAGCAGATCTTCATTATTTTCCTCATCTGCGAGATCCTGATATGCCTGCTCAATACAGGCGCTATCTACGCAGATTCAAAGATCTACGGTTATTATTATCCGACGATAATCACAGGAATGATCGTCATAAGAATGGTCACTGCGGTAGGCAAAGGCGTAGTTCTCGGACTGATTTCTCCGCCGATACTCAAGACAATGTCCCGCGTAACAGGAAACGGCCGTACCAACGCACAGGGATAACACGCATCTGAACTCAGGAGAGCACTTCGCAGGAAGCGCTCTCTTTTTATGTGTCGATAATGCTGCTCGGTTGCCATTATATCACTGCGGTGATATAATAAGGCAAAAGGAGACCGGCTTATGCGCAAAACAATCGAATTATTTCACGGTTCGCGGGAGATCGTACGGATCCCGGAATACGGCAAAGGCCGTAAACATAATGACTATGGCCTTGGGTTTTATTGTACTGAGAATATTGAGATTGCAAAGGAATGGGCATGCTCTTCTCTCAGTGATGGATATGTCAACCACTATTTGCTGGATGCATCGGATCTACGGATTCTTGACTTAAGCTGTGAGGACTATACGATCCTTAACTGGATAAGTGTACTTACAGCGAACCGGCTTTTCCGGCCGGGGACTCCGGTCGCTGGAAGAGCGATAAGATATCTGAGAGAGAACTTTCAAGTCAATGTGAATGCATACGATGTCATCAAAGGATACCGGGCAGACGATGCATATTATGATTTTGCAGATGCTTTCCTGAATAATGCGATCACTGTAGAGCAACTGGCGCAGGCGATGTGCCTTGGCAAGCTGGCGGAGCAGATCGTCATCAAATCACAACGGGCTTTCGACAAGCTCAGTTTCACGGGATTTGAAACGGCCGACAGCAAGATTTACTATCCTGCACGGAAAGCGAGATTTGACGCTGCGGAAATGCAATACAGGCGACTTAGCGACCAACCTGAAGACGGTTTGTATATGATAGATCTGATACGGGAGAAGGTGAGAAATGATGATCCACGCATACCACGAAATGCACCTCAGAAAGGCAATGCATAATATTGGCGATATGTTTGACTTTGCGATCAATGACCTCGGACTTGACCGGACTGATTATGCTGGTATGTTTGCCGGATCAACGATTTGCCGCAGAATTGAGAACGGGGAACCCAAATACCTGATAGGTATGAGCGGAGCAGAACTCGCGATAGATATCATTCAGGAGACGACCGGAAGAATAGTCGAAACAGAAGGCGACTTTGCGGACGTTTCCTATGAGCGATCTCCGGATTATTGGTGCGGCTGGGCTTCATGTTATTATCAGTGGCTGAGAACGATTCCGTACAAGGAATTGTTCCGGATTGCTTCATATGAAGAAATCAGCTTCATGTACAGAACACTGCATGAAGCTGATGTGACAAAATTTGCTGAAGTTATGGATCAGAGACGTGCTGTCGGTATCCGGGAAACAAATCTCAAGAGGATACGTACTTCCTATGGCTGCTCGCAAAGCGAACTCGCACGGATGAGCGGTGTTTCGCTCCGGTCTATACAAATGTATGAGCAGCGGAATAAAGATATCAACAGGGGTCAACTCGAGACAATAGCGAGACTTGCCAGAGCACTTGGCTGCAGGGCTGAAGACTTGCTTGAACCCGCAGCTATATCCCGAGTTCGAATTTGAGCTGAGGCTTGATAGGCGCGTAGTTGACCATTTCGAAGTCATCCAGAGTGATATCTGTGAACTCGCATCCGGATTCTTTATGGAGAACAAGCTCCGGAATGGCGATCTCAGCACCTGCGGTTTCTGCCGCATCGAGTTCGGCAGCTCTTCTGAGCATCTCATCCGCATTTTCCATATGACGGTCATAGATCTGCTCGTTCGCTACAAAGTGTGTGAAGACACCCGGTTCAAGGCCCGTCACGCGCGCGATCATCATAAGAAGTGCTGCATACTGGATCTCGTTGATCCCGCCTGCTCCTGAAGCAGTCAGCATATCACCCGACCTCTGGACGAGAACCATGTCGAGATAATTGCGGCGGACATTCCATATCGTGAGGAATGCACACGGAGGGAGGCCCGGAGTCTCGCGAAGATCGGATTCCTGCCAGAGTGAGACGATTTTGCGGCGGCCGTACGGGTCTTTTTTGATATCTGCAATCAGATTATTGATGAGATCGTATCTTTTGACAGTAGCTCCATATCTCTGGCCGATCGTTCCATCGCCTATATCCCACGGATCCCACCATGTCACGCCCATTTCCTTCATTTCGGAAAGGACGTTCGTAGGCTTCTGATAGATCGTAAAGATCTCGCGGATGCCGGTCTTCCATGCCTGATAGCGGAGCGTGCAGATCGGGAATTCGCCTTTGGAAAGATCGTATTTGCGAACAACGTGATTGACACTGATCGTATAGGCCGGAGTGCCGTCTTCATAAACCGGACGAGGGTTGACATCCTTGTAACCATTATCGAGGATGTTGTGTATATCGTTAACAAGATACTTATCTGCTTTGGTCATTATGCTATCCTCCATATGTGTGGTAGAATACTTACTGATTAGGGATGCTATCCGGGCAATATCCCCGGAATCATCTCGCATATTATACCATTATTGCTATTGAATATCGAATCATTTCAGGCAGGTTGAACACATGAAACTGAATGAAGCAATCGAATATATAAACTCTAAAACCTGGAGCCAGTGGCGGCTTGGTCTTGGCAGGACGTTTGAACTTCTGCGCAAAGTCGGCGACCCGCAGAAAGAGCTGAGGTTCGTGCATGTAGCAGGGACCAACGGCAAAGGCTCGACTTGCGCGATGCTCGAATCTATCCTCAGAGCCAGCGGATACAAGACCGGAATGTATCCTTCACCTTTTATCGAAGAATTCACCGAGAGGATACAGGTGAACGGAGTTCCTATCACCGATGACGCGCTCTGCGAACTCACTGAGATCGTCAAAGAAGCTGCGGACTCTATGGATGACCATCCGTCGCAGTTCGAAATAATCACGACGATCGGCATGCTGTATTTTGCGCGAATGAAGTGCGATTTAGTCGTGCTGGAAGTCGGCCTCGGCGGAACGTATGACTCGACGAATGTCATCGAATCGCCGGATGTCTGCGTCATTACAAACATCGGGTTCGACCATACGGAATACCTCGGCAGGACGCTCGCTGAGATCACTTCGTCCAAAGCCGGCATCATCAAGCCGGGCGCGGATGTTGTTGCATACCCGAATGTCCCTGAAGTCATGAATGTGATCAAAAGTGTGTGCGATGAGAAAGGCTGCAGACTGACAGTTGCGGATTTTGAAGATATCAGCATTCTCGGAGCAGATCTGACGGCGCAGCATCTCAGATGGCGCGGCAAAATGGATCTCGATCTCCCGCTTGTCGGCGAATATCAGGCGCGTAATGTCGCAGTCGTACTGACCGCTATAGACGCCCTTATAGAACGCGGATGGAATATAACAGAAGACTCGATCCGCAGTGGCCTCGCTGCAGTAAAATGGCCTGCAAGATTCGAAGTAATGGGCACCGACCCGGTATTCATACTCGACGGTGGACACAACCTTCAGTGTGCTGAAGCAGTAGCCGAGTCACTCCGCAAATTCTTTCCGGATGGCGGTCTGACACTCCTTATAGGCATGCTGGCTGACAAAGACTACATGTCGGTCCTGCATACGCTTCTGCCATTTGCTGCTAAATGCTGCTGCGTCACACCGGACTCAGACCGAGCCCTCCCTGCCGCCGAACTCGCCCGGATCGTGTCAACGGATGTGTCACTGGGGACGGTTCTTTCTGACACACTTCCGGCAGCCGCTTTCGATTCTGTGGAAGAGGCAGTACGCGAGTGCATCAGCGGCACAGCGCCGGTGCTCGCGTTCGGATCGCTGTATATGGCAGGCGAGGTCCGTAAAGCATATAGAAAACTGACGGGCAGAAACTGATGTTAATCGATGCGCATGTAAGAGAATGCGCCTGAAAGGTACAAAAATGGATACCAGAGAAATACTCGAAAAGTTTAAGAATGACGAGATCCCTCTTGAGGAGGCACAGAGCTATTTCAGCCGCCAGCCTTTTGAAGAGCTCGGATATGCAAAACTGGACACTCATCGCGAGATCCGTTCCGGTTTTCCGGAAGTAGTTTATTGCAGCAACAAACCGGATGAATTCATCGTCAGGATCTTCAGGACTTTGCTCGAGAAGAACGGCGAGGTCTTCGGGACCCGCGCAACAGAGCATCAGTACGAGCTTTTGCGTGAAGCGATCCCTGACATCCGGTACGATCCGGTCTCACATATAATAAAGAAAGAAAGAGAAAACAAAGAGCGCACGGGCAAGGTCGCTGTGTGCTGTGCCGGAACCGCAGACATCCCGGTAGCTGAAGAAGCGGCGCAGACTGCTGAATTCTTCGGATGCAATGTCGTCAGGTTGTTTGATGTCGGTGTCAGCGGGATACACAGGCTTCTGTCCAAAGTCGAAGATGTCCAGGAGGCGAATTGCGTTGTTGCTGTCGCCGGGATGGAAGGCGCACTCGCGAGCGTCATTGGGGGACTCGTGCGAAATCCTGTCATCGCAGTGCCGACTTCGGTCGGATACGGCGCGAGCATGCACGGGCTTTCGGCGCTTTTGACGATGATAAATTCCTGTGCGAACGGGATAGCAGTAGTTAATATAGATAACGGATACGGAGCCGGTTATCTGGCAACACAGATAAACAGACTTGCGGTAAAGGGAGAGGTTGAATGAAGACTTTATTTGTAGACTGCAGTATGGGGGCTGCAGGAGATATGCTGACTGCGGCTCTGCTGGAAATAGTGTGCCGCGCAGATGAAGGTGCTGCGGACAATGCCAGGATAGACAAAGCCAAAATGGCCGGTTTTGTTGAACGGTTCAATGAGATCGGCATCCCGGGCGTTGAGATGAAGGTCGCTGAAGATGAAAAGCAGGGCATAACCGGGACGCATGTACATATTTATGTGAATGGTGAGGAAGAGCAAGAACCCGGTGAACACGAGCACCATCATCACGATCATGACCACGAGCACGACCATGAGCACCACCACCATCACCATGATCACGAGCACGAGCATCACCACCACCATCATTCTATGGCGGATATCGAGGCTTTGGTCGGTGCGCTTTCCATCGATGAAGAGGTCAAGGCTGATGTCATGAATGTATACAAGCTGATCGCTGCAGCGGAGAGCAAAGTCCATGGAAAGCCGGTAAGTGAAGTGCATTTCCATGAGGTCGGTACGATGGATGCTGTAGCAGATGTCACGGCAGTATGCATGCTTATACACGAGATCGCGCCGGAACAGATCATAGCAACTCCGGTGGCGACGGGCTATGGCTCAGTGCGATGCGCACACGGTATACTTCCTGTTCCAGCACCTGCAACAGCCAATATCCTGCAAGGCATCCCGGCATATTCAGGCGATATCAAAGGCGAACTTTGCACGCCTACAGGAGCCGCCCTGATCAAATATTTCGTAAATAAGTATTCCCAGATGCCGCCGATGTGCACCGAAGCGATCGGCTACGGCCTCGGGACCAAGGACTTCCCAAAAGCGAACTGCCTGCGGGTTTTCTATGGAGAATCAGTAGATTGATGGAGAGAGAAATATGAGTCTAAACAATACGCCTTCCGGCGAAAGAGTGCATATAGGGATTTTCGGCAAGCGCAATGCCGGCAAATCAAGCGTTATCAATGCTTTGACCGGCCAGAATCTGGCGATCGTATCCGACGTTCTCGGAACGACGACCGACCCGGTCCAGAAAGCGATGGAGCTTTTGCCGCTCGGACCGGTCATGATGATCGACACTCCGGGCCTTGATGATGAAGGCGAACTCGGCGAGCTCCGCATCAGAAAAGCATACCAGATGCTGAATAAGAGTGATATCGCCCTGCTTGTAGTGGACGGATGCGTGGGATTTACGGATGAGGACCTGAGGATCCTGCGCCGCATCCTGGACAAGAAGATCCCGTACGTCATTGTGCTGAATAAAGGCGATCTTGTACCTGATGAAAACAAAGACAAAGTGGTCGGTGATCTCAAGGCGTACATGGCGGCTTCTCCGGAAGGATACGATACTGATGCGCTGCGTATCATGTGGGTCAGCGCGACAGACAAGACGAACATCCACGAACTCAAGGATCTTATCGCCTCGCTGGCGCCGACTGACGATCCGAACCACAGGATCGTTGCCGATCTGCTTCAGCCGGACGATCTGGTGATCCTCGTAGTTCCGATCGACAAAGCCGCCCCGAAGGGCAGGCTGATTTTGCCGCAGCAGCAGACTATACGCGACATACTCGAGGCGGACGCTGTTGCTATGGTCGTCAAAGAGAATGGATATAAGGAAGTCTTCAATTCGCTCGCCAAAAAGCCGAGGCTCGTCATCACTGACAGTCAGGTATTCAAACGTGTTGCGATGGAGACACCTGCGGATATTCCGTTCACTTCTTTCTCGGTGCTGTTCGCGCGCTACAAAGGCGAGCTTGACAGTCTGGTAGAAGGAGCCCATGCGCTCACAGAGCTTCGTGACGGGGATACCATCCTTATCTCAGAAGGGTGCACCCATCACAGGACCTGCGAGGACATCGGCACTGTCAAGATACCAAGGTGGATCAGAGAATATACAGGAAAGGATATCAATATCGAGTTCACAAGCGGTACCGAATTCCCTCTCGATCTCGAGAAATACAGCCTGATCGTCCATTGCGGCGGATGCATGCTCAACGAGCGCGAAATGAAATACAGGATCAAATGCGCAGCCGATGCAGGCGTCCCGATGACCAACTACGGCACCGCCATCGCCCACATGAACGGCATCCTCGACAAAAGCCTCGAAGTTTTTCGTGTCACCGGGGACGGTTCTTTCTGACACACTTTGAACCATTATCAATGAATAAAATACTGGAAATTGCAGAGTCATATTATATAAACCGCGGGAAACTTATATACTCCTATCGCGGCAACACGTTTCTGCAAGACGGTGAGTTGTTCGATCCGGATAATGATTATCGCGGACGAATCGATTGCTCCACACTCGTTCATCTTGCACTTGCAGGAATAACTTACGAAAACAGCCCTTATGCTACAAAGGACATAAGGGCGTTCTTTGAATTACCGTGCAAATGGATCGTGCATGACTCAAATGATTCGCTGACTGAAGCGGCGTTTTTTGCCGGATACTCAGACAGGTCTTCGGATCTACGGCGTGCTTACGGACTGGCAAAATACTGCAGAGAAAATGGTCTGGAGATAGACCTTAGTGCAGGAGCAAGACTTGAACCCGGAGACCTGGTGTTCTTTCAGGCCGCGCAGCCTGTCATCGAGGAATATTGGAAGTATGGAGCCTGGATGGCGATCTCGCATGTGGGTATTGTTGCGGAAGATACCGCATATATGCTGAACGCCACAGGTCGCAGCGATCATATTGCGAACGCCAGGTCCGTGCCTGTCAGATTCACACGTATCGCTGACAGAGGAGTGCCGGTGCTTGCGGCACGAATAGCGCAAAAATAATACAAAAGTAATCATTTTAGATTATTGCAGGATGTGCATGCTGCTGATAGAGTGTGTCATGAAGAACCGTCCCCAATGACACACCCAATGACACGGAGATATGGATATGAAGGAATATAAAAAGGTTCTGAGGAAGAGCAGGATCATGGCGCGTGAAGCGCTGAGCGAGGAGGAGCGGATCGCTTTTTCTGAGGCGATCTCGGCAAGGGTCGCGGGTACAGCGGAATATGCAGAGGCGGAGACTATTTTCGTCTATAAGTGGGTCAAGGGAGAAGTCAGACTTGACGCGCTGGAAGAGATTGCCCAAAAGGACGGAAAGAGGCTGATTTATCCGCTTTGCATCAGTAAGACTGAGATGCTGGCGATCGAACCCGGGAATAGTGCGGATGCATGGGTGAGCGGTTACATGGGTATAATGGAGCCGGTCCTTGAAAAAGGGACGGTGATAGATCCTGCAGAGATCGATCTGATCGTTGCACCATGCTCGTCGTTCGATGAGGAGTGCCGGAGACTCGGAATGGGCGGCGGATTTTATGACAGATATCTGCCAAAATGCAGTAATGCCAAGATCATAGCGGTCGCGTTCGAGGTACAGAAGTCGGATGAGATCCCTACCGATGAATACGACTTCCCGGTAGATGCTGTGGCAACTGAGGAAAGGTTGATCAGGAAACCACTATTCTCAATGCTTTAAGAAAATATATCGGAATTACTCCAATGTCTGTAATAAAGTAAAAATAGGATAAATCACGGCCAAGATACAACAAGTCTTGGTCATTTTTTTACAGGATTTATCCACCTTATACCAGAAGTCAATAGCCGTTAAAAAGGGTGAGAAACGCAACTGCTTCATCGCTCGTAACATACGCAGAAGAATACAAAGAAATATGTTTTAATGGAATTATAACGGTTGATAAATGGAACAAATACGGATAGAATATTAGAAATAGCGTAAGGAGAACGATTATGAAAGTATCAGATCTGAAGGCTCGTAAGCTCGAATTGGGATATACCAATGAGATGATATCGCAGTTGTCAGGAGTTCCACTTGGAACCGTGCAGAAGATTTTCGGTGGAACGACACAGGCACCGAGATATGAGACGCTCAAGCAGATAGAAATGGCGCTGTTCCCTCCCGGAAGAGGTGTAACAGAACCAAATGTGCAAATCAATCATGAAGATGTGGTTCGCAGCAGTTCCATTACAGAACCTGTCTGCGTACGAGAGTCATCAGACCTTGCTTATTATGGCTACAACAATCTTGCCTATGCGGGCAAGAAGCAGGGAGAATATACGGTAGAAGACATTTTTGCTTTGCCTGATGGCGTTTATATGGAGTTGATAGACGGCTGCCTGTACGACCTTGCTGCTCCTACAACAGTCCACCAATATCTTATAGGACAGGTATTCAGACAGATAGATAACGCATTACTTGCGAAGGGAAACAAGCACTGCATGCCGCTTGTCGCTCCTACAGGTGTGCAACTGTTCATGGACAAGAAGAACCTGCTAATGCCTGATCTCATGGTGGTATGCGGAAGAAACAAATTCAACAAGGGTGTAGTATATGGCGCGCCTGACTTGGTTATGGAAGTGCTGTCTCCGTCAACAGGAGGCTATGACAGGTTGCTCAAGTTAAACAAGTACTGGGAGGGCGGGGTACGTGAATACTGGATCATAGACCCTAAGAAAGAAGAAGTAATAGTATACTGTTTCGAGAAGGGGACTCCGCCTAAGACCTATCAGTTCGCGGATAATATACCGATCTCAATATCCGATGGAATCATCATAGATTTCAAATTTATTGCTGATCGAATGCATGACTTCTTCGGCTAATAGAATTAAAAAAGAGGTTGTCGCACTTTAGTAAAATGCGGCAACCCCTTCTGACATAGGCTTAAAGATATGTGTTCATGTATTTGTCCCAGATGTCATCCGGTACGAGTCTTCCGCCTGTTGCCCAGCAGATCTGAGTCGCGTTGGCCATGGCTGATTCATCGAGTCCCCACAGCTCAAGGTAATCTCTGCCGTCCTCGAATTTCATAAGTGAGACCGGACCTGTGAATGCTGCGCAGCTCGACGGCTCAATGAAGACATCTTCGGTCTCTTTGAGCATTCTCATGTAATCGAAGAGGATCGCGTCTCTTACGGTGAAGTCGCCGGAAACGAGGTTGCCGCAGAGTCTTGTGACGAGTCCGGAAGGGCTTGCGCAGGCAAGGCCGTCTGCTGCAGACATTCCGGAAAGGCCAAAGTCAGCAACGTTGCTCTCTTCGTATTTTGCGGAAGCGATTCCGATCAGGACCGATGGGAAGAGTGTTGGCTCGCAGAAGAATACATGCACATCATCTCCGAATACTCTCTTGAGACCGTAGCAGACTCCGCCCGGAGCGCCGCCGACGCCGCATGGGATATAGACGATCAGTGGATGATCAATGTCTACTTCGATATCCATCTCTTCGAGCTGTCCTTTGAGTCTCTGTGCAGCAACAGCGTAACCGAGGAAGAGCGGAAGTGAGTATTCGTCATCTACAAAGTAACTGGATGGATCGAGGTCGGAGAGCCTGCGTCCTTCCTGGACGGCTTTCGAATAATCATCATCATACTCGATGACCTCTACGCCTTTGCTTCTCAGCATATCCTTCTTCCACTGACGGGCATCCGCGGACATGTGGACTTTGACCTTGAAACCGAGGAAAGCACTCATGATACCGATCGACAGTCCGAGGTTGCCGGTGGATCCTACCTGTACGGTGTACTTGCCGAAGAATTCTTTGAAATCATCATCTGCAAATCTTTCGTAGTTGTCTTCTTCAGTGATCATACCTGCATCGAGAGCGAGATCTTCCGCATGCTTGAGAACTTCGTAAATACCGCCTCTCGCTTTGACCGAACCGGCAATTGGCAGATGCGAATCCATCTTGAGGAGTAGCCTGCCCGGGATTTCCGCATCATAAGTGTTGATCAAAGCCTGCTGCATTTCGCTGATATCTCTCAGAGGAGATTCGATCAGACCTTCATCCTCAGCAGTCTCAGGGAAACATTTCTTGATATATGGCGCAAATCTGTGGAGCCGTTTCTCTGCATCGGCAATGTCATCATCACTTACCACCAGCTGGCAGACACCGTCGACCAGATTGAATGGCAGGTGAGCGCCGTTGATCCACAGAGTCTCTTTCTGATCGGCGATATCCTGAAACACCGGATCCATCTCGATCATTTCTTTTGCATATTCCTTTATGCTCATTACAGTCTCCTTTCACCTTATATGTATTCTTATTATTTATTGGCGATTCGTTATCCTCTTCCAGGTATCCACGAGATCTTCATTGACGACATCGCGCGGAACGAATTTGCATACGTAGCAGGCAAACTGGAAGAAACTTGCCTGCAGGGCTATGACTAATACTGTCCCTATACCGAATGGCGCTCCCATGAGGACGCCGAGTATAAGAGCTGCGATCTCCAGAATGAATTTGACAAAACCGATAGGCAGACGCGGCAAGGCTTTGCTCACGATGACCATGAGCGTGTCACGCGGACCCGCGCCAAGACCCGTACGCATATATACTACTGTCGCAAACGCAATGAGCATCTGGCCGAGCAGAGTGTAGAAAACACCGACTGCAAGGTTTGGCGGAGCAGGGATGAAAGTCAGGATCCTGAGAAAAACATCCGAGAGACCTGAGATCAGAAATACGTTGAGAAACGTCCCGACCCCAAGCTTGCCTTTGCCGAGGAAGTCGATGACCAGTATAGCCACGCCGATGGCGAACACGCATGTGCCAAAAGTCAGCCCTGTCATATTGGAAAGACCGATGGCCATTGTGTTCCAGCCGTTAGTTCCTGCAGAGCCGGCGAGCACACCAAAAAAGTTGCCCAATGCGAAAAGGGCCAGCCCGGAAATACAAATTGTCAGTCTTGTAAAATATTCCTTGAACACAAATGTCTGTTGGTAATTGGAGCTTACCTGAATTAATTATAAACGAGCAGCGATGATAACCAATGAACTAAATTGATTTCTATTGTCTTGATTTTGACCGGACGATCAAACAATTCAAACCATCAGTCGAGCAGTTCGAGAAAAGCAGCAGGTGTTATGGCTGCAACCGGTGAATCGTGATAATCAGCAATATTGCGGGTAATAATATGTTCCATGCCAAAGCTCCGCGCGGATGCCATCATGACAGCGTCTTCGTAATCTGCGTTATTCATGTGCAGAGCTCTCAGACAGTCCTCCGAAGTAGTGTCGATTACAGACAGCAGCTGAGTGAGATCTGCAAGATACTTCTTAGACTCTATAACGCTGTGAGTGTGGCGGTGGATAATATAGTACAGATCTGTCATGGAATTTGCCGTAACATATCCTCCGAATTCATTGTTGGCGACACTTATGAATAAATTAAGAGCATCATCAAAGAAAGGCTCTCTTGCCTGGAGATAGTCGAGGATAACACAAGTATCTATGAGCGCTTTCACTTCGATGCCAGCCTTTCTTCTCTTGCCTCCTCTGCCGTGATGTCAGCAGGGATAATTCCGGCAAGTGACTTGGCGATGCTGACACGATCCTGATACGGACTGGTCAGTCTGGCAACGACTTTGCCGTTGCGAGTGATATAGATATCTTCTGTAGCAGCAAGCATGAGATATTTGCTGAGATTCTCTTTGAGTTCAGTTGCTGTAATAGACATTTCAGCGCCTCCTTTTTCGTACGATTATTATAATCAAATCGCACGAAATAATCAATCTTGCCGTACGTTTTCTGTAGCCCTATTCCAGGTCTGAAGGGAGCAGGGATGATGCGACTATGCAGAGGATTATTATCGCTGAACCTATAATTCCAGCCGTAGAAAGACGTTCTCCAAGGAGTATGAATGAGAAAAAGGCGGTCATGACCGGTGCCGTACTCTGGAGGAGCGCGACAGCCCTGTCAGAAATACGCGTGAGCGCAAGATTCTGCAGAAGATATCCGAGAAGCGTGCAGGTTATTGCGAGATAAAGGATGATCAGCCATGCAAGCGGGGTCACTGAGCCGATCGAAGGTCCGCCCTCGAATATGAGGCATGCGATTATTGCAAGCACAGATGAGCAGCCTGCCTGAAGTGCAGTAAGGCTGACAGGATCTACATCGTCAAGTGATCTCAGACTGAATACGAGTGCTGCGGCTCTCAGTGTCGCGTCGCACAGTGTCAGCGCTTCGCCGAGACCGAATCCCGACAGACCGCCTTTTGCACACAGCAAATACAGACCGAAAACAGCGGTGATCTGAATAACAATATGCTGCCATCTGAAGTGGGTACGGTAGAAGATAAAAGCGAGAGCCGGAGTCAGAACGACTGAAAGCGATCTTACAAAAGCGATCGAAGTCGCAGCGGAAAGTGAAAGCGCAACATTGCCGACCAGGTACGCCATACCGATGCATAGACCCGGAACGAGCCAGACCTTCAGAGGAACTGTTCGCACAGTATTTAAAATGCGCTGCCGGAAGAACAGCGCAAGCAGAATGAACGCAAGTGAATATCGGATCACCAGCAAAGTGTAAACAGGAGTTACTTCATAGGCGATCTTGGATATAGGATCTCCGAATCCATATAGCAGCGATTGGAGAATTATTAGAAGCGCAGGCCATGTTGCGCTTATTGCCTTGTTCTTCTTAGTTTCCATATCCGGCAAATGAGCGGAGGCTCATAACTATCATAAATATTACGCTTGCAGTTGTTTCCAATATTTTACCCAAATGAATTCGAGTAGGTCAACTGGTGTTAACAAAGATTACAAATATGATTTGCTTACAAACAGCCTATATGATAATTTGGGTTGTAGAAAGGGTTTGAAAGGGTAATGGGATGACTGTCACGTGGCTTACTTTCTTAATAGTTCTACCACTTACATTCCTGGGTGGATTTATCGAAGCAGTCTCTGGCGGCGGCGCGCTTGTTTCGCTGCCTGCGTATATGATCGCCGGGCTTCCGACGCATTATGCGATCGCGACCAACAAGCTCAGTGCGATGATGGGTCTTTCGACTGCCACCTTCAGATTTGCCCGAAGTGGTTATATAAAATGGAAGAGGACTGCGATCTGTCTTGTTGCTGCACTTTGCGGAGGAGTGATCGGTGCAAAACTCTCGCTGATGCTGAGCGATCATTATTTCAAGATCCTGATGCTTTTCCTGCTTCCTGCAACAGCACTATATATAATGAAGAGCCGCGCCCTTTCTGATGAAAAAGAACCTCTCGGGACCATGCGGACTGTTGTGACAGCCTCAGCGATCGCGCTTGTAACCGGTATTTACGACGGATTCTACGGGCCGGGCTCCGGAACATTTATGATACTCCTTCTCGCAGGAGTCGCACATCTGGACCTCAAAGAAGCAAACGCGACTGCAAAGGTCATCAACCTCACAACCTGCATTTCATCGCTGACGATCTACCTGATCAACGGCAAAGTAGTCATTTTGCTCGGCCTTGCTGCAGGAGTAATGAGCACACTTGGCGCATGGACCGGAACTACATATTTCGAAAAAGGCGGCGTCAAGGCAGTGAAACCGCTGATGATCATAGTGATAGTGATCTTTTTCATAAAGATCCTTACAGAAGTGTTGGCCTGAAGGTTATTGGAGTACGAACTCGAAAAGCCCTGTAAGTATTGAAAATACTGATAAAAACCCGCCTCGTGTGAACGTCTGGCGGGTTTTGCTTTTCTTGACCGCTGTAAGTTCAGGGTGCTATAATTTTTACAAGAATACTTACTTCTAATCGGTTGAATGATCCGGCGGAGACCTTCTGAACAGAGTTCAACGGGCAAGCAGAACTTTATTCAGCAAGACCGGATCCGGGCGACCTCTATTTTTCATGTAAGTTAATTATTTTCCCTGTTTCAATTCTATTTATGTAAGGAGAAAGGAAGAAACAATGGCAGAGCTTAAACGCACACAACTGTACGATGTACATTTAGCTGAAGGCGGCAAAATGGTCGATTTCGGTGGCTGGGAGATGCCTATCCAGTATCCGGGCGGCATTATCGCAGAGCATCTTTACACAAGACATTTCTGCTCCATCTTCGATGTTTCCCACATGGGAAGACTTATCATTGAAGGACCGGACATGGTCAAGTTCCTTCAGCACGTTCTGACCAGCAATGTTGAGTCCCTTGACGTTAACAAGGCTCAGTATTGCATCATCCCTAATGAGAAGGGCGAAGCTATCGACGACGCCTACCTCTATCGTTTCTCAGAAGAGCGTTATCTCCTGATTGTAAACGCAGGCAACACCGACAAGGACCTCGAGCACCTCAACAAGGTAATCAAGGACTACGACTGCACAATGACAAACATCACTGCTGATTGGGCATCCATCGCTGTACAGGGACCTAAGAGTAAAGAGATCATGATGGTTCTTTCCGGTGGCGAAGCAGTTACAGAGCCTTGGAAGAATGCTCTTAACCACCTCGATCTCGAAGGACATGAAGCATATGTAGCTAAGACAGGATACACCGGCGAGCCTCTCGGATACGAAGTATTCGTTAAGTCCGAGGATGCTGCATGGCTGTGGAACCGTCTCAAAGAAGAAGGCGCAAAGCCGGCTGCACTTGGTGCTCGTGACACACTGAGACTCGAAGCAGGCATGCCGCTCTACGGACACGAAATGTATTTCGAACCGGGAGAAGAGCCTAGCGACGATGATATCCCAATGCCAATTTTCGCAGTATCTCTGGCTAAGTTTGCTGTATCTTTCTCAGACCGCAAGGGTGACTACATCGGCCGTGAAGCACTGACAAAGCAGAAAGCAGCTTTCGATAAGGTAGAGAACAGAGACTACAGCATGAGCGATGTTCTCCCAAGAAGAGTAATGCCTATCGCACTTCTTGACAGAGGCGTACTCCGTAAGGGAATGGATATTTATAAGGATGGCGAACTGGTTGGTTTCACAACATCCGGAACAATGGTTCCTTACTATAAGACCGAAGGCGAAGGTCTTGAGAGTGTGATTACCGATGAAGTAGTTAAGAGAGCTATCGGACTTTGCTACATCAACTGCGACATCCTTCCGGATGATGTCGTAGAAGTAGACGTAAGAGGCAAGAGACTCAAAGCTGTAATTCCTGAGAAGCACCTCGACACAATGGCTCCTCCATTCGCTCGTCCACTTGTTTACGGACATGAGCTCGCTAAGAGAGAAGACAGCGGCGAAGATTATCTGACAAGAGCATTCACACTCATCAAGAAGGCTGAAGACAACCACCTCTGGAGACAGAAGAACTGCATCAACCTGATCCCTTCAGAGAATACTCCTTCAAGAGCAGTACAGCTCCTTTGCTCCAGTGACCCAAGTGCACGTTATGCTGAGCACAAGAAGATCAAATCCTTCTATGACAAGGACATCTTCTATTATCAGGGCACAGGCTTCATCGATGAAGTAGAGCAGCTCGCAGTAGAAGAACTCAAGAAGTACTTTGGCTGCACAGAGGTTGAGACAAGAGTTATCAGTGGACAGATGTCCAACATGTGCGCTTTCTCAGCTCTCATGGACTGGAAGAACAGACTCGACAAGAAGAACACCCCGAAGAGACTCGGCTACGTTCTGAACAACCACATCATCAAGGGCGGACACCTTTCGGCTCAGCCAATGGGCGCTCTGCATGACTACATCGCAATCGACCCTAAGACAGAGAGAAGCGCAGTTGTCAACTTCCCTGTACTCAAGGACAACATCTTCAAGATCGACGTTGAAGAGACCAAGAAGGTTATCGAGGAATACAAGCCGGAATTCATCATCTTCGGTAAGTCCATGGTAATCCACAAAGAGCCAGTTGCTGAGATCCGCAAGTTCGTTGACGATATGGGTCTTGAGACAACTATCATGTACGATATGGCTCACGTTCTTGGTATCGCAGGCGATTACTTCCAGAAGCCATTCGAAGAAGGTGCTGAAATCGTTACAGGTTCAACACATAAGACATTCTTCGGACCACAGAGAGGTCTCGTAGCTGTCAACTACAAAGAAGACGAGCTGAAGTACGGTCTGTGGCAGTCAATTGAAAACAGAGCATTCCCGGGCAGCGTATCCAACCACCACCTCGGAACACAGCTTGGTCTCCTGATGGCTGCTTACGAAATGAACGCATTCAAGGATGAGTATCAGAAGGCTGTTATCAGCAACGCTAAGAGCTTCGCTAAGGCACTCAAGGCTGAAGGCCTGAATGTATGTGGAGACCCTGCTAATGATTACACCGAGACTCACCAGGTACTCGTAACTGTAGGATACGGCGAAGGTGCTGATATCGCTAACAGACTTGAGAAGAACAACATCATCGTTAACTATCAGGCAACACCTGATGAAGAAGGCTTCACAGCATCCGGAGCTCTGCGTATGGGCGTAAGCGAAATGACAAGATTCGGATTCGGCGAAGCTGAGTTCAAGAAGCTGGCTAGTCTCATGGCAGACTGCATCCTGAGAAACAAAGACGTATCCGAGGATGTCAGCAAGTTCAGAAAAGACTACACAACAATGCGTTTCTGCTTCGACGACAAGGAATTCGCAGAAGCACTCGAAGGATTCGCAGGAAAGATCGGATTCTAAGCCGTTCACATCAAAATCTAATGATTTTAAGGCCGCCGTCAAGGCGGTCTTTTTTTGATGTATTACCTAATTAAGATGTATTATCCAATAAACGGGACATCCATTGATCTTCCTCGCAATATTTCTTCTCCCGAGCCTTGCACTGTATTGCTTGACCGGGTCAAGTCCGCAGGGTTTAATGTAAAAATCTCTTGATATATAGTGGTTTGTCATGAAAAATGGCGGTTTTTCATGACAAAGCCAACAGTCGAGTGCGATTTTTACAGTAAAAACAACAAAACAGACTTCGAAAAGCCTGTTTTTCATGTAATTTCATGACAATTCGCCTGATTTCAGCCGGCTTTTACAGTAAATCGCAGGAGAATTGCTCCGCTGACACTATCCAAAATGAGTCAAAGAGAACCGTCCCTATTGACACCCCACTGACACAACTCATTATAGTGCGGCTGCATCTTTTGTGATGTAATATCCAATTAACAGGCAGAAAGAGTATAATATAGTAGGTAGAATCATAACCGCATTCCGGAACACAATATGCAGGCAAGCGGATCGTGTGGAGAACGAGCAATGAACCTTTTTACAGAATATCCGGAACTGAATGATGGAATCGTGCAACTCGGGAAAATGACAATTGCCGATGCGGACGCTGTTGCTGACCTTACCTCGCAAGCCCATGTCTATGCGACTTTGCCTACATTCCTGTATGAGCTCAAATATGAAGATAAGCGCATGGTGATCACCCTGATGGACCGGGAGTGCTTCGACACGCGCATGTCCATTTTGCTTGGCATCTACCTTTGCGAGAGACCTGATCAGATGATTGGCATCGCGGAAATATACAACTACAATCCTGACAAAGCCAAAGCATCAATAGGTTACAGGATGAGTGACAAATACTGGGGCAGAGGTATTGCAACCAGAGCGACTGTTCTCCTCAGAGACTACCTCATTCAGGAAGCCGGTATCAGAACGATCACCGCACATGTACTGTCTGAAAATGAAGCCTCCGCACG
This sequence comes from Mogibacterium sp., assembly GCA_017403955.1. GTDB lineage: Bacteria > Bacillota > Clostridia > Peptostreptococcales > Anaerovoracaceae > Crickella. The sequence goes on from JAFRDH010000005.1 coordinate 63,618, forward strand.
AGTACTCACCAAAGCCGGATTCAACAGACTCACACTGGAATTGCCGGAAGACTGGGGCTATAACGAACCACTTATGACTGCAAAATTCGAACTCAAAATGGATGACGACTAGGAAGCAGCCACAATACCAATAGAAAAATCAATTGAAAAACAGTGCGCACTCTGTTAAACTAACATAGCGTGGCACGCAGATAGAACATGCTGATGTAGCTTAATGGCAGAGCACCTCATTCGTAACGAGGCGGTTGGGGGTTCGACTCCCCCTATCAGCTCCAAAAAATGGCTTCGGAATGATTTCCGAAGCCGTTTTGTTTTGTCGATTTTTGTTGAAATTCCAACGCTTTCTGACGATGACTATTTTGCCGGATGGCGACGAGAAACGCCAAAAAGCGCCGAAAAACGACGTTCGAATGAGATTTTTTGTGGGGTGTCTCGTGGTATATGAGGAGAGTCGAAGTTGCTGTTTCGACTCCGTCCCAAATCACGAGAGTTGTCTCATTCGGAAGGGCTCTGAATGAGATGCGAAGGAGGAAAACCAGCCGGCCAGTGTTGTAGGCCGGCTGTTTGCTCGGTAGTGATTAGAAGTTTAGGTCGATATCATTTTGGATGGTATACTTGCCGTTGATTTTTATAGTAAGGATTTCAACAGCATGATCGATAAGTGACTTGAGGGTTTCTCGTGTCTCCTCATCAGGGCAACCAACATAACGGAATTCTTTGTCGTTGTCGATAAAGAAGGAATCATAGAGATCGCTTACTGCCATGAAAGCATTGGTAAGTTCTTCATCGTCCGCCAGCTCTGGCGGATTGTCATTATCGATTACAAAACCGTCCTCATCGTAAAGCCAGACACAATAGGTGTTGTATTCTAGTGCCAATCGTATTGTTTTAATCATAATCAATCCTCCTTCATACTTCTAGGATTGGCACTAACGATATAGCCGTTACTACCAACCTGGACTGCTACGCGATGAGTTTCGCCGTTATATGTGAATTCATAAATCGTGCGAGGCGGCGTCCTTTTACCTTGTGTTCCGACCACATTACCTTGGTGCACGGCCTCCAGGACATAATTGGGGATATCATCATTCGATATTCCTTTCCCGTTGAATTCATGTCCATGACGATTAACGATGTGCTGAAGTCCGGAAGAGGAGTTTCCCTCTTCCATCCATACGATTTTCCCAGAAGGGTCGCGCGTGATCAGTAGTACTTTGTCAGGAGAGATCTTATCTCCATTTGCTATTACTTCATCGATAAGAGCCTGTCCTTCACCGCTAGTACCAGAAAAAAGATGCGAATCTCCTTTGCTCATTCTGACCGCCTCCTCTCGAATGCAGAAGCGGTATGGCTTGGGTAGGGTACTATCTTTATCCCTTGCGCTTCTAGTTTGTCGAAGCATGAGTAATTTGCAGAACCGTATACGATGATTGTATGTGGTTGCAATACACGAACAAGTTCACCTAGGCCATCTTCAAAACGTTTACGATCGATTAGTTTCCTGGGGCTTCCACCGGACGTTCCAATTGCAACGATGCTGTTATGTGGAATGCCATCGAAGCAGTAAATCCATGTTTCGGCGGTGCCCCACCTTACATTGTTTATGACTTTGACGCCGTTTCTCCCAAGCCAAAGGCCAAACGCCCTCATCCTGTAAGTGTTGAACCTTTTTATAGGGTCAGGGAAGTCTTGGTATGTGGAGAAGTCCGGCGTTATCGCTCCTGCAAAATGTTTGAGAATTTTGAGAGCAAATGCACTATCATGCCAGATCCCACGTGGCCCATCAAACTTATAGTCATCAATATAGAAGCAGACAAAAGCATCGTAGAAGAAATCGATATCTTTACGGGCAACAGCATTCTTGTACAAATGCTTCGCTTCATCCCAAGGTATGATTCGAGTCGGGATAGAATCTGCTGTGGTTGGGCAAAAAGGGATATCGCTTTTGCTATAAGTTGCGCCTTCACACATGAAGGCGTTCCAGATGTCTTTACATCCGTTTCGAACTTTATTCTTCTGAGACATTTTAAATGTCCTTTCCGGCACCTATCCGCAGAGCCTGTTTGTGCCTTAATCATAGATTTGCTCTGTGGCTGTGCGTTTTTCCGGATGTCTCAGAAGTAATTAACCAGATTACGAGTAGAAACACCCGGAGCACAGGCTATTAGAATTAACTATGAAGCTTTTCTGAATATTTATGAAAAGCCATTGACTGTCACTCCGAGTTTCTCTATCATAAAACATACCAGATTACGAGTAGAGATACTCGGAGCTAAGCATTGCAAGTACTGCGCCAACAGTCATCGCAATGCTTTTCTATTGTTACAGACAAACAATATACATCACCCCCACTTCTCTTCAGTGTTTTATGCGCCGCTAGCAAGATCGATTAGCTCCATAAAATAGAACGACTTGCCTCGTTTGCGATCATCACTAATTACAATACGGTGGTCTTCTAATGCATTGAGGTATCTTATGGCCTGCCCATGAGAAACAGATAGTTGCTCTTCCAAGATCGTTGCGTTCAATACTGGATGAGTGAAAAGGCACTCTATTATTTCATCATATTTCGGACTGTTCACACACTTTTTAACAGCGACCTTTGTTTTTGAGTATAGCTTGTTCAAGGCATCTATATAGCCGGTAAGTCTTGTTGCTTGAATGTCTACCTTGTGAAGAAAATATTTTATCCATTCATCAAGAGAGTTTATTCTGGAATCCGTAAGCATGTTGTAATAAACAGTCTTATCCATGTTTATTGCTTCGCTTATATAGAAGAACGGGAAATTAATGACCTTAGCTTTATATAAGTAAAGGCTGATGAGAACCCTGCCAATTCTGCCATTACCATCAGAAAACGGATGTATTGATTCGAACTGAGAGTGAATCATGGCAGCCTTAATTAATGGGTTAAGGCCATCGTTTTCGTCATTCATAAAGGAAAGCAATTCATCCATGTATTTTTTTGTCTCTGAAGCGGCAGGAGGCGTATACACAACAGTGCCGATGGAGTTCTTAATTTGATTATCCTTGAGCTTATATTTGCCTAGAGTATTCTCAAGTCCAGGTGCTATTATTCCGACCATCATATATTCGTGGATTTTTTTTATAAAGGAGTGGGTAAACTTTTTTCCTGAACGCAGATAATCTGCACCATAGAAGAGTGTCTTAATATGATTTCCTACTTCCTGTTGGACTTTATCAGAGCTCTTCTGAGGACTGATTTCATTCTTTAATACATCTGGTATTGTTGTTTGCGTTCCCTCTATATACATAGAAGAAACAGCTTCCTTTCTTTGAAGCATAGGAATGAGTATGCCGTCAAACTGGTAGGCATCGATTTTTGCTTCCAAAATACCGAGGTTTTTAGAAGCAGCTGCTAGTTCGTTAACAAAACGACCTGCATTAAAATCGTCCGTACGATCCTTAATATATGCCAACATATCTTCACGCTCCTTTCTATATACCATGAGAGAGTATATCATTATTTAATAATAAGTCAAGAGATAACGTGCGTATTTCGACAAAACATGCACGTTATCCGCTTGTCGCTAGTTATGTCGCGAGAGTCAAACTTCGACTCTCCTAATATACTGGAGAAACTTGAGGAGCGTTTACATCGGCATTGCGGAAATACACGCTGTGAATGAGATTTTTGTTGAAATGGGTTAATTGCTAAGGTAAATACATAATAAAAGTGCATTTCGAATTGCGAAAGCGTGAAGATTGTTACTGTGCAGTTACAACTTCACGTTTTTGTTTTGATCATCACTTGTCGTGATCATCGCAGCAGTGGCTGTGGAGCTTGTGGGTAACCGGCCATCCGGCAGAGCTGTGGATAAGTGTGTGGGCAGTTTGACTGTCCCTGCACTTATCCATGGCTCTGCGCCGGTTATCCATAAATCCATAGCCATATTTTAAGATTCTCCGTCCATTTTTTAACGTAAAATTCTCTCTGTATCCTGCCGGAAAGGAACTGTTATGAAACATTTCACTTATGACGACAGATTGTTGATCCAGAGAGGTCTAACTCTCGGCTGGTCTTTTTCCCGCATTGCATCTGAGATCGGTAAAGACAGAACTTCCATCAGCAGAGAGATCCGTGCTCACATTCATTATGGCAGCAAAAAACCTGCCAGGAGCAGATGTAAGTTCAGATATGAATGCATCTTTGAAGATCCATCTCAGTGCCCGGCGCCTAGGTGCCCTAAAAGAGTATGCTCTCTTCTATGCTCTCAATGTGCTCTGTACTGTGACAGATATGAACCTGAAATATGTTCTAAGCTGCTCAAGCCCCCTTATGTCTGTAACGGCTGCGGGGATCGTGGCGGCAATAATTGTCTCCTTGCAACAAGGATGTACTTTGCTGATCATGCTCACAGGATGTATAAACAGACGCTCTCTGAATCCAGACTCGGTATAGCCCTTTCTGAGAAAGAGCTGAAGTTCATCGCAGATCACATTATTCCGCTCATTAAGAATGGGGTTTCTGTTCCTGTTGCCTATGAATATTACGCAGATCAGATGCCTGTTTCTTTAAGGACCCTATACGACTACATAGATAAAGGTTACTTTGATGCCGGGAATCTGGATCTCCACAGAAAGGTGCAGAGAAAACAGCCTCGCCAGAAGAGTGGCCCGGTCCTTCATGTAGACAAGAAATGTCATGTCGGAAGGACGTATGCAGATTTCCTCGATCATCTTGAGAAA
>JAFRDH010000006.1 GCA_017403955.1 Mogibacterium sp.
ACTAACAAGTTTTGCTTGTTTGTCTCTATGTTGTACTAGATCTTATCTTCAGGAACTATATCTTGTTCCTTGTTTTTAAGACCTGTTCTGCACTATGAAGTTTTCAATGTTCCGCTGTGCTTTTCAGCGACAGCTTCATTAGTATACACAGCTTTTCGAATTTTGTCAATACTTTTTAAAAACTTTTTTAAAAAGTTTTTTCAAATTCGTTTGCTGAGGTGCTAAATCTGAACGATCTTCCGACAGGCATTTGCCGTTGTTCGGATTTTCGGCTTAGGCCGTGAAAAAACGGGCTTGATTGATTCCCGCCCGCTTTCTGAGCACTCGTTTATTCTACTCGAATTCTGAGTATTGTCAATACCTTTTTTCAGTTTTTTTCGAAATATTTCGCAAGCGACAATTAACTGGTCAATACGACCGGATTTACCCTATTCTGAGTCCTTTTCGAGGGCTTTTTCCTGCTCTCTTTCCTGTCTGCGCATAGCTGCACTACTCAGTACATCCTGTTCAGCAGCCATATCTTCACGGATCTTCTGGATACGTCTCTGAGCGTTCTTCTGCTCTCTGATACCTTCCTTAGCCTTAGCAAGTGCCCTTTTCTCTTCTTCAAGAGCATCCTTGAGCTTTTCTTCATTTCCTGTGATAAAGCTCGGCCTGTTATACTCGATTTCAAACGATTTGGTAAATCTTCTGAGCCCTATAATAATGAGAGAAATTCCGATGAGCAATGTGACCGGGAAATTGAACAGCGAGAGATTGAAGAACATATAAGCTCCGAAGCACAGCATGATGACGCTGAATGCTACGTTTATCCTTTCGCTCGCAGATATGTTCATAAAATCGATCTTCTGCGCGTTGAACGCAAGAACGCCTTCGACTGAAAGCCACATTGCGAAAAGCATTTGTGCTGTAGTATCACTCGTTACCTGAGCCGAAAGAACTACGATACCGAAAACCAGCATCAGCAATCCGTCCTTAGTAATACTGACTGCATTCTCTGTAACATCGAAATCAGCTCTGAAACCAATGAACATCTCCAGAAGCCCCATTACACAGAATACCAGTCCGATAATAAATGCCACGGTCAGAAAAGCGGCACTGCCGTTTGCAATGCAGAATATTCCGGAACCAATCATCGCAACACTTGCGATCAACATCAATGTTCTCATCTGTTTCCTTGGACCTCCTTGAAAATCTTTTTAATACTACCATGCATTCAGGATATATTCAAGCCGAAGAAAAAGCCGCCTTGCTGAGTGAAGGCAGCTTTTCTTCGATATGTTTTCTTCATTATATTATATATAGAGGATTCTGTGATAAAGCAAAGAATCATCAGCTATATATAATTTTGGTAAAAATCACCTGAAAATTACAGGTTGTATCCGGCATGGAAAGCCTTCTTGTTGAGTTCAACGAATTTAGCCTTTACGTTGGCTTCGATCTCAGCATCCCAGTCGATATCGTCCAGTCCCATAGCCTTTACAAGAGCTCCGAGAAGAACAATGTTCATAGCCTTAGGATTTCCGAGTTCTGTAGCTACCTCAGCAGCCTTGAAGGAAAGAACATCTACCTTCTCCTTGAGGTGCTCGATGATTCCTTCCGGATATTCAGCCATTCCAAGATTAACAGGTACCGGCTGGATCTGGTGATCATTGATTACCATCTTGCCGCCGATCTTGAGGTGGTCGAGCCATCTGAGAGCTTCCATCTCTTCGAAAGCAACGATAACGTCAGCTGAGCCCTTACCTACGATAGGTGAATAAACTTTGTCGCCATATCTTACCTGTGTGGATACGGAGCCGCCTCTCTGAGACATTCCGTGAATCTCACTCATTTTGACATCGTAACCGGCCTTCATAAGACCGCTGGTCAGGATCTTACTTGCAAGGATCGTTCCCTGTCCGCCTACTCCAACCAGGAGAATATTCTTAACTTCACTCATTACCTTGTCACCTCCTCAATAGCCTTGAATGGGCAAACCTGCTTGCAGACTGTGCAGCCGTTGCAGCTTGTGTAGTCGATAACTACCTTTTCCTTTGTGGAAATCAGTGCAGGGCATCCTGTCTTCACGCACATCTTGCAGTTTTTGCACTTGTCCTGATCGATCACGCACTGTGTCTTGTGCAGTGTCGGGAACTCATCGAGATCCTGCTTGCTGAACTTCTTGAGCACGCACGGCCATCTTGTGATCAGTACAGTAGGCTCGTCCTTAGCCAGCAGTGTGTCGAGAGCTGCGTTGACCTCATCGAGGTGGTTAGGATTGACAGTGATAATGTTCTCTTCCTTGACTCCGATAGCTTTGCAAAGTGCAGGGATATCTACTTCAGGAGCTTCCTTGCCCATGAGTGTATAACCTGTACCAGGGTTCTGCTGATGTCCTGTCATACCTGTGATACGGTTGTCGAGGATGATCGACAGGTTGCTGCCGCTGTTGTAAACAGCGTCCATCAGTGAGTTGACGCCTGTGTGGAAGAATGTGGAGTCACCGATTACAGAAACGACCTTGGTCTTCTTGCCGGCATCTCTGAGAGCAATGCTTGCGCCGTGTCCCTGTGAAATGGAAGCGCCCATGCAGATGCAGGAATGAAGTGCGTTCAGCGGAGCTGCCATACCGAGTGTGTAGCATCCGATATCTCCGGTGATCATGATTCCGTCCTTCTTCTCTCTCTTGGACAGGCAGTAGAACAGACCTCTGTGAGGGCAGCCTGCGCAAAGTGCAGGAGGTCTTACAACGGTCTTCATATCAGATGTGTAAGTTTCAGGCTCTACTCCGAGGAATGCCTTTCTTACGATATCTGTATTGAGCTCATCGAATCTAGGAATTACATCCTTGCCTGTGCACTCGATGCCGAGCATCTTGACATGCTCTTCGATGTATGGATCCATCTCTTCAACAACATAGACCTTATCGACCTTGCTGCAGAAGTCCTTGATCAGGCAAGTAGGCATCGGGAATGTCAGACCGAGCTTCAGATAGGAAGCATTGTCTCCAAATGTCTCTCTTGCATACTGATAGGAAACGCCGGATGTGATAACACCGATCTTAGTGTCGTGCATTTCGACTCTATTGAATTCGCAGTTGCAAGCATACTCTCTTGCTGCTTTGACTCTGTCTTCGAGTGTAGCTCTGAGAACCTTAGCATTCGCAGGAGCTGTAACGTACTTCTTGATCTTTGGTTCATAATCAGGAACATCAGCTTCTTCTCTCTCGCCGAGTTCTACTATGCCCTTGGAGTGGCAGACTCTTGTAGTTACGTGCATGAGAACAGGCATATCCATCTTCTCGGAAAGTGCAAAAGCCTTCTTCATGAAGTCATGTGCTTCCTGTGAGTCGGATGGCTCAAGCATAAGAAGTCTTGCTGCCTTAGCCTGGTTTCTGTTGTCCTGCTCATTCTGTGAACTGTGCTGTCCCGGGTCATCAGCTACTACCATTACGAATCCGCCGGTTACGCCGGTGTATGCGAATGTGTAGATTGGGTCAGCAGCTACGTTCATACCAACGTGCTTCATTGCGCAGAATGATCTTACACCGGCAATGGATGCTCCGATTGCTGCCTCTGTAGCAACCTTTTCATTAGGTGCCCACTCAGAGTAAACAGCATCGCCATACTGTGGCATGTTCTCGAGGATCTCAGTGCTTGGTGTTCCCGGATATGCCGAAGCAAATCTTGCGCCGCCTTCATAAGCTCCGCGAGCGATCGCTTCGTTACCGGACATGATTACTTTCATAAATCATTACCTCCCTTACAATACAATAATGTATAAATGCCCTAACGCCATCATGTTTCCGTCCATCACAGCGCAAAACAAAACGCCACTGGCATTCCTTGCGGCACCGCGTGTCCGGAAACTACATTATATTTATATTGACATAATTATACTCCATTTCCCCACGCTATTCAAATGCGACTATTTTGACTGATAATCGACGCATTGCTGCCTGTCGAGGAAAAAGTGGATCCCCGGAGATGAATCTTTCCATCTGTCTTCCTGGAAGCCGTTAGCAGGCTCGAGCCATTTGCCGACTTCGTAGTAAAAATCCGAGTCTACAGTTGACTGCGCCCATGTATAATTCTCTGTCTCATCGATGTTGGTTATCTTGAGGACTTTGACCTTGGACACTCTGCCTGTTTCCATCGTAGCCATGCAGCGTTTGGCATCTGCCGGCACAAGCATCATTACGACACGCAGGTCTGTGCAGCATTTCCATGCGATAAACGGACCTTCCTCAGGGCATCTCATTTTATACCACTTCGTGTCATCGTCTATGATCACTTTGTCCTGATTGATTGCGTCCTCAAGAACCGATGCGTAAATATTCGCTCCGGACAGGTCGATACCTGTCATGTCCTGGAATCTGAAGCTGCACCCCCTTGCCTTGCAGCGGCAAAGCTTCATTCCCCGAAGATCATTATTATAGAATGCAATGTGATCCATCTCAGAATCACTGAAGTCTGTTCCGCTGAGGTTGCATCCGTCGAAGGTGGTCCGTCTGAGATTAAGCTTTGTCATATCCCAGCCGGACAAATCAAGTCCTTTGAATCTGGTATGCATAAAATCCGGCAAAGAACTGCCCTTTGCGGCTGCACGTCTCTCTGCCAGCAGAGCATTCAGTTCCTCCTCTGACTCTATTACAGGTTTCTCGTTCTCCGGAATAGGAACATAAGATTCTGCATCCTTTATGAAATCCGTTTCTGACTGACTGAAATTCATGATGGTCTCCTTTTTTATAATCTCTAGTTCTTCAAAAAAATTATATCACTTTTGCATATCATTGAACAATTCAAAGGCCCGGCATGGTAATTGTTTGTAGTTTTATGATTAATTACCGATAGCCATGGTGTATTTGTACTTTTTCACAAAATTTATTGACATTGCATCTGTAACTTATTATTATGGGAGAGTCAATTGAATAACACCTGACCCGATAGAGGTCGCGGAGATTATGAGTACGGAGCAGCTGCAGTGCGGGAACTGTTGCTTCTGAAAGGATGATCCGCCGAAGGATACACAGGATTCCCGTTCCCTGGTATTCTGGGACGCTGTAATAAGATGCGGCGTACTGTCACGTAAGTGGAGCGCTATCATGGTATAAGGTTTGATGTTACCTCATCCATGGCACGTTTCAAGCGTTATTCATGGATTTTTCTTTATTATATGGAGGTAACTATTATGGAATACACACCTGCACTTTACGCAACAGCATGGGCTATACTCCCGCCGCTGATCGCTATCGTACTCGCCCTTATTACCAAGGAGGTTTACAGTTCACTGTTCCTCGGCGTGGTAGTCGGAGCGGTTCTGTACGCCGGAGCTGATTTTGACGGTATCGTAAATCACGTGCTGAAAGATGGTCTTATTGCGTCACTCAGCGATGGCTGGAATGTCGGGATCCTGATTTTCCTTGTAATACTCGGCATCATCGTTGCTCTGATGAATCTGTCAGGAGGGTCCAAAGCATTTGGCGGATGGGCTCTGAGGCATGTCAGATCCCGTGTAGCTGCTGAGATCGCTACAGTCATCCTCGGCATCGTCATCTTTGTCGACGACTACTTCAACTGCCTTACAGTCGGCAGCGTTATGAAGCCGGTCACAGACGAATTCAAAGTTTCAAGAGCTAAGCTCGCTTACATCATCGACGCAACAGCTGCGCCGGTCTGCATCATTGCACCGGTATCATCATGGGCTGCTGCAGTATCGAGCTTTGCCGGTGAAGGCCAGAATGGTATCGCTCTTTTCGTAAGCTGCATACCATATAACTTCTACGCTCTCTTCACGATCGTAATGATGTTCTCCCTTATCTTCATGAAGTTCGATTACGGTCCTATGGCAAAATTCGAACAGAACGCTGTCGAAAACGGAGATCTCTTCACTGTTGAAGACGAAAACGCATCCAACGTTGACGCAGCTGTAGCCGGCAGCAACAAGGGTATCGTTCTTGACCTCGTCTTCCCTGTAGTCGTACTCGTAATAAGCTGCGTGATCGGAATGATCTACACAGGCGGATTCTTCGAAGGAGCAGGATTTGTTACTGCATTCTCAGATTCCGATGCATCTGTCGGTCTTTCTATGGGCGCGCTCGTTGCACTGGTTCTCATTATCGTTTATTACACATTCAGACGCACTATCAGCTTCACAGAGTGCATGAGCTGTATTCCTGAGGGCATGAAGGCAATGGCTTCACCTATTCTGGTTCTGACACTTGCATGGTCACTCAAAGCAATGACAGACAGCCTTGGTCTTGCGGATTTCGTAAGCGGCCTTGTTGAAGGAATGCACGGAGTCGGCCTGATTCCTGCAGGACTGTTCCTGATCGCATGTGTACTTGCATTTGCATCAGGCACTTCATGGGGTACATTCGGTATCCTGATCCCTCTCGGACTTGCGATCACTGAATCACATCCGGAACTCGCTACACCTATCATCGCAGCATGCATGGCAGGTGCTGTATACGGAGACCACTGCTCACCTATCTCAGATACAACGATCATGGCTTCCGCAGGCGCAAACTGCAACCATGTTTCTCACGTATCGACACAGCTTCCTTATGCTACAACAGTAGCAATCGTTGCAACTGTTTCATACGTTATCGCAGGATTCACCGCAAGCCCGGTTCTCCCTCTGATCGTAGGACTCGTTCTGCTCTTCGCAGCACTCTTCTTCCTGAAGAGCAGATCCGGATCATACAAAATACCTGAAAGCGCAAATGTGAATCATACAGTCGTTGTAGAGGAATAAAATCTTTTGCTAACGGCCATGAAAGTAGTTTAATTTCACAGTATAAATGGTATAATCTGAAGCGGGTCTTTACGGGCCCGCTTATTGATTTATTTCATTACCTATCCGGACTAAGAGGTTTTCATTGACAAATACCCGCAAATACATCGCAAAATCTATACTTATCATCACGGCAGCTCTTGTCTGCATTTTTTGTACTGCGTGCGATCCTGCGCTTCCTCTTAATCCCAAATACTCATACACCAGTTTTGAACTTGATATCGGTCAGCCGATCCCTGATCATATAGGAGAATATGTAGACCTCAAATCCATGTCTCCTGAGAGCGCCCAGTTCGTTGTAGACAACACGGAGATCCTTTACGACGGAAAGCCTGTCAAGGGCAAGAAATTCAGCGATGCAGGCGAGCATACTCTTACGATCAAGTATAAAGGCCGTCAGTACCGCAAATACACTATTACGGTCACAGACAAAGAGCCTCCTGTAGTCACGGCATCCGGCAATTTCTACACATTCAAAGGCATCCCTCTTGATGAGTCAGAGTTTGATACCGTCTTCAAAGCAAGTGACAACAGTGGCAAGGTCAAGCTCAAAATAAAAAAGCCTGAAGTTGACTACGACAAAGTCGGCGAGTACAAGATCAAGGCAGTTGCGAAAGATCCCAGCGGCAATAAAGCCAAGGCTGAAGCGAAGATCATTGTTCAGGAGCATGAATACGGCGCTATAGGTACATATGTATTCGTCAGTATAGAGAAACAACATTTGACTTACTTCGTTGACGGCAAGCCTGTCCTTGACTGTCCTGTAGTAACAGGCAATACTTATGCCGGTCATAATACGCCGAGAGGAACTTACAGGATCCAGTATATGGCACGCAACCAGATGCTCAAGGGTCGCGAAGACAACGGCGACGAATACGAATCATTCGTAAGTTACTGGATGGCATTTATCGGCAACTCATACGGTCTGCACGATGCGACCTGGAGAGGATCATTCGGCGGTAACATATATCAGGGAGCCGGCTCTCACGGTTGTGTAAATATGCCGTACTCATCTGCTGCAGAGTTGTATGGGCTTGTCAGTCCGGGCACACTGGTGATGATTTATTAAAAAGACAAGACAAAACGTGAGACCGATCGGCCTCACGTTTTTTATTCGTTATTATTCGTCCGCCTCAAGCGTTTCCAGAACCGTTCTTGCTATAGGAGCGGCTACTTCAGATCCGTAACCGCCGTCTTTGACCCATACTACGAAAGCATATGGATCGTTAGCCCCGTCAGTGAATCCGACGAACCATGCATCCGGATTCCAGGATCCGGTCTCGGCTGTGCCCGATTTTGCGTAAATATCCAGCCCCGGGAAGTTCTCTTCTCCGTAATTACTCTGAACATTGTATTTCATCATGTTGCGGAGCTCATTCGCAGTATCTTCATCAAGATATCTTCCCAGAGACTTACCTCCCGTGATCTCTTTGATGAAGGTCGCGCTTTTGATCAGGGTAGGCTGCACCGCCTCTCCTCCATTGGCAATCGCTCCCATATATATCATAAGAGCACATGGATTTACAAGGTCATCAGCCTGCCCGATACCTGCCCAGCTCAGCGTCACATCATCATCCGAAGGGAATTTGAATTTGCCGCCGGCTGTCCTGATCCCATCGAATTCAACAGGGTCTACAAGCCCCGCCTTTCTGACATATTCTTTCATTTTTGCGGCGCCGACTTTTCTTGTCAATGCGCCGAAAGCTCCATTACACGACTGGGCGAGAGCATCTCTGAAGTCGACTTCACCATGCGTCTTGATGTCTGTGAAATCGACACCGCTGAACTCATTAGTTCCGTCACAGTCGAATTTGAACTTACCCCTGTCGCTAAGCGTATCAATGACCGCTGCTGAAGTGACCAGTTTGAAAGTTGAGCCAGGAGTCAATGCTCCATCGAGGAAGTTGTTGAAATAATACGAAGAGTCCTCGTCATCAGGGAGATACCCGTACGGATCGAAGGATGGTGTGCTTACCATACATACTATCTCACCGGTCTTCCAGTTGAAAACACCTACAGCTCCGGTCCTCCCTGCAAGGGCATTATACGCTGCTACATTCGCATTCGCGTCAATGGTCAGCTGTATTTTCTTGCCCGACTGATCTGTATCATAGGTCCCGTTCAGTATGTCATAGCCTATGAGCTGGCTCTTGTAGATACTGATCGCACCGCTCGCTATGTTTCCCGCAGGGTCTCCGACAGCATGGATCGTAGCCTTTCTGATGGTACTGTCTTCGCTGTACGTGACACCTTCACGGGCACACTGTATCAGAAGTTCATCATTTCTGTCCATGACGATACCGCGGTTGATTATGCCGTCAGTATATATCTGAGTATTGCCGTAGAAGCTCGCCCAGCGTCCGCCGTCTCTGACAAATCTGACTCCGAAAACCACGACTCCGATGCAAAGAACTGCAGCTATCAGGAGACATATCAATGCACGTTTTTCTTGTTTACGCACGTTGTTCCTCCTTTCCGACCGCCAGACTTGCATTCCGCCTCATATCCGAAGCTTTGAAGTACGCCAGCATCGCCCATGATGTGAGCAGACTCGTTCCGCCTGTTGATACAAACGGGAACGTAACGCCTGTAAGCGGGAAGAGATCGACTGCTCCGAAAACATTCAGCATTGTCTGGACAAGGAACATCGTTGCAGCACCGCACGCGCAGATCGTATAGAATGTTGACCTGCCGGCGATTATGCTCATCACCGCAAATATTGTAAGTGTTATAAGACAAAGGACGAGCAGAGCGGCGATTATGAAGCCCCACTCTTCCATTACAAATCCGAATACAAGGTCTGTATTAGAAGCTCCGACATATTTGAGCGAACCATTGCCGGCTCCAAGTCCGAGGAGTCCTCCGCCCGCGCCGAACGACATCGTTCTGGTCTGCTGGTATCCCATACTGTCGACAAACTCAGGTTCCCAGACATGTCCCCACGCCTGGAATCTGGATGCTATGTAAGGTTTGAACTTAAGGATCATCACGCCCATAGCACCGGCGCCGGCTCCTGTAAATATCAATCTCGAGAAATCTCCGCTTCGCAGGAATGATACGACAAGATATGTCGCAAAGAATATCAGTGCTGTACCGAAGTCGCTCATCAGGGCGAGGCAAGCGAGACAGAACAGAGAGAATCCTGCGTAAACGATGGTGTTTCTCTTGTTATAAAGTTCCTCAAGGGTTCCTGCTCCGACACAAATGAAAGCAAGCTTGACTATCTCGGACGGCTGGAATGTGTAGTTTCCGATCTCGATCCAGTTGGTCGCGCCAAAGCTGGCTGTACCGAGGAGAAGATTGAGGATAAGGAGAACTACGGAAAGCCCGATGAGGACAGGTTTGAGTTTCCTGGTGCGCTCGAGGTCTCTGAGATAAATGCACATGAATATCATCAGCGCAAGCCCCATCAGAAGCGCTATGAACTCCTTGAGAGTAGCACCGGGATCGAACGAGGTCGTCACTGCCAGATTGATAGTCGACATGAAGAAAGCTATCATCTCCATCTCAAAGCCCTTACGCCCGATGGCCTTGAAAACAGTGACATATGTCCACATTACTGCAGACAGTAATAATATGGAAATGATCGCGCTCAGGGTTATCTTGTCCCCCAGTCCGAGGATGAGCTGAATTATCGTCAGGAACTGGAACAAAGTAATAGCGACCAATATCTTCCACGGCGCCACCGGCTCCTTGTCAAGACGTCTCATGACTTCGTTGTTCCGGCTCTCTTCAAGACTGGCAGGAGCTACTGTCGCATGGACACCGCCCATGACGATCTCATCGCCGAGGCTTATCATATATCTCCTGCCCGGCTCAAGCGGGAATCCGTTCACTACCGTCCCGTTCTTTGAACCAAGATCCTTGATGACCCATTTGTCTTCGCTTTTCCTTGACAAAATCGCATGACTGTTTGACATGGTCTTGAGCGGAATATGGATGTCGGAAGACCTCGACCGCCCGATAACATTCTCCCAGTGTGTGATCGGAAAATTCCCGCCGTCTTCGACAAGAAAATACCCCCAGATCTCAGGTGTACACCTTGTTGTCAGAAGCGAGAAAATTGATACGAGAAGTATATAAGCTGCAAGAACGACAAAGACCCACCGCATAACGGTGGTCGCGTCTTTTGCTATTTCAGGATATTGCTCAGCAAAGCTGATTATTCTTGCAAGCCATGTTTCCATACTCGTAGTATACTACCTGCCGGCGTGTATTGTGTTTTAAAATTTTCTTAAGGTAACGAAAAACCCGCCGATCGTAAGTCAGCGGGCTTTATCAGTATCTGTTAAATTCTATTTCCAGGAGCTCTTCAGACCAACGATGCTGTTGAATACCTTCTCATCATCAGTTGTAAGCTGGCTGTCTGCGATGTAGTAGCCTTTGCGGAAGAACTGGAATCTCTCTCCGGCCTTTACATCCTTGACGCTCGGCTCAGCATATCCCCATGTCTCCTTGAGTGAATCAGGATCGAATTCCGACTCGCCTGTCTCTTCGTTGACCTTCATCAGATATCCGTATTCTCTGATCCTGATCTTAACAGCTGTGCTTGCTTCTACGAAGTGGATAGTTCCCTTGACCTTGCGTCCTTCGAATCCGGAGCCGCTGTGAGTTTCCGGATCATAGGTGCAGTGCAGGCACTTGATGTTGCCGTCTTCATCCTTCTCAACGCTGTTGCATGTGATGAAATATGCGCCTTTGAATCTGACCTCGTTGCCAGGGAAGAGTCTGAAATACTTCTTGACAGGAACTTCCATAAAATCATCTCCGTCTACCCAGAGTTCTCTTCCAAACGGGATCTCTCTTGTTCCCATTTCAGGCACCTTGCCGTTATTCTCAACAGTGCACATCTCGATCTTATCTTCCGGATAATTGTCGATGATGACCTTGATCGGATTCTTGACTACGTTGAGAGCCGGTACCTTGAGCTGCAGATCTTCTCTGACGCACTGCTCGAGCTGAGCGATGTCGATAGTCGAGTCAGCCTTGGATACACCGATGTCATTGCAGAATTTACGGATAGCTTCAGGTGTATAGCCTCTTCTTCTTACTGCTGCAAGAGTACAAAGTCTAGGATCGTCCCAGCCTTCTACAAGGCCCTCTTCAACAAGTCTGCGAATGAATCTCTTGCTCATCAGCATGGTTGTGACGTTCAGCGGAGCGAACTCTATCTGTCTAGGAGGATTCGGCCACCAGCCTACTTCTCTTACGACCCAGTCATAAAGCGGTCTGTGGTCTTCGAATTCGAGTGTGCAGATCGAATGTGTGATGCCTTCGATAGCGTCTTCGATCGGGTGAGCAAAATCGTACATAGGATAAATGCACCACTTATCGCCTGTGTTGTGATGAGGTGCGTGTACTACTCTGTAGATGACAGGGTCCCTCATGTTGATGTTAGGGCTTGCCATATCGATCTTGGCTCTGAGGCAGACCTCTCCGTCAGCAAACTCGCCTGCTCTCATCTTCTCGAAGAGTGCAAGGTTCTCTTCGATAGGTCTGTTCCTGTATGGAGACTCCTTGCCCGGTTCTTTGAGTGTTCCTCTGTATTCTCTGATCTGATCAGGGGTAAGCTCGCAGACAAAAGCCTTGCCTTGCTTGATGAGCTCTACAGCAGCATCATACATGGTGTCAAAATAATCAGATGCCCAAAGTTTCTCATCCCACTGGAAACCGAGCCAGTTTACGTCAGCTTCGATAGATTTGACGAACTCGATATCTTCTTTGGTAGGATTGGTATCGTCATATCTCAGGTTACATCTGCCGCCATACTTCAGGGCAGTACCGAAGTTGAGGCAAAGGGACTTCGCGTGTCCGATATGCAGATATCCGTTCGGTTCAGGCGGGAACCTGGTGACGATTTCTTTGTGTTTGCCTGTTGCAAGATCTTCATTGATAATGTCATGAATGAAATTGCCGGCCATGTCTTTGTATTCTTCAGCTGTTGCGAATGCCATAGTTATACCCCCAATAAGCAAATTTCTCATAGATAGAGTTAGTATACCACAGAATTGGATTCACTTACAGAATTAAAGAAAAATGCATTCTTTGTATAGCTTTGTTCAGCAAAAAAACAATATGGCATTCCTCATCTCGGACGCAAGGCAAGTTTTTTATAACACAGCATTATGTTATTATTAATTAGTAACTATCCTTATGATTAATAAATGAGGTCAATTATGAGTATTCTGGACAGACAACCAATTTACACTGAAATCAACAACTGCAGAGACTGTTATAAATGCGTAAGAACATGTCCCGTCAAAGCTATACAGATCAAGGACGCGCATGCTCTGATCCTGCATGACCGCTGTATATTCTGCGGCACCTGTGTCAACGAGTGCCCTAACGGAGTCAAGCAGATCCGTAACGACATAGACCGTGTTCAAATGGCATTTATGTCTAAGCGCAAAGTCATTGTTTCACTCGCGCCGTCTTATGTCGCTGAGTTCCCGGGCCTGGAAGATAATTTTGTACGCGCACTGTACAAGCTCGGATTTCACGCTGTTTCTGAAACAGCGATCGGCGCAGCGCTCGTATCTCAGGCTCTGGACATGTACGTGATCGAGCACGGAAACGCTTCTTTTATTTCGACAGCCTGCCCATCTGTAGTTGAGCTGGTCAAAAAATATTTCCCGGAGAATATTTCCGCACTCGCGCCTGTACCTTCCCCGCTTCAGACGCACAGCGCATATCTGAGACGTCTTTACGGCGATGATATTGTCATAGTATTCATCGGACCGTGCATCGCCAAGAAGCTTGAAGCTGATGAATATCCGGGATATCCGGACATAGCCCTCACATTCCGCGAAGTCGAACAGTGGTTTGAAGAAGATAACATCCAGCTCGAAAACATCGACACAGGTATCCCTGTAGAATTCGTTCCTGCCAAAGCCGGCAAAGCCGCGATCTATCCTATTGACAACGGTCAGATCGAAACATCCAAGATCTGGCAGAACAGATTCGTTGAGCAGAACGCTTTGTCTGTTTCCGGTGTCGAGAGGATCATGTCATCGCTCAGAGGAACACATACAGATGACTTCCTTGAAACTCTGAATTGTGACGGCGGCTGCATAAACGGGCCGGGAACTACCAAGAAGGATTCCGCAGTTGTTCGCAAGAAAGCGGTTGCCAAGCATGTTATGAAGAGGCTCTCTGAGCCAAATGTGTTCGATGGCGATGCTGAATTTGCACGTGAAGTCCTGAAAAAAGGTTATGGCATACTCAAGGGCGAAGGCCCTAAGGCTGTTAAAGTCAGCCAGTTTGACTACACAGAAGACGAAATCGTCAAAGCTCTCCGCAAGCTTGGTAAAGAGGGTCCTGAAGATGAGCTCAACTGCGGCGGATGCGGCTACCAGACATGCCGCGACATGGCAAAGGCATTGCTCGCGGGTATTTCCGA
Organism: Mogibacterium sp.; assembly: GCA_017403955.1. Classification (GTDB taxonomy): domain Bacteria; phylum Bacillota; class Clostridia; order Peptostreptococcales; family Anaerovoracaceae; genus Crickella. The sequence continues at coordinate 14,177 of JAFRDH010000006.1, forward strand.
AACGGAAATGTGCGTGACCAAAATGCGTAAAGATGCTGAAAGCAAGGTAGATATTCTTCTGTCGACAATTCCGCACGGTGTAGTTATCGTTGATAATGAACTTAACATAGCTGACCTGAACAAGCGATTCGTAGATATTTTCGAAGATTATCCTGAATCATTCCTCGATGCTGAAGGACTTAAATCTTTCAGAGGATCGCCTGTATCGATGTTCGTCCCGTTTGCTGAGAAATTCAGAGAGCAGTTCTATATGAGCAAGCCTGCTCAGTATCGTTTCAAACACGAAGGCAAGGTCATGAGAGTGACGTTCTTCCTTGTAGAGAGCAAGCAGCTCCTCGGCGCAATGTTTGAAGACATCACTACACCTATTTTCAGACGTGAGGCAGTTATCGAAAAGGCGGAAGAAGTAATCACTAAATCTCTCTCCACTGTACAGCAGATCGCTTCACTTCTCGGTGAGAACGCTGCAGAAACAGAGATCGTTCTGAACTCGATCATTGAAGAGTTCAACGTACACGGTGATTCATCAGGGGATTACGGTCTGGTCGAGGAAAGCGACGGTGATAGCAAATGATGAACAATGTATGTATTGACATTGACTACCAACAGCTGTTCAAACACGGTCAGCAGATCGGCGGCGATGTCTTCCTCCTCGAACGGGAGCCCGGAAGCAACATCATAACCGCTACTCTTTCTGACGGGCTCGGCAGCGGAGTCAAAGCGAACGTACTCGCCTCGCTGACATCACACATGGCGAACAAGCTGTCTTTCTCCCCTATCGATCTCACCCACTCAGCTGAGATCATCATGGATACTCTTCCGGTAGATAAAGAGAAAGGCATAAGCTACGCTACCTTCACGATAGCGAAGATAGTCTATGCAAACGATAAATCGTTCATAAATGTAAGCCTTGTCGAGTACGATAACCCTGCAAGCATGCGTTTCTCGGGCGCTACTCCTATCCAATGGAAGAAAACTGCTACAAGGCTGCACCGCAAGACTGCAGTCAAGCCTGAGATCGTATATTCATCGCATTTCAACATGGATATCGGGGACCGTCTGATATATTTCAGTGACGGTGTCGCTCAGGCCGGAGTATCTCTCGGATCACTTCCGTCAAGAAAACCTGCATCACCTTATGGTTCGAAACGTGCTCCTGTCGTAAAGCAATCAAGCAGCACCGGAGTTCTCGGATGGGGAGAAAACAATGTCCGCGATTTTATCGCAGGTATACTTGAGAAAAAACCGGACATTTCATCGAGAGACCTCACACGTGAAATAGTGACTCAGGCATACAAATTCGACAACTACAAGGCAAACGATGATATCACTTGCGTGGCGATCAATGTGCGCAAACCACGGAGAACACTTATTGTTACCGGTGCGCCGCGAAGCCGTGAATCCGACAAAAAGCTCAAAGGAATAATCGAGAATTATGAAGGTAATGTAATCGTATGCGGCGGTACAACAGCAAAAATCGTTGCCAGAGAGCTCGGCAAAGCAGTTCTTTCTGACAAATCGCCGTCAGGTGCACTTCCACCTTCGAGTATTATTGAAGGAATAGACCTTGTAACTGAGGGAATGCTTACTCTGCATGTCGTCAGCGAACGACTTAACAAGAAAACGCTTCTCAAGCAAATGCCTGAAGATCCGGCAAAGCGTTTCATCAAGATACTCAGGAATACCGATCAGGTCGAATTCGTAGTAGGAACCAAGATAAACGACGAGACAGATGACCCGAATCTCGCCGCCAAGATCGGCATCAGATTCCCGCTCATCGATTCGATCGTCCGCGCACTCGAAACCAACTACCTTAAAGAAGTAGAAGTCAGATACATATAGTGCGTATGATAACACATAGAAACCAAAACAGCTGCCTGCATCTCGCAGACAGCTGTTTTCTGATCGTGTAATATAGGTGAACCTGTCAGATATCGGTTCTTGCAAGTATTTGCGCCGGTGTTTTCCTCATTGTGAAGTAAACCGGTATCAGTCCCGCAAACAGGTTGAATAGTACGATCACCACCAGTGAAAGTAATGCAACCAGCGGATTGATCATGTACAGGCCTTCAACATAATAGGAAACTGTTACAAGGTTGCTCAGCACATAGTACATTACAGCGATCCCCGGTACAGCCGTTATTATGGTAATAACAAGGATCTCTCCGGTGAACATTCTGTAGATGTCTTTTTTCTTGAGACCGATCGCTCTCAATGTTCCTACTTCCTTGATTCTTGACAAGAATGATGACCTGAGCATGAGGAACATCTCGATCAGCGATATGAGGAGAATGATTCCTGCGACCAGAAGACTTGAATTCAGCTGATCCTTGCGCTCATGAACATATGCTTTCTTGTCTCTCACATCATTGATCTTGTAGGAAAGCTTCTGTGAATCGAGCAGAGCTCCTACCTGTCTTGTATTCGGAGCATAGACTGTAAAGTTCTTCTGTTTGCTGACATAGTCCTTGAGTATGGTTTTCTCAGATACGTAGAAAGTATCCTCTTCAGCACTTTCAGATGAATAGTAGCCTACGACCTTGAGCTTGTGACCGGCAAGTTTTGTATTTATCGTTCTGCCGATCTTATACTCATCTTCATGAGCAATATTGATCGCGGTCTCATATAGTCCGTCAGGTTTTTTGCCCTTCTTGAGCACGACGTCCTTGCCCGCGAGCCTGAGGTCCTTTACCTTTCCACTCCTGATAGCATCCTCATACTCGTCCTCGCTCGGCTCATAACCAAGATCGTAATCATCGATTTGAGCAGGCGCATTTGTGATAATATACAGGATCTGACTCTCATCAACATACAGTGATGGCGATTTTGTATCAGATATTCCGCATATTCTATAATCTTCCAGATTGTTGACAGTGAATCGTCTTCCGAGGAATTTCTCCACTGAGTCAAGTCCTACAGATTTGCCGAGCTGATTTCGCAGGAAGCCGTCAATTACCATTTTATCGAGAACGACATCGTGCTTGCGCTTCGGCATACTGCCATACAGAAGCTCCTCTTCTGTCAGAACAGTGGTATCCGCGATAGATACATTGAGATCAGTAGCAGCATATCCTGTTTGCAGATAGTCATCCATAGGAAGCGTCAAAGACCGCTTACTGTCACCCGGAAGTACATATGTAACGCTGTCCAGACTTCCGACAAGATCCATTAGATTTTCAGTCTTGTCAGGATTCGAAACAGTGATGTAATTGCCGCTGGTAGTTCTGTAATCTTCAGGCTGCACATCGAAAATTCCAAGCGCGTTGCTGACCGCCAGGAACGTGAACATAGCCGCAAACACAAATCCCGCCATCAGGAATTTACGTACCTTCTTGAAACCGCTCACCGTCTTCCAGCCGCTGGAGATCATGTTAGCAGGATTATAGAGCGAAGTGTATTTTGCCTTGTATTTCTGAGGCATGTGTGCTCCGTAATCGAAATCTCCGCTGCCAAGATACGACTCATCCATCATCTGATAATGGTCATCGACCATTTCGATATTCGATGTTTCATCTACAACGTTGAGTCTTCCGCCGGTATCGATATACAGGTTGTTGCCCTTGATAACTACCTTGATATCAGCCTGCCTCTCTTCATCGCTGTAGACTTTGACACTGACATCATCCTGACTGAACTCCTTGACGACAGCCATATCACGCAGATAAATCTTATTTTCGAGCTGGTAGTCAAGATACCTCGACGAGTCATTGTTGTAAGCCTTGACGATCTTGCCGTCCTTCATCTCAGCTACATGATCCGAGTAGAATTCAGCTATCTTGCGCTCATGTGTAACAAGAATGACCAGTCTGTCTCTCGAAATCGTCTTGATAATATTCATGACCTCGAGAGTGTTCACACTGTCGAGATTTCCGGTAGGCTCGTCCGCGATGATTATTCTAGGATTCTTGACGATGGCTCTGGCTATCGCGACCCTCTGTCTCTGTCCGCCGGACAAAGCATTTGCGGTTTTGTTCCTGTACTGGTAGATTCCTGTCTTCTGGAGGCAGTAATTGACTCTATCTCTTATTACTTTGTGGTCCTTGATACCGATCATCTTGAGAGCTATAGCAACGTTCTCAAAGACCGACTTGTCATCCAGAAGATTGAAGTTCTGGAAAATATAACCGATACGGGCATTTCGTATTGTGTCGATCTTATTAGATGAGTATCTGGTAATAAGCTGATCGTCGATGTAGATCTTACCGGAATCGACTTTGTCGAGACCTCCGATAGCATTCAGCAAAGTAGTTTTGCCGCAGCCCGACGGGCCAAGCAGGCAGACGATCCCTTTATCAGGGAGCTTCATCGTCGTATTGTCTATGACGTGGATCTCATTAGATCTGCCCTTATTGAAGTATTTGTTGACCTTCTCTAATGTAATCATGGATCAGGCCCCCTCTCTGAATGCCTTCATGGCACTCTTAGTAAAGATCTTCCTTGAATACCTGTTGGCAATCAGGAGAGACATTGCAAGGAGGACAACTCCAAGTGCGATATAGTCGAGATTCGTCAGGAAATACAACATTTTCTCCAATGCGGAGATCTTGATAAATCCCATTTTGACCGCTGCTACGAAGAGCAAGTCGACCGAATATGCGATCATCATCATGATGATCAGTTCTACACGAAGGATAGTATCCGTATTCTTCTTGGTAGCTCCGAGGATCCTGAGAGTCGAGTAATATGAGTTCCTCGATCTCATGATCAGCTTGATAACAGCATAAGCTATGAAGAACAGTATCAGGAATTCTACAGCGAGTCTTACATATGCAACCATCTGTAATACAACATTGAATCCGCCCGTATAGTCTGTGAGCGAATCTTTCATTGCAAGAGTGGTGAATCCTGCTTCGTTAAGCGCTGCGATAGTATTCTCCGAATCAGTTTCATTCTTCATGAATGCACTGATCTGGAAATAGCCTTTGTCAAACAGATCGTTGAAGTCTTTGTCACTGATATAGATGCAGTTGTAATACATATCATATTCGCTACGGTCTATATCGAGCAGTGTATTTATATTCTTGTCAGTCAGGACTTTATCGACCTTGAGCTTGACCTCTGACTCAAAGAATCTGTTCCTGATCATGACTCCGACATCCTTGCCGACTGCCTGTGCATCCTTATAATAGAACGACTCATCTTCGAATATATATGCTTTGCCCTTAGGTACCAGCGGCGAACTGTAAACAGCTCTGTCATATTCACTGTCTATTCTCGTCCCGCCGAAATTGAGTTGTGACTTTGAGCTGTTTGCCATCATCGAGATAAGCAGATCATTGCTGATTTTATCGCTGACATACAATGTCGAATATCCGTACATCGAGAATTCGGAGTCATCCGCGACCTCATCCTCAATTATGATTCCGGCTATAGTCACAGGCTTTTCAAACTTGAACGTCTGCATCTGCATCATATCCTGAAGTTTGACCTGCTGTCCGATCATTGCTTCGCCTGCCTCTGACAGGTTCATATAAGCGTCACTTGAAGGATCTGTACTTATGACGACCTCGTAGTCGGACTCCGGCATATGCCCGAAAGTGATCTTGTCTTCTTCTATCTGATCAGTAGGATAGACCGATCCCTCGATAAGAACATCGCCCATGAAAAAGCTGACTCCGCTGTCGATCGCGATGTCATTCTTAACTACACTGCGTATGTTATCAGTGTCAGCTACCGCTTCGATATCTTCCTGCGTAAAGGCTGATTCATCGGCTTTCTTGACAATGATCCTGTCCGAATTGATGTTGGTGAAATATGGATTCGAACCCAGAAGATCACCTTCATGCAGGCTGTTCTTGGTCGTAGCGTACTGGCCGAGTACTGCCGTTGAAACGAACAGATAAACAATGAAAAGAAGAATGAATTTGGCAGGGATATTGAACGTATTCCTGATCCCGAGTTTCAGTTCTGAACTCTTCCTCATTTTGTTCGAGCCGCCCATTTCAAGCAGATCGCTTGTTAGTGCCGCATCTGTATCATCAAAGAAATCTTCAGGCTTAAGCTCCGAAGCAGATCTGAGTCTCGCCTTGGAATTGAGCTTCTTGTCTTCTATGATCTTTCCGTCATGCATCGTCAGCTTACGGGTAACATATGGCTCCGCCTGATCGTAGTTGTGAGTTACGATAACCACGAGCTTATCCTCAGAAACTTTGCTGAGAGTCTCCATTACACTCTCAGCAGAAGCACTGTCGAGATTTCCTGTAGGCTCGTCGGCAACAATGATCGGCGCGTCTTTCGCAAGAGCACGCGCGATAGCGACTCTCTGCTTCTGACCTCCGGAAAGCCTCGATGCCTTGGTGTTCCTGTATTCTGTGAGGCCGACTTTGTCGATCAGCTCGAGAATACGAGACCTGCACTCCTTGCTCTTCTTGCCTGAAAGAAGCATTACCGCCTCAATGTTCTGGTATACGGTATAGCTGTTGATCAGATTGAAGTCCTGAAAAATATTACCTATATATGTCTTACGGTAACGTTCATAGTCTTCCGTCCCGTAAGCAGTCGTATCTTCACCGCATACAAACATTTCTCCTTCCTCATATGTATCGAGGCCGGAGATAACATTGAGCAGTGTAGATTTACCGCTTCCGCTCTCGCCCGTGATCGCTACGAATTCACCGATGTCAAGGTCTAGATCCACGCGGTTGAAGCCCATGCTTACCGAGTCTTCATTCGCATAGTATTTGGATACTTTACGAAGTTCTATCGTATGACTCAATTCGTTTCCTCCTGTTTACGGAATAGTAGTTAAAGTCAGCATAGATTATATCACTTAAAAGATGCCAAATTAGGATTATTGCGTAAAAAACAAAGGCTTTAAGGAATTATTAATAATCTGAGACACTCCTCATACACACAAAAACACCTCCGCATCAAAGTGTTTGCGGAGGTGTTCGCAGTCATTGTTTAATGAACGGTGACTAGATTCTGTCGTTGCTTCCAAGTACGTTTACGATCTTGTGAGCAACCATGTCCTTAACAGCCTGTCTTGCCGGCTTGAGGTACTGACGTGGGTCGAAGTGAGACGGATTCTCAAAGAGGTGCTTACGGATCTGTGCTGTCATTGCAAGACGGATATCGGAGTCGATGTTGATCTTGCATACTGCGGATGTTGCAGCCTTGCGGAGCTGCTCTTCCGGAATACCGATAGCATCAGGCATGTTGCCGCCGTACTGGTTGACCATCTGTACGAATTCCTGAGGAACTGATGAAGATCCGTGGAGAACGATCGGGAATCCAGGGAGTCTCTTTGTTACTTCTTCAAGTACGTCGAAACGGAGTGGAGGTGGTACGAGAATACCCTTCTCGTTTCTTGTGCACTGTTCCGGTCTGAACTTGTAAGCGCCGTGGGAAGTTCCGATAGCGATAGCAAGTGAGTCGCAGCCTGTGCGGGTAACGAACTCTTCTACTTCTTCCGGTCTTGTATAGGAAGCCTGTCCTGCTTCTACGACTACTTCATCCTCAACACCCTCAAGTGTTCCGAGCTCAGCTTCAACTACTACGCCGTGAGCATGAGCATACTCTACTACCTGACGTGTGATAGCGATATTCTCTTCAAATGACTTCGAGGACATATCGATCATTACAGATGTGAATCCACCGTCAATGCAGCTCTTGCAGAGTTCGAAAGAATCACCGTGGTCAAGATGAAGTGCGATAGGAACTTCAGGATTCAGTTCTACTGCAGCCTCAACCATTTTCATAAGGTACGCATGGTTAGCATATGCACGTGCGCCCTTTGAAACCTGCAGAATAACAGGGCTTCTGAGCTCAGCGGCAGCTTCAGTGATACCCTGTACGATTTCCATGTTGTTTACGTTGAAAGCACCTACAGCATAGCCGCCGTCATAGGCTTTCTTGAACATTTCAGTTGTTGTTACTAAAGGCATTTTGACCTCCTTCATAAGTGTTAAGTGGTTACAACTAATATATTTTTGCGCAGGAGGGTAAAATCCCCCATCCTGCATCTCCTTACATTTCGTAACTATTATAAAGAGATATGAGCAAAATATCAACCACGAAAAAAGAGACGGCCACGGGGACCGTCTCTTCTTTTGAAACTTATTAAGCAATTACGCTATAGCTTCGCTTTCAATTAAGCCTGCTCCGGTGCGTAGAAGTCTACGAACTTGACGAGCTTGTTGTAACGAGCCATTGCAGCTGCTTCGTTCTCTGCGAAGAGCTTCTCTGCTCTTTCCGGATTCTCTCTGGTCAGTCTGTTGTAACGTGCTTCGTTCTTCAGGAATTCCTGATATCCGCCTGCAGGCACCTTGCTGTCCAGTGTGAACGGATTCTTGCCTTCTGCCTTTGCAGCAGGGTTGAATCTGAAGAGGTTCCAGTAACCGCATTCTACAGCCTTCTTCATCTCCATCTGGCAGTTCATCATGCCGCCCTTGATCGAGTGCATCTCGCATGGTGAGTAACCGATGATGAGGGATGGTCCGTTGTAAGCGATAGCTTCTGTCATAGCCTTGATTGTCTGGTTAGGGTTAGCTCCCATAGCAACCTGTGCTACGTATACATAACCATAAGCCATAGCGATCTGGGACAGTGACTTCTTCTCGATCGACTTACCAGCTGCAGCGAACTGAGCTACCTGGCCGATGTTGGAAGCCTTGGAAGCCTGTCCACCGGTGTTGGAGTAAACCTCAGTATCGAATACCATTACGTTTACGTTCTCGCCGCTTGCAAGTACGTGGTCGAGTCCGCCGTAACCGATATCGTAAGCCCAGCCGTCTCCACCGAAGATCCATACAGTCTTCTCAGCAAGGAGATCCTTGCGAGCAACGATCTCAGCGCCGATTCCTGCAGCTTCGAGTGCAGCTACGAGAGCCTCACCTGCTACCTTGGAGCCTTCAACATCGTCAAATGCTGCGAACCAAGCTTCTGCTGCATCCTTAACAGCATCAGGTACGCCTGCTGCTACGAGTTCTTCAACGTCAGCCTTGATCTTAGCTCTTCTTGTCTTAACAGCCATTCTCATACCGAGACCATGCTCAGCATTGTCTTCGAACAGGGAGTTGCACCATGCAGGTCCGTGTCCCTCATCGTTAACTGTATAAGGAGCTGTTGCGCCAGGGCCGCCCCAAATCGAGGAGCATCCTGTAGCGTTAGAGATGTAAGTGTGATCTCCGCAAAGCTGTGTGATCAGTCTAGCATATGAAGTCTCAGCACATCCTGCGCAGGAGCCCGAGAACTCGAGGAGAGGAGTCTTGAACTGGGATCCCTTAACTGTGTTGTCAGTAACTTCCTTCTTAACGGAAATCTTCTTAACAGCATAGTTGAAGTTCTCCTGCTCTGGGAGCTGCTCCTCAAGCGGCTTCATTGTGAGTGACTTGGTCGGGCAAACTGTTACGCAGACGCCGCATCCCATACAATCGAGTGGGGAAACTGCGAGGCCATACTTATAAACGCCTTTGCCCTTGCCGGCCTTAACGTCAACCATCTTGAATCCTTCAGGTGCGCCGGCTGCTTCTTCGTCATTGAGCATGTAAGGTCTGATTGTTGCATGTGGGCATACATATGCGCACTGGTTACACTGTACGCATGTTGTAGGATTCCACTCAGGAACGTTAACTGCAACGCCTCTCTTCTCGTAAGCAGAAGCTCCGAGTTCCCACTCACCGTCAACGTGTGGCATGAATGCGGATACAGGCAAGCTGTCTCCATCCATGTTGTCGATTGGGAGAAGGATGTTCTTGACCTGAGTAACAAGAGCTGCAGGTCCTTCAAGAGCTGCCTTTTCAGGGTCAGCTGCAGGGTTAGCCCACTCAGCAGGTACATCGATCTTAACAAGAGCATCTGCTCCGGCATCGATAGCCTTGTGGTTCATGTCTACGATATCCTGGCCCTTCTTGAGGTAGGACTTTGTAGCAGCGTCCTTCATGTACTGTACTGCATCAGCCTTTGGCAGAACCTCAGCGAGTGAGAAGAATGCAGACTGGAGAGTTGTATTAGTTCTCTTGCCCATTCCGATCTTAGCGCAGAGGTCAATAGCGTCGATGATGTACAGGTTGATGTTGTTCTCAGCGATGTACTTCTTAGCTGCTGCGTCAAGGTGGTTGCCTACTTCTTCAGGCTTCCACTGGCAGTTGATCAGGAATGTGCCGCCCGGCTTAACGTCCTGAACGATCTTGAATCCCTTATCAATGTAGGAAGGGTTGTGGCAAGCTACGAAGTCAGCCTTGTTGATGTAATATGAGCTCTTGATCGGCTTGTCTCCGAATCTCAGGTGGGAAATAGTTACGCCGCCTGTCTTCTTGGAGTCATACTGGAAGTAAGCCTGAACGTACTTGTCAGTGTGGTCTCCGATGATCTTGATGGAGTTCTTGTTAGCACCAACAGTTCCGTCTCCGCCGAGACCCCAGAACTTGCATTCGATTGTTCCGGAAGGAGCTGTGATTGGAGCCGGCTTCTCTTCGAGTGAAAGATTAGTAACGTCATCTACGATACCGATGGTGAACTTTCTCTTAGGCTCATCCTTTGTGAGTTCATCATAAACAGCGAATACGGAAGCCGGTGGAGTATCCTTTGATCCGAGTCCGTAACGTCCGCCGATTACTTTAACATCGTTCATGCCAGCCTCTGCGAATGCTGTCATAACGTCGAGATAGAGAGGTTCTCCAAGTGAACCAGGTTCCTTAGTTCTGTCAAGAACAGCAACCTTCTTGCATGTCTTTGGCAGTGCAGCGATCAGCTTGTCAGCTCTGAAAGGTCTGTAGAGTCTTACCTTGATGAGACCAACCTTCTGGCCGTTTGCGTTGAGGTAGTCGATAACTTCCTCAGCTACGTCGCAGATGGAGCCCATTGCGATGATGACTCTGTCAGCATCCTCAGCACCATAGTAGTTGAAGAGCTGATAGTCAGTACCGAGCTTCTCATTGATCTTGCCCATGTACTTCTCAACAACATCAGGTACTGCATCATAGAACTTGTTGCAAGCTTCTCTGTGCTGGAAGAATACGTCGCCGTTCTCGTGTGATCCTCTCAGATGTGGATGATCAGGGTTCAGGCATGCATCACGGAATGCGTTAACGGCGTCCATGTTGCACATTTCTTTGAGGTCTTCATAATCCCATACTGCGATCTTCTGGATCTCGTGGGATGTTCTGAATCCGTCGAAGAAGTTCAGGAAAGGAACTCTTCCTTCGATTGCAGCAAGGTGTGCAACAGGACCGAGATCCATAACTTCCTGTACATTGCTCTCAGCGAGCATTGCAAAACCAGTCTGACGGCAAGCGTATACGTCGGAGTGGTCACCGAAGATGTTCAGTGCATGAGTGGAAACAGTACGTGCCGATACATGGAATACTGCAGGAAGCAGCTCACCAGCGATCTTGTACATATTAGGAATCATCAGAAGAAGTCCCTGAGAAGCTGTATAAGTTGTGGTGAGAGCACCAGCTCCGAGTGAGCCGTGAACCGCACCAGCAGCACCAGCTTCAGATTCCATCTCTACAACCTGTACAGTTGATCCGAAGATGTTCTTACGTCCGGCAGCAGCCCACTGATCTACATAGTCAGCCATTGGCGAAGACGGAGTGATCGGATAAATTCCGGATACCTCTGTGAACGCATAGGAGACATGAGCGGCAGCGGTGTTACCATCCATTGTCTTGAATTGTCTCTTCATTTTTTCATCTCCCTTTACATTAAGATTTAAATTAGGTGATTGAGCAAAAAGTGTTGATTAGAATAAATATATGGTTAAATAATTATTCCCTTGGTTGATAAATGTGTCAGTGAGAACCATCCCCGTTGACACTACATAGCTTTGACGAGTGCTTCAGTATCCTTAGCGATCATAAGCTCTTCGTTGGTCGGAATAATGAATACTTTGACCCTGGAGCCTTCGCCTGTGATATCGACTTCCTTGCCGCGGCAGTTGTTCTTTTCCTTGTCGATCGTAATGCCCATGAATCCGAAGTTGTCCATTACCTTCTCTCTGAGCTCGATGTCGTTCTCACCGATTCCGGCTGTAAATACAATAGCATCTACATGGCCGAGCTCTGCAATGTAAGCACCGATGAAGCGCTTAACAGATCTGAGCAGCATCTCTCTTGCAACGTGTGCCTTGTGGTTGCCCTGTGCTTCTGCAGTGCAGATGTCTCTGACGTCTCCGGAAATCTCTGAAACAGCGAGGAGTCCGGATTTCTTAGTCATCATATCAGTGATTTCCTTGACCGGCATACCTGTCTGCTCATAGATGAAGCTGACTACTGTAGGGTCTATAGAACCGCAGCGTGTTCCCATTACGAGACCTTCAAGCGGCGTCAGACCCATCGATGTGTCATAGCACTTGCCGCCCTTAACTGCTGTGATGGATGATCCATTACCGAGGTGGCATGTGATGATGTTGAGGTCCTTAGGATCCTTATCCATGAGCTCAGCACATCTTTCAGCTACATAGCGATGGCTTGTTCCGTGAGCGCCGTATCTCTGTACATGATACTTTTCTGCATATTCCCATGGAATAGCATAGTATTTGCATTCATCCGGCATTGTTCTGTGGAATGTTGTATCGAATACAACTGCTCCAGGTGTGTTAGGAAGAACCTTCTTGCATGCGCGGATACCAACAAGAGCAGGCGGGTTGTGGAGAGGTCCGATAACACAGAGTTCTTCGATTCCGGCTTCAACTTCGTCAGTGATGATCTCGGACTTATCGAAGAGATAGCCGCCCTGTACGATTCTGTGGCCGACAGCGCCGATCTCGCTCATGTCTGCGATGACACCGTGTTCCTTATCTGTCAAAGCATCGATTACGAGCTGCATAGCCACGCCGTGGTCAGGAAGCGGTACATCTTTGTCGAAAACTGTTCCAGCATCCGTCTTGTAATTCATGTGGCCGTCTTCACCAATTCTCTCGCAGAGGCCCTTTGCCAGCACGGAATTATCATCCATGTTGATGAGCTGATACTTAAGTGAAGAACTTCCGGTATTAACTACTAGAATTATCATGTCGTCTTTTTTCCTTTCGTTTGATGAACTCACATACCCGTAGATATACATCTATATTATAGCACAGCAAGAAGCCAAAATGCTCACATTATCCGTTTTTCACGCGCCAAAAAGTGTCCATTTTGGCGTGCATTGATGGTTTTTTGACTAGCAAAAACAGTGCCGCGTATCATGCAGCACTGTACGACTTTGCCAACGATTATTCGTTTTCTTTCATTGCCTCGTGGAGTTCATCCACGCTGATCTGAATAGTCTTGGATTTGTCGAATTTGGTTTCTTTCTCAAGCATCGGGAATGTGATCCTGAACTCTGTTCCCACGCCAGGCGTTGAGTCTACATAAACACTGCCTCCGTGAGTCTCTGCGATCTGCGCAACGATAGCAAGACCGAGTCCCGTACCCTTTCCTGACTCTTTGGTCGTGAAGAACGGATCGAATATCCTCGCGACTGTTTCTGAGTCCATTCCGCCACCGGTATCCCTGAACCTCATCGCGATCCTGTTATCTTCGATGCCTGTCGATATAAACATCGTTCCGCCTTTTTCCCTCATAGCATCATAAGCATTGAGGACAATGTTCATAACCAGCTGAGATATCTGAGTAGCGTCGCCTCTCATTGTACGGTTATTCGAGCGGTATCTGACTTTGACTTCTACATTCTTAGGCTTGGCCGGCAAAGTGACTTTAAGTGAATTGCTTATAATTTCAGCTGGATCAAGCGCTGTAAAGTTCTCTTCCTTGCCCTTCTTGGTCAGATCCGCAAGCCTTGTTACCATATCTTTGGCTTTGACAGAAGCATTATAGACTTCCATCAGGTTCTCCTGAATATCTTCTGTTCCTTCAGGAAGCGCTTCTATGGACATCAGGCTGTATCCCATTATAGGAGTCAGCAGGTTGTTGAAGTCATGAGCGATGCTGGCAGTCATCGTGCCGATCGTTTCAAGTCTCTGGTGATGAGATAAAGCCAGCATATTCCGGTTGAGTTCCGCCATCTGACTGTTCTTCTGTTTGAGCATCTCAAGTTCTCTCGCATTACTTGTATTCTCTCTGCGGAGAAGAAGGATCATGAACAGCAACAGTACAATACCGGCTACGGCTACACCGCCGTAAATCAGTATCCGTTCCGCCGCACGTCTTGATGGTCTGACAGCCTCTTCATAATCCGCGATAACACCGATAGCAAATTCTCCATTGACAGACTCACTGCTCGGTATCGCGATCATCCTTGCGTTGCGTACTTCTCCATCGTCTTTCGCAAGGTCGAGCGAGACGCCGTTTGAAACGCCTGCCTCCTGGCATCCGACAAGGCTGCTTACACATTTAGAAGTGTTATCATCAGTTTCTGCTGACACAGACACGGCTATTACGTCCTGTCCGGATTTAAACATAACGATCGAGGACGAATTGTCAAGCAGCATAATATCTCCGGCAGAATCCGGACCGACAGAATTGATATACAATTCTTCAGGTTTGATAAGAGCTTCGTATCTGATGTTTTTCGTCGCCTCATACTCATACGCTATATAAAACTTCCCGTTCTTGTCAGTGCATATCCTGAGGCCTTTGGAATTGACCCCCGTGACAAACTTATATTTCGTGTTGCCGCTGGCAGATATGTATATTTTGTCCTTATACATAACAAGCATATCCGCATAGACAGGATTGTTGGTCAGCGTGTTTTCTTCGATATATTTTTCAAGCTCAGCAGAATTCCTGTGTCCGGATTCGCTCCATTCACTTCTGAGCTGAGCAAGTCTCGGACGCGAGAACAGGATTTCTGCCTCTCTGGTAAATGAATCCAGTGTATTCTCTATATTGATATCGTTCGATCTGATAAGGCTGTAGTACTGACTGTCTTTTTCTTTGAGCATCGACTCATCGAATTCAATAAAAGATGTCCACACTTCATATATTCCAAGCCCGATCGAGCCCATGGCTGCGAGAAACAATATTATAAATAATATTCTTCTTACCCTGCTGCCGTTCAATGCTGTCCCTCCTGATTCTTACGTGTTATTCTTGAAGAAATATGTTAATATTATATAGTATAGTTAGAGAGTATGTCACGCGATGATACTAATTACATCCGACTTAAAGGAGTGTGCTATGGCCGATAAAGTACTGGTTGTTGATGACGACAGAACAATACTGACGATGCTTCACAAAGCTCTTAAGGGAAGCGGACTCGCTGCAGATCTTGCGATCAGCGGGGAAGCTGCCTTGTCTCTGCTTTCCGAGAATGATTATGATCTCATTCTTCTGGATATCAACATGAGAGGAATGGACGGTTTCGAGGTCATCCAGAAAATCCGCGGACAAGGTCTGAGTACACCTATTATGGTCGTAAGCGGACGCAAGGAAGACAGGGACGCGCTTTACGGCCTTGAGATAGGAGCAGACGACTACATAACCAAGCCATTCAATCCTGTTACACTTGTAGCAAAGGCAAAGGCTATGATCAGACGATACAACAACTCTACCTCGCAGAACAGCAATATCATAACCGCCGGTCCGTTTACATACAACACTTCAACGCTCCGATTCTACAAGAACGATGTCGAGATCCCGCTCTCTGCCAAGGAGAATTCAATGATGAAGCTCTTTATTGATAATGTTGATCACATTTTCTCCAAAGATATGATCTACAGTGTTATCTGGGGCGAGACGATCATCGATGAAAATGCCATTATGGTATATGTCAACAGGCTGAGACAGAAAATCGAAGATGACCCGTCAAGCCCTAAATACCTCATCACTGTAAGGGGTCTCGGATACAGATTCACAGTATAATATTGGCAGATATTATTGACCGCAAATGCAAAAGCACCGTCAGTCGCATAGACCCGGTGCTTTTTATGATTGCTTGATTACGGCTTATATTATTCGCCGTCGCCTTCGTCTTCTGCCTCTTCTGTTCCGGCATCTTCAGCCTCTTCGCTGTCATCCGATTCTTCAGCGTCAGCGTCCTCTTCTTCAGGTTCCAAAGCTTTCTTGGCTTCCTTGAGTGTCAGAGTTGCTGAGTTGACTTCCTCTCCGTTGAGCTGGGAAGAAATCGTTACATCACCGGAGAATCCACGCGCATTAGCCTTTAATGTAGTAAGGAAGTATGCTCCGATGTATTCAAGTTGCTTCTTCCATTCATCTCCGCTGTAGTACTCTTTCAGTGCTTCGACCTCTTCATCTGATGCTTTGCTCTCAAGGACGATCTTAAGGGAATTGCCTTCTGCTGTGATCGCAGCAGTTGTGTACTGATCGATCATCATGCTTCCGTATTTCTCCGCGCCGCCGTCTTTTTCGATATACTTCTCGATCGATGGAGAGAGGCTGAAATACTGATATCCCTTAACTCCTAAGAACATGATAAGCAGGATGCCGAGAATCATGACTGCAAGAAGCAGGTTATTAGGTCTGCTCTTTTTCTCTTCTACTTTGTTTGCAGCCTTGCGTTCAGCCTTAGCTTCTCTTCTTGCCTGTTTCTTTTCTCTCTTAGCAGCTGTACTTGCCTTCATTGCCGGAGCAACCTCTTCGACTGTTTCTGCTGCTGCAACGGCAGTCTCTGCAACTTCTTCTACTGTCTCTTCAGCAGCTTCGGTAACTTCTTCTACTGTCTCTGCTGCGTCTTCAATTACTTCAGTTTCCTTTTCCTGAATCATATCTTTCTCGTTATTTTCCATTTAATAGTCTCCGTTTCATTCTGAAAACATGCCCTATTATTATATTCTTTCAGATGGTATATGGCAACAATTATTATCTCAGGTGTCGTCTTTCAGGATATTTCCGCACCGCAGTCGAGGCAATACTTGCTTCCTGCAGGGTTAAGCATACCGCACTCCGGGCATATTGCCATTTCCGCTTCATCGACAACATCCGTGACTCTGAGTCTGATCCCGAGCGCCAGCTTTTCTGCTATCGCTTCAGCGTACCTGTTGAGTTTCTTATTCTGGACCGATATATGCCTGTTGAGAGCTTTACTGATCTGATCATATCCTTCCTGATATCCTTCTGTTGTATCCCACAGAATCGTAACGACATTTCTTATACCTGATTTATTCGTTACCAGCGTTATGTTGCAAACCTCTTCACAGCAAAGTGCGGCATATACCGAATCGTCCAGAGCTATCACTCCGTAATTGACCGGCTTGCCGCCTTCATCAAAGAACACTGCAGTTCTGCCCGCAATCTTCATTTTACTGAATTTCTGAGGATTTCTGTTGATTATGAGATAATTGCTGTCCAGCATTAATATAGCGCCCCTTTTAGATAAATTGCTCAATAATAGAAGTCAATTCTTCCAGTCCCTCTTTGTCCTGCTCTGTGAACCTTCCGGTGACCGGGCTGTCTATATCGAGGACACCCCATACATTGCCATTCTTATGAACAGGTATCACGATCTCTGAATTGCTGGCAGAATCACACGCGATGTGGCCCGGAAACTGATGCACATCATAAACGAGCTGAGTCTCATCAAACGAGTAAGCTGTACCGCAAACGCCTTTGCCCGGTTCGATCACAGTGCATGCCGGCTTGCCCTGAAAAGGTCCCAGATGCAGTTTCCCGTCTCTGATGATGTAAAACCCCGCCCAGTTGATGTCATCGAGGCATTCCCAGATCAGAGCGGACGCATTGGACAAGTTCGTGATATACCATTCCACCCCCTCTGTCAGGGAGCTGAGCTGTCTTGCCATGAGCTTGTAATCAGTCATAATAATCGTCTCCTAAAAGCCGCAAACCGCAGTATTTTCATATTATTAACCCAAAAACAAAAATACCGTAATAGTTATTTTCTTTTAATCTGGGTATTTAATCAACCTGTTCGTTAGCTGTTTCTAATAAAATGCAAGTTTAAATCTTATCGTCCATTAAATTGGACAAACATTTGCTCTATTAAGCGTTATACTAATATCGAACAGCTTAAGGAGGTTCCCCAGATGAATGATAACAGGCGAAAGCTCACCGGCATTCTCAAGCTATTATACGAGAATACTGATAATGAGCATAGCATGGACACTTATCAGATCATGGACGCATTGGAGTCTATGGGATACGGAAGACCGGATCGTAAAACTATCGACTCCAACATAAAGTTTCTGATTGAAGATCTCGGAATGGGCATCAGAAAAGAAAAAGGAAAGCCTAACCGTTACAGATGGATCGAACGTGAATTCGATATTTCAGAACTTAAAATGCTCGTTGATGCCGTGCACTCTTCAAGGTTCATCACCAAGCGCAAGAGTCGCGAAATAATAGCCAAGCTCAAAGATCTGACCAGCGTATATCAGGCTGCAACACTCAACCGTGAATTGTATGCAAGCAGCCAATTCAAACGCGAAGACAGCAACGCGCTCAAAAATGCAGATATTATCAATGATGCCATAAAGTCAAGGCGCAGGATAAGATTTGTAATGGTCGAATACGATATGAATAAGAACGAGGTACCTAAGTATGATGGCAGGATCCACGAGATCAGCCCATATGCCCTCTTATGGAGCAACGATTATTACTATCTTCTCGGTCTGCCTACAGGCAGTGCCGAAATCGCTGCATTCAGGGTCGACCGCATGAAGGATATCCAGATCCTTCATATTGATTCTGCACCGGAGCCATATGATTTCAATCTTGATAAATACTCAAGTTGTGTCTTTGATATGCTCGGAGGTACTACTCAGGAGGTAGTTCTCTCATGCAAAGCTCACAGAATGAATGATCTGGTCGACAGATTCGGCAAAGATTTCTATACCGAGCAGACCGGTCCTGATACGTTTAATGCCAGAGTAATGGTCGATACAAGTCCTGCATTTTATGCATGGGTCTTTAAATTCGGCGGAGAGATCAAGATCACGCAGCCGGAATCCGCAAAGCATGAGTTTACCGAAATGCTTCACAGACAGCTCTTCAGCCAGTTTTAAATACTTACAACAGACAAAAGCAGCGACCCGGTGAGGAGATCGCTGCTTTTATATTTTTTGTTTTGTCGAAAACAAGTTACTTCTTTGCCGCATCTATTTGTTCTCTGAGCCAGCCTATCCATTCATCAAATCCTTCTCCTGTTTTTGAAGAAAGGAAGAAAATCTTTGAGTCCGGATTAAGAGCATGCACTCTCTGTTCAAAAGCCTCATCATCGAACCTGAAGTACTTGCGTGTATCGATCTTATTGACAATGACAGCCTGACAAACTGTGAACATCAGAGGGTATTTGAGAGGTTTGTCATCGCCTTCAGGGATCGACAGGATCTCGACATTTACAGTTGCGCCTGTATCCTGCTCTGCGGTGCAGACAAGATTACCGACGTTTTCCATGAAGAGAACATCAAGATCAGAAGTCTCGAACTCATCAAGCGCCTGCATCGTCATTGCAGCATCCATGCAGCACTCTCCCCCTGTATGGATCTGAATAGAGCGTACTCCTGCCGCATCCATCTTTTCTGCATCCACTGTAGCGTCAATGTCCGCTTCCATAACGCCGATCTTATAATCATCGCCGAGTTCTTTTATAGTACGAAGGAGCGTAGTCGTCTTTCCTGAGCCAGGAGAAGCCATAAGGTTAAGCATGAAAGTTCCGTTTGCCTTGTTTCTGGCTCTTACTTCTGCTGCGATCTGGTCGTTCAGTTCAAAAACGCCCATATTGACATCTATAACTCTGATTTCGCTCATTTCGCACCTCCGAGGAACTCATTTGCTGCTTTTCTGATCCACTCTGCCGCTGCATTGAAGCCCTCTCCTGTCTCAGCAGAAACAGGGAAAATATCGGCATCAGCATTTCTGAGTCTGACATTTTCACAGAACTTGTCCATATCGAAGTCGAATACTTCGAGCGCGTCTATCTTATTGACCAGAACAACATCTGCTTTCTCAAACATAAGAGGATATTTGAGAGGTTTGTCATCGCCTTCAGGGATCGACAGGATAACAAGATCCTTGACTGCTCCGGTATCAAATTCTGCCGGGCATACAAGGTTGCCTACATTTTCGAGTATCACAAGATCAAGATCTGGTGAGCCGATCTCTCTGAGGCCCTGTCTGCTCATATCTGCGTCAAGATGGCACATTCCTCCGGTGTGGATCTGAATAGAGGCAACACCTGCGTCAAGCATAGTTCTTGTATCAACATCGCCGTCGATATCAGCTTCCATAACCCCGATCCTGAATTCGTCTTTCAGTTTTTCAATGATCCTGAGGATGCTTGATGTCTTTCCGGAGCCCGGTGATGACATTACATTGATATAGAAAGTCTTCTCTGCAAACAGCTCTTCTCTGAGCTTATCTGCATCAGCATCATTATCTTCAAGGATGCTTTCTTTTACTTTGATGATTCTGAGTTTGTTTTCTTCCATAATAATCTTCCCGTAATAGTTTTCCGGCTCTTTTGCAGTTAAATGCCGTCTTAGTATTATACCCTTTGCCGGGTAATATATAAAGCATCAAATGGTCATGACATCAGGTGTGAATTCTTGTCCGGGATGGATCCCACAACTTTTCTGACCTGGAAATGATAAGATTGGCAGCTATGTCGCCTTCAACATTTATAGTAGTAAAGGCCATATCAAGGAGTCTGTAGAACGCCGCTATCGGTCCGATCAGGTCTACAGGGAGTCCGAAGATCGTAAGGAACGAAGTCATGAGAATGATTCCGCCTCCCGGGATGCCCGGAGCTGCCATGTTCAGCAGTGTCGCCGCGACAGCCATCATAGCAAGCCTTGTGAGAGACAGATCCATATTATAGAAATCTGCAACGAAAATCGACAGGCAGCAAAAGGAGCATGCTCCGCCGCACATATTTATCGTACATCCCAGCGGAAGCGTAAAGGAGCTGATCGACTCAGGCGCGCCAAGATCTTCTGTGCTGACACGTATCGTAGTCGGAAGAGTTGCTGCGGAGCTGGTCGTTGACATCGTCATCAGCGCAACTTTGCCGCATGCGGAAAGGAATGCGCGAAGGTCCACGCCTGTGTAAAATTTGACAGGTATAACGAAGACGATAACGAAAACCGCTATGCACGCGAGCCAGCAGCAAATAATATACTTGCCTATCGCCATGAATATTCCGGAACCGTATTCTGCTATCGAATATGCCATAAGAGACATCACGCCTATCGGGGTCGTCTCCATTATCATAGATAGCATATAGAACATTGCTTCGGAAAGGCTGTTGATAAAATCTTTGACCGGCTTGCCCTTGTCACCGATAGCAACGACAGATATCGAAGCGAGGAGCGTGAATAGTATCGTCGGCAAAATATTGTTAGTTGAAATTGCTTCGAATATATTATTGGGAATGATGCTGATCAAAATGCCTGAAATACTTATCGGGCCACCGATCTCTCCCTCATAGACCGGCTTATTTTCAAACATGATATTCATTCCCGGACGTATTATCTCTGCTACGCCGAATGAAACCGCAAAAGATGCGAGGAACATGACCACATATAGGATCACCGTCTTCGCCCCGATCCTTTTCAGCGAGGCGATATCACCTGAATTGAATATTCCTCCGGCTACAGCGCAAACGAGGATCGGAATGATCATCAGTTTGATCAGATTCAGATAAATATCTCCGACAACCTTAGTATCGACAGAAAATTGCGGCGCAGCAAACCCGAGGATAATGCCGATCGCAAACCCCGCAGCTACTCGAATGAACAAGTTTTCCTTTCTGAAGAACCATTTCATGAGTTTATTTCATTCCTTTCCTGTCCTCACAGGTATTCATCTGTCATAAAACTGTTTCATAGTATATCATACATAGTTGTCATCAAAAACAAAAAACAACCTTGCCGGAATCCATGTGTTCCCGGCAAGGTATGCAGTCTGTCGGTTACTTAGGGGTATATTCAGCAGGTACTTCTATGACCATATCTGAAGTCGGGAACGTCGCACACGGATGGATGTAATTCCATTTGATATCCGCATATCTTCTGTTCTCGTTTTCAGCAGGTGCAAAATAGGTACCTTCGAGCACCTTAGAGCGGCACCATCCGCATTCACCACTTCTGCAGCGTGAAGGCGCTGTAATGCCGGCTCTCTCTACTGCGACAAGGACAGGCTCTTCAGATGAAGCCTTGATCTTGTATTCCTCGCTGCCCTGTCTGACCGTGATATCGAACACTTTGCCCTTTGCCTCAGCCGGGAATCCCTCCGCTTCAGCGATTTTCTTAGTCACGCCGAGCATCTCGCATCTGATATTCTTCCTCGGGAGACCGAGCTTATCAAGTTCTACTTTGACGAAACGGTACATTGCTTCAGGTCCGCACACGAAAACGCTGTAAGGCTCCTTAGCATATTTTCTGATCAGATCAGCTGTGATGAATCCGTGCTCGAATCCGTCTGCCTCTTCATCCGAGAGAACATGCACAACATGGATCTTTTCACACCCTGCAGCAAGCGCATCGAGTTCTTCTCCGAAGAGGATCTGTTCTCTGGTCCTGCTTCCGACCAGGATCGTAAGGTCAAAATCTTCAGTTCCGTCAGCTATAGCCTGAGCCATCGCGAGGAACGGAGTAATGCCGCTTCCTCCGGCAAGAGCTACGATATGTTCAGGATCGCGCAAAGGCTCATAGTAGAAATTCCCCTGTGGGCCGGATGACAGTATCTCATCGCCCTCTTTGAATTCTTTAAGCATATGCTCTGCTGCGAATCCGCCCGGATTGCTGCGGACTGTTACCGAAACGACACCCTTGAGAGCGTCTTTCGGTGCAGAGCTGATGGAATATGGTCTTGTGATCTTACTTCCATCGATCGCCAGTTTCAACGAGAGGTACTGACCTGCACGGAAATACGCAAGCGGACCGCCGTCTTTGGAACGCATGAGATATGTTTTTGCTCCCGCTCCTGCATGATCGATCACTTTATCAACTACAAGTTCCTGGAAATCCGGGTGCAGCGCTTTGGCATTATTATTGATCACGAAATCAGCTGTGATCTCATTTGCCGGTGCTGCCTGGATAGCCATTTCCCTGACTTTGGCCATGTTCTTGAACTTCAGCATATCAAGCGCACCGATGAGTCCGACTTTAACTTTTACTGCCATGACACTACCTCCCTTCTTCCTTCAGATCTTTGAGTGCAAGACGAGCCATCAGTCTTCCGCAGACATAAGCGGAGCTGTATCCGTCGCCTCTCGGACCCGCTGCGCCGATCGGACGCAGTCCCTTGATAGGATAGTCAGTTCCGAGCATCATCATTCTCGCCATCATAGCATCCCATTCAGCAGTCTCATAGCCGTAAACAGCGCCTTCAGGAACGCCTAGATATCTGGCGAAGGTCCACGGCGAAGCCACGCAGATCTCTTCGATATACGGTTCGATATCGATTCCTGCGCGGTCTTTGAGAGTCTTGATGAATTTCTTAGCATATTTGTTCTTGTAAGCAACATAGTCTTCCTGAGAGAGATCACTCCACTCCTCGCGGTTGCCCATTGAAGTGAAGAATCCCATTGAAGTTCCTGCCGGTGAGCAGTCAGGGTTCACTATATTGTTGCAGAGGAAAATCGTGAAATTGTTCGAATCATATCCGCCGAGAATATTCTTGTATTCCTGAACGGAGTCAGAAGTATCCGCGAAGAAGATGCAGTAATCCTTGATCCCGAGTTCCTCTGCAGTCTTGTTGAGACCTACATATACAGTGTACATTCTTGCACTGTAGTTCTTGCCTCTTGCAGCTGAGAGCTTCTTCTCACGCTCCGGAATGAGTTCCTTAGGCATCATCTTTCCGTAGATAATATCCGGATTGATATTCGCAAGAACATAGTCGCATGAGATCTCGCCGCAGCTTGTACGTACTCCGCAGAGCTGGTCACCGTCAAACAGGAATTCTTCTGCTCTGCAGTTGTACCAGATATCGCCGCCGAGTTCTCTGAGTCTTTCGACCATCGCATTACTGATTTCATGCGATGTGTGCGCAGGAATGTAAGCGGCGCGCGATACATATTTCATGAACATATTGCAGTAGTGAATGAATGCCATACGATCCATATCGACTCCCAGATATCCCCAGTAGGTCGACATGATATCACAGCATTTCTGCGGAAGTCCCATAGCCTTCCAGACTTTGCTGACTGGATAAGCACCTGTTCTCAGGAGATTAGGATATTTCTCCTTGAGGACCGAGGAATCCGCTTTGCCGTTCGAGGCGCTGATATATGCGGTCCCTGCCATGGTCTCATTCAGCAGCTCAAAATACTCTTCCATCTTAGGACGTGAGCCCGGAACGTAGTATTCCATTTTGTCGATGAAATTCTCGCAGCCGAAAGGCATGCTGACATCCATTGGCGTTCCGTCCGTGTACTTGCTGATTATGCGGAAGCAGTCAGGTACTTCTTTCCATTCTACTTCAACGCCATAATCCATCATCATCTGACGGATCTCCGCAGGATCTTCCGCACTTCCTATGTCGCAGAGTTCATGCAAAGACGGCTCAAATTCAAATCTTCCACGTCTGAAGCTCGTTGCGCAGCCGCCGGGCAGATTATGCTGTTCTATCAGCAGGACTTTCTTGCCTTCCACTGCGCAGTGAAGCGCTGCAGAAAGTCCGGCATTTCCTGCACCGACAACACATATGTCATAATGTTTATTCAAGCAACACACCTCCTTCATCAGTCAATGATCAATTATGTGATCTAATTATTATTCGCAGAGTAGTTACTATTGATTAAATTATAATCCCGCTATTGCACATAAAAAAGACCAATTGTGAAAAATGATCCTGTTTGTATTTGCAGTTGTACACCCCATAGGGTTATCATGGACTTAGTAAATCAAATTACCGGAAAACCGGTTTACGCGGTATGGAGAATCTGACAGAACGGGATAAGCAGGCTGTAGAATTATCAAAGGAAATCATCACACTGGCCAGGAATTCGATCATAGTCAATCTGCGTTTCATGGATCGTGCTGTTGGCAATTTTCGTTGTGTCCCGAATATGAACTACGGCTTTGCCGGAGGCAGCGGATATGTGATCTACAGTCCCTGGACACTGATCAATACTTACCGCCTCGAACAGAATCTTATAGCCAGAGATCTGCTTCACAGCATTCTCCACAGCGTATTCAGGCACAACATCACCGGTGATGGTATAGACAGGCTCAAATGGGATCTCGCAGCAGATATAGCAGTTGAAGATTCGATCAACAGTCTTGGCAGAGACTTTCTCAGAGTCAGGCGTCAGGCGCGGCAGGAAGAGATAACAGAGCGCCTGAGAGATGACCTCACTTACCTCACAGCCGAGAGAGTATACCATTATCTTAACAGCGGAAAAGTGAGCGCGACCAAGTGTTATGAATGGAGCGAGCTGTTCGCGGGTGATCAGCATGATCTGTGGTATGGTCTTGGCCCATCAGATCATGTCGTAACAAGCGATATCGATCTTAAAGAACTCTGGGAAGACATTTCCCGGAGAATGCAGACTGAGCTCGAGCTTTTCAGCGATAACAAGGGGGCTCTGACACAGAATCTGAGGAGTGTCAACCGTGTCAGGTACAACTACACCGAATTTCTCAGAAGATTCGGGATACACTCCGAGACGATGAAATTGTCTGAAGAAGAGTTCGACAACAATTATTACACCTACGGGATGGAATTGTACGGCGACATACCGCTGATAGAACCGCTCGAGTACAAGGACAACAGGAATATAAGAGATTTTGTCATCGCTATAGACACCTCCGGCAGTGTTCAGGGCGAGATCGTTCAGAAATTCGTCCAGCACACGCACGACGTCCTCTCAGCGAGCAAAAGCTTTCATGAGACTACCAATCTCTACATAATCCAGTGTGACGATGAGATCAGGGACGTTGAAGTCATCCGGAACCAAAATGACTTTGACCGCTATTTCAGCACTAAGGAGATCAAAGGACTCGGGCGCACGGACTTCAGACCGGTCTTCAAATATGTCGATAAACTCCTCGAAGAGCGCAAGCTGACCGACTTACGCGGCCTTCTGTATTTCACGGACGGCAAAGGCAAGTTCCCTGAGATAGCACCCGCCTACGATGTCGCTTTCATAATTCACAATGACAGCATGAATGATATATGGGTCCCTGACTGGGCTGCAAAAATCGAGATGCAGGCCGAGGAAATCATGAATTTATAGATACCCTGTTAAATGGAATTGATTATTGATGATGCAAAAATAAATAACGGTCGTCTGACAGAGGGCGCGTATGTGCAGGATGAGAGTATTACTTCTGTAGTCATTCCTGAAGGTGTTACGGACATAGGCGAGATCGCTTTCTATGGCTGCATAAATCTGAGAGAGGTATCGTTCCCGTCTACACTGAAATATATACGTGAGGAAGCCTTCGGGGAAAGCGGGATCACGGAAGTAATACTTCCCGCAGGCCTTGAGCTGGTCGGAGAGAAGGCTTTCTTCAGCTGTGATTCACTCCGCAAGATCGACATTCCCGGCAGAAACACAATTATCGAAAGTGATGCTTTCGGCTGCTGCGACAATCTGATCGAAGGATACATTGCAGCAGGATTTCCTCAAGGTATACGGCATCATGAGGAACTTCAGTACACCCTGCTCTGGTGCTCATGTCCTTCCGGACACGACAGGGAAACGTCAGAACGCGCAGCAGCTTTTATCAGGAAATACGAAGATCTTATAATGGAATGGATCATCAGGCAAAACAACATACCTGCTATGAGCGGGATCGTCAGAGAAGGTCTGCTGAAAGGCAGCACAGGTAAATACATACAGGCTGCAAATCTCGCAGGAAGAAGCGAGATAACCGCACTTCTCATGTCAGTGCGCGGTCATTTCGATGAAGGAGAATTTGAACTATGAATATTGCAGAAGCGAAGCTCCAGCTTATCAACACGATCAAAGCCTACTCCGTCAGGGACAGATTCGGAAATTATCTTCTGCCTCCTCAGGATCAGAGGCCGCTGTTTCTCATGGGGCCGCCCGGAATAGGCAAAACCGCGATCGTCAGACAGGTTGCTGAAGAGCTCGGTATCGGACTTGTCAGCTATTCTATCACGCATCATACAAGACAGTCCGCACTCGGACTGCCTAAGATCGTCCACAAGGTTTATGAGGATGAAGAGTATGATGTCTCGGAATATACTATGAGCGAGATCATTTCATCTGTCTATGATGTCATGGCCGACACAGGTCTCAAAGAAGGCATACTCTTTCTCGACGAAGTGAACTGTGCTTCTGAGACTCTGACCCCTTCTATGCTCCAGTTCCTTCAGTTCAAGACATTCGGTAAGCACAAAGTGCCTGACGGCTGGGTCATAGTCACCGCAGGAAATCCTGTCGAATATAACCGCAACGCCAAGGAATTCGATGTCGTGATCTGGGACAGACTGAAGCGCATCGATATCGGCGCGGATTTTGACGCCTGGAAGTCATATTCCTATAAGACCGGTATCCATCCCGCAGTCATCACATATCTTGAAGCCCGCAGGCCGAATTTCTACAAAATCGAAGAGACGCCTTCGGGCAAAAGGTTCGTAACAGCAAGGGGCTGGACGGATCTGAGCCGTATCATCAGCATCTACGAAGGCCTCGGCATCGATGTCGACAAAGCCCTCATCTCGCAATACATTCAGCATCCTGAGACTGCAGATGATTTCGCGTCATACTACGATCTGTTCAACAAATACAGATCCGACTACAAGATCGGGGAAATTCTGGCAGGCACTGAGGATACTGTCATACAGGACCGCGCCAAGGCAGCTCCGTTCGACGAGAAACTTTCGTTGCTCGGTCTGCTTCTTGATAATGTTCTGGCTGATATCGCCGAAGTTATGAAGACAGAGGACATTGCTGCAGAGCTTGTCGGCCTGCTGAGACAGGTCAAAGAAGGTGCGGACATCAGCGAAGTCATAGAAAATGAGGCGGATATGTTCTACCGGTTCCGCAGAATGGGAGTGCTTTCAGCGGATGCCCGTCTCAAATACGAAACTGTCCTCGAGTTCCTTAAAGCGCATGAGGCTTTCACGGATTTTACCTCAGTCAAATCAGATTTCGACGGTCTCGTTTCAGATATGAAACAGGCTGCAGCGGAAGCGCGTGGCAAGCTCGACAACCTGTTCGCTTTTGTCAGCAAAGTCTGGGGAGAAGGTCAGGAAATGGTCATACTTGTCACTGAACTAACGATAGGTTTCTATTCATCGAGATTCATAGCGAAATATGGGTGCGATGCTTATTACAGAAATAATGATTCGTTAAAGCTCTATGAAAGAAAACTTGAAATCCTAAAGAAAGGAGAGAAATTATGGCAGCAAAGTACGATGTAGTAGTTGTCGGCGCCGGAAATGCCGGTCTCAGTGCAGCTGTTAAGTGCGCGGTCGAAGGCAAAAAGGTCCTTCTTATCGATCAGCACAACCTGCCGGGCGGATGTGCGTCCAGCTTCAGGAGGGGCAGATTCGAGTTCGACCCGAGCGTCCATGAGATCTGTGACTTCGGCCCTGAAGACAACAAGGGTCATGTCAGACTTCTCATGGAGAGAAACGGTGTCAATGTCGACTGGATAACCGTTCCTGAGTGCTACAGATGTATATCTACCTATTCTGACGGCACTCCGATGGATGTAACAATGCCATGCGGCCGCGAAGAATACATAGCCGCTATGGAAAAGTATGTACCCGGCTCAAGGCCATCGATGGAAAAGTTCTTCGATCTGCTTCTTGAGATCAGAGCAGCAAAGGTCTACATGAACGACGGCACCCCGAATGACTCCAAGTACATGCAGAAGCACTTCCCTAGCACCTTAAGATCATGCGGATATAACGCCCTGAAGGTCATGCAGGCTCTCAAGATCCCGCAGAAAGCGATCGATATCATTGGTGTTTACTGGCCGTATCTCGGAATACCTCTGGATGAGATCAACTTCTTCCACTTCGGCAACATGATCGATATGTACGTCATCCGTCAGGCAGTCATTCCGCACCATACATCTCATGAGATATCAATGACATTCATGAACAGATTCTATGAGCTTGGCGGAGAAGCTTGGTTCAACTGCCGAGCAGAGAAGTTCCTGTTCGACGGAGACAAAGTATGCGGCGTCAGAACAAGCCTGGGTGATGTGGAATGCGAACAGGTCCTTGCGAATATCAACCCTGACATCATCGATGCCAAAATGATCCCTAAAGAACTCGTGCCTGAGAGAGACAAGAAACTTTCGGCAGCAAGGAACAAGAAGTTCAGCACTAAGTTCTGCATGATCTACATGGCTCTCAACAAACCTGTTGAAGAGATCGGTATCAAAGATTACTGCATATTCTTCGCAGAGACAGCAGACTCCCGCAAAGAATATGAATACATGAAGAGTATCGATAATGATTACAACATCCTTATCAGCTACAACACTCTTATCCCTGACTTCTCTCCTGAGGGCACATGCGTAATAAGCTTCACAAAGCTCTTCAGCGAGTCTGAAGACTGGGCTAAGCTGACACCGGAAGAATATTATAAGGTCAAAGACAGAATGATCGCTAAATGTATCGACGATGTCAAGAAGAAACTCGGGATCGATCTGACTCCATACATTGAAGAAGTCGAAGTTGCCACACCGATGACATTCGCAAGATACCTCGGAACTCCGGACGGAACACCTTATGGATTTGAGGTAAATGACTGGGACGGTATCATCGCAAGAATGATGAATATTGAGGCTGACTTTACGATCAAGGGACTTCGCCATATCGGCGCAGGATCATTCATGGCAGATGGTTATTCATCCACATGGATCAATGGAGACCTGACCGCCTCACTTGCATGCAGAGATCTCGAGGAAGGAGGTAAAAAGTAATGGCACTTAATTTTAAAGTAGGTCTTATCGGACTTCTTGATATGCTCAAATTCGCTAACCTCGCGAAGGACAGAGAAAAGGTCATCGCTGCAGCTCCTGCCAAAGAGATCACAGCGGATTATCCTGTTAATAATTTTGCCAAAGCTCTTCACCCTGACTTCCAGCAGTTCGTCATAGATGAGATCATCGACCACGCAGCAGCCGGCGCAAAGTCATTTGTACTGAAAAGAGCAGATGGCAAGCCTGCTTCGTATTTCAGGGCAGGTCAGTATATTTCACTCAAGCTGCCTATCGGCGATAGCTTTGTTACCCGTCCATACTCCATCTCCTCCTCACCGAAGTGGGCTCTCGAGGGGAAGGTCGCTGTGACCGTCAAAGCTAATCCTGGCGGTTTTGCCGCAGACTGGATGCTGGACAACTTCAAAGTCGGCGATGAGGTCAAAGGTTCTGAAGGTCTCGGAGCATTCTATTATCAGAAGTACAGAGACGCAGATCATGTAGTTGCGCTCGCAGGCGGATCCGGGATCACTCCGTTCCTCTCAATGGCATATGCGATCAGAGACGGGATCGAGGATTTCAAGCTGACTATCCTATTCGGAAACAGAAAAGAAGAAACCATTCTTTTCAAGGAAGAGTTTGACAAAATCACTGCTGCGACAGACAAAGTCAAAGTCGTTCATGTCCTGTCTGATGAGGAGAAAGACGGTTATGAGCACGGCTTCATAACAGCAGAGCTCATCAGGAAGTACGCAGGCGAGGAACCTTACAGCGTATTCGTATGCGGTCCTGAAGCAATGTACCGTTTCGTCGGAAAAGAAGTCGATAAACTCGGGCTTCCGAAAAAATTCGTGCGTTTCGAATTCCTCGGAGCTACCAAAACTGTATGGGAGCAGCCGGGCTATCCGCAGGACGCGAAAGACAAAGTCTTCAAGCTCACAGTCAAGCAGGGTCCGAACGAATATGTCTGCGAC
The DNA here is from genome assembly GCA_017403955.1 of Mogibacterium sp. Taxonomy (GTDB): domain Bacteria; phylum Bacillota; class Clostridia; order Peptostreptococcales; family Anaerovoracaceae; genus Crickella. The sequence continues at coordinate 44,864 of JAFRDH010000006.1, forward strand.
TGTCTGGCTAATGAGCCTATCCTGGTAGCTATCGAGCGTGCAGGCATCAAAGCTCCTTCAAAATGCCGTTCAGGTGAATGCGGATGGTGCCGTTCAAGAGTTGTTTCAGGTAAGGTGTTCATTCCTGAAGAAACTGACGGCAGAAGATGGGCTGACAAAGAGTGCGGAGAGATCCATCCATGCACAAGCTTCGCGATTTCAGATGTCACGATCATCGTACCGGGAGAGTATTTCTAGTCAAAATCACTTCAACTCATACAAAAAAGGGATGGCATCCTGTGCCATCCCTTTTGCGTTCAGGGTCTTATTATTCAGCCGGAAGAACTTCGATCGTTACTGTACCTGTTGCTTTCTCGAGTACAGTTGCTTTCAGCATCAGGCTGCCTGCAGGCATTGTCCCTGACTGACAATCAGTGCCTGTCGCATTCATCATGAAAACCGGCTCGCCTTCTTCAACATCCGGCACCTCGTCTATTGATTGTTCTTCAGGTGTCGCGAACAGCTCAACCTTGACGGAACCTTTTTCAAGATTAGAAGTGACAACTACCTTCTCACCATCAGCTACTTCAAGAGTACCGGTCATGAAGAAATCATCTTTTGCGGCGTTCTCAGCATTGATCGTCATTAATTTCTCTGTATTTTCACTAAGACCGAACTCGGACTTTCCACAGGATGTTACGAGCATCATTGACATCACGAGCACTGCGGTAAGGAGTACACTTATTGTTTTCTTCATTTTCATTTACCTCCTGGTATTATTCTATACCACATTATAGCCAAATCCGTCTCTTCTTCAAGGAGAAATAGTTCCCATACAGCTCTTTTACCTTGCGCAGAAGCTTAGAGGCAGCTCCATATGATTGGCTTCAAGCAGTTCCTTATTGCGCAGAATATCTTCAGCCCTGCCATCAGCTACGATCTTTCCGTCTGAAATCAGAATGACTCTCTCGCATGTATCATATATCATGTCCAGATCATGAGATGTGATTATCTTGGTCTGCTCGAGTTCTCTTATTGTATTGATGACCAGCCTGCGGTTATACGGGTCAAGCGCAGATGTCGGTTCATCCATGAGTATAGCCTCTGGTTCCATCGCCAGTATAGTAGCGATAGCAGCCATGCGCTTCTCACCACCGGAGATCTTATGATTGTATTTGTATTTCATGTCCTCAAGGCCCAGCCTCGCAAGAACAGCATCCACCCTCTTTTCAGCCTCCTCACGGCTTACCATATAATTCAGCGGGGCGAACATCATATCCTCATATACTGTAGGCATGAACATCTGATTGTCGGAATTCTGCAGAACGAATCCAAGTTTCTGCCTTATATGGTGGAGACTGTCCTTACTGACTTCGGTGCCGTCGATCAGCACATGCCCTTCACAGTATACCAGCCCGAGCAGGAGCTTCATAATCGTAGATTTGCCCGCACCATTAGCGCCGATCAGCCCTACAGCTTCGCCATCCTCTATTCTGAATGACATCCCGGAAATGACCGGTTTGCCTTTTTCATATTCAAAACTCACATTATCAAATTCTATCATTTGTATCACCTCACGATTAGACTTCCCAGAAGCTCGGCGACATTTATATGTCTCAGCAAAATGAAACACAGACAGCTCAGGATCAGGAAAGCGGCGTCCTTAGCTCTGAACGGCTTACCCGGTGCATAGTGGAAATGCTGGTGATATCCCCTGAGAAGCATGCTCGAGTAGAGTTCCTGCGCCCTGTCCATACTCCTGAGAAGCAGCTGTCCGAGGAAGGATCCCCACGCTGAAACATGGATCCCTTTCTGCCCCGGCGCCCTCAGATGGTATGCATCGGTCATGATCGCAAGTTCCTGCGTCATGACGCCGACATATCGATATGTAAGCAGGAGAAGCGTAACAAGCGTCCGCGGGAGATGCATTTTGCGAAGTGCAGCGCAGATCGAATCGAAAGGAGTTGTCGCGACCAGAAGAAATGACGCCATCAGGCAAAGCACGCCTTTGAGCATCAGTGTGATCATGCTTATCACTCCGCCGGAGATCCCGACCGTTCCTATCTTCAGCATGATCGCGCGGTCAAAGAACGGGTTGAAAAGACCTACAGCCATGACAAGCGGCAACACGATACGCAGTTTATAAAAGCAGGTATGAACAGGTATCCCCGCGATCTGGTACATCAAAACAGGGACAAGCACCATCGGCAGCAAGCCGCTCAGATCATACTTGTCGAATGACATGACTGTTATTATATACACTATCGTGCTCAGGAGCTTGGCGGCTGCATTCAGATCATGGATGGGAGACTCCATTACAGCGAGTTCATCCATCTGCCCCAGCTCACTGAGCGCTTTTTCCATTTTATTCATTCGGTTTTACTGTTTTTCCCTGTTATACAACAATACGCCAATTCAGATAATAACACAAAACAGGGGCGTCTTTCGACGCCCCTCGATCCTTAATCAAATTCAGGCTCTCTTTTTTCTCCGGAAGAATCCGCCTGCGCAGCAAATCAGAATTGCTACTCCTGCGACCATCGCACCTCCGACGATTCCCGAGACAGATGTTCCTACAGGACTGTCGCTGTCAGTGAATGCGTAATCAGGCAGGAACGAGGTCTTCTCCTGTATACTCTCTGCTGTTTCAGCAGCCTGGCTGGATACACCGAAGTTCTCTTCATCAAGTCCCATGTTGGTCGAATAACCGCCGTCCGCATTGCCGAAGAGCGCCCATTCAAGTCCGTCAGGATTTCCACTTGCAAACAGGCTGAGGCCTCCACCTACAACTACAGCGACAATAGCAAGGATAGCAACTGTTGTCTTGAGTGAACGCTTTGCGTCAAGAGCGATACCGGTCTCATCAACATCACGCAGGAGCTCCGGTCTTGATTCGAATACGAAGCAAAGAACTGCCGCTGTGATCAGACCTTCTATCAATCCGATAGCCAAATGTATAGGCTGCATCAATGCCATAAAAGCACCGAACGGAAGCTCCGTTATACCTGACAAGCTGGTTTCCAGCACTACCGAGAAGGCTCCGAGCTGAAGTGTCAGGACGCAGCCGATTATCGAAGCTGCAATTATTCGTTTCCTGACTGCCGATCTGCCTTCGCCGAACCACTTGCTGTGGATGATCGGTTTCCAGATGAGGAAGTATCCGACGAAGCAGCCATAGAATGCCATGTTCCATATGTTGGCTCCCAATGCAAGCAGTCCTCCGTCAGCGAAGAACAGGCATTGGATAGCCAGTATCACAATCATGGACAAGAACCCCGCATATGGGCCCAGCAAGGCCGAGAGCATCATGCCTCCGCACATATGTCCCGACGAGCCTGTGCCCGGAATCGTATAATTGATCATCTGACCCGCGAAGACCAGTGCCGCTGTAACAGCCATTGTAGGAAGCTTCTGCGGCTCATCGTCTTTTCTGAGTTTTGTGATCGAAACACCTGCTGCCGCTCCGGATGCAACATACATAGTTGCGGCAACCGCCGGTGCTAACAAAGCATCTGCCATATGCATAATAATTACCTCTTTCCTATCCACAAACAGGATCTGTTTTTTACTAAAATAATTATAGTTTGGTGACCGGTTGGTCAACAAGCCTCCCCGGGGGATAGAAATTCCGTAATTTTATTCGAAATATTTATTGATGTCATCTTTGTAGACAAAATCTGTTGTTCCGCCGCAGCTCCTGCACAGAAATGACTTGTATCCGAAACCTTCCCCAAATCCTCCGAATCCGGTCTGAAGGTCTTCTGATCCGCAAAATGCGCACCTTACAACAGCCTTACCTCCGCGGTCATCTACCGGTTCATGTTTTCCGTAATTGGGAAGCTCTTTCAGATTCTGTCTTCCGTGTCCTGCAGAGCTGAGATCTACTCTCTTAGCATCCTCGTCGGTCATTACCCATTTGCCATCTGCCATAAGAACCTCACTGACACTTATCAAAACAATTCCGCGAGCATGCATCTGGCAGCACCGCCGCCATTTTCTTCAATACATTCAAGCGCTGGCGTGATCAGCTTCATTCCCGACTCAAGAAATGCGATCTGTTCCGCTGACAGACTTCTGTAAGCAGTAAGCGACATGATCAGGAATGATTCTCCTTTTTTGTTGTGGAGCTCCAGCATATTCCCAGCAAAGTGGTTCATCTGATCAAACGAGATCTCAACGATCGTCTTGCCTGTACTTTCAAGCGACTCTCTTACCTTTGCCCTTTGCCCGGGATCAGTGATCGATTCCATACATACGACTGCGATCTCACTTCCGACATGCATCACGACATTTGTGTGATAAACCTGCATCCCGTTTTCATCAAATGCTTCGAACACAAGCGGAGTGTAGCCCAGCCGGCAGCAGAAATCTTCCAGTACTGTCTCATTTGTCCTTGGCGACTTACATGCATAAACGATTTTGTTGACCCTGTCGAGTACCATGGATCCGGTACCCTCAAGGAACAGTCCGTCCGCCTCGTAATGGGTGAGGTCCACTGTCCTCTTCAGATCAAAGTTTGCTCTGATCGCCTCGAGCACGGCAGGCTTCCTTTCCATCCTCCTGTTCTCTGCGAACATCGGATACAGGACAAGTGTGCCGTCATCATGAGTGGAAAACCAATTATTAGGAAATACGGAATCCGGAGTATACGGCTCAGCTGTATCTGTGACGGCAACAACATCGATCCCGTTTTTTTTCAGCAATTTGATATAAGCATCCGTTTCCCTCAGACCTGATTCAGGGATATCAGCACCTGCCCCTTTCTTCTGGAACGCATTGTTCACGGCAGTCTCAACATTAAACCCAAAAACTGCCGGTCTTACCATCAGAACTTTATCTGTCGTCTGCAAAGAGTGTTTATTCATTTTTCACCTCATCTGGTTGAATTTCGTGTTCTATAATAATATCAGAATTTCAAAATTCCCTCAATGAAAAGCACCCTGCCTCAGCAGAGTGCTTGTTTTTGTTTGTCAATTGCGATGATCAGTCTCTGTAATGCGGGCAATCACTTACTTCGTCCGGATCAACGTAGATCTTGTACCATTCACAGTACCACTTATATCCGTTTCTTTCACTGGAATTACAAAATTCACAATATTTGCATTTACACATTTTCATCTCTCCTTTGTCAACGTTAGCAATTTGTAACCCTCTTGATTACATTGTCAGTATACCACAATAGAAAACACACCCTGCAGGGGGGAGGGACGGTTTTCTGTCTCCTCCTGTCTCCATCAGTAAACTCCAAGGTTTTTGAAAATCAGCAGCCAGATGAATAGTGTTATACAGGAAAGCGGCGTGGAAATCATTATCGCACTTCCGGCGAGTTCTCCGTCACTGTCCATGGCTACTGCCATCGGATAAGTTGAGACCGCAGTCGGCGATGCCATCATAATAAGAAGAGTTACAAAAGCAGGGCCTCTGAATCCCATAGCAGCTGCCAGCGGAAGTCCTATGACAGGAACAACAAGCAGCCTCCCGACGACGCAGATCAGAATGTTTTTTCTTTTGGCCGTTATTGCGGAATAATCGATCGACACCCCGAGCATAATCAGTGCCATAGGCATCGTCGCTGCCGCGATCCCTCCTATCACATCCTGCGCAACTCCCGGAAGACCGATCTCGAATCCCGAGAAGACAGCCCCCACAACGGCACCTATGATCAGCGGATTTTTGGCTGTATTGACGGCAATTTTCCCAAAGTCTGCTTTGTTCCCCCTGAAATATTCCAGTACAATGACCGCGATCACGTTGAAAAACGGGACCACAATCGTGACAAGCATAGCCGCAGTCGGCAGTCCTTCTTTGCCGAAAATGCTCTGGACTATCATGATCCCCATAAGGACAAAATTACTGCGGTATATAGCCTGGATCATGGCACCTCTTGACGCATTGTTCTTCTCTATTCTTACGACAACCAGCGAGACCGCGATCACAGTTGCAGCCACAGATCCGAGCGCAAAAATAATGAGGCGAAGGTCAAGAACTGCTCCGAGATCCGCACTATAAATGTTGTCGAACATAAGCACCGGATAGAAGAACGTAAACAAAATCTTGTTAAAGCGCTTGTTCTCAGCGCTGTTCATCATTCCGGCACTCTTGATCATCACGCCTATGAGTATATAAATAAACATAGGCAAGACAGCATTTATGCATATTCGAACATTTTCCATCTCTCAGCCCCAGTCCGGCACAAGACCACAATTCCTTTGATTTTACAGCCATTATAGCACAAAAAAAGGCAGGAGACAGAGAACCGTCCCCTGCCTCCCCGAGTTTATTCTGCCGGTTGAGGCGGTACGCATTTTATTGCTTCCGCCAGATCTTCGTCCGTAGGAATGTAGTCTGTCATCGTGCCGTCGTTGAACTGCTGATATGCAACGAGATCAAAGTATCCCGTTCCGGAAAGACCGAAGAGTATCGTTTTGGCCTCTCCGCTCTCTTTGCATTCCAGTGCGACATCTATTGCCGCCTTGATCGCGTGACTGCTTTCAGGCGCCGGGAGTATTCCTTCCGCTCTTGCAAAAGTCTCTGCTGCTCTGAATACTTCTGTCTGTTCATAAGCGACCGCTTCCATCATCCCCTGATCATACAGTTCGGATATTATGGTGCTCATTCCGTGGAATCTCAAGCCCCCGGCATGAATTGGCGATGGAATGAATTTGTTCCCGAGAGTATACATTTTGGCAAGAGGGCAGACATTTCCTGTATCGCAGAAGTCATACATGTATTTTCCTCTTGTGAGGCTCGGACATGATGCAGGCTCAGCTGCAATGAATCTGTAATTCTTTTCGCCTCTCAGCTTTTCTCCCATAAAAGGTGCGATGAGTCCGCCAAGATTGGATCCGCCTCCGGTACAGCCTATGATGACATCCGGTTGAACACCAATCTTTTTGAGTGCAGTGTATGCTTCCTGCCCTATTACGCTCTGATGAAGCAAAACCTGATTGAGCACACTTCCGAGAACATATCTGTATCCTTCTGTTCCGACAGCGACTTCCACAGCTTCTGAAATAGCACAGCCAAGGCTTCCTGTTGTTCCCGGGAACTGTTCGAGAAGATCCCTTCCGATATTCGTTGTATCCGATGGTGAAGCGACTACATCTGCGCCATATGTGCGCATGACCTCGCGACGGAACGGTTTCTGATCATATGATCCTTTAACCATGAAAACTTTGCACTTCAGGCCGAAATGCGAGCATGCCATCGACAGAGCCGTCCCCCACTGACCGGCTCCGGTCTCAGTCGTAACCCCTTTCAGACCCTGCTTTTTGGCGTAGTATGCCTGAGCTGCTGCTGAATTGAGCTTGTGTGAACCGGAAGTATTATTACCCTCAAATTTGAAATAGATAGCTGCAGGTGTTCCGAGCTGTTTCTCGAGATTGTACGCACGGATAACAGGCGATGGTCTGTATATCTTGTAATAATCTCTTATCTCCTCAGGGATCTCGATGTATCTTGTGTCATTATCGAGTTCCTGCGCTACAAGTTCTTCGCAGAATACGCCCGCAAGTTCTTCGGCCGTCATAGGCTGCATCGTGCCCGGGTTGAGCAGCGGCGCAGGCTTTTTCTTCATGTCTGCTCTGAGGTTGTAATAATGTGTAGGGATTTCCTGTTCTGTCAGATAGATGCGATAGTTTTCCATTTTGTGATTCTCCTTTTCTCTAGTCTCTGATACGATATGTAACCTTGCTGTGCCTGAGTCAGGAGAAACAAAAACGCTCCTGTCCCGGCAAAATACATGCTGGGACAGAAGCATAGCAATACAAACTTCTGCGGTGCCACCCGGCTTGGCAGAGTCGCCCCTGCCCACTCACTGCATACCATCATATGCATCATTTGTTAACGAAGTTTTCTCTCCGTCTCCCATACTCAGGATATTTATCCCTTTCCTGTTGCCCTCAGGAGTCCATTCAATCACGCCTCCGCATGCTGTCCTCTCACCATCGACAGCTCGCTCATATGTAAGCATCGTGACCTACTCACTCTCCCTCAAAGGTTTATTGGTATTAAATTACGCCAACTATAGCATTAGCTTTGTGATTTGTCAACAATGATTGCGCAATTTTCTCCGCAATTTTGTGTTTTTCCCCAAACAAAGGGGAAGGAGACAGAGAACCGTCCCCACCGTCGTCAAGCTATCGTCAACTTAAGGCAATAGCAATGTACCTTGAAAATTGAATAATGATTTAAGTACGGTAAAAATGCATAAAACCTAGGGAAAAAACTTGACAAAGCCCAGAACG
>JAFRDH010000007.1 GCA_017403955.1 Mogibacterium sp.
ACTCGTAGGAGCTGCAGAAGGAGAGGCAGCAGGCCTCGCTGCAGAGACAGTAGCTCTCGGAGATCCTACATTTGCAGGGTGTCTGGCAGGAGTTTCGTTGAAACTCCCATGCTACCATATATGCGAGCCTGAGATCAAAGAGGAGATCGATGAGGCTGTATATGATGAACAGATCAGCATGATGGAAATGGTGCTGGATGTAGACGACATTTGCGATGAGATGAATGCGATTCGCGAACAGGTCGCTGAAGCTTAATTAAATATCTATGGGAACAGTGTCGTTCTTGGGGAAATACTTTACATTAAGAACGACACTGCTCCCCGGATCAGCAACAGTTTGTTGCAGCAAAAGTATTACAAGAGCAAAATATCATGGAGGTGAGCCACATGAAAACTTATGACATCGTGATCATCGGAGGCGGCCCTGCAGGTCTTTCAGCAGGACTGTACGCAGGAAGAGCTAAGATGAGCACACTGATTATTGAACAGCAGAAATACGGCGGACAAATCGTAATTACTGATGAGCTGGAGAACTATCCGGGCTCAATTGAAGGTGAAACCGGACCATCGCTTATCGCTCGTATGGTTGCTCAGTGCGATAAGTTCGGATGCGAAAGAGTTGAAGACACTGTCACTGACGTTGAACTCGAAGGTGACATCAAGATAATCAAGGGAATCAGAGATGAGTATCAGGCTAAGGCTGTTATCATCACAGGCGGAGCTACTCATACTACTATCGGATGCCCTGGAGAAAAAGAATTTACAGGTAAGGGTGTATCATACTGTGCAACATGTGATGCTGCATTCTTCGAAGACTTCGAAGTATATGTAGTAGGCGGCGGAGATGCAGCAGTTGAAGAAGCTATGTATCTGACAAAGTTTGCAAGAAAGGTTACTCTTATCCACAGAAGAGATCAGCTCAGAGCAGCAAGATCCATTCAGGAGAAGGCTTTTGCGAATGAGAAGATGGAATTCATGTGGAATACAACAATCGAAGAAATCAAGGGTGACGGAATCGTTACAAGCATGATCGTTAAGGATACAAAGACCGGCGAGACCAGAGAGATCTTTGCTGATGAAGAAGACGGCACATTCGGAATTTTCGTATTCATCGGATTCAAGCCGCTCTCAACTATCTACGAAGGCAAGATCGATATGGAGAGAGGTTACATCCTTACTGACGATGATATGCATACTAATATCCCTGGCGTATTCGCTGCAGGAGATATCCGCAAGAAGAGCCTGAGACAGGTAGTTACAGCTGCTGCTGACGGAGCTATTGCAGCTACACAGGCAGGTAAGTACATCGAAGAGCTGGCAGGAACAGCTTATAAATACTAATCACATTCATTACATTATTTAAGATATGAGGAGGACATAATAATGTTAGAAGTTGATAAGAAAACTTTTGAAGAAGAGGTTCTTCAGGCTGAAGGTTACGTAGTAGTAGATTTCTACGGCGATGGATGCGTTCCATGCGCTGCTCTTATGCCACATGTACACGCTCTTGCTGATCAGTATGGCGACAAACTCAAATTTGCTGCACTGAACACAACAAAGGCAAGAAGAGTTGCTATCGGACAGAAGGTAATGGGTCTTCCTGTAATTGCTGTTTATAAGGATGGCGAGAAGGTCGAAGAACTCGTTAAGGATGATGCTACACCTGAAGCTGTTAAGGCAATGGTTGAGAAATACGTATAAGTCAGAGCAGGCGTCTTTGTGACCACATAATACATAGGAGAATTACTATGAGTGATTATGCAGTAATAAGAGGTGCCAGCTATACTCTGGCACATACACCTGATATGGTAATCCATGACGGAGCTACTCAGGTAACAGAGAGAATCGTTAATCCGGACGGAGATTATCTCAAGGAGCTGCCAAAGCACCTGAGAAGCTTTGAAGATGTTGTTAAATATGCTCCTAATCAGGCATATATCGGCAACATCAATAACGAAGAACTCAAGGCTATTCCTTTCCCTTGGTATGAACAGCCGATGGATACTACTGAGAGAACCGGCCGTTATGGAGAAATTATGCCTGAAGATGAGTATTACGGACTCATGCAGATCTGCGATACATTCGACCTCGTTGAGCTCGAAGCAGGATTTGCAGCATCTGTAAAGGAAAAACTCGCTGCGCACGGCATGTTTACTGAAGCTCAGGTCGCAGTTCTTGACAAGAATGCAAAGTTCACAGAAGAAAGCCTTGCTGAAGTAGTAGCAGACGGCGGTTGCGGACTTTATTTTAATGATAAGCTTGTAGGCGTTGTTAAGAAGGCTCACGATGTAGACGTTAACCTTTCTGCTCACGTAATGCTTGAGAATATCTCCAGCAAAGCTACAAGTGTACTTTCACTTCTTCACCTCGTCAGAGTAACAGGAATCGACCCTGCTGAAGTTGATTATGTTATCGACTGTGCTGAGGAAGCATGCGGCGATATGAACCAGAGAGGCGGCGGCAACTTTGCTAAGGCTGCAGCTGAGATCGCCGGTCTTGTAAATGCTACAGGATCCGACACAAGAGGATTCTGCGCAGGTCCTGCACACGCACTGCTTAACGCAGCTGCACTTGTTAAGTCAGGAACATTTAAGAACGTAGTGGTGACCGCTGGTGGTTGTACTGCCAAGCTCGGAATGAACGGCAAGAGCCATGTTGACAAGGGTCTCCCGATCCTTGAAGACTGTCTTGCAGGCTTTTCGGTCCTGATCAGTGAGAACAACGGCACTGATCCGATCATCAGAAGCGACATTGTCGGAAGACATACGGTTGGTACAGGCTCATCCCCACAGGCGGTCATCAGCTCGCTCGTAACTGATCCGCTTGACAGAGCAGGTCTTAAGATCACTGATGTTGATAAGTTCGCACCTGAGATGCAGAACCCGGATATCACCAAGCCTGCCGGCGCCGGAGATGTTCCTGAAGCTAACTACAAGATGATCGCAGCTCTCGGCGTTAAGAGAGGTGACATCGAGAAGAAGGAACTCGCAAGCTTCATCGTTGACCATGGAATGAAGGGCTGGGCACCAACTCAGGGACACATTCCGTCAGGCGTTCCATTCATGGGACCATGCAGAGACCTGATGCTCGACGGATCAATTTCAAGAGCAATGGTTATCGGAAAAGGAAGCCTCTTCCTTGGAAGAATGACAAACCTGTTCGATGGTGTATCCTTCGTTATCGAAGCTAACAAGGGACAGGGCGAAGGTGGTTCAGGCGTATCTGAAGAAGAAGTAAAGAGCCTGATCGCTAACGCACTGAAGGATTTTGCAGCCGGACTTCTGGCAGAGTAAAGGAGGGCGAAATGGCTCAGAATATACAGAAACTGATCGCTGAGACCTTCCTTGAAATGGCAAACGGGCTTGAAAGTGGCAGCTATGGCAAACGTCCTAAGATCGCGCTTACCGGAATGGGAAGTGAGCACGGCGAGGAGAATTCGATGCAGGCAGCTCTTATGGCAGCCCGCGAAGGCATCGATGTATATTATATCGGAACTCTGGAGGCTGAAGGCGTCACAACTGTAAAGGTTGATGATGATGAGGCCGGTCATAAGAAGATGGAAGAGCTCCTCGAGAGCGGAGAAGTTGACGCTGCAGTCACAATGCATTATCCGTTCCCAATCGGAGTTTCCACTGTAGGAAGAGTTCTTACTCCTGCCAGAGGAAAGGAAATGTTCATTGCCAACACTACCGGTACCTCAAGTGCCGACAGAATCGAGGGAATGATCAAGAATGCGGTTTACGGCATCATAACAGCTAAGGCTTGTGGTGTTGAGGATCCTTCAATCGGAATCCTTAACGTAGATGGCGCAAGACAGACCGAAAAGGCTCTCAAGGAACTTGCTGATGGCGGATATCCGATCAGATTTGCTGAATCATCAAGAGCTGACGGCGGATGTGTTATGAGAGGAAATGACCTTCTTCAGGGAACTCCTGATATCATGGTCACAGATTCTCTGACAGGAAACGTTCTCGTCAAGATGATGTCTGCTTATCAGACAGGCGGCAGCTTCGAAGCAACAGGCTACGGATATGGTCCTGGAATCGGAGAAGGTTATGACAGACTCGTTATGATCATCTCAAGAGCTTCCGGTGCTCCGGTAATTGCAGGAGCTCTCCGCTATGCAGCTCAGCTCGTTCGCGGAAAAGTCTTCGAAATAGCTGCAAAGGAATTTGCTGCAGCTAATAAGGCAGGTCTTCAGGATATTCTCAAGGCAAGAAAGGCAGCCGCAAAGCCTGCAGCTGCTGCTGAAGAAGAGGTTACAGCACCTCCATCAGAAATCGTTACTGCTCAGATCGCAGGTATCGAGGTCATGGATCTTGAAGATGGAGTACAGGCTCTTTGGAAGAAGGGTATCTATGCTGAGAGCGGAATGGGATGCACCGGACCTATCATCCGTGTATCCGACGCAAATCTCGATAAGGCTAAGGAAATTCTTACTGAAGCAGGATTTATAAGTTAGGGTTAAACCTTCATAAATACTTTGTTCGGCTGCACCGGCTCTGGCATATATGAACTCGATCACATATATGCAGGGCCGGTGTAGCTAATCTCCTGAATACTTGAAATGAGAGGTGTTTCAACTCACTAGATGTATTGATACTTATAGCTTTTTTTGATATTATTAGAAAGCGCGATTCAAATAATTCGCGCGGCGACCTGGGGGTAGATAGGTGCTGGTGTGCCTCGCGGTCTTCAAAACCGTTTGCAGGGGGTTAGGAGCCTCCCGGGTGGGTTCGATTCCCACATACTCCCGCCAATTTTTATTAACTTGCGTTCCGTGGGCATGCCCGGGACGGCATTTTACCGGAGGTCGGGAACAATGAATAAGAATGAATTACTTAGAAGACTCCCTAAGATTGACGATGTTCTCAAAGAGGGGTCTCTTGTTGTATTAGCAGAAGAATCAAGTACTCTTCTTGTTACTGAAGCCGTTCGCGGAGTCATAGGAGATCTGAGGAAGACGATTCTCGGACTCGATGAGGAAGGTGCTGCAGGCTTCGATGTGGATGTGCTTTCCGCAGGACGTATTGCAGAGCTTGCGGCTGGTTGGCTTGCAGAAGATGAAGCAATGAATCTGTATCCTGTTATAAATGCTACAGGAACGATCCTTCATACCAACCTGGGAAGAGCTCCTCTTTGCGAGGATGCAGTTGAAAATGTTGCAAGAGTTTCTCGCGGTTATTCTGATCTGGAATACAACGTAGCCAAAGGCAAGAGAGGATCAAGACATGATCTTGTTGGTGATCTTATTGCTGAACTTACCGGAGCTGAGGATGCAATGGTAGTCAACAACAATGCTGCCGCGACAATGATCGTGCTGGCTTCGATGGGCGCAGGCAAAGAGATCATAGTCTCCAGAGGTGAACTCGTTGAGATCGGCGGAGCCTTCCGTATTCCGGATATTATGATGCAGTCAGGTGCTTATCTTCAGGAAGTCGGCACCAGCAACAAGACCAAGATCAGCGACTATGAGAACGCGATCATGACAAAAGAGAAGCTTGCTTCCGGAGACTGGAGACGCCTGGACCCTCGTCATGGCGAGAGATTTGAGACCGGAGCACTGATGAAGGTGCACAAATCCAACTATGACATCGTAGGCTTTACAGAAGAAGCGGAGCTTGAAGAACTTGTTGCTCTGGGCAAGAAATACGATCTCCCTGTCATTTTCGATATGGGGAACGGCCTGATGCTCGATATGAGCGAGTATGGATTAAGCGAACCTAATGTACCGGCATCACTTGCAACAGGAATAGATGTTATCCTGTTCAGCGGTGACAAGCTTTTGGGCGGACCGCAGGCAGGTATCATAGTAGGCAAGAAGAAATACATCAGCAAAATGAAAAAGCATCCTCTTGCGAGAGCGATGAGAGTCGACAAGATGACCTTTGCTGCACTAGAGGCAACTCTTGCCAAATACAAAGACCCTAAGATCGCACTGCGTGATATCCCTATTCTTGATATGATTTCATCCAGCTCAGAAGAAATGAAAGAAAGGGCCGGTCGCCTTGCGGCTGTGATCAAAAAGGTCAATCCAACGCTGGACCTTGAGCTCGTACCGGTTCTCGATCAGATCGGAGGTGGTTCTGCTCCGATGGTCAGACTTCCTGGCTGGGCGGTTTCTGTGCGTGACGGCAGGAAATCTGCAGATAACACAGAAAGAAGGCTCCGCAAGGCTGATGTCCCGGTAATAGCCAGGATCAGTGACGATAAATTGCTTCTCTGCGTCAGGACTATTGCAGAGAGCGAACTTGAGACAGTTGCAGAGGCACTCAGATGAAAAACATAATTATCGGTACAGCCGGTCACGTTGATCACGGCAAGACCAGACTTATCAAAGCTCTTTCCGGTATCGACACAGACCGCCTTGAAGAAGAAAAGAAACGCGGTATCACGATAGAACTCGGATTTGCACACATCCCGAATGATGCCGGTTATAACATTGGAGTCATCGATGTTCCGGGACACGAGAAGTTCATCAAGAACATGCTCGCCGGAATCGGAGGAATCGATTTTGTACTATTTGTCGTGGCTGCTGATGAGGGCATCATGCCTCAAACCAGAGAGCACTTTGAGATCCTCAAGGCGCTTGGCATCGATGACGGGATCATAGCTGTCACTAAGACAGATATGGTAGACGAAGAGTGGCTTGAGATGTTGCTCGAAGAGGTGACGGATTATTTCAAAGGTTCATTCCTTGAGGGCAAACCGGTCATTCCTGTCAGCGCTGCTACAGGAGAGAATATAGAACTTCTCAAGGAAGAGATCATCAGGAAATGTGACCGTGAGAATAAGCGCCGCGAAGAGAAAGAACTGTTCCGCCTTCCTGTAGACAGAGTCTTTACAATGTCCGGATTCGGAACAGTCGTTACAGGTACTCTTGTTGACGGGACCGTCAAAGTCGGCGATGATGTTATGGTCTATCCGCACATGGGAGAGGGTGCAGGCGGATCTGACGGCAAGAAAGCAAGGATCAGGGGGATCCAGACTTACGGCAAAGAGACTGACACGGCAATCGCCGGTCAGAGAACGGCGATCAATCTCAGTGGTATCAGCAAGGATGACATAGACAGAGGTGATGTTCTTGCTGTCAAAGGTGCTGTATGTGTGACCAATATGATCGATGTCAGACTGAATATGTTCAGTTCTTCGGACAGGATCATCCTCAATAACAGCCGTGTACATCTCTATGCGGGATCGGATGAAGTACTTTGCAAGGTAGTTCTCCTCGACAGAGATGCTCTGGCTGCCGAAGAAGAATGCTATGCTCAGCTCAGACTTGAAGAGCCTATGGCACTTAGAAGAGGCGACAGATTCATTGTCAGATTCTATTCGCCGATCATTACGATCGGAGGAGGTATCGTGCTGGATACGCTCCCTGAGAAACATAAAAGAAACAGACCTGAGATCCTCGAGAGACTTGATGTGCTGAATGAGGGTAATATAAAGGACATAGTGATCATGAAGACCGGCGAACGCCGCTTCATGAAGCAGGAAGAGCTTGCCTGCGAACTCGGACTTCTTGAAACGGAGATGGAGAAAATCGTCAGCGAGATCGATGACGTTATCGTTCTCAGTGACAGAACGCTTATCAGCAGTGACAAATACAACAGACTCAAAGAGTCGCTTGAGAGCATCATAAACACGTATCATGAAGCCAATCCTCTCGCAGACGGTATACCGAGGCAGGAGCTTCTGTCCCGTCTTCGTACACAGTGGTTTATCAATGATGACAAGTTGTTGTTATCTATGATAAGATATCTTCTCGATGCCGGGGTGATCGTTGACAAGGGCAAGTCTATCGCGCTCAGCGGATTCAAGATCGAATATACTGCCGAGCAGCGCGCTCTCAGAGACAAGATCGCTGCAATGTATGATGATGCCGGAATCGAGATGATCAGGACTGATGAAGTCCTTGCAATGAACAAAGATAAGGGTATCGTGAATGCGATCCTTTCCGAACTGGCTGATGAAGGTAAGATAATCAAGATCAATCCTTCGTATTATATATCAGCCGGAGGATGGCAGATTGCTCTCGATACTGTGATGTCTTTTGGCGGAGAGTTCACATTGGCGGATTTCAGGGACAAACTCGGCACTTCCCGCAAATATGCCGCAGAGATACTTCCTGCATTTGATAAAGCCGGGATCACTGTGTTCAACGGAACGAGCAGAGTCGCAATCAAAAAGTGAAGAAATACAGATCAATACAACTATTATTAATAACATGGCTGCTGGTTTTGTCTCTTGCAGCATGCTCGCTGTCCGGTGCTGAAGCACAGGTCAGTGAAGACCTCGAATCCATGAGGAATATCGGGTTTGATCAGGATACTACCGAAGAAATCATGGGAATGCTCGATGAAGACGGCAGGGAGGACTTTGCAGATTTTCTCAGCAAAGCGGGAGCTTATGAATTCAGGATCACAGGCAGCACCGAGACTGATGAGAACACGACCATCGTAACAGTCAGGATCAGGACATATTGTTTTGGCAGAGAATATCTGAAAGCCTGGAATGAGTATCTTGAAGTAAAAGGCGAGGGTGACTTCGATCAGGCCGGATTCTATGAAATGATGATGGAGCGACTCGGCGATGTAGAGGATAAGACGTTCACGCAGGAAGTAGAAGTGACCTGCACCGATTCAGACGGTGATGGCGTATGGGAAACGGATACAGCTTCGAACTATCCGCTGCGCAATGCAATGCTCGGAGGACTGCTCGGTGAAATCGCATCACTTGTAGATATTGGGCAATAACTTGCACTTTACATATATGAATTATTTTTTAATGTGATACAATACTGTAGTATATGTAAATTACTGATTTGTTTAGTAAATATATAAATAATTGTACGGAGGAATGAAATGATTAAAGACAGGATCGACCCTATGATGCATCAGGCTGACAATGGCGGAGCACCTGATGAGAATTGCACTCATGACTGCAGCAGCTGTGGAGCTGACTGCCCTTCAAGAGCAGGTGGCGGGATCGAGAAAGCAAAACTGAATGAGCACAGTTCAGTCAAGAAAGTCATAGGCGTTGTCAGCGGCAAGGGCGGAGTCGGAAAGTCAATGGTAACTGCACTTTCAGCACTTGCAGCAACAAGAAATGGTTACAGAACAGGTATTATGGACGCGGATATTACAGGACCTTCGATTCCAAAGATGTTCGGTGTTCATACTAAGGCTATGGGTTCGGAATTCGGTATCCTCCCTGAGGTAACACCTACCGAAATCAGCCTCATGTCCATCAACCTTCTGACTGAGAACGAAACAGATCCTGTTGTATGGAGAGGACCTGTCATCGCAGGTGTTGTTGAGCAGTTCTGGACAGACGTATGCTGGGGAGATCTCGATGTTCTCTTCATCGACATGCCTCCTGGAACAGGTGACGTTCCTCTGACCGTATTCCAGTCGATTCCTATTGACGGAATTATCGTAGTCACATCCCCTCAGGATCTTGTAAGCATGATCGTGGCTAAGGCTGTCAATATGGCTAAGCTCATGAACATTCCTGTACTCGGAATGGTAGAGAATATGAGCTATATCACTTGCCCTGACTGCGGACGCAAGATCGAGATGTTCGGACCTAGTCAGGCTGAGGCAGTTGCCGCAGTAAACGGCATCAAGCTCCTTGAGAAACTCCCGATCGATCCGGTCCTTTCACAGGAAGCCGACCTCGGCAGAATCGAATTCAACGAGGGCACACAGATGGAAAGCATTCTCGGAGTGCTTGATGATCTCGGCCTCAAAGCAGAATAGAAACTAATATCACGGGCTGCCGGAATATGCCGCCGGCAGTCCGTAAAAACCAGGCTATTACCAGGAGGATAAGTTATTGAGCGAACTGATCAGACTTGAATCGATCGTCAAAGCTTTTGACGATACTGTAGTGCTTAATGGCATTAATCTTAGCGTGGCGGAGAATGAATTTGTAACATTGCTCGGCCCGTCCGGCTGTGGTAAGACGACCACTCTCAGAATCATCGGCGGTTTTGAACGTCCTGATGAGGGGAGGGTCTTTTTCGATGGCAAAGACATCACAGATCTTCCGGCAAACCAGAGACCTATCAATACTGTATTCCAGAACTACGCGCTTTTCCCTCATATGAATGTAGGCGAAAATATCGCATTCAGCATGAGAGTAAGGAACAAGTCCGAAGCATACATCAAGGACAAGATCAAATACGCGCTCAAGCTTGTCAACCTCGACGGCTTCGAGAACAGACGCATAGATCAGCTTTCCGGCGGACAGCAGCAGAGAATCGCTATGGCGAGAGCTATCGTCAACGAGCCTAGAGTTCTTCTTCTTGACGAACCGCTCGGAGCTCTTGATCTCAAGCTCAGACAGGAAATGCAGTACGAGCTCGTAAGACTCAAGAAAGAACTCGGGATCACCTTCCTCTATATCACACATGATCAGGAGGAGGCGCTTACAATGTCCGATAAGGTCGTAGTTATGAACGAGGGATACATCCAGCAGGAAGGTACACCTGAGCAGATCTATGACGAACCGGTCAATGCTTTCGTTGCAGACTTTATCGGAGACAGTAATATTCTTTCCGGACAGATGGTCGATGAGAAGCTGGTAAGGATCAATGGTATAGATTATCCGTGCATCGACGGCTCAGAGCAGGGCTTCCCGCCGGGAAGACCGGTCGACGTAGTCATAAGACCTGAGGATATTGATATCCTTCCATATGGAGAAGGTCTTTTTAACGGCACGATCATTTCCAAGCTCTTCATAGGTGTGCATTATGAAATGCTGGTAGAGAGTGAGGACGGCAAAATCGAATGGCTGCTCCAGAACTACGATCAGCACGATGTGGGCGAGAAGATCGGTATGCATGTTGACCCGGAGAATATACAGATAATGCACAAGCCAAAAAGCGATGCTGAATCGGCTATGGAACTCGATCTGTAGAGAATTAATAGTAAGGAATAATGATGATAGCAAAAAAGAGATTTGCGGTACCCTTCATAATATGGATCATCGCAGGGACTGTTATACCGCTCGCTTCGATCGTTTACTATGGATTCTCGAGCAGAGATGGCGGTTTTACATTTTCTAATATAACTGCGATGTTCAATCATGACCATATGCAGGCACTTGGATTATCACTGCTCCTGGCATTGATAAGTACTTTGATATGCCTTATAGTTGCGTTCCCTATGGCTATGGTCCTCAGAGAAAGCAAATACGGCAAGCAGGGATTCCTTATTTTCGTAATTATCCTGCCGATGTGGATGAACTTCCTCCTGAGGACAATGGCATGGCAGGTACTGCTTGAGAGACAAGGTGTTATCAACAGTCTGCTCGCGCTTGTTGGCCTTCCGAGGCAGGAAATGATGAACACCCCCGGAGCGATCGTACTCGGCATGGTCTATGACTTCCTGCCGTTTATGATACTTCCTATTTATAATACGGTAAGCAAGATCGATAACCACCTGATAGAAGCTGCTTATGACCTCGGCGCAAGCAAGCTGAAGACATATACCAAGGTCATTATCCCGCTGACAGTACCGGGAATCGTGAGCGGAATCACGATGGTATTCATCCCGGCACTTACAACATTCGTTATTTCAAACATGCTCGGCGGAGGCAAGATCAACCTGATCGGCAATATCATTGAACAGGAATTCACGGTGAATTCGAACTGGTATCTTGGTTCCGGACTTTCTCTTGTAATGATGATATTCATCATACTCAGTATGCTTCTGCTGCAGAAGTTCGACAAGACCGGCGGACAGAACCTGATTTAGTGAAAAGCGTGGTGGAAGAATGAAAAAAGTTTTCGGTAGGATCTACATATTAATAATAATGATGTTCCTGTATCTGCCGATACTGACTCTTATTGTGCTTTCCTTCAACAAAGCAAAGTCGATGTCGGTATGGAAAGGTTTCAGCCTTAAATGGTATGAGGAACTGTTCAGCAGCCGTATCATGATGGGCGCGATCGCTAATACATTCTCGATCGCGATTCTTGCTGCGCTTATAGCTACGATCGTAGGTACACTTGCAGTTCTGGGAATGGCTGCGATGAAGCAGAAAACAGAGAATGTTCTGATGGCCTTTAACAATATCCCGATGCTCAATGCGGATATTGTTACAGGTATCGCGCTGATGCTCTTCTTCCTTATGATAGGAGCGCCAAGAGGATACTGCACAATACTGTTCAGCCATGCGACATTCTGTATCCCGTACGTGATACTATCGGTCAAGCCGAGACTGAACAAGCACACTGACAGTTTGTTCGAAGCAGCTCTTGACCTCGGAGCATCTGAGAGATATGCATTCAGGAAAATCGTGATCCCTGAACTCAAACCGGGCATCATGTCAGGCTTTCTGCTCTCTTTCACAATGTCGGTAGATGATTTTATCATCACATATTTTACAAGAGGCGCCGGCATCAACACGATCTCGACTCTGATCTACAGCCAGGTCAAGGTCGGTATAAGACCGAGCCTGTTCGCACTTTCAACTATTATCTTCGTTGTAGCTCTCGTAGTACTGATAACAGTCAACTTGAGACAGAGCAGACAAGAAGCCGCAATGGCCAGGTGAATAAGGCAACAAAAACAAAAAATAGTTGTGAATTTGTGGATTTTCACAACTATTTTGTTGTATTATGAGTACTGATATTTGTATAAATTTAATACTGCATAAGATAAGTAGGAAGGATAAGAGAAGAAATGAACTTTATATTTATTTCACCGAATTTCCCGCATACATATTGGAACTTCTGTGACCGCCTCAAGAGAAACGGCGCAAATGTCCTTGGAATAGGCGACTGCCCTTATGATGATCTTGAGCAGCCGCTCAAAGAAGCTCTTACAGAGTATTACAAAGTCGACAATATGGAGGACTACGATCAGGTCTACAGAGCGGTCGCGTTCTTCGCTTTCAAATACGGCAAAATCGACTGGCTTGAGTCGAACAATGAGCACTGGCTGATACAGGATGCTCATCTCAGAAAGGATTTCAACATCACGACAGGTGTTCAGCCTGACGAGCTTGCCCTGTGGAAGAGCAAATCCGCAATGAAGCCTGTCTACAAAGAATCAGGTATCCCTACAGCCCGCAACCACAAAGTTACAGATATCGAAGCAGCTAAGGTGTTCCTCGATGAGATAGGCGGATTCCCTGTGATCGTCAAGCCGGATATAGGTGTTGGAGCTGCAGACACATGGAAGCTCGAAAACGATGCGGATCTCGAGTGGTTCTATAACAATAAACCGGATGTTCCTTACGTAATGGAAGAGTTCGTATATGGCAACATTTACTCATATGACGCTATCTGCGATTCAAAGGGTGAGGTCCTGTTCGAATCATCCAACTGGTTCCCGCCATCGATCGCTGATCTTGTCAACAAAGATCTTGAGCTTGCGTACTACACAACTGACTATGTACCTGAGCAGCTCCGCGATCTCGGACGTAAGGCCCTGAAGGGATTCAAAGTAAGAAGCAGATTCGTACATTTCGAGTTCTTCAGACTCACGCAGCCTAGAAAGAACCTCGGGGAGATCGGAGACTTTGTCGGACTCGAGGTCAACATGAGACCTGCAGGCGGCTATACTCCGGACATGATGGACTTTGCGCATAACACAGACGTATATGAGATCTGGGCGGAGATGGTCTGTCACGACAAGAGACTGCTTCCGGATATCGGAGGAGATAAATTCTGCGTATATGCTTCGCGCAAAGACTCGCACAGTTACGCTCATTCACACGAAGAAGTGCTGGCAAAATACGGTGACCGTATGGCAATGTGTGAACGTATGCCGGACGCTCTGTCAGCAGCAATGGGCAACCAGATGTACACTGCTTTCGCAGATAACATGGATCAGGTAGAGGAATTCATCGCTTTCGTTCAGGAACGTGCTGAATAATAAATAAAAAACAAAACTATTGAGAGGAATTATTGAGTGAATTATATGGAAGGAAGATACGAATCAAGATATAGCGAGAGACTCGGACGTGAAATGGGACATGCTGTTTTCGGATATGGAGGCAAGGTTTGCTTTGCGTTCGCTCCTCAGAACGGACATACATGGGATTTTGCCGGATTCGGCATGGTAGATACCGTCATGCCTTGGATCGATGCAGGCAAGCTGATGATCGTCTGTGTAGACAGTATAGATGAAGAATCCTGGTCGGACGAGCACGGTGACGGAAGATACCGTGCGGAAATGCAGGAGAAATGGTTCCACTACGTAGTGGACGAGCTGGTACCTGAATACCTCAACTGGGGTGAAAAAGCTTTGACTACCGGATGCAGCATGGGAGGCCTTCACGCAGCAAACTTCTATTTCAGAAGACCTGACATTTTCGATGGCATGATCTCACTGAGCGGACTCTTCGATGCAAGCTTTTTCTTTAAAGGATACATGGATGACATTGTATACGCTAACTCTCCGATCCATTTCCTTCCTAATATGCCGGAAGATCATCCTTGGATGGATCTTTACAGAAGCGGAAGGATAATCTTCTGCTGCGGCCAGGGTGCATGGGAAGATCAGATGAGATATGACTCCAGCCGTCTCCACAACATCCTGGAAAGCAAAAACGTTCCTCACTGGGCGGATTTCTGGGGATATGATGTGAACCATGACTGGCCATGGTGGAAGAAACAGCTTCCTTATTTCATGGGACAGATACTGGGCGAACCATGGTAATCATCACTTCGGGACGTTCAGAATAGTTTCACCTAAAATACACAATTATATTTAAACTCCCTGTTGACATACCGGTCGGCAGGGAGTATATTATGCATAGCAATTAGCACTCCTGTCGAGTGAGTGCTAACAAAACAAACTAAGCAAGAAGGAGGCGCGCCATGGATCTTACCGAAAGACAATTACAGATACTTGAGGCGATAATCAATGACTATGTTGAGAACGCTGAACCTGTCGGTTCAAGATCAATAGCAAAGAAATACAACCTTGGCGTCAGCCCTGCAACCATTCGTAATGAGATGTCAGACCTTGAAGAGATGGGGTATCTGACACATCCGCATACATCCGCAGGAAGAGTACCTTCGGATAAGGCTTACAGACTGTATGTCAATACATTGATGAAGAAAAAGAATCTCAGCGCCAGAGAGAAGAAGCTGATCAGCGACAGACTGGCGGAGAGCAGGAACGAATTCGATGCTACGATCAGACATGCAGCACAGCTTTTGTCAGAGATAACTCAGCTGGCATCGTTCGCGATGACACCTGCAACGAACGAAGAGACGATCAGCTTCATCAGGCTTTTGCCGGTAGATGAACGTACACTGATCCTGATGATCGTCGGTGACACCGGCAATGTAACGAATACAACTCTGAGACTGACTGTTCCTTATACACAGGAGGCTCTTGATCTTCTGAGCAAGAACATGACAGTCACATACAAGGGAAGGACTCTCGACGATGTTCTCAAGAGTGAGATCATAAGAGAGGCCGGATCAGATATAGAAGCGATGAGCTCGCTTCAGGGCACGGTAATGCCGAGCTTTATCAGAACACTTGAGGAGATGCTCAACGTCAATCTGTATATGGAAGGCATGACCAACATATTCAACCTGCCTGAGTTCGCAAGCATCGACAGAGCAAGGGCTTTTCTGGAGATTTTCACAAGAAAAGACGAGTTTGCCCGCAAGATGCTTGAAAGAGCTGACGGCGTGGTAGTAACGATCGGAGACGAGAATGACTCTATGAAGGACTGCACTCTGATCACGGCGACATATCATGTCGATGGCAGACTGGTAGGCAAGATCGGAGTCATCGGTCCGACCAGAATGAGATATGACGAAGTCACAGCGATCATCGAATACCTCACCAGCAACCTGAGCGAATGCTTCAGGATCACCAATGGAAGCGGAGCCTGTGTACAGCTCTGTGAAGGCACCTCAGACGGACCACATGGCGGGGATGAGGATGAGAGTGAAGGAGACGAAGAATAATTCTTATTCGGAATTTAATAATACATTATTGAAAGGAATCTAACTAATGGCAGAAGACAAACGCACAGAGATCCCAATTGAGGATGGCAGCGCGGAGACAGAAGAGCAGAAGCAGGATATGAACGAAGAATCTGCTGAAGCGAAACCGGAAACCGGTGCTGAAACAGGGGCTGAGAAGGACGAAGAGACAAAAGAATCTGAGAAGGATGATGCCGCTAAGCAGGAAGCTGAGAAGAAAGAAGCTGAAAAGAAAGAAGCTGAGAGACAGGAGTCCGAAAGATATCTCAGACTGCTGGCTGACTTCCAGAATTTCAGAGCCAGAACGGAAAAGGAAAAGGCAGACATCCGTTCATACGCAAATGAGAAAGTCATCAGCGAGCTTCTGCCTGTTATAGATAATTTTGAAAGAGCACTTGCAACCAATACAGAAGACTTTGAAGGTTATGCCAAGGGAATGGAGCTCATATTCGGACAGATCATGACCGTTATAGAACATGCGGGAGTCAAAGAGATCTCTGCCGAAGGTGAGATGTTCGACCCGACAAAGCATAACGCGGTAATGACAGAAAATGTCGAAGAACTCGAAGATGGAATGATAAGTAGAGTTCTGCAGAAGGGTTATACACTCAATGGAAGAGTTGTAAGACCATCAATGGTAGCAGTAGTAAAGAAATAGTTAATAATCACCTGATAGGGAGGAAATACAAATGAGCAAAGTAATCGGAATCGACCTCGGAACAACCAACAGCTGTGTAGCATATTTTGAAGCAGGCGAAGCAAGAGTTATCACTAACAGTGAAGGCTCAAGAACTACACCTTCGGTAGTATCTTTCACCAAGACCGGCGAGAGACTCGTAGGTGAGACTGCTAAGAGAATGGCTATCACAGAGCCGGACAGCACTGTAGCATCCATCAAGAGACATATGGGTGAGAACTACAAAGTAAACATTCGCGGAAAGGACTATACACCACAGGACATTTCCGCAATGATCCTTCAGAAACTGAAAGCAGACGCAGAAGCAGCTCTCGGAGAGAAGATCACAGAGGCTGTAATCACAGTACCGGCTTACTTCTCAGATGCTCAGAAGCAGGCAACAAAGGACGCAGGAACTATTGCAGGTCTTGAAGTCAAGAGAATCATCAACGAGCCTACAGCAGCATCCCTTGCTTATGGACTTGAGAAGAAAGACGAAAGCCAGACTATCCTCGTATACGACCTCGGTGGCGGTACATTCGATGTATCCATCCTCGAGCTCGGCGGAGGAGTGTTTGAAGTAAAGGCTACAAACGGTGATACACACCTCGGCGGCGATGACTTCGACCACGTTCTCATGAACTATCTCGCAGATACTTTCATGCAGCAGAACGGAATCGACCTCAGACAGGACAAGATGGCTCTTCAGAGACTTAAAGAAGCTGCAGAGAAGGCTAAGAAAGAGCTTTCATCCGCACAGACTGCAAAGGTCAGCCTGCCGTTCATCGCAATCAAGGACGGAAACACTCTTCACCTTGAGATGGATATCACAAGAGCAAGATTTGATGCTCTGACCAAGAGCCTTGTTGATCGTACTATCGAGCCGATGCAGAAGGCTATCGCTGATGCTAAGATCACAACAGCACAGATCGACAGAGTTATCATGGTCGGCGGATCCACAAGAATCCCTGCTGTACAGGAAGCAGTAAAGAGAGTAACAGGTAAGGAACTCGACAAGAGCGTTAACCCTGATGAGTGCGTTGCTATCGGAGCAGCTATCCAGGCAGGAATCCTTTCAGAGGACTCAAGCGTTAACGATATCGTACTTCTAGACGTAACACCGCTTTCACTTTCTATCGAGACACTCGGCGGAGTAGCTACAAGACTTATCGAGAGAAATACAACGATCCCTACAACTAAGAGCCAGATCTTCTCAACAGCTATGGATAATCAGCCTTCCGTTGAGATCCATGTAATGCAGGGTGAGAGACAGATGGCAGCAGGCAATACAACACTCGGAAGATTCCAGCTTACAGGAATCGCACCTGCTCCTCGTGGAATCCCACAGATCGAGGTCAAGTTTGATATCGACTCCAACGGTATCGTAAACGTAAGCGCTAAGGACCTCGGAACAGGAAAAGAGCAGAGCATCACGATCACTTCTTCGACCAAGCTCTCTGATGAAGAGATACAGGCTAAGGTAAGAGAAGCTGAGATGTATGCTGAAGAAGATAAGAAGCAGAGAGAAGCAGTTGAGACCAAGAACCAGGCTGAATCACTCATCTTCCAGATCGAGAACAACCTCAAGGATCTTGACGGCAAGCTCACAGACCAGGAGAAGGCTTCCGTAGAGAACGCTAAGAGCGAACTGCAGAAGTACATCGATGCTAACGATGTCGAGGGCATGAAGGCAGGTATGGAAGCACTGACAAATGTCTTCTATCCAATCTCGTCCAGGATCTATCAGGAAGCGCAGGCACAGAATGGCGGAGCTGCAGGATTTGATCCTAACAACATGGGCAACATGGGCAATATGGGTGACATGGGCAACATGGGCGGAAACAATGGCGGACATGACGGCACTGTAGACGCTGACTACGAAGTAGTAGATGAAGACTAATACTAAAACTATAAAATACAACTAATTCGGAAGGGAATTACCTGAAATGGCAGATAAAAGGGATTATTATGAGGTCCTCGGAGTTCAGAAGAACGCATCGGATGATGAGATAAAGAAAGCTTTCCGTAAGCTTGCGCTCAAATATCATCCGGACAAGAACCCGGGAGATAAGACCGCAGAAGAGAAGTTCAAAGAAGTGAATGAAGCTTATGGGGTTCTCTCAGATCCTGATAAGAAGAGCAAATACGACAGATTCGGTTTCGCGGGCGTAGACCCTAACTACGGCGCGGGACAGGGCGGCGGCTTCGGAGATTTCGGCGGATTTGGCGGATTTGGCGGAGCAGGCGGCATGAGCTTCGACGACATATTCGATATGTTCGGAAGCTTTGGCGGCGGCGGCAGACGTCAGTCCAGACGAAACGGAGCACAGAAGGGAAGAGATCTGCAGAAAACCGTAACGATAGATTTCACAGATGCTCTCTTCGGCTGCAGCAAACAGCTCGATATTATGAAAGAAGTCAAGTGTAAGACGTGCGGCGGCAGCGGAGCAAAGGCCGGCACCAGCAAGAAGACATGCGACCAGTGCGGCGGCAGCGGACAGATTTCACAGGTAAGCAATACTCCTTTCGGAAGATTCCAGAACATTACTACATGTCCTAAGTGCGGCGGCACCGGACAAGTCGTCGAGTCGCCGTGCCCGGACTGCAGCGGTACCGGAAGAGTACGCAAAACAGTCAAGATCAAGGTCGATATACCGGCAGGTGTAGACAATGACAGCATCATCACTCTCAGAGGACAGGGTGAGCCGGGAGTCAACGGAGGACCGGACGGAGATCTTTACATAGTAGTTAATGTCAGACCGCACAGCACATTCAAGAGAAGAGGCGATGATCTCTACCTCGATATGCCTATCACATTTGATCAGGCAGCACTCGGTGCCAAAGTTCAGGTACCGGGATTCGGGGAGGCTTACAGCTATACGATCATGCCGGGTACTCAGACGGGATCATCTTTCCGTCTGAAGGGCAAAGGTGTTCCTAATGTAAGAACGGGCAAGAAGGGTGACCTTTATGTCAAGGTAATTGTCGAAGTTCCGACCAAACTCTCGAGGAAAGAAAAGAAGGCTATCGAGGAAATGGCTGCCAAACTCGGGCAGGATGTATATCCGAAGAAAGCAAAATTCGACAAGCTCAAGTTCTAATGTGCATGGGCGGACACGCCGGACCGGTATAGCCGCATAAAGAAAGTATGGCGCATCGCATGACGGATCGGAATATCCGTTTACGATGCGCCTTTTGTTAAAGGGGAGGACCTGTAAGATGATAGTTATTCCTGTATATAATATGATACTTGCGCCGTATGCCTCAGCATATTTCGGCATGGACCAGATCAGGCGGAGCGCAGGTGATAAAGGCATTGTGGCCGGCGAAAGGGTCGTGCTCATCGTCGCGAAAGAAAACCAGAATTTCAAGGATATGACTTCGGAGAGCTTCTATCCTATCGGAATATCCGGGACGATCTCGGAGATCAACAACCAGGGATATGTAGTTATCCGGACAGAATACCGTGTCGATATTGAGAATATAGAGATCCATTTCGATCACACGATCGGACTCTCAATGTCCAGGAGAAATGACCTTGACGATCTTAAGCCGGCAGTTGAAACGGAAAAACTCAAAAATCTCAAGCAGGAGATGCGAGATTTTGCCGCAGGTTTCGAGTGGGGAGACTCGATCGAATACTGGCTGACACAGATCGATTCGATCGGTATGGCCGGATGCGCGATGTCACCTTGGCTTGAGGTAGAAAATGAGAAAAGATATGAGATCCTCGCGGAAGACAGCAATCTCAGGAGAGCTGAAATGATCGAGGAGATCCTGTATGATTTCCTCGAAGTCGGAAGGATCACCAACGAGGCTGTGACTTCTCAGCAGAAGGAGCATCAGAAGATGTACCGTGAGCAGGCAATCAAGAGACAGATGGAGCATCTCCAGAGGGAACTTGATGAGATGCATCCGGAGAATGTCACAGATGTACGCAGATTCGAGCAGAAGATTGCTGAATCGGGCATGAATGAGACAGCCCGCAAGGAAGCTGAGAAAGTTCTGAACCGTCTGAAACAAGAAGGAAATCAGAGCGCAGAGGCCGGACTTTTGTATGACTATCTGGATTTTGTGACCGGCTTGTCATGGAAGAAAGAAGAATCTCATCATATCGACCTTGAAGAGGCGCGCAAGATCCTCGATGAGGACCACTACGGACTTTCAAAGGTCAAAGACAGAATCATCCAGCAGATCGCAGTGATGAATCTCAAGAAACAGCAGTCGGGATCGATCCTTCTTTTTGTCGGAGCACCGGGCACAGGCAAAACAAGTATCGGAAAGTCGATAGCGAGAGCGCTCGGCAGAGAATATGTGAGAGTAAGCCTCGGCGGCGTCCATGATGAATCGGACATCCGCGGTCACAGGAGGACTTACATAGGAGCTATGCCGGGACGTATCATGGACGGCATCAGCAAGAGCGGAGTGTCGAATCCGGTAATGGTACTCGATGAGGTAGACAAGCTTTCGGCATCATATCACGGAAGCCCTGCCAGTGCACTTCTCGAAGTGCTCGACCCTGAGCAGAACAATACTTTTACCGACCATTACATGAATGTTCCGTATGACCTTTCAGATGTACTTTTCATCTGCACGGCCAATACGACTGATACAATACCTGAACCACTGCTGAATCGTATGGAAGTGATACAGTTCAGCGGATATACACCAATTGAGAAACTTCACATAGCCAAGAGACATCTTGTCCCGAAGTCAATGGAGAGCATGGGAATCGAGAGCGACCGGATGATAGTCGAAGATGAAGCGCTTGAGACTATCATCTCGGATTACACTATGGAAGCAGGAGTAAGAGGACTTCGCAAGATTATCGATACTCTTTGCAGGATATTCGCTGTTAAAGTATCTTCACATCCGGACGAAAATTTCGTTGTTACTGCGGAAGCTGTCAGAGAAGAACTTGAGGCAAGACCGATCCAGCACAACAAGATCCTGCCTGCACCTAAGGCGGGCGTAGTCACTGGCCTCGCATGGACACCTGTCGGCGGAGAGATTCTCTATATAGAGACGATGTTCACAAGAGGGAAGGGCGAGCTCATCATTACCGGGCAGCTCGGCGATGTTATGAAAGAATCCGCGCGGATCGCAGTGAGCCTCGTGAAGACGCTTTTCCCTGAATCCGAAGCGAAATTCAGAGATAATGACCTTCACATACATGTCCCTGCAGGCGCAGTCCCGAAAGACGGCCCGTCAGCAGGTATCGCTCTTACGAGTGCTATAGCATCGCTTGTTACCGGCAAAATCGTTGATACTCATATCGCGATGACCGGAGAAGTCGCATTGCGCGGAGCAGTAACTCCGATCGGAGGACTGCCTGAAAAGCTGATGGCTGCGGAGCGTGCAGGTATCACAAGAGTGTTCATTCCTGAAGAGAACATGTTTGATCTCAAAGATGTGGCAGAAGAAGTCAGGAATAAAATCGAGATCACACCGGTATCTGCTGTGACGGATGTGCTCAGAGAAACAGGAGTACTCAATCTGGTAGCGGTTTAAGGGTATCTGAGACGAACCTCTTGTGCTATAATAACTATGTATGATTATTTTTAAGATCCTATTGATAATATTGGTGGCATTACCGGTATTCATTTTCGGATCCGCCTTGTTTCTGCAGATCACTGGTTATATACGAAGACTCAATACACGTGACAGGAAGAGAGCTGAACGTGAAAATGCAGGAGCGGAAAGGGGACGCCGATGAAAAGAGGCCTTTTCATAACACTTGAGGGCGGAGACGGAGCAGGTAAATCCACGCAGATAGATAACATCACAAGGTTCTTCGAGGAGAAGGGCCTTGTTGTCGTGCATACCAGAGAGCCGGGCGGCACACAGATCGGAGAGAAGCTCCGTGCAATTCTTCTTGACAAGAACAATACGGAAATGTCGCCTGTCACTGAGATGATGATATACGCTTCTTCGCGTGCACAGCATGTCAGAGAGAAGATAATCCCTGCACTTGAAAGAGGCGAGATCGTTATATGTGACAGGTTCGTTGATTCTTCTATTGCTTATCAGGCATACGGAAGAGGTCTTGGAGATATGGTCGCTGAGGTCAACAAACATGCTACAGGCGGACTTTCTCCGGATATTACATTCTGGATGGATATCGATCCGGCAGCCGGAAGGGCAAGGGCATCCAGAGCAGGTGACCTTGACAGGCTCGAGCTTGAAAAGCTGGACTTCCACTACAGAGTCTATGAAGGATATAAGAAGATTGCCGAGAGTGAACCTGAAAGAGTGAAGAGAATAGATGCATCTGAGACAGTAGATGAGATCCGTGATAAGATCTACGGTCATCTTGATGATCTTCTGGCAAGGATAGACTAAATGCGCGAACTGAACAGACTGATCACGAATATCACAGACGGAACAAGGGCGGCTCATGCATTTATAGTTGAAGGAAGAGCCGGTGAAGGCCGGAGCGCATTTGTTACATCACTGGCTATGGGTCTGGAGTGCACTTCCCCTGAACCGGATAGCCGTCCATGCGGGCAGTGCCCTTCATGCAGACAGGTAGCAGCCGGTACAAGCCTTGATGTGGTTCGTATGAGTAAGAGTACCGGGCAGAGCAAGAATGCCAGAGCGACTTACAAAGTAAGCGATGCTTCGGAATTCATAGAACGTCTCGGTATGGGCGCATACGGAAGGTATCTGATAGGTATCATAGATGATGCTGATACCATGAGTGAGGTTATCCAGAATAAACTCCTCAAGACACTGGAAGAACCGGGCAGAAATACTATCCTGCTTCTTGCGGCCGCTAACAGGGACAATCTCCTCAGCACCGTAAGATCAAGATGCAGTGAGATCAGACTGGCTGATTATTCGGAAGATGTCAATGATCTGGCGCCTGAAGATCCGGGTGTTTCTGAAGCAAGGATCAAAACTTTTACAGAGATCGCCTCGATGTTTGAGGACCGCAAATGCAGATTCCATGAGTTCAGAGCGGCGGTCGACAAGCACATCAAGAGCCGCGAGGAAGCTTATCTGCTCCTCGATCTGCTGGAAGATGAGCTCAGACAGAAGCTCATGGACCCTGCCAATTCCGGATCACCGGAGATGCTTCAGAAGGCTGCAGGGCACATAGAGGCAGCATCTGTAGCAAGAATGGATATACGAAGAGAATTATCATACAACAAAGCATTGAAAAGGCTCTATCTGGAAATCAGACAGAATTGAGCTGACACATAATAACAGGAGGATCATTATACATGGTAGAAATCGTTGGTGTCGGATTCATGAAATCCGGTAAAACATATTATTTCGATCCTGCCGGCAAAACATTTGAACTCGGAGATATGGTTATCGTTGAGACTGCAAGGGGGCTTGAACTTGCACATATCCTGATAGCCAACAAAGAGATCGACGAAGAAGAGCTTGTAGCGCCTCTCAAGCCTGTAGAGCGCAAGGCTACTGACGAAGATCTCAGGAAATACAAAGAGAATCTGGGGAAAAGGGACGGCGCAATGAAAGTATGCGCTGAGAAGATCGCCAAGCATGGGCTTGAAATGAAGCTGATCGATGTGGAATTCATGATCGATGGCTCCAAGATAGTTTTCTATTTCTCAGCTGACGGCAGAGTCGACTTCAGAGAGCTGGCAAAAGACCTCGCCGGTCATTTCCATAACAGGATCGAGCTCAGGCAGATCGGTGTAAGAGATGAAGCAAAAATGCTCGGCGGGATCGGGATCTGCGGAAGACCGCTTTGCTGCAGCAAGTGGCTCCATGACTTCCAGCCGGTATCGATCAAAATGGCAAAGCAACAGAACCTTTCGCTGAACCCTACCAAGATATCGGGAACATGCGGAAGACTTATGTGCTGCCTGAATTTTGAAGATAAGACATATAAAGAACTCCGCAAGGGAATGCCTAAGGACAATGAGAGAGTCGATACACCTGATGGCCTTGCGAAAGTCGTTAATGTCGATTATTTCAACGGCAGGATCAACACACGGGGAATAGAGATCGACCCTGAGACGGGCGAAGAAATTTTCGCTCAGGAGATCAAGTCCTACAGCAAGGAAGAAATCAAGCGCAGGAAGGGCAAGGATAAGAAGGCCGGCCGCGATGATGATGTTGAAGATATCGTAGATGATGCAGAACTCCGTGAGCTTGAAGAGCTGATGAGAGAATTCTGATAGGGGACATTCAGTTTGATGCTCAGAGACAAGGCAAAAGACAAAAAACAGAATATCGTAAGAGTCGATGAGACCGGATTCGGGAACATCAAAGTCATTCAGAGACCGGATTTCGGATACGGCGTCGACTCGGTTCTTATTGCCGCTTTCGCAGCAGGGGAGACAGGGGCAAAGCCGTTGAGGCGCGACTCGAAGGTCGCTGACCTCGGATCCGGAGGGGGCGCGATAGCGTTTATCATTGCTCATAAAGTACCTACATGCAAAGTCGTAGGCATCGAGAAGCGAAAAGATGCTTTTGACAGATCCTGCGAAGCATGCAAACTTAACGGTCTCGAGGACAGGGTGTCTTTTAACAACAGCGATATCCTCGACATAGATGGCAAACATGACTTTGACGCAGTCGTTTCGAATCCTCCTTTCTTCAGAAGGACTGCCGGAGTATCGACAGGAGGCTCGGTAAGACTCGAATCAGATGACCGCTACGTTGCAAGGCATGAGACGACCGCAGACATAAGAGATTTTGTGAGAGTTGCGTCCTCTATGCTGATGAGGGACGGGAGCTTATATCTTGTCCACCGCCCAGACAGGCTTGTAGATATCCTCACTGCCATGAGATCAGAAGGGGTGGAGCCGAAAGCTCTTCAGATGGTTATCCCATCGCCCGGAAAGCCTGCCAACATAGTCCTGATACATGGGATCAAGGACGCAAAACCCGAACTGAAGATACTTCCGGAACTTGCAGTTTACACCACAGACGGCAAATACACAGAACAAATACTCAAGATCTACGAGCGAAACAAAAAACAAAAACCCAAGAGGTAAACTTATAAATAATTAAGCGGTGCCACTTGTCTTCTTGAACAAGGCGCCGCTTCTTTATATAATGATAGTTAACAGATAATGCCCTGAAATGGTTTTGATACAAACCTGAGAGGAAATCAAAAGGAGAAAGAGTTTATGATTACAGTAAGTGTAAAGGGAGTGCTTATAGGCGTTCTTCTGATTGCTCTGATCGTTCTGGTAGTGTTCCTGATCGTAATGATCTCAAATGCTACTGATACTATCAAGAAAGCAAACGCAATACTTGACGGAAGCATGTCTGCAGCAGGAAGCGCCAAGGAGAAAGTAGACAACGTATCTGCAATGGTCAAAGAGAATACAGCTAAGGCAAAGGGCGCAGCTGCGACAGGAGTTAAAATGGCGCAGGGCATCCTTGAGAAAATACTCAAATAATAACAGGATAAGGAGATAGAGATATGACTTTGACAGTTAATCAAATTCTGGTGATCTGCCTTATCCTCGTTCTGATAGGATTCGTTGTGGTTATGGCGATCATGGCAGTTCATGCGATAGAGCTTATGAAGAAGACCAAGGTCCTTGTCGGAGACGGACAGGAACTCGTGGACAGCTCTAAGGCCAAGGTAAATGAGGCAGGAGACAAAATCATCAGTGCAGCAACTGCTGTAGTTACTGATACAGCACCTACTATCAAGGCGCTCGGTGCTACTGCGGGCGGACTTACAGCATTCAATCTCGTTGGCATGATCGGAAGAGGTCTTGCAAGAAGAGGCGGACTTTTTGCTGCGATGGCTGACGGCAGAGCTCGCAAGAAAACTCGTAAAGAACTCAAGAAATCCAGAAAACTGGTGAAGAAAATCAACAAGCAGGCCAAGAAAGAGGCGAAAGCAGTAAACAAAGCCAAGAAAATCTCAAAGAAGGCCGCTAAGGTTGATAAGAAACTTGCAAAAAAGACTGCAAAGAAAGAAGCTAAGATGGCTCGTAAAGCAGCCAGAAAAGAAAAATCAAGGAGATCATAAATGGCGAAAATTCTCGTCAATAGCAGTGGACCTCTTCATGGAGAGGTCGAAATAAGCGGCGCGAAGAATGCGGTTCTTCCGTTGCTTGCAGCAACTTTAATGACAGACAAGACGTGCGTCATAGAAGGCGTTCCTGATCTGGCAGATGTTACAGTTATGAAAAAAATGCTCACCAATTACGGAGCCGTTATTGATGACAGTGTCAAGGGCGAGCTTCGTGTTACGGTTGGTGAGATCACTTCATGTGAAGGAGATGCTGAGCTCGTTCAGGAAATGAGGGCGTCTATCTTTACTATGGGCCCGATGCTCGCAAGAGCAGGCAAAGTCATTATGCCAATGCCGGGCGGATGTACGATCGGCAAGAGACCAATAGATCTTCATCTCAAGGGCTTCAGGGCACTTGGCGCGAAGGTAGTTGAAGATTCAGTGAATGATATAGTCACTGTGACCGCTCCGCCGGAAGGACTTAAAGGAGATGCGATCTATCTTGACTTCCCTAGTGTCGGAGCTACAGAGAATATTCTCATGGCAGCTACACTGGCCAAAGGCACAACGATCATTGAGAATGCCGCTAAGGAACCTGAGATCATCGATCTTGCCAACCTGCTCAACAAAATGGGAGCCAGGATCAAATACGCCGGTACGGATATGATCAGGATAGAAGGAGTGGAATGCCTTTCAGGCTGTATCCATGCTGTAATTCCTGACCGTATCGAGACAGGCACATTCATGCTTGCAGCGGCTATCACAAGAGGAGATATTCTGATCAAAAATGCTCTCCCGGGACATGTAAGGCCAATAATCGCAAAGCTCAAAGAATGTAATGTAGGTGTTGAACTTACAGACGAAGGGATCTATATAGACGCTCGTGACAGAGAACTGATAGCGACAGATATCAAGACGCTTCCGTATCCCGGATTCCCGACAGACATCCAGTCACCATTTATGGCCTTTCTTACTACTGTCAAAGGACAGAGCGCAGTCATAGAGACCGTATTTGAGAACAGATTCATGCACGTTGTTGAGCTGAATCGAATGGGCGCAGATATTTCTACAGAGAACAGAAAAGCGATCGTTCCGGGCAATAAACAGCTGCACGGCGCAAAGGTCAGAGCAACAGATCTGAGAGCAGGTGCTGCGATGGTACTTGCAGGTCTGGTCGCAACCGGTACGACAGAGATAAGCGAGATTTATCATATCGAGAGAGGTTATGAGAATTTTGTCGGAAAATTCAAAGGCCTCGGCGCAGACATCATGAAAATCGATAATGATTGATGTAGAAGGAGGACGGCATGCCTGATATCGAATATTTGAGGCTTCTGGCAGAAAAGTATCCTAACAGAAGAGCCGTAAGAACTGAGATCATAAACCTGAGAGCTATCCTGGCACTGCCAAAGGCTACAGAGTTTTTCCTGAGTGATATTCACGGCGAGTACGATGCTTTCCAGTATTTCGTCAGAAGCGGTTCGGGAATGATCCGCATGAGGATCGATGAGACATTCGGAAATCTTCTTACTGAGTCGGAATGTGACGAGCTCGCATCACTTATTTACAATCCTGAAGCAGAAATGGCAAGGAGAAAAAAGAGCGAGCACGATTTTGATGCGTGGTGTAAGGTTTCCATCAGGAGACTTGTCGCTATCTGCCGCGTAGTTTCCAACAAATATACAAGATCCAAGGTAAAGAAACGTCTTCCTAAGGCTTCTTCGTATATCATGGATGAGCTTCTTTTTGCCGATGATGTTCTCGACAGACACAAATACTATGATGAGATCATCGATACCATTATCGAGTACGATGCAGCCAAAGAGATCATCTGTGAGATGGCGGAGACGATCAGCAATCTTACAGTCGATAGACTCCATATCATAGGAGATATCTTTGACAGAGGACCGAAGTCTCACTTCATCCTTGACTATCTGATGGCAAACAGAGGAGTAGACATCCAGTGGGGAAACCACGACGTACTCTGGATGGGCGCTGCCTGCGGCAACAGAGCATGCATCGCCACGATGATCCGTATCAATGTCAGATATAATAACTTTGACATGCTCGAAGTAGGCTATGGGTTCAATCTGAGACCGCTTGCTTCACTTGCTGAGAAAATCTACGGTGACGATCCTTGTGAATTCTTCAAGCCAAATGTACTTGAAACGAACAAGTATGACCCGATTCCGCCTGAACTGGCTGCCAAGATGCATAAGATGATCTCGATCATCCAGTTCAAAATCGAAGGACAGGAGATCATCAAGCATCCTGAATTCCATCTTGAGAAGAGAAATCTGCTCGAGACTATCGATTTCGAGAAGGGAACCGTCAAAGTTGAAGGCGTTGAATATCCGATGAGAGATATGAACCTGCCTACCGTGGATCCTGAGAACCCTTACGAGCTGACCGAAGAGGAAGAGGAAGTAATGGTCGCTCTTGAGTCTTCCATCATAAACTCCGAGAAGCTCCAGAGACATATGAACTATATGTATTCTCACGGATCACTCTACAAAGTCATGAACGGGAACCTGTTCTATCACGGTTGCATGATCTTCAATGAAAGAGGCAACTTCAAGACGGTAGAGATCGACGGAAAGAAATACAAAGGAGCTGATTATATCCGCAAGCTTGACTCGATGATCAGAGCAGCTCATGGTAAACAGCCTGAAGGAGTTTCACAGGCGGATGCCGCTTCGATCATGTGGTATCTGTGGCTAGCAGAGGACTCGCCTCTCTTCGGAAAAGACAAAATGACGACTTTCGAGAGGTATTTCATAGCTGATAAGTCCACTCACAAGGAGCACACAGTTCCGTATTACAGACTGATAGAGAAAGAAGAAACTGCTGTCAAGATCCTCAAAGCATTCGGACTTGATCCGGATCACGGCAGGATCCTGAACGGACATGTTCCTGTCAAGATCAAGAATGGTGAAACTCCGATCAAGGCAAACGGCAAGCTCCTCATCATTGACGGAGGAATCTCAAAGGCTTATCACAAGACGACCGGTATTGCGGGATATACTGCAATTCTGACATCCAAGCATATGTATCTTGCTGAGCATAAGCCGTACGAACCTCTTAAGGAAGACGGGACCCAGGTATTCCACAGACCTATCATGCACCTGATCCACACAGTTCCTGAAAGACTCAGAATAAGAGATACAGATAATGGAGCTGAACTCAACCAGCAGATCAAGAATCTCGAGGCTCTGTTCGAGGAATTCAGAAAGGGCGGAATCAGAGAAATCTTCTAGAAAGGATAAGTTTAAACCATGGTAGTAATTATCAGCAAAATACTGGGCGGTATATTATTTGCTTGCTGCATCTGGTATTTTCTCGTATTATACAAGAATAACAGGAACAAGCTGTAAGTAAGAAGGGGTATTGAAATGTACTTGAACAACCAATTGACCGCTTTGGCAATCATCCCGGGCATTCTTTTGATCGGATATGTATACGGAAAAGATAAGGTCGAGAAGGAACCCATCGGTCTCATTATTAAACTGATTATGTTCGGTGCTATTACTACAGAAATCGCACGAGTAGTAGAAGGAGCTTTATTCCAGGCACTTCCGCAGTATCCGAAGGGGACTTTAGGATATGCACTCATCACAGGGTTCTGCATCGCAGCGTTCACTGAGGAACTTGTCAAATTCCTTGCGCTGAGACTTGGCTCCTGGAGACACCCGAGTTTCAACTACAGATTCGACGGGATCGTTTACGGTGTATCGGTAGCTGTCGGATTCGCACTCCTTGAGAATATCATGTACGTAGCAATGTATGGATTACAGACCGCTATCGTCCGTGCATTCACTGCAGTCCCACTGCATGCATTCTCCGGAGTATTCATGGGTGTTTTCTACTCATATTCCAAGAAAGCTGCAATATTGGGCAAGAGCAGCGCTTCTACATCATTCACTCTGATGGCGCTCATCGTCCCGATGCTGGTGCACGGCACATATGACTTCCTTGCAATGCTTGCAGCCCCGGGGATCCAGATAGTATTCTACATCTTCGTCATTCTTCTCTATATTGTTGCTATCAAGACGATCAAGAAGAACTCCGAAGAAGACAGAAGAGGCAGCTTCTATCCTCGTGCAAGAGTGATCGAATACGACCAGGACATTTGATTTGTCATCATGTGTCACAAGGGACGGTTCTTTCCGACACACTTTCAAGCAATCTAAAAGGACGACTCGCTTAGCGCGATGTCGTCCCTTTTCTTTCCTGAAGTGTGTCGACACACCTGTTATTTCACTTGGAAGCTGCTTGCTTCGCCTGATCCGTTCAGCGCGTAGATGTAGTCGCCTATGTAAACGCATCTGCTGAGGTATTCGCTTCCGAGTTTGTGCTGGTCAAGGACCTTGATTTTGTCGTCTGCGCCGAATACCAGTACGCCGCCTTCCATGCCGGATTCTTCTCCCGACTCTTCTTCAGACTCTTCGATGGCTTCATCATTGTAGTTGTAAATGCTGTATGGTATCGCGTACCATCCGTCTTTCTTGTTTACTGTAAGAGCCAGATGTGTCTCCTGAGCAGGGCTGTCCATATCCTTGAATTCCTTGCTGTCTGTTACTTTTGGCTCGGAAGGATCACTGATATCGAACAGTGCCAGCTTGAGACCGTTTGCGAATTCACCGCCGTAACCGTTGTCGCCTGTCGCGTAGCCGATACCGAGAAGCTTTCCTTCGCTGACAGGAACAAGCAAGGTAGAGAATCCGTCGATCTTTACTTCGCCTTCGATGCGAGGTGCAGCAGGGTCGCTGATGTCTATGATGAACAGCGGATCGATCTGCTCGTAGGTGATGACATATGCCTTATCGCCGATATAACGTACGGAACGGATGCTTTCGTTGCGGGCAAAACCTGTGACTTTGCCTTGTTCTTTGAGGTTACCGTCCAGTACGAACAGGTTGTTGACATCCATGCCGTCTCTCTGGGATGTAGTCGCTATGAAGAACGAACCGTCTTTTTCATTCATTGAGAACTGGTCGTCCACATATCCGCGGACCTTCGCTGTTGCATTGAATCTGATTTTGAGTCCGTCAAGGCCTGCCCTGAGGATCCTTGTGTAAGTAGAATCTTTGTCCCATTCAGAAACTGCAGTGTACAGATTGTGATCATTGCAGTAAATGGTAGAAGAAGCTCCGAAAACAGCCTTGGTTTTGCTCTTTGCTGATTTGCCCGATGTTATATCGAATGCGCTGAGGATAACATAGGAAGACTGCTTAGGCTGAGGCACGCAGCAGATGTCATTAGCAGGCAGATCTGCAAAAGCACCGTCGATCGTGCATTTAGGAACGACCGGACCATCCTGATATACGTATTGGTTGGTAACGAGGTAAACATAATCGCCTACCATCCTGCTCGAGATTATATTCCCGGATTGCTTGAACTGGCTGATCATTTCCGGCTTGCTGCGGTCGGATATATCGTAAGTGACTATGGCACTAGAACCTTCGTCATCGTCATATACCACGCCGATCGTAACGAGAGTGTTGCCCTTGAGGAAAATATCGTGGATGTAGTTCTCTACTCCGGTATTACCGATCACGGACAATTTCTTGGTTTTACCGTCTTTGGCGGAGAGGATGACGACCTCTTCGTTTTCATTGACAAAGTAGATGTAGTTCCCGTCTGTCTTGACGATATCTGCTTCATCAACTTCTTCGACCTGGAGATAGGTTTCAGAATGATCGCCTGCTGCTGACTTGACTCCGTAAGTTGCACCTGAGTCCACCGAATCCTCCACAGCATCTTCCGTGGCTGATTCGTTTACGGCCATGTCTGAGCCGCGGCCCATCCTGAATAGTTTGAAGCCGCCAGAATCATAGTCGTCCATGTCTTTGAGAAGACGCTTGATCTCGTTGTAATTCTCGAATGTTCTGAGCTCACCGTTCACAAGATCTGTGTCAGGCGGACCGTTAAGAACATTGTAGAGCTGAGGGATACCGGCAAGAGCTATAACAGCGCATGCGGCGAGCGCAATGTATCTCTTGAGATGTGAGCGCTTCGGCTTGACTGTGACGAACTCTGTCTCTGCAGACTGAGTCTCTTCGAGATCCGGAAGCATTTCGAGGATCTTATCTTCGGACAAACTCTCAGGAGCTTTGATCCCGTCATTGTCGAATATTTCTTTTATATGTTCAAAATCTTTATTCATTGCTTTCTCTCCGATCATTATTTATGACAGAACTGCTCTCAGTTTGGTCAGACTCCTGGAAAGCTTTGATCTTACCGCTCCGGATGTAAGCCCGGTCGCTTCGGATATCTCTCTGCTGGTAAGTCCTGATATGACTGAAAGGAGAACTATCTCGCGCTCATCATCCTTAAGAGTGGCAAGGGCTTCTGCGATCTCAACAGAAGTCTGCACATTGGCTTCCCCGGCCGTATCAAGTTCGTTTCCGGCCGTTTCGAGTCCTTCACGGCTGCTGATCTCTTTCCGGAGCATTCCTGCACAGATATTATGCAGGATCCTGAAGATCCATGATGAGAATGCGCCATCAGACTTCAGAGATCTGATCCCTTTCCACGCCGCAAGCACACACTCAGATACGGCATCTTCAGCATCAGCCGGATTCCCGAGCCTGTAGAGCGCATAACGATACAGTTTGTCTTTGTACAAACCATATAGTTTGCAAAATGATTCTTTATTACCTGCCCGCGCTTCTTGTATCAATTTGATCTCAGGCAGTAAATCTATATTATGTCCGTCTTTCACTTTATGTACCTCACTGATGGAGCCGGCAAATGAGCCATACTGTCTTCTTTGAGAGCTCTCATATATATAGTATCTGAAAATGCACCAAGTGTTGCAACATTCGATAGTAATTATTTTATTGATTGTTGCTGCCCGGCAGGTGTATAACTTATAGAGTTATAATATTACAAAAGAACGATCAAAAGGGGAGAAATAGTAATATGGATAGAGCCGAGAGAGCAGACCAGCTGCACAGAAGAGGTTACAACTGCTGTCAGGCAGTTGCTTGCGTATTCGCAGAAGAAGTAGGTATGGATGAAGCTACATTATACAGAGTCGCAGAGGGCTTCGGAGCAGGAATGGGAACCGCTAAAGGCGTTTGCGGAGCTGTTTCCGGCGCTGCTATTATTTCCGGACTTGTCAACAGTGACGGCAATATCGATGCTCCGGGACAGACCAAGGCAAAATCTACAAAGGCTGCAGGTACGATCCAGAGGAAGTTCACAGAACAAGCAAAGGCTCTGATCTGCAAAGATATCAAGACAGGCAACAACGGCACGATGTTCACATCCTGTGCTGACTGCATCAAGATCGCAGTAAGACTGACTGAAGAGGTCCTCGGGCTGTAATAAACAATAAAATGGGACAAGGGACAAATAGAAACGATTACCGGACAGGAGTGATATGCGTTCTGGCATGTCAGATTTTCTGGGGATTCTGTCCGATATACTGGCAGGCGCTTGAGCCGATACCTTCATGGATGATCATTCTGTACAGAATCGTCACCATGTTCGTTTATTCATATATTGCTGCAAGATCCAGATACAGCAGGGAAGAGATATGGGGACCGCTTAAAGATAAAGCAGTGAGAGTCAAATATTTCACTGCCGGTCTTATTCTGACTGCGAACTGGAGTATTTACATCTGGGCGATGACGTCGGAGCGGGTGATCCAGGCTTCGATTGGTTATTATATTGAACCGATCGTGATCTGTGCTGTGGGGATATTTTTCTTCAGGGAGAAGCTGACCCGCTATAATCTCACAGCAATGGTCTTTGCGCTGATAGCTATCATGATCATACTTTTTCATTACAGGCAGGTCCCGGGTGTTGCCTTAGGCCTCGCAGGAACCTGGGCTGTTTATTCGGCGATCAAGAAGACTGCAAAGGAACCCGTTCTCATTGCGCTCGTATATGAGACAATGATCTATTCTGTTCTGGCGCTGATCGCGGTCTTGTATATCGAGACAAAGGGCATCGGAGTCATATCCCTTAATGTTCCGGTCAAGTACGGACTTTTGTTCCTCAGCGGGCTGATCACGCTTCTTCCGGTAGCACTATTCAGTGTTTCCGCAAGGAAGGTCTCGCTATTTGTTATTGGTCTTGCACAGTACATAAGTCCGACGATCTCGCTTCTCCTCGGGGTATTCCTGTTCAGGGAGCCGATCGATATGATACAGGTCATTGCCTTCATCATAATCTGGACCGGCCTTGTGATCTTTACTTCGGGAGAGTTCATCTCTGCAAGGAACGGGAGTATGGATGAAAACACGAATGATAATTAATTACTGAAGGTAAAATGTCATTACACAATAAGTCAGAAGTGAAAAATAAAGCAAAAGAAAGTGACCTGACCCGGGGATCTATCCTGGATAAGGTCCTTTTGTTTGCGATCCCTCTGGCGCTTACGAGCATGCTCCAGCAGCTGTTCAATGCAGCCGATGTTGCTGTAGTCGGTAAATTCGCGTCAGCAAATGCGATGGCCGCAGTCGGAAGCAACGCGCCGGTAGTTTCGCTTCTTGTCAATTCTTTCGTCGGGCTTTCGATCGGTGCGAACGTTGTGATAGCGCGTAACATCGGAGCCAAAAATCCTGAAAAAGCAAGGAGCGCTGTACATACTGCAGTGGCTGTCGCTCTTATCTGCGGCGTCTTCGTTGCTGTCCTGGGGAATCTTATCGCCCGGCCAATAATCAGTCTCCTCGGCGTTCCGGAAGAAGTTTTCTCATATTCTCTCAAATACCTCAGGATCTATTTTGCCGGCATGCCGTTCATCATGCTGTACAACTTCGAGGCGGCTATTTTCAGAAGCAATGGCAACACAAGGACACCGCTGATCTGCCTTACGATTGGAGGGGTGCTGAATGTTGCAGCGAATCTTTTCTTTGTAATTGTGCTCGGCATGGATGTTGACGGTGTCGCGATAGCTACAGTTATTTCAAATGCAGTCAGCGCTGTCCTGCAGTATTATTTCCTGACTCATGAAGAAAGGGTCATCAGAGTGGAAGCGCGCAATATCAGGATCGATCGTCCGTCGCTGAATCTCATAATCAGGATCGGTGTTCCTTCGGCTCTTCAGTCGATGGTTTTC
Source organism: Mogibacterium sp. (assembly GCA_017403955.1). Classification (GTDB taxonomy): domain Bacteria; phylum Bacillota; class Clostridia; order Peptostreptococcales; family Anaerovoracaceae; genus Crickella. The sequence goes on from JAFRDH010000007.1 coordinate 35,666, forward strand.
TCAGTATCTAATCTCTGTGTCCAGTCAGCGATCAACAGTCTCGGGCCGGATGCGATGGCGGCATCCTCTGCAGCCTTTAACATCGAGATTTTTATCTTCTTCATAATAAATGCATTCACTCAGACTTGCGTTACATTCGTCGGACAGAACTATGGCGCGCGTGAATACGCAAGATGCAGGATGATCGTAAAGCGCATACTGATGGTGAGCTGGACGATCACGATGATCGCAAGCGCTCTGATACTTCTGACGATGAGAACACTGATGGGATTATTCACAGATGATCCCGCGATCATAGAACTGGGCGTGATAAGAATCAGTATTTTGATGTATTCTGAGACGCTTAATGTTATTATGGATAATATATCAGGTGCCCTGAGAGGTCTCGGTAAATCGATGATACCGGCGGTGGTGACTTTTGCCGGAGTATGCGGGACCAGGATCACATGGGTATTCACAGGTTTCAGGATATATCATTCATTTACTTCTCTGATGCTGGTATTCCCTGTGAGCTGGGGCTTGTCCGCAATCGTCATTTTATTTATGTATATCAGGACTCGTAACAGACTCCTTCCCGTTGATGAAAAAAGTGAAAGGCAGGCAAAATGAAATCCACTAAGTTTTTCGGAAAATGGCTTATCGTGATCCTTCTCATGGCGATAGGGATCGGTACATTCGGAGCTCTTTACCTGGCGGATAAGGGCAGGACCGATCAGGAGCAGGCGGACGGCAGCAAGGCTGCGCCAAAGTCATATCTGACCAATCAGAGGAAGCATGATATAGACATGGATGCTCTTTCTGCAGTTATGGGTGAATATAAGTCCGGAGATGGCACCTGGCACCTTTCGATCAAGGATGAATATAAAGAAAACGGCCCGTACCTCTCTGTTTATGATGACAAAACAGGAGAGCCGGGCTTTGAGGGCAGGATCATGTATCTTAAAGATGATCTTGTGATCGTTGAAATAGATGAAGAGCAGTACAAGTCGATGCCGGAAGGCTGGCAGCCTGAAGGCGAAGGCAAGTATGCTATTCTTGACTGCGTCAGCACTGATGGTGGGGTGAACCTCGGTTACAGAGGCAAGAACCTACTCTTCAGCGCTGTCTAGGCGTGTGTCAAAATTAAGAAGCGTGCGGGCTCTCAGTTCGACTGCCTCTGCGATCGCAAGTACGATATCCAGCGACGGACCTGTGAAAATAGCTCCGTGGTTTGGAATGATCGCAGCGTGAGTCTTAGTGAGAGTCTTTGCGATATTCTCTGCAAGACCAATATTCTCATCGTTGCCTGCAACAAGAATATCTCCAATGAGATTATGCATATCCGGCTCGGTTATTGTAAAGCCGGCTCTGCATGCCGCAAATACTGCAAGAGCGTTGGAATGTGTATGTATGATAACGCTGCAGTCAGGCAATTCCCTGTAAACAGCTGCATGGATCCCGGAAGTTCCGCTCGGGATCCTCTGTGCGCCGTATTCGAGCGTATTGATATCCATTCTGACGATGTCTTCCGGCTTTATGTCGAAATAGTCCATGGAAGACGGAGTGATCAGCATTTCTCTGTCATTGAGTCTCACCGAAAGATTGCCCCATGATCCGTAAGCAAGATCCCGCATAACGAGCTCTTTGCCGCCTTCTATCAGCTGACTTCTGAGAGAGAAGTCTTCTTCTTCAAATCTCATGTACGCTACATCTTTGGACTCGTTTCTATTGACATAGTCGGACTCGAATTCTTTTTTGCTTGCTGCTGCGGTTTCTTCAGGGATCGGAATAACGCCGCCGATCATTTCTCCATGGATCTGTGCTTCGCAAGCTTTCTCAACGATCTGAGTTCCCGCAACTGCTTTCCTCGGATTGGATGCTGCAGCAAAAACACCTACACCTCTGACAAGACAGACTGTGGAAGAGTTCATTGCTTTGACGATATTATCAGGAGAAAGGTCCGGTACTATCTGCAGGTAAGGGCCTGTGAGCTGAGCCAGATCTTCAAGCATGACAGGGAGATCCTTCTCTCTCATCGATACATTCACAGTGTCCTGTGAGCACCCTACTATGATGGCATTAGCATCCGGAAGTCTTCTGAATAAAGTCCCCAGTTCGCCTGAGCTCATATCGCATATCAGGATGTTGTCTTCTGTTATTGTTGACAGCTGAACATTAAGATCAGTCATCAGGTAGGTGCTGCTGTCTATCCTGAGGGCTGCCTGACCGAACATTTTTTTGAATCTTCCGTGAAAACCGCTCAGTGCGCTGAGAAGCTGACGGATGTGTTTTTCATATTCCATAAAGACCTCGCTTCGACCGGTGATCTTCAAAATTATCATTCCAAATATTAAGCGAAGCTGTTAATAGCTTCGCTGTACCTGAATTGTATCATTTAAGAATAACGGATATGTGAAAGATTAATAAAAGTAAATGTGTTTTGTGAAAAAATACGAAAAAAACGTATAAGCGTTGACATTCTCGCGTATAAATATTAGAATTCCTACAATTGAGATAGAGGATGCGTCCAGTCATCAGTAGGTGTCCTGCAAGGTGTGCAGTACCGGAACATTGAAAGGGGCGGACGCCGAAGCGAAGCAGGGCTGCACCCTTACGGAGCTGGGCGGACGGATAATATCCGGCCGACTGTCGCGAAAACGCGGAGCGCTATCCTGGATAAGAATTATTTTATTGTTCTGTCAGGCAGTCGACCCGTGTCGGCTGCCTTTTTTCATCAGGCAGGCCCACATTCTTTCTGATAGCTCATCTCATTATTTCAAACACATTGTTTAGAAAATGAGGAGGTATTCCAAATGGCAAAAACCAACACAATTTTTGAAGGCGTTGCAACAGCGCTGATCACACCAATGACCGAGAACGGTGTCAATTATGAACAGTTCGGCAGACTCATCGACTGGCAGATCGATGAGGGGATTGATGCACTTGTTATTGCAGGTACAACAGGTGAAGGTTCGACACTTACTGACGAAGAGCACAAGGAGTGCATCACTTTCGCGGTAGAACGTGTCAATCACCGCATTCCTGTTATCGCAGGCACAGGCAGTAACCACACAGAGTACGGCAAGCAGCTTACCAAATTCGCAAGTGATGCCGGTGCAGACGCATGCCTGATCGTAACTTCTTACTATAACAAGGCTACACAGAAGGGACTGGTCAAGCTGTTCTCAGAGTACGCAAGTGTCAGTGATGTACCGATCATAGCTTACAACGTGCCTTCAAGAACAGGGCTCAATATCGAGCCGTCAACTTATGCAGAGCTTGCCAAGATCGACAAAGTAGCAGCCATCAAAGAAGCAAACTCCAACATCTCCAAGATCGTTGACACTTTTGCAAAGGTCGGAGATCAGATGGATATTTATTCCGGAAATGATGACCAGATCGTTCCGTTCCTCTCAATGGGCGGCAAGGGTGTTATCTCTGTTCTCTCCAATGTCATTCCTAAGGAGACCAAAGAGATCTGCACAAAGTTCTGGGCAGGAGACATCAAGGGCGCAGCTGCACTTCAGTGCAAGTACAATGAGCTCGTTTCAGCTCTCTTCTGCGAAGTCAACCCTATCCCTGTCAAGGAAGCGCTTACCCTGATGGGATTCTGTGATCCTATCATCAGATCACCACTCTACAGAATGGAAGAGGACAACCTTAAGAGACTGACCAAGGCAATGCAGGATCTCAACATTATCTGATAACAGGGGGAATAGAAGTGAAGGTTATTATAAACGGAATCGATGGAGCAATGGGCAAACTCCTCAAGGCTGCGATCGAGAAAACAAAGGATATGGAAGTTATCGCCGGTGTCACACCGACAGGCTTCGATGGCGCATATCTTACAATGGCTGAGTACACCGGCCCTGCAGATATGGTCATCGACTTCTCGCATCATGACGGTACTAAGCCGCTGATAGACTACTGCGTAGAGAGAAAACTCCCGGTAGTCGTCTGCACTACAGGTCAGACGGAAGAAGAGCTTGAGTACATTGCGGCAGCAGCTGAGAGCATCCCTGTTTTCAAGTCAGCTAATATGTCGGTCGGAGTAGCGCTGGTCGCAAAGGTCGTCAAAGAGATCGCGGCTAAATTCGGAGAATGCGATATCGAGGTCCTTGAGATCCATCATAACCGCAAGGTAGATGCTCCGAGCGGAACAGCGATCATGCTGGCGGACTCGGTCCGTGAAGCGCGTCCTGAGCTTCATTACAATCTCGGAAGAAGCGGAATGGCAAAACGCGAGCCGGATGAGATAGGAATAAATGCCGTCAGAATGGGCAATATCGTCGGAACACACGAGGTGATGTTCGGCACTAACTCACAGACGATCACTGTAAAGCATGAGGCTCACGACAGAGCACTTTTCGCAGATGGCGCTGTCGCAGCTGCAAGATTCCTTGCAGGAAAGCCTGCAGGACTGTATAACATGGATGATCTGCTGGAATAATATACAAGGGTAATCGATAAAGGAGATTAAAATGAGAATCGGAATAGTAGGATATGGAAATATCGGAAGAGGCGTGGAGTCAGCAGTAAATAAGGCTCCGGATATGAAGCTGGTCGGTGTTTTCACAAGGCGCGATCCGGCAACAGTAAGCACTCTTTCAGGGGCGCCGGTCTTCGCCTATGATCAGCTCAAAGCAATGAAGCAGGATATTGATGTTCTCGTTATCTGCGGCGGAAGCGCAACTGATCTGCCTTGGATGACTCCTGAACTTGCAGGAAGCTTCAACGTAATAGATAGTTTTGACACACATGCCAAGATCCCTGAACATTTTGCTAATGTCAACGCAGCTGCATTTGCCTCAGGTAAGGTAGCCATCATCTCCTGCGGATGGGACCCGGGATATTTCTCACTTGCCAGGATCCTTTCAGACGCAGCGCTTCCGGATGGAGACAGTTATACATTCTGGGGAAGAGGAGTCAGTCAGGGACATTCAGATGCTATAAGAAGAATAGACGGAGTACTTGACGCAAGACAGTACACGGTTCCGATTCCTGCTGCAGTTGAGAAAGTCAGAAACAATGAGCATCCGACTTTCACAGCGCGTGACATGCATCTTCGTGAGTGCTATGTCGTTGCGGCTGAAGGTGCCGACAAAGCAGAGATCGAGAAGGCTATCAAGACTATGCCGAACTATTTCGACGAGTATGACACCACTGTGACCTTCGTTACACAGGAGGAGCTCGATAAGAATCACAGCGGTCTCCCTCATGGCGGCAGCGTGATCAGAAGCGGACGTACAGGCAATGATATGGAATTCGACAATACGATCGAATTCACACTTGACCTCGATTCCAATCCGTATTTCACAGGAAGTATTCTGACGGCAGCTGCAAGAGCAGCCTTCAGACTCAATGAAGAAGGCCAGTGCGGAGCTAAGACACTCTTTGATGTTCCGCCTGCTTATCTTTCACAGCATACACGCGAGGAGCTGCTCGCACATATGCTCTAGGAGAACAAAATGCTTTATTCAAATCTTTCAGTAAATGAAAAGGGACATCTTGCAGTTTCCGGAATAGACACGACAGAACTGGCTGCGCAGTACGGAACGCCTCTTTATGTTCTTGACGAGGACGTCATCCGCGCCAACTGCAGGACATATGTCGATGCGATGCACAAATACTTCGGGCAGGACTCAGCTCCTTTGTTCGCCAGCAAAGCGCTCTGCTTCAAGGGTATTTATCCTGTTGTTGAATCAGAAGGTCTGTGTGTCGATGTCGTATCGCCTGGCGAGATATATACAGCGCTGGCAGCGGGATTCCCGGCTTCGAAGATGTTTTTCCACGGCACGAACAAGACCGATGCGGATATCGAATATGGTGTATGCAGGGGGATCGGATTTTTCGTAGTGGACAATCTGAATGAACTTGCGGTGCTCGACAGCGTATGTGCTTCGCATGGTGTTAAGCAGCAGGTCCTCCTGAGGCTCACCGTCGGACTCGATCCGCATACACTGGAAGCAATCAATACGGGAAGAGTCGATTCTCAGTTCGGAGTTCCTATAGACACCGGGCAGGCAGAAGATTTTGTCATGCAAGCACTGTCGTGCGCTAATATCGAGGTCAAAGGATTCCACAGTCATGTCGGATCACAGATATTCGAAAGTGATTCTTTCGTAAGACAGGTGGAGATACTGACAGAGTTCGCAGCAATGATCAAAACCAAAACAGGTTTTGAAATCAGTGTCCTGAACATCGGCGGCGGATTCGGAGTCCGTTATACGGACCGTGATCCTCTCCTCAATATACCGGACAGGATATGTGAGGTCTCTGAACACCTTAAGGCAAGTTGCGAAAAGCATGGCCTCAATATGCCGGTAGTTTACATGGAGCCGGGCAGGAGCATAGTAGCGGATGCCGGTCTTACACTGTACACGACAGGAGGCACCAAGGAAGTCAGGGGATACCGCAATTATGTGACAGTAGACGGCGGTATGACAGATAACCCGAGATATGCTCTGTACAAATCTGAGTATACGGTCCTGAATGCGAGCAGGATGAACGAGCCTTCGGACTATGAATGCACTATAGCAGGAAGGTGCTGCGAGAGCGGAGACAGGATCGCAGAATATATCAGCATTGCAGAACCTGCAAGAGGTGATACGATAGCAGTGCTGACTACAGGAGCGTATAACTACGCTATGGCTTCTAATTACAACAGAGTACCGAGACCTGCGATGGTAATGGTTTCCGGAGGGAACTCCCGGTTGGTGATCAGAAGAGAGACATTTGAAGATATGATGAAAAACGAGCTCTGACATTTGTCAGAGCTCACCTTTTTATATCTTGCTTAGAATGCGTGAGGCCACGCCGTCCCATGTGATACTGGATGTATCCGGCAGATGAGAAGGAAGCTCACCGGATTTGATCCTGATCACCAGGTTTTTGAGGGCGTTATACAGATCTTCTTCGAACTCGGCTTTGCCTTTTTCTGTAGGCTCGTCAATCGAAGCCATTTCCGGCATAGGAACGAAGACGATGTTGTTGTCCGGGACATTCTCATTGACCCATGGCTGTACTCCCGGAAGATCAGTGCTCACAGGGACCATGCCCGAAGCCATTGCTTCTATAAGCACCAGCGGAAGTCCTTCGTAATATGAAGGAAGAACGAAAATGTCGCTGCATCTGAAGATGTCCGCAAGCCTGTCCTGCGCGATCTGACCGAGCCAGTGGACATTTTCAGGTCTTTTCTCAAGTTCTTCCATGACTGCAGGCTCGTGGCATCCTCCTGCAAGCGATACTTCGATCTCGGGTACCTCAGGATCGTCTGTCAGGCGTTTAAGAACATGGAGAAACTCCGGAATTCCTTTGGCGAGGCTCATTTTGCCTGCATAGCAGATGATCACTGGCATCATCATCGGACTCGCCAGCTGCTCGATATCTGTTCTCGGGTGTCTTGCGTCAGCATTGAAAAGACGGTCGTTGTAGCCGCTTCCGATGATAGTGATGCGGTCCGCGCTCACACCGAAGAGCTTCGAAATACGTTTCTGCTGCTCTCCGTTGAGCGCGAATATCCTGTCAAGAGCGGCTATCTCAGGGATCAGCATTTCCTGAAGATGACTGCAGCTCATGAACTGCCGCAAGTCAGAACCGTGCGACAGTCCCGCTATGACTCTGTCAGGGAAGTGTTTCCTGACAATTGCAGTCAGCAGGAAGAGATGGTGACATATTATGATATCCGGATCGAGTTCTTCGACTGCTTTGCTGACTGCTTTGACAAAAGCATCTTCGAACAGATCGATCATTTCCGGAGTCATGTCACTGTAAAGTGTGGACTCATATGGCATGATATCCGACATCCCGACTACAGGAAAAGGAAGGTCTCCGTCCGCAGGCGCCTCACCGCGATGAGTGAAATATACAGGATAGCATTTCACACCTTCGGGAAAATCCACACAGTCGCTCCTGAAAATACCGCAGACTACGGCCTGCCTGCATCCCTGACGGTCGAAAGAACGGACCAGTTCCGTCAGATAAGTCCCGCTTCCTGTCGAATGCGGTTTCTGCGCTGTTATACTTAATATTTTCATAGTTTTGTTACCATTTTTCACAGCAAAAACACATTACTAACCGATTTTTTCCTTGAAATATATAAGTAAAATATAGTATAAAATAAGAGGGTTTGGAATAGCTTTCGTACCCGCATTGAAATTACTTATCACCAATAACAAGTATGGAATCAGGCTGCTCCGTTCTCGGGACAGCTATTTTTTATAAAGAGGGTAATCACATGGGACTTTTCTATGAGGCAGACAAGACATTTGAACAATTGATGAAAGAAAAGAAAAACTTCGTTTTCATCGGTGAAGCGGGCAGCGGCAAGAGTGAGATCGTTCTCAATATCGCTAATAAACTGGCAGCCTCTACCGAAAAGAAAGTCGACCTTTTCGATCTTGACCAGACCAAGCCTCTTTACAGATCGAGAGACCTGCAGGAAGATTTTGCCGCAAGAGGGGTCACGATCCACTATCAGGATCAGTACCTTGATGCACCTGTTATGGTAGGCGGCGTCAGAGTATCGCTCATCAGTGACGCTTATACATTGCTGGATATCGGCGGAGGACATCAGGCTGCAAAATTTGCCGGAGCATACAGTGATCTTCTGAGCAAAGAGGACTCTGTGCCTGTCTATATCATCAATCCGTACAGACCATGGACCAAGAGTGTAGATGCCATTGACGGCACTATGAGACATATACTCGGCTCCATGAGACTTGATCATATATATATTCTCGGAAATCCTAATCTGGGATACGCAACAACTGCTAATGAATTCATGGAAGGACTGGATAGAATCGACGAACTGCTGGACGGCTTCACAGTAGTCAACAGCGCTTGTGTTCGAAGAGATATCTACGACGAGGTCAGGGAAAGAACAGATAAATCGCTTGTTCCACTGGATCTCTTTCTTACTTACTCATGGGTTGATTAAATAATTAATGTTAAGTAGAACTAAGGAGGGAATTTAATGGCAAGAATCGAAATCACAACAGAAGCTTGCAAATCATGCTCCTACTGCGTGATCTCCTGCCCTAAGAAGTGCATCGAGATCGGCGAGAGTGTTAACTCCAAGGGATACCTTTATGCTGTATCCGCAAGACCTGAAGACTGCATAGGCTGTGCTATGTGTGCTCAGATCTGCCCGGAATCTGCAATTGAGGTATGGAGATAAGAAAGGAGACTGATATGGCAGAACGTGTTTTTATGAAAGGCACCGAGGCAATAGCTGAGGCTGCAGTCAGAGCAGGATGCCGCTTCTTCGCGGGTTATCCTATCACACCGCAGAACGAGATCCCTGAGTACATGGCAAGGAGACTCCCTGAAGTAGGCGGCACCTTCGTTCAGGGCGAAAGCGAAGTAGCTTCTGTAAACATGCTGTACGGTGCAGCTTCAACAGGAATCAGAGCAATGAGCTCATCATCATCCTGCGGTATCTCACTTTACAGTGAAGGCGTTTCTTACTGCGCTTCCGCACGTATCCCTATGGTATACGTAAACGTAATGAGAGGCGGCCCTGGAATCGGAGCGATCCAGCCGGCACAGCAGGACTATATGCAGGCTACCAAGGCTTCCGGAAACGGCGGATTCAGAATGATCGTACTCGCACCGGATTCAGTTCAGGAATGCGTAGATATGGTTTATGAGGCATATGACCTTGCAGAAAGAGACCAGAACCCTGTACTCGTACTTACAGACGGTGTAATGGGAACAATGATGGAGCCGGTAGTACTTCCTCCAATGAAGTCAGACGAAGAACTTGCTGCCTGCAGAGCTAAGTTCATGCCAAGAGCTATCGTAGGACACCCACTCGGACAGCAGGCTTACTGCAGACCTGGTTCGGTAGGCGATGGCCAGGAAAAGGCTAATATCGAGGCTGCAGCTCTTTATGAGACATGGGACAAGGACATCAGAGTTGAAGAATTCATGATGGACGATGCAGAGATCGTATTCGCTGCATACGGCATTTCCGCTCGTATCTCAAGAGCAGTAGTAAGAGAACTCAGAGCTCAGGGCATCAAGGCAGGAATGATCAGACCGATCACTGTTTCTCCATTCCCATATGAGACCTTCAAGAATCTTGACTTTGACAGAATCAAGGGAATCATCGATGTCGAAATGTCCATCCCTGCTCAGATGAGATGGGATATCGATTTCGCAGTTCAGGGCAGATGCCCGATCAAAGAAGTCCTCAGATCCGGCGGATCACTCCTGACGAACGATCAGGTTATGAAGGGCGCACAGGAATTCATTAAGGAGGTGCTGTAATGGCTGAAGAGAAGAAAGTCTATACCAGAACGAAGGGCATTCTTCCTGATACCGTATCAGGATTCTGCCCGGGATGCATGCACAGCACAGTACACAAAATCATCGGAGAGGCTGCAGAAGAGCTTGGACAGCTTGATAACCTCGTAAGAGTTGAGGGTGTAGGATGCTGCGGACTCGGACAGTTCTATGTAACTTGTGACGAGACGATCGCTGCTCACGGAAGAGCAGGTGCTGTAGCTACAGGTATCAAGAGATCATCCCCGAACTCACTGGTTTATACATATCAGGGAGACGGCGACTTGGCTGCTATCGGACTCGCTGAGACACTTTCAGCAGCAAACAGAGGAGAGAACTTCACAGTTATCTTCGTTAACAACGGAATCTACGGTATGACAGGCGGACAGATGGCTCCTACAACACTCGTAGGCATGAAGTCCACAACAACACCTGGCGGACGTAATCCTGAAGAGCACGGATATCCGATGCACATGAGCGAGATCATCAATCAGCTGACTGCTCCATACTATATTGAGAGAGTAAGCTGCGATACTCCTCAGCACGTAATCAAGGCTCGTAACGCTATCAAGAAGGCTTTCAAATACCAGCTCGAAGGAAGAGGATATTCGATCGTTGAGATCGTTACATCCTGCCCGACCAACTGGGGCCTTGACACACTGAAGTCCCTCGACTTCCTCAGAGAGAAGATGTTCGCAGAATATCCACTCGGAGTATTCAGAGACAAGGGCGCAGAAGAGAAGAAATAAGGAGGTAACCATGGAAAGAAATCTTATGATCGCCGGATTCGGCGGACAGGGAGTTATGACAATGGGTAAGCTCCTTGCAGAAGCAACATCCCAGGCTACAGATCTGAATGTCACATTCTTCCCTTCATACGGAGCTGCTATGAGAGGCGGCACAGCTAACTGCTACGTAGTAATCAGTGACGATCCTATCGGAGCTCCTGTAAGCTATTCACTCGAGGACCTTGTTGTTATGAACGGACCATCACTGCACAAGTTCCTGCCTAACCTCAAACCGGGCGGAACACTGTTCGTTAACAGCACTATCGTTACAGATCCTATCGACAGAGATGACATCAAAGTTATCAAAGCTCCTGTAACCCAGATGGCGATCGACATCAAGAACGAGAGAGCCCTCAACGTAATCATGCTCGGAGTATATGTAGGCGCAACCGATGCCGTTCCTGAAGATGTAATCATCAAGGGAATCGAGCACAAGTTTGCAAAGAAGCCAAAACTCATCGAGCCTAACGTAGAAGCTTTCAAAATGGGACTCGAAATCGGCCGCAAGCAGAAATAATGTGTCACCGGGGACGGTTCTTTCTGACACACTTTCGAAAGGCATAAACAAGGGCGGATGCACAATATCGTGCACCCGCTCTTTTTGTGTTCGCAACCGGGCATAAAATCAAATCCATTAATACCCCGTGCGGGAAAGAGAAATCCATTTGCTCAGTATACTTAGATCATAGAAAAGCATTCATAAACAACATTCATAAACTAATTGAAAGGTGCCGGAGATGTTCGAAATGATTATGTACAGACATTCCATACATGACGGGTGAAGTATCACTTGTTAGTATGGAGGAAAGGAAATGCGTTACTACTACACAAAAGACGACGTTCACTACGTTGTTTTCAAAAGAACAGCGAAAGGAGATTATCAGGAACACGTATTCGACTACAAAAATCTCATGCTTTATCTGCTCGATGCAACAGTAGATCTCAGCGATAAGGTCGTTTACTACTACGACGATATCTATCGCAAATACAGAATCAACAGGATCTTTGCCGGTAAGAACAGCGCAAGATACATGATGAATATGTCAAAGCTGCTCAGACAGGCATATGAGTATGAAGCTAAAGTACTGAACAAGAAGGTGCCCGGAAGAGACGGCATTTTAGATTTTCCTGACAGAAAATGGACTGATTGCTTCCGCAAACTCGAGGTAAAAGACATGATATACACATACACACCAGGTTCCAAATTCCGCGGATACTCTTATTACAGAATCCCGCCTAAACTCTGGAGAAAAGTGAGATTCTGCCACATCTTCAATAATTCCGTATATGACTATGATGAAGAGGACTACGCTCGTTATCTTACTCATAAGACAAGACACAAACCTGTAGATTATCTTGGCCCGAGCGATGATCACTTCAAAGCAAGAAGATCCAGAGGCTGGAAGGAATCAACCAAAAGAAAACATCAGTACAAAGATTGAGATGACAAATACCACGCTTTTAGGTATAATTAACAAGTTAAGCGTGGTATTTTAGCGCTGTTAATAAAACAAGACTATAAATCAGAGCTCTCATTTGAGCGGAAAGGTCAGACAATGAACGAAAAGGGTACATATTACATTTCAACACCAATCTATTATCCGAGCTCCAATCTGCACATCGGTCACACTTACTGCACCGTCATGGCAGACGCTATGGCAAGATTCAAGAGACTGCAGGGTTATGACGTCATGTTCCTGACAGGAACCGATGAGCACGGACAGAAGATCCAGACCAAAGCAATCGAGAAGGGCGTAACTCCGCAGGAATACGTTGACGAGATCGTTGCAGGCATCAAGGACCTCTGGGCGACAATGGAGATCTCATACGATGACTTCATCAGAACAACTGAGCAGAGACACATCAGCCGCGTTCAGGCTTTGTTCATGAAGATGTATGAGAAAGGTGACATATATAAAGGCGAATACGAAGGACTTTACTGCACACCGTGCGAGTCATTCTGGACAGAGAGCCAGCTCGTGGACGGCAAGTGCCCTGACTGCGGACGTCCGGTGTCCAAGGCCAAAGAAGAAGCATATTTCTTCAAAATGTCCAAGTACGCAGACAGACTCCTCGAAGAATTCAGAGAGAACCCGGACTTTCTCGTACCTGAATCAAGACGTAACGAGATGATCGCTTTCGTTGAGCAGGGAATGGAAGATCTCTGCATCTCAAGATCATCTTTCGACTGGGGCATTCCTGTTCCGATCGACGAGAAACACGTCATCTATGTATGGCTTGACGCGCTTTCAAACTACATCACAGCTCTCGGCTGGCCTGATGAACCTGAGAAATACAACAAGTACTGGCCATGTGACTGCCACCTCGTCGGCAAAGAAATCGTAAGATTCCACTCGCTGATCTGGCCGGCAATGCTGCTCAGCGCAGATCTCCCTCTGCCAAAACAAGTAAGAGGCCACGGATGGCTTCTTCTTGGCGGAGAGAAGGTTTCCAAGTCCAAGGCTGCAAAGGGACAGGATGTTATCGATCCTGTTATCCTGATCGACCGTTACGGTATCGATGCTCTTAAGTACTTCCTGCTCAGAGAGTACACATTCGGACAGGACGGCATCTTCACCAATGAAGTAATGCTCAGAAGAATGAACTTCGACCTTGCGAACGACCTCGGCAACCTGCTCTCGAGAACCGTTTCCATGATCCAGAAGTACTGCGGCGGTGTCGTTCCTCAGGCAGCTACAAGAGATGCTATCGATGACGAGCTGATCGCTCTCGCAACAAGCGCAGCAACCAGAGTCGAAGAGAAGATGAATGAGTTCCAGTTCAACCTCGCTCTCGAGGAGATCTGGGTCGTCATCAGAAGAGCAAACAAGTACATTGATGAAAAGACTCCTTGGGTACTTGCAAAGGATGAGTCCAAGAAGGCTGAACTCGATACAGTAATGAGGAATCTTGCAGAATGCCTCAGGATCGTCTCCATCCTCATCGTTCCTTTCATGCATACTACTTCTGACCGCATGAGAGAACAGCTCGGACTTACAGATGTCCCTGCAGTATGGGAAGACGCATTCGAATTCTACAAGATGGAAGGCTGCGAAGCACACAAAGGCGCACAGCTCTTCCCGAGACTCGACATCGACAAGGAACTCGAAGCTCTTTATGCTATCAGCGCATCAATGAGCAAATAGCGTGAACTTGCTGAGTAGCGAAAACTAACGAAAACTAACGGAAATCAACGGATTGGCGCATATTGGTACTTCAAAAGGGCAATATGCGTCAATTGTCACATTTTGCAGAAAACAACAGCGCATAAGCGCTTGAAAGTGAGAAAAATGCTGTTTGACGCACATACACATTTGAATTTTGAAAAGTTCAGCGACGAGGAGAGACGTACGCTTGCACAGGAAATAGAAGAGTCAGAACTCGGATATATCATTGACGTGGCAGACTGCGTTTCTTCTGCGATCCAGGCGCTCAAAGACGCTGACGATTACGACTGGTGCTATGCTGCTGTCGGTATCCATCCCGATCACGCATCAGTATATACCGATGCAGATATCGAGGAGATCCGAAAGCTGGCCGCTCATCCGAAGGCAAGAGCGATAGGCGAGATCGGCCTGGACTTCTACTATGGAACAGACGATAGAGAACAGCAGCAGGAACTCTTCCGCAAACAGATCAGACTTGCCAATGAACTCAGAATGCCGATCATGATCCATACAAGAGACGCGAACCAGCTGACAATGGATATCCTTACAGAAGAAGGCGCTTTCTCCGAGGAACGCAAGAGCTGGTTCCCGATGCGTCCGGGCGAGGGGTCGGTCATGGTACCTGATGCGAGAGTCCAGATGCATTGCTACTCCGGTTCTCCTGAAATGGCAGAGGAGTATGTAAAGCTCGGCGCGACTATATCACTCGGCGGCCCTGTCACATTCAAAAACGGCAAGAAAGCCGCAGAAGTCGCAAGACGTATACCGATAGAGTTTCTTTTGTCAGAAACAGACGCTCCGTATATGGCGCCGGAGCCGCTGCGAGGCAGACCGAACAAGCCTCACTATGTACAATATGTAGTGAGAAGAATGGCTATGATCAAAGGAATCAGCTATGAAGAAGCCTCGGATATTCTGACAGCAAACGGCAAGCGTTTCTTCGGGATCGAAGACTGATGAGGTGAGACTCATGAGATCAAATTATGTTATAGATTCAATCATCGACAGCGGGCTTATCAAGCATGGCTCTTATATAATAGTCGGGTTCTCGGGGGGACCTGACTCGCTTTGCATGCTCCATTCCCTGGCGCAGATCGCTGATTCGTACGATCTGACGCTGATCCCGGTCCACATCAATCATCTTCTGAGGCCGGAGGCCGGTGAAGAGGCGCAGAACGCTGCGGATATCTGCGACCGGCTGGGTCTTGAGTGCGAGTGCTTCGAAGTAGACTGCAAACAGACAGCCAAAGAAATGAAGGTCTCTACAGAAGAAGCCGGAAGGTTCATAAGATATCAGATTTTCGATGATGTGGCTTCATCTCTGCTGGATGACGGGATCCCGAGAGAAAAGATCCTTATCGCTGTAGCTCATAATGCAGATGATCAGAGCGAGACTGTGCTTTTCAGACTTCTGAGAGGAACAGGGTCCCACGGTCTTTCCGGAATGGCTTCCATCAGGCCGTCTGACAGGGGATTTCTCATAATCCGTCCGCTGCTTTACACTACAAGAGCTGAGATCGAGGACTATATCAGGGAGAACAAGCTCCATCCCAATATCGATTCTTCTAACGAGGGGACGGATTATACAAGGAACAAGATCCGCAATGAGCTCATCCCTTATCTTGAGAAGAATTACAATCCTAATATCCGGATGGCTCTGAGGAGATTTGCGATGAATGCCGAATCGGACGATGCGTTTATTTCAGATATCGCGGCTGAACTCGGGGAAGGATGCATCGTGATCAATCCTGAAGGATACAAAGTGATGCTGGATATCAGTGAGCTGAAAGACTGCCCGCCTGCAATCAACAGCAGGATAATCGGATATATTTTCCAGATCCTCGGACTTGAGTCGAGTTCAAGTCATGAACTTGTGACTTCAATGATGGGTATGATCTATTCAGACAACCCATCTTCTTCCCTGGATCTGCCGGAAGGATACAGAGCCTCCAGAGAATATGACACTATTTATTTTGTCGATTCGGATACAGAGATGAAGGTAAAGCCTGACGAGAGTCTGAAGATGTTCCCTCAGGTCATGATGGTCAAAGACTTCCACCCTGATGAAGAGGTGATGTACGCTGCATTCGACTTTGACAAATTCAACGACGAGCATCCCGGCAAAGTCGGAGATCTTAAGCTGAGAACGCGGCAGGAGGGCGACTACATTCCAATGAAAGAAGGCCGCAAGAAGATACAGGATCTGTTCGTCGACTCGAAGGTGAAGAAAAATGCCAGAGACAGTCTCCTTATGGTAGCGATAGGAAATGAAGTACTCTGGGTCCTGCCAAGCAAATATTTCCGCGGAAGGCGCGAGCAGGAAAAAGGCAGATTTTCACCAAAATATCATATAACAGATACAACAGAACGTGTACTGCTCATTGAAATAGCGGATAATCTGTGATAAAATTTGTGTTCAAGACACAAAAATTGACCGAAAATTAGACCACATTTTAAAAATTATAATTTGTATTATAGAAAGGGACCATAAAACTTGAAGAACTTCGGACGCAGCATAGGCGTATATCTGATCGTATTCATCGCAGTTCTGTCCTTATCCATGCTATTCCGCAATATGGGTTCGGGCAGTGAATACAAAGAAATCAAATTCTCACAATTCGCCAGCCATCTTGAAGCAGGCGACTATGAGAAAGTCAGCATCAATGACAGAGAGCTGACAGGTGTCAAGTCAAACGGAGATAAAGAGATCGCTTATTCTCCATCCGCACTTGAGATCAACTGGCTGGAGAACACCATCCTGTTCCCGATGGTCACAGAGCACAAGATCGAGCTCGACAGCGACCCGCCTAAGAGCGAATACAGCTTCCTCAATCTTTTGCCGACCATACTGATGGTGATCGCAATGGGCTTCCTGTTCTACTTCATGCTCAGCCAGGGAGGCAACAAGCAGGCTTTCCAGTTCGGCAAAAACCGTGCAAGACTTTATAAGAGCGATTCCAAGTCGATCACATTTGATGACGTGGCAGGTCTTGAAGAAGAGAAGCTCGAGCTCGCTGAGATCGTTGACTTCCTCAGGAATCCTATCAAATATGACAAACTGGGTGCCAGAATACCTAAGGGCGTACTGCTCGTAGGACAGCCTGGTACCGGTAAAACCTACATTTCAAGAGCTACAGCAGGTGAGGCAGGAGTCCCGTTCTTCACTATTTCGGGTTCTGACTTTGTGGAAATGTTCGTAGGTGTCGGTGCATCAAGAGTCAGAGACCTCTTCAACGAGGCTAAGAAGAACGCTCCGTGTATCGTATTCATCGACGAGATCGATGCTGTAGGAAGAAGAAGAGGTGCAGGCCTCGGCGGAGGCAACGACGAAAGAGAACAGACCCTCAACCAGCTCCTGGTAGAAATGGATGGATTTGACGGCAATCTCGGTATCATCATCCTTGCTGCTACCAACAGACCTGACGTACTCGACCCTGCGCTTCTCAGACCGGGCAGATTCGACAGACAGATCGTTATCGGCATGCCGGATATCAAGGGCAGAGAAGAGCTCTTCAGACTCTATACCAGGAACAAGCCGATGGCTGAGGACGTTTCGCCTGAGATCCTTGCCAAGAGAACACCGGGCTTCTCGCCTGCAGATATCGAGAACCTCATCAACGAGGCTGCTCTTCTGACAGCAAGAAGAAACGGTACCAAGATCAGAATGGATGAGATCGAAGAAGCGACGACCAAGGTAATGGCAGGACCGCAGAAGAAATCAAGAGTCATCTCCGACGCAGAGAAAAAGCTTACTGCTTATCATGAGGCGGGACATGCTATCGTCATGAGAGCTACACCTGACTCAGATCCTGTACATCAGATCACTATCATCCCGAGAGGAATGGCCGGCGGCTTCACGATGTGGCTGCCTGAAGAAGACAGATTCTTCGAGACAAAGGGTCACATGATCAATACGATCAAGCATCTTCTCGGCGGACGTGTCGCAGAAGAACTCAAGCTTGAAGATATCTCCACAGGAGCGAGCAACGACCTTGAGAGAGCTACTCAGATAGCAAGAGAAATGATAACCAAATACGGTTTCAGCGAGAAACTCGGGCCGGTATCATTCAGCTCCAATGACGAAGTATTCCTCGGAAGAGACTTCTCTACAAGACAGAACTTCTCAGAAGAAGTTGCTGCTGAGGTCGATCATGAGATCAGAAGACTTCTTGAGGAATGCTATGCTGAGACCCGCAGGATCCTGCAGGAAAACGACGCTGCATTCGAAAGAGTCGCACAGGCTCTGCTGCTTGTTGAGACCCTTGACGGCGATCAGTTCGAAAGACTGTTTACAGGAGAGATCGATCCTGAAGGAATCAAGCAGGAAGTCGATAGTGAGACAAAGGAAATCGAAAGCCGCAACAAAGCAGAAGCTGAAGAGAGCAAGCGCATCGAAGAGAAGAGAAGAAAAGAACTCGAAGAGCAGATGCGCAAACTCCAGGAGCAGGCCCGTCTTGACCGCGATGACGATTTCTTCGAACCGGAAGACAGAGTCGGCTATGTAGAATTTAAAAGGGCAACTGACAGACGCAGAGTCGACTCGCTGCCGGAAGATTCCGGAAACGACACTGCAGATGATGGTGCAGACTCCGGCGATTCCGACAAGGATCCGGAATAATACAATAACAAATGAGGTCAGATGAATGAAAATCACAGTAAATGATTGCTTAAAAATGGATGCTTTTGCAGGCGCAAGGCTTCTTGCCTGCCCGCAGAACATTGAGAGAAGGGTAAGATCAGTATCTGTACTCGATGAGTCGGATCTTTCTATGGGGGTAGAACGTAACGGCATAAAGGAACAGATGGTTATCACACATTTCTGGACCAGTAAGGACAATGCCGAAGCTCAGGCCGAAGCTGTTACAGCTCTTGGCAGCAAGGAGATCAGTGCGCTTGTAATATATCTCAACGAAAGTGGCGTCAGGACTGTGAGCCCCGAGGTCATCGCTGCGGCAGAGAGGGTCGGTCTCCCGCTCATCACCATCAATGATACAGGTAAGATAACATATGCGATGCTGATCGAGCAGGTGCTTGACAAGATCCTTTACGGTCATAACTACAGTGATAATATCCTCAACAACACGATCTATCATCTGCTCAATTTTGAGAAACACAGCAATTTCCCTGCAGCACTCAGTGAGGCTGCGATCCATAACGGCTACCAGATCGTTCTCATGACTGAGGAATTCAATCCTATCCTTACAGTCGAGACGAGACATCAGGTCAAGATCGAATATGCTGTCCAGACGGCGCGCAAGCAGGATGCTTTCCATGTCAACACATTTACAAGAGTAGATATCGAGGGTGTCATCACTTACTGGGGCTACATCGACATCAAGGACAAGAAATATATTCTCGTTATAGTAGATAATGATGATAACTACTCAGCGACCGAGATGACCAAGCTCGCAGAGACCATCCAGCTCGCTATCGGTATGTGGAAATATACACCGGAGAGAGACTCAAGATCTGAGTTCATCAAATCCGCTGTAAGAGGCGACCTCTCGTTCTGCCACACACTTCTTGACGAGGCGGGGCTCCGCGGCATGCAGTTCCCTGCAGTGTTCCTTGCAAGAGATATCGACGCTGATGTTCTCATGGACACTCTTGATACATACAAGAGTAAATACGGATTCTATGCGATGACAGAGTGTGACGATAACGAAGTTTACTGTATCGTATATGCAGAGGATGGACAGGATAAGGGTATCTATGTCAAGAATGCGTGCATCGATATGTACGAGCAGCTCAAGAGCGGACGTAAGGATTCGAGGATCTTCCATATAACAGGAACGCAGACTCTCGAGTCTGCCGTTGACGGGTTCAGACTTATCAACAAGACCTGGAAATATATGGAAACAGTTTTCCCTTACAAGAGAGTTTTCTCCAAGTATGAGATATCAATGGTCTGTGACTGCGTATTCATGCAGACAGGTTCGCAGGCGATGAAGAAAATGTATCTCGATCTGCTCGAGCCGTTCGAAAGAGAAGTCAGCACCAACAAGGGCAAGCTCCTTCTCGATACACTTTCGACATTCGTACTTGATGCCGGAATGAACAGCAATAAGACGGCTGAATTCATGAGCATCCACAACAATACAGTTCAGTACAGACTTAAGAAGGCCAACGAAATACTTGGAGCTGAGATGACTGCAAACAGGATCATCCCGGGACTGACAATGGCTTTGGCTATCAAGAGACTGGAGGAAAAATAATGCTGCTCGCAATAGATGTAGGTAACACCAACGTAGTACTCGGTGTATATGAGAATAAGAAGCTCCTCGAGAGCTGGAGAATGGCAACCGATAACAAAAGATCTGCTGACGAGTACGGCACGATCATAGATATGATGATGAGACATGACGGGATAGATCCTTCGGAGATCAAAGATATCATCATTTCATCTGTAGTACCGTCGCTCCTGTTCACACTTGAGCATATGTGTCTCAAATTTTACGGAATGAATCCGATCGTCGTTGAGACGGGTATCAAGACCGGTCTCAAGATCAAATATGATGATCCGCGTCAGGTCGGTTCCGACAGAATCGTCAATTCTGTTGCGGCGCATCAGAGATACGGCGGCAATCTCATCGTCATCGATTTCGGCACAGCGACAACATTCTGCTGCGTAAGTGCCGACGGAAGTTTCCTCGGAGGAGCGATAGCACCCGGTATGAAGACATCTGCCGCAGCACTTTTCGAGCACACTGCAAAACTTCCTAACGTCGACCTTGAGCTTCCGGGCAAATTCATCTGCAAGAACACTTCAGAAGGAATGCAGTCCGGACTCATCTACGGACATATGGGATTTACAGAGCATATGGTCGCAGGCATGAAGAAAGAAATGGCCGCTGAAATGGGATGTGATCCATCAGAGATCAAGGTCATTGCCACCGGCGGTATGGCAACGATGGTCGAGAGCGGAGTTTCATGCATCGATGTGATAGACAGAAGACTGACACTTGACGGCCTTCAGATGTTATATGAAAGAAACAAAGGACTCAACAAGAAAAGAGTCCTGCAGGATTAATGAGCAACACGACCGGTAACAGGACCGGACACATGATAGGGAACGTAGAGATCAGAACGCCCTTTGTACTCGCGCCGCTTGCAGGCATCACAGATGCTGTGATGAGAACGCTGTGCGAAGAGCAGGGGGCTTCACTCACGTATACGGAAATGATCAGCGCAAAGGGCCTCTACTACGGAGACAGGAAGACCGGAGTGCTGACACATATTCCCGGGAATGCCGGGCCGACGGCGATACAGATTTTCGGCAGCGAGCCTGATGTCATAGCATATGCAGCATCGAGGCTCAACGATCTTCCTAATGTAATACTTGACATCAATATGGGATGCCCTGTTCCTAAAGTGGTAAAGAACGGCGATGGTTCAGCTCTGATGAAAGACCCGGATCTTGTGCACGATGTCGTGAAAGCAGCCGTTTCGGCTTCGGTCAAACCGGTCACAGTCAAGATCCGCAAGGGGTTTACTGAAGATCATATCAATGCTCCTGAGGTGGCCAAAGCTGCCGAAGCCGGAGGCGCATCGGCGATAGCTGTACACGGCAGGACAAGATCCCAGTACTATTCCGGCAAAGCGGACTGGGATATAATAAGAAAGGTCAGAGAATCCGTGAACATCCCGGTGATCGGGAACGGAGATGTCATGTGCGCAGCTGACGGCATGAGAATGATGGAAGAGACCGGATGTGACTTCGTCATGGTCGGAAGAGGAGCTATGGGAAACCCGTGGATCTTCAGAGACCTTGACAGGGCATACAGAGGCGAGGATCCGCTTCCGCAGCCCTCTTATTCGGAGCGCAGAGACATGATGATCAGGCATCTCGAGATGCTCACCGCGCTCAAAGGCGAGACACCGGGAGTCAAAGAATTCCGCAAGTTCGTTGTGTGGTATACAAAGGGAATGAGAGGCGCTGCCCGCATAAGGCAGGCTGTCAACTATATAGAAGATCTTGATCAGATGAAAGAGGTTCTTAATAGTGAAGACTGGTAGAAAAATCAAATCAATAATATGCCTGATGCTCCTGATAGTCATGGTACTGCCTATGACAGGCTGCACGACCTTCGACAGCTTCAGACATGCTTTCCTCGAAGAGAGCTCTGAAGATGCCATGCCTGTGATCACAATAGGTGTATTCGAACCGCAGACAGGCAGCAATGCAGTACGGGGCAAAGAAGAGATCAAGGGAATAGAGCTGGCAAACAGTATTTACAGCAATGTAGACGGATATAAAATAGTGCTGTCCAAAGTTGACACACAGTCCAAGGTAAGTGCGGCAACTACTGCTATACAGGGCCTTATAGAAATGAAACCTGTAGCTATCATCGGCAGTGCCGGAGAGTCTACGTCTCTTGCGGCGGCTGACTATATCCAGGAAGCGAAAATGCCGACGATCACACCTTCAGCGACGAATCCGCTCATAACTCAGTCAAGCTCATATTATTTCAGGGCATGTATCACTGAGTCGCAGATGGGAGAAGGTCTTGCCGAGTACGCTTACAAAGAACTTGCTTCGCGCAATATAGGCATCATAAGCCTTAAAAACGACAGCAGCACAGCCTCTCTTATCGATGGTTTCGGAGATAAGATCAAGGCAATGGCCAAGAAAAAGAGCAAAGCCATCAAGTATTCTACTGAGATCAACATCAACGAAGATGAGATGAAAGAGGCTCTTAAGGCTGTCAGAAAAGCGAACTGCAATGTGTGCTTTGTATCTCTCGGTACAGAGGCGATGGACACCTTCTTCACTTTGGCAGAAGAAGCAGATATGACAGGGATCACATACCTCGGCACCCGAAGTTGGGGCAGCAGCGACTTCGTTACGATGATGAAGAAACATGAGAATATTAAAGTTGTATTCCCTTATGCTTCGGTCATAACGGACACAAGCGGCAATGAGGACAATCTCACAGAGGAGGCTCAGCGGTTCCAGATCGAGTACCAGAACAGATACGGAAGCGAAGATCTCCCTACAGAGTATGCTGCTCTCGGATATGATTCATATCTGCTGATCATCAATGCGATCCACAATGCGAAGTCACTTGAAGGCAAAGATATCCGTGAGGCGATGCTCGCGCTCAAGGATCTCAAGGGTGTTACCGGAGTGTTCTCGTTCGATGACAGAGGAAATGTCGTACGTACAGTAAATCTCTCGACTATAAGAGATAACACGGTAGTGTCTGAATATGTCACAAAGAGTGAGGCTGAAGCCAAGGAACTCGAAGAAATAGAAACTATACAGAATGCGGAGGGCAATTAGAAATGGGTTATCTCGAAAGACTTGAAACTTACAGAGAAGACATGATCAAGGTGCTCGGAGAGTCGGTATCTTTTCCAAGCGTTGCTTCTGACCCTGTCAGAAACGCAGCCGGAGAAGTAATGCCTTTTGGCAAAGGTGCGCATGATGCTCTTATGCATATGCTCGGCGTGGGCAAAGAACTTGGGTTTGATACCTGCAATGTGGACAACTACGCAGGATATATCGAATTCAAAGCCGGCACTGATGCAGAGGATCCTAAGATGTGCGGTATCGTCGGACATCTTGACGTAGTACCTGAAGGAACAGGCTGGGACACAGACCCGTATACAATGACTGAGAAAGATGGATTCCTTTACGGAAGAGGAACATCTGATGATAAGGGGCCTGTTGTGGCAAGCCTTTTCGCTATGAAAGCTCTCAAAGAAGAAGGCATCGTTCCAAAGCATAATATCCGGCTGGTACTCGGACTCAACGAGGAATGCGGCGAAGACAGCATCAAGTATTATGTGGATCACTGCGGACATCCGGACATGGGCTTCACTCCTGACGGAGAATTCCCTATCGTAAATGGCGAAATGGGCATCATGGTCTTTGATATCGCTCAGAAGTTTTCGGCTAATCTCAATAAAGATGACCTGAGACTCACAAGACTCGAAGGCGGCACAGCACACAACGCTGTACCAAGACTCGCCAAAGCGGTACTCGCAGGAGACAGCAGATATTTCAGCTCCATCATCGATATGGCAGCTCAGTACCATGAGCAGACCGGCTACAAGATCAAAGCCCGCAAGCAGGGTTCTTCGCTTGTTATCGAAACAGAAGGAATCGCTGCTCACGGAGCGCATCCGTGGCTCGGACTCAATGCAGTCAGCATTCTCATGGACTTCCTCGGACGCGTACATTTTGCCAACGAAGATCTGAATGATTACATTGCATTCTACAATGATCATTTAGGTTTCGACCTTCACGGCGAGAGATTCGGCTGCAATTTGGAAGATAATCCTTCCGGACCATTGATTTTGAACGTTGGAATCGCTAATATTAGTGAAGAACTTGCGAGCCTGTCCATCAATGTCAGATATCCTGTAACTTTCACAGGCAAGGACGTCACAGATGGCATAGAGCAGGTTCTGAGGGATACAAGCATCGGACTCATTATCAGAATGGAACAGGGCCCGATCTACATGGAGCTTGACAGTCCTATGGTCAGCAAGATGCTGAAGGCTTATACGGATGAGACCGGCGATACTGAGTCGAAGGCGATCGTTCAGGGCGGCGGATCTTATGCAAAAATGGTCAACAACATCCTTTGCTTCGGAGCAGAATTTCCGGGCGAGGAGAATACAATGCATCAGGCTAACGAGAAGTTCAACATCGAGTCTTTCATGAAGATGGCTCGTGTATACGCAAGAGCTATTTACAGCCTTTGCTGCGAATAGGTGAATATCCCGCATCATTCAATATAATCTGTTTCAGGGCGTGGTGAAAGTCCACACCGGTGGTGATCGCATAAAGCGTAAGTCCACGAACCATTTGGCCGAACCGGTGAGATTCCGGTACCGACGGTATAGTCCGGATGAAAGAAACTTCACATTACACAATCGTCTTATGTAATGAATGGCCTTGATCATGCATCAAGGTCATTATTAATGCCTGACAGATTCCATCCATTATTTTTTCATAAACATAAGGAGGAATATGTTATGAACAACACAAACAATGACAGGACAGCAATGATCGCCAAGTTAGCAATGATGACAGCAGTTTCAATCGTACTGCTTCTCATTGTCAGGATCCCGTTCCCGCCTGCACCGTTCCTAGTCTATGACCCTGCGGATGTTCCTATCTACATCACAGCGTTCGCATATGGACCTGTAGCAGGACTTATCGTCACTTTGATCGTCTGCATCATTCAGGCGTTCATGCTCGGGGGAGACGGACTTTACGGCTTTCTGATGCACTTCGTAGCGACAGGTATCGTAGCAGTAGTCATCGGTCTTATGTACGCAAGATGCAAGACCAAGAAGAGAGCTATCATATCACTCGTTACAGGCGTGATAGTAGCAGTAGTAGTAATGTGCTTCATGAACCTGATCGTTACTCCGATCTACATGGGTGCACCTAGAGAAGCTGTAATAGCTATGCTGCCTACAGCGATCATCCCGTTCAATCTTCTGAAGGCGGGACTGAATGCTGTATTTACATTCATACTTTATAAGAGAGTCAGCGGCTTCCTTCACAGATAAGGAACTTGAACAGATTTGAAGGATTTTAAGAGAGAAACGATACAACTTAATTCTGAAGCGGATACCCGTATACTCGGACTCAGGATCGCAGAAGCAGCGGAACCGGGTGATATCATTGCTTTGATCGGAGACCTCGGGACAGGCAAAACTGCTTTGACCAAATATATCGCGGAGGGACTCGGGGTCACGGAAGAGGTCATCAGTCCGACTTTTACCATCGTTAAGGAATACAGGAGCGGAAGACTCCCTCTGTTCCATTTCGATGTGTACAGGCTCGGTTCCGGAGAGGAACTTCTTGATATAGGAGCGGAAGACTATCTTGAAGACGGCGGAGTATCTGTTATCGAATGGGCTGACATCGTTGCAGATGTCCTTCCTGCCGACTCACTCGTTATCAGACTTGAATATGGAAGCGGCAATACGCGCACCGCTGACATTTTGTAAAAACATGAACATTTTAGCACTTGAAACAACCGGAAAATACGGATCTGCTGCTGTCATCAGAAATGATGGCAGCATTTTCGTATCTTCATCCTCCAATGAAATGAATCATTTGAGGGATATCATCACGATAAGCGATGAAGTTATCGCAGGGGCAGGCATCGACAAAAAGGATCTGACCCATATCGCTGCATCTGTCGGGCCGGGATCTTTCACAGGAATAAGGATCGGGGTCACGACGGCAAGAACGCTCGGACAGGTCCTTGGGATCCCGTGCGTCGCGGTTTCATCTCTTCTGGCAATGGCAGAAAGAGTCAGAGAAACAGCTGCATATGAAGGTGCTATGTATGTACTTGCTATGATCAATGCCAGAAGACATCAAATCTACGCAGGCGCATGGAAGATCTCCTCAGATGATGAGACGCAGCAGGCGGCCCTTGAACCTTTCATGGCCGAGAAGCAGTACATGATCGAGGATATGCTTGCGGCTGTAAAGAAAGACGCGGATAAGACCGGCGGCAGGATCTTCATCACGGGCGATGGGATCGATGCCTATGAAGAGATCATCAGAGAAGGACTTGACAGCAGAATGTACATTCTTGCTGATGAGGAGCTGAGATATCAGAACGCAGCGGAGGTCGCTTCTCTGGCTGCAGGATATGCTGCAGAGGGCAGGATCTCAGGATATGATGACCTGATGCCTGAATACATGAGACTGTCAGAAGCAGAGCAGAGGCTCAAAGAAGGTACTCTCAGCGATAAAATAAGACGTACTGTCAAGTAAGTGAAAGAAGGTCCCGAGATGCCGGATATCAACTACAACATAAGACAGGCGAAGATTTACGATGTGCCTGCGATAGCAAGACTCGAGGAGAACACTTCCAATACCCCGTGGAGCGCAGCATCCATAACACAGGATGTCACTAAGAATGACAGAGCATACGTAGCAGTCGTCACGCTTCCGGGAGCAGAAGAAGATCTTCCGGATGTCATCGGATATGCAGATATGTGGCTGGTGGCAGGCGAAGCGCAGCTGAATAATATCGCAGTAGAGGAAGGATACAGAGGTCAGCACATAGGCGAGATGCTCCTCGGACATATGCTGGACAAAGCTGAAAGCCTCGGGTGCGAACTGATGACCCTTGAGGTCAGGATCAGCAATATGACCGCGATATCCCTTTATACCAAAATGGGATTCAAGCGGAATGCCGTAAGACGCGGCTATTACAGAGACAATCATGAGGATGCTGTCCTCATGAGCAGAAACATAGGCGAAATAAACGTAGAATATATAAGTAATAATGAAAAACGGTAAACATCTGACACTTGGAATAGAGACCAGCTGTGATGAGACTGCAGTAAGCGTTGTTGCGGACGGCAGAGAGATCCTGAGCAATATTATCAGTTCACAGATCAGCATCCATACAGAGTTCGGCGGAGTAGTTCCTGAGATAGCATCGAGAAGACACCTTGAGAACATCAATGATGTCATAGAGGCAGCTCTCAGGGAAGCAGACACGACTCTTGATGAGATCGATCTTGTTGGCGTAACATACGGCCCGGGACTTGTCGGTGCGCTTCTCATAGGCGTAGCAGCTGCCAAAGCGATTTCTTATGCTGCAGATATACCTCTTGTCGGTGTCAACCATATGCACGGGCATATCGCAGCCAACTATCTCGAGCATCACGAACTTGAGCCGCCTTTTATGGCGCTTGTCGTCTCCGGCGGACATACTAATATTGTGAATGTTCCGGATTATAATAGATGCGAGAAGCTCGGCGGTACCAGAGATGATGCTGCAGGAGAAGCCTTCGACAAGGTTGCAAGAGTCATAGGTCTCGGATATCCGGGCGGACCTAAAGTAGACAAAGCTGCAAAACTCGGGAACCGGAACGCGATCGATTTCAAGAGAGTCTATCTCGGACAGGGGAACTTTGACTTCAGTTTCTCCGGCCTCAAAACACAGGCGCTGAACTATCTCAATACAGAGAAACAGGCAGGACGCGAGATCAACGTCAATGATGTCGCGGCAAGCTTCCAGGAAGCCATCGTAGAGGTCCTGGTCGACAAGGCTGTGGATGCCGCGCTGAAATATAAGCAAAAGCGTATCGTTATGGCGGGCGGAGTCGCGTCCAACTCAAGACTCAGAGAGCTCATCGAGGAGCGCGCAGGAGCGCACGGGATCGAAGTACTGAGACCAAGTCCGATCCTTTGCACAGACAACGGAGCGATGATCGCTTCAGCCGCATATTATGCATACAAAGCAGGGGAGAGATCGGGATATGACCTTGACGCGGTCCCGGCACTCGAATTCTGATAAAACAACAGGAGACAATCATTAATGCTTGTACTGTCAGGGAAAGACATAAATAAGACATACGGTACTGACATCATTATAGATGATGTCAGTTTTGGTGTGAGCAAAGGCGACAGGATCGGCATCGTCGGACCGAACGGCTCCGGCAAAACCACCTTGCTCAACATCATAACCGGCAGTCTCGAACCGACATCCGGCAATATTTATATAAGAAGCGATTACACGATCGGTTATCTCAAGCAGAAGAACATATTCTTTTCAGGCGGCACGGTGATCAGCGAGGCAGAGAAGACTTTCAGCCATTTCTTTGAGATGGAGAAAGAACTCGACATGCTCCAGCTCAGACTCACAGACCATCTCAGCAGCACGTTCGACCGTGATCTGGCAAGATACACAGAGCTCATGGAAGAATATGAGAAGAAGGGCGGATATACTTACAAGAGTGAACTGGCTGCCGTTCTGAGGCATATGGGATTCGATGAAGAGGCCTGCAGCAAGAAAATCGAAGTTCTGTCAGGCGGCGAGAGGACCAGACTTGCGCTGTCATGTATGCTTCTCAGGAAACCGGACATACTTATTCTGGACGAGCCGACCAACCACCTCGACCTCAGGATGCTCGACTGGCTCGAGGCATATCTCAAGAACTATCAGGGGACTTTGCTGGTAGTATCCCACGACAGATATTTCCTCGACCGCATCGTCACACGCATTTTCGATATGAGCGGCGGCACTTTGACAGCATATACCGGCAACTATTCCGAATATCTCATCAAGAAGGCTGAAAGGCTCGAGGCGATGAGACGTGAGTATGAGAAGCAGCAGGCTGAGATAGCCCGGCAGGAAGAAATGATCAGGCGTTTCAAGCAGCACGGAACAGAGCATCTTGCCAAGAGAGCGCGCTCGAGAGAGAAGAGACTTGCCCATGTGGAAGTCCTCGAGAGACCTGAACTCACGCAGACTAAGATGAAACTCAACTTCGAGGCTGACTATAAGAGCGGCGGCGAAGTCATAAATGCAGAGGATCTGAGCAAAAGTTACGGTGACAGGCAGCTTTTCAGAAATGTGACATTTGATATCCGTAAGGGCGAGAGGATATGCATAATCGGGGATAATGGTATTGGAAAGACTACCCTCCTCAGGATCATTATGGAGCAGGAGAAGGCAGACTCGGGTTATCTCAGGATCGGATATAATGTTAATTTCGGATATTACGATCAGGGTCAGATGCTGCTCGACGATAATGAGACCGTTCTCGGCGAGATGAAGAATGCTTATCATTTGTATACCGACACGGAAATGAGATCGTTGCTCGGAAGATTCCTGTTCAAGGGCGATGACGTGTTCAAGATGGTCAAAGACCTTTCCGGAGGGGAAAAGGCAAAATTATCACTTCTCAAGCTCATGCTGTCCGGCTCTAATACGCTGGTGCTGGACGAGCCGACGAACCACCTTGATATCGAATCGAGAGAAGTCGTCGAAGACGCTTTGACCGAATTCGGCGGAACACTTATCATCGTTTCACACGACAGATATCTGCTGACCAAGATCCCTGACAGGATCCTCGAACTCACTGAAGACGGCATCGTCGAATACAAAGGCAACTTCGAATACTATGCCGAGAAGAACGCAGAGACTTCAGCAGGTGATGAACCGGAAACAGCCGCTGCCGGGAGAAATGAACTCGATGTGACCCTGAATGAGGTCCGTTCTTCCGAAGCAGAGAGGAAGGCAAAGAAGCAGCAGGAAGCAGAGGACAGACGTAAAGTCCGCCGCGAAGAGGAGATCGAAAACAAGATCCATGAACTCGAAGGCATGATCGCTGACATCGAAGAGGCTATGTCAGACCCGGAAAAAGCCGGAGATTTCGAATGGCTTCATGAGCAGTCAGCGCTTATGGCCAGATACGAATCTGAGATCACAGCGCTCTATGATGAGTGGATGGAACTCCAGTAAACGCTGCAAAATCAGTACTTTTAAGCCAAAAAAAGGCAAAGAAATCAATTGCTTCGTGAAATATACTACTCAAAGTGTTGAATTATTTTTGCCTAATAATCTATAATTAATATTGTAATACGACTAAAATAAAACAGAGAAAAGGAGACGCGTATGGTATTTGAAAAAGTAAAACAGCTGATCGTAGAACAGCTTGATGTAGATCCTGAAAGCATTACAATGGACACAGACTTCATGAAGGATCTTGAAGCAGACTCACTTGACGCTGTAGAAATCATTCTTGGTGTTGAAGATGAGTACGGAATCGAGATTCCGGATGAAGTAGCAGAGAACTTTACAAAGGTCAGCGACATTGTAAGCTACATTGAGGCTAACAAATAATACAATCGTATCTGTTGATCAACTAAAGCGGCAGGGCGCTATTATTAATTGATTCGGGTTCGATTCAGGAAAGAGGGGAACAAATGAGTAACAAGCCTAAAGTGTCAAATGCGATCATCAGGAGGTTGCCACGTTACAGAAGATACTTGGGACATTTGCAAGCTAGAGGAGTTAGAAAGGTATCGTCAAATGAACTAAGTGAGATGATCGGTTATACCGCATCTCAGATCAGACAGGATCTCAATACATTCGGTGAATTCGGACAGCAGGGATACGGATACGAAGTAGACAAGCTTTACAAGGAGATCAATAAGATCCTTGGGCTTGATAGAGAATATAAGACTGTAGTTGTAGGCGTTGGTAATCTCGGACAAGCTATCACTAATTATACATATTATTACAAGATCGGTTTCAACATCATGGGTCTGTTTGATGTCAATCCAAAGATCATCGGCAACTGGATCAATGATGTTGAGGTAATGGATTGTGCCAAGCTTGAAGAATATGTAAGAAATGAGAAGATTGACATCGGAATCATCTGTGTCAACAGAGAAAACGCACAGGATGTAGCTGACAAGCTGGTAGCCGGCGGAGTAAGCGGGATCTGGAATTTCGCTCCGATCGATCTGGTCGTTCCGGATAATGTCGCACTTGAGTCAGTACACCTTTCTGACAGTTTGCATGCGCTTTCATTCATGATCAAGAACAAAGCAGAATCTGCAAAGAATCAGTAAAAGCCGGAAGACTTTTTCTGAGTGAAGAATCTTACAAACAAAAATCCCGTAGCTGCTGCTACGGGATTTTCGATAAATCCATACGGATGATTCAGTCGTTCAACTTATGCCTCAACAGGAGCTCCTACTGGGCAGTTAGCTGCGCAAGCACCACAGTCGATGCAAGCAGACTCGTCGATTACGTAAGGTGTTCCCTCGGAAATAGCCTCAACTGGGCAGTTACCAGCACAAACTCCGCAACCGATGCAATCTTCAGTGATCTTATATGCCATAATGATACCTCCTTCTTACAAGAATAATCTACACCGCAAGTATAGCACGAGCATTTTAATTTGTAAATAGAACAAATCCCTTGAAAAATACGCTTTTGCGAGGCTTTGCAAAGTGAATGGCGTTAACTTGGGAAGAACGGAAAACCTCATGAAAATAGTATCATTTACAGGAAAAAGCGGTACCGGAAAAAGCTACCAGGCGACTCATATCGCACAGAGCCGCGGCATTGACGCGATCATAGATGATGGACTTCTGATCTATAAAGGACAGATCGTCGCGGGTACATCTGCCAAGAAATGCGCATCCAAGGCTGCAGCAATGCGGACCGCGCTTTTCAATTATGAAGACCATCGCAATGAGGTCATCAGCGCTCTTGTGAGATATCAGCCGGACACCCTGATGATCATCGGAACTTCCGACAAAATGACCAATATCATCGCAAGCCAGCTTGGCCTGCACGAACCGGACGAGAGAATATATATAGAGCAGGTTACTACAGAGGAGGAAAGGGCTTTAGCTGCGCACCACAGGATAGATGAAGGCCAGCACGTGATCCCTGCACCTGTTGGACAGCTCAGAAGAGATTTTGCAGGATATTTCATGAATCCGCTCAAGATGTTCTGGGACAAGGCTATCGGTAATGCGGTAGCAGACAGGTCCGACAAAGACGACGAGACAACTCAGACGGACAGAACCGTTGTCAGACCCCAGTTCAGCTATTTCGGTACTTTCTCTATCAGTGAACAGGTCATCAGAGATATCATCAAGATCGCAGCAGAGAAGTACAGTGATCATCTGGTTATTGTTGACCGTTTGAGTAACGGCAAAACGCAAAACATGTCAGTCACTATCGATGTGCGTGCTCTCAAAGATCCTGAGACGGTCGATTGCTGTATCGCTTTTCAGAATGATGTATTTGACGCGATCGTTAATATGACAGCATTCACAGTTGACAGCGTGAATGTCAGAATAAGCGACATCGCGCATGACATTGAGGATCTTCATTCGAGGAAACTCCACTAGTAGAGGAGATTGCTCATATGAACAAACTTATTTTCAGGAATATCAGAGACTTTGATCTTACTCATATCTTCGAATGCGGACAGTGCTTCCGGTGGATCCCGGCAGATGACGGGAGCGGCGATTACATAGGCGCGGCGGGAAGCTATGCGGCCCGCATTTCTTTTGCACCGGATCATCCACATGGGGGAGCAGGCGACGAATGTACCGGAACGCTTACGATCGAAGCTACAGGCGGAGACGAGGATTTCTGGTATGACTATTTTGATCTCGGCACTGACTATAAAGCCATAAAAAACGAACTTGCCGCGAACGATCCGGACATCCTTCCTGCGCTTGAATACGGATACGGGATACGCATCCTGAATCAGGATCTCTTCGAGACCATAATCTCGTTCATCATTTCGCAGAACAACAACATCCCGAGGATCAGGAAGAATATTGAGTCGATCTGTTCCGTATACGGCAAGCCTATCGGTGAGGCTTTCGGAAGGGAATGGTATGCGTTTCCTGAGCCTGATGCGCTTGCTGCAGCTGAGGTAGACGACCTGATGGGACTCAGACTCGG
This sequence comes from Mogibacterium sp., assembly GCA_017403955.1. Lineage (GTDB taxonomy): Bacteria > Bacillota > Clostridia > Peptostreptococcales > Anaerovoracaceae > Crickella. The sequence goes on from JAFRDH010000007.1 coordinate 69,104, forward strand.
ATACAGAGCGGGATATATCAAAGCAGCGGGAGAGCGATTCACAAACTGCCCTGCGCCGGGATGCAGGGAAGAGATCCTGAGCTATCTCGGGATCGGACCAAAAGTAGCGAACTGTATAATGCTCTTCGGACTCAGATGCACAGAGGCTTTTCCGATCGATACCTGGGTGAAACATATCATGAATGACATGTACGGTTTCGACGAGAAAGATGTCAGAGGAATGGCAGACTTTGCTTCTGAGAAGTTCGCTTCATACGCAGGCTACGCACAGCAATACCTGTTCTTTTTCTACAGAGACAACGGCAAATAAGAAGTTGTACGATAAATCGTAATGTGGCGATTTCTTCACACAATAAGTGGTTGACAATGTATATATGTGTGAGTAGAATAATAAAGGAATTTGGCACTCGGATACATAGAGTGCTAACAAAACAGTCAAATAACTTTTATCAGGAGGCAAAATAATGAGTATCGGTATCAAGCCACTCGGAGCAAGAGTTGTAATAAAGAAAATGGAAGCTGAAGAGAAGACCGAAGGCGGACTGCTTCTCAGCGGCAGCGCAAAGGAAAAACCACAACAGGCAGAGGTCCTCGCGGTTGGCCCGGGAACTAAGGACGAACCTATGGAACTCAAGGTAGGCGACAAGGTCATTTTCAGCAAGTACGGCGGGAGCGAGCTTAAGTACAAAGGCGTTGAATATACGATCATCAGCCAGAAAGACATACTTGCGGTCGTAGAATAATCAAGACAAACAAAGGATTTACAGGAGGATATAGATAAAATGGCTAAAGAGTTATATTACGGCGAGGATTCAAGAAGAAAACTGCTTGCCGGAGTAGACAAGCTTGCAGATACAGTTAAGATCACACTTGGACCTAAGGGAAGAAACGTTCTGATCGAGAAGTCTTACGGCTCACCGCTGATCACTAATGACGGTGTCAGCATCGCAAGAGAGATCGAGCTTGAAGATCAGGTTGAGAACATGGGCGCTCAGCTCGTCAAGGAAGTTGCTACTAAGACTAACGATGTTGCAGGAGACGGAACAACTACAGCTACACTGCTTGCACAGAGCATCATCAGAGAAGGATTCAAGAACGTAACTGCAGGAGCCAATCCTATGGTTCTCAAGAAGGGAATCAGCGAAGCAGTTGAGGCTGCAGTAGCTTACCTCAAGGATTCCGCAAAGCAGGTAGACGACAAGGCTTCTATCGCTCAGGTCGCATCTGTTTCCGCTAATGACGCTGAGATCGGCGAACTCATCGCAGAGGCAATGGAGAAGGTCGGCAAGGACGGCGTTATCACAGTTGAAGAATCCAAGACACTCGGTACTTCACTTGACGTAGTTGAAGGACTCCAGTTCGACAGAGGATACCTTTCACCATATATGGCTAACAATGAGAAGATGGAAGCAGTTATGAACAAGCCTTTCATCCTTCTTACAGATAAGAAGATCAGCAACATTCAGGACATCATTCCACTTCTCGAGGGAATCATGAAGGCAGGCAGAAGCCTTCTGATCGTAGCTGAGGATGTTGATGGCGAGGCTCTTGCAACTCTCGTACTCAACAAGCTGAGAGGAACTCTCGATGTAGTAGCTGTCAAGGCACCTGGATTCGGTGACAGACGTAAAGCTATGATGGAAGACATCGCTATCCTGACAGGCGGCGTAGTTATCTCCGAAGAGCTCGGCTATGAACTCAAGGAAGCTACACCTGATATGCTCGGCCAGGCTGAGACTATCAAGGTCAACAAGGATAACACAGTTATCGTAGGCGGAGCAGGCAGCAAGGAAGCTCTCAGAGCCAGAATCGCTCAGATCAGAGCATCCATCGAAGAGACTACTTCCGAATTTGACAAAGAGAAGCTTCAGGAGAGACTCGCTAAGCTCTCCGGCGGCGTAGCTGTTATCAACGCAGGCGCTGCATCTGAGACAGAACTCAAAGAGAAGAAGCTGAGACTCGAAGACGCTCTCAACGCAACAAAGGCTGCAGTTGAAGAGGGTATCGTAGCAGGCGGCGGAGTCAGCCTCATCAGAGCGATCGCTGCTGTCAAGGATTATGCAGACAAGCAGGAAGGCGACATGAAGACAGGTGCTAAGATCGTAGAGAGAGCACTCGAAGAGCCGGTAAGACAGATCGCAGCAAATGCCGGATTTGACGGAGCTGTTGTTGTAGCAGAAGTCAAGAAGGCAGAAGGCAATGTCGGATTCAATGCTGCAAATGAGCAGTATGAGGATATGATCGCTGCTGGTATCGTTGACCCGGTCAAGGTTACAAGATCAGCACTCCAGAATGCTGCATCCGTAGCAGGAATGCTCCTCACAACAGAGGCAGGCATCACCCAGATCAAGGAACCGGAACCACCTGCAATGCCTGCAGGCGGCGGAATGGGAATGATGTAATCGATTTCATGTGATCAATACACCGCAATCAGACAGGTCCTGTGATGTCATATGATGACACCGCAGGACCTGTTTTTTAGTGCCTTGTCACGCTCGTGTCACGCAAAATGAGGAGATAACTCCCATAATTCTGAAATGCTCTGAATATGACAAAAGTTAGTTATTTCTAATTTATCAAAAACCCCTTGAAACCGCGATTTTTAATGATATATTAGTACAAAACAGCCCTAAAATGCTGTTTTGTTAAGGTTAACTAACTCGCATAATAATTCATTTTGACAATTAAATGGACAAATAGATATAGCTTTCGAATCATGTAGAAAGAGGTGCAAAATGGCAACTGTTCTCAAAGAACCATCAAGAACTTTTAACGAATATCTTCTCATTCCGGGTTACTCCAGTGCTGAAGCAAGACCTGAGAATGTATCATTGAAGACTCCTGTAGTCAAATTCAGAAAGGGCGAAGAACCTGCACTCAGCATGAACATTCCTCTGACTTCCGCAGTAATGCAGGCAGTCTCCGATGACGGAATGGCTGTAGCACTCGCCAAAGAGGGCGGGATCTCCTTTATCTTCGGCTCACAGTCGATCGAGAGCCAGGCCGCTATGGTAAGAAAAGCAAAGCGCGCTAAAGCCGGCTTTGTACCAAGTGATTCCAACCTCACACCGGACAGCACTCTCGGTGACGTACTTGATCTTAAGGAGAGAAAAGGCCACTCGACTATCGCGATCACTGAAGACGGAACAGCAGACGGAAAACTTCTTGGAATCGTTACAAGCAGAGATTACAGACTCTCAAGAATGAGCATGGATACCAAGGTTTCCGAGTTCATGACTCCGTTCGAAAAACTGATTTTCGGAAAAGACGGCATCACGCTTTCAGAGGCAAACGACATCATCTGGGACAACAAGCTCAACCAGCTTCCTATCGTTGATGATAATCAGAGACTTACAGCATTCGTTTTCCGTAAGGACTATGATTCACACAAAGAGCATCCGCTTGAACTCCTCGATGCTGACAAGAGATATGTTGTCGGAGCAGGAATCAACACAAGAGATTTCAAGGAAAGAGTACCTGCTCTTGTAGACGCCGGCGTAGATATCATGACGATCGACTCCTCTGAGGGTTACTCTGAATGGCAGGCGATCACACTCAAGTGGATCAGAGATACTTACGGAGATACCGTAAAGGTAGGAGCAGGCAATGTTGTAGACGCTGACGGATTCAACTTCCTCGCAGACTGCGGAGCTGATTTTGTCAAAATCGGAATCGGCGGCGGATCCATCTGTATCACAAGAGAGCAGAAGGGCATCGGAAGAGGACAGGCTTCTGCAGTACTCGAAGTTGCTCAGGCAAGAGACGAATATTATAAGAAGACCGGAGTTTATATCCCGATCTGCTCAGACGGCGGAATCGTTTACGATTACCACATCGCTCTGGCACTCGCAATGGGTGCGGACTTCATCATGCTCGGCAGATATTTCGCAAGATTTGAGGAATCCCCATCTGCTAAGCTCATGGTCAATGGCAACTACGTCAAAGAGTACTGGGGTGAAGGTTCCGCAAGAGCCCGCAACTGGCAGAGATACGATCTTGGCGGAGATGCTAAGCTCAAATTCGAAGAGGGCGTTGACTCCTACGTACCATACGCAGGTCCGCTCCATGACAACGTTGCGCTCACACTCAACAAAGTAAAATCCACAATGTGCAACTGTGGTGTGCTTTCGATCCCTGAGTTCCACAAGAACGCCAAGCTGACACTCGTTTCAGCCGTCAGTATCGTAGAGGGCGGAGCACATGACGTCATCCTCAAAGAGGTATCCGGACGCACATCGAATTCACGCTAATTAAACAGATAGTTTTTACTCTGAGGACTAACCGGGAGGTATACATATGGACAAGAGACCGGAAACAATGGAACGTATCACAACTCGTGCACTCGCTGACAAGTTCATCGAGGAGCAGCTCGCTGAGATCAAGGCTCAGGTAGGAGACAAGAAAGTACTTCTTGCACTCTCAGGCGGCGTTGATTCAAGTGTAGTAGCTGCACTGCTGATCAAGGCTATCGGCGATAACCTGGTTTGTGTCCACGTAAACCACGGACTTCTCCGCAAGGGCGAGCCTGAAATGGTAGTCAAGGTATTCAAAGAGGAGCTCGGCGCTAACCTTATCTATGTTGACGCTGTTGACAGATTCCTCGACAAACTCGCCGGCGTAGATGATCCTGAAACAAAGCGTAAGATCATCGGCAAAGAGTTCATCGACGTTTTCGCAGAAGAAGCAGCGAAGCTCGAAGGTATCGAGTTCCTCGGACAGGGTACGATCTACCCTGACATCCTGGAGTCTGACGGTGTCAAGGCTCACCACAATGTAGGCGGACTTCCTGAAGACCTGCAGTTCGAACTCGTTGAGCCGGTCAAGTTCCTCTATAAGGATGAGGTAAGAGTCGTCGGATCCGCACTCGGACTCCCTGACAGCATGGTTTACAGACAGCCGTTCCCGGGACCTGGACTCGGAGTAAGATGCGTCGGAGCTATCACAAGAGACAGACTTGAAGCTGTCAGAGAAGCAGATGCGATCGTAAGAGAAGAGATCGGCAAACTCGAGCCGACACCATGGCAGTACTTCTGTGCGATCCCTGATTTCCAGTCAACAGGAATCAAGGACGGCAAGAGATATATGGGATGGGCAGTCGTTATCAGAGCTATCAACACTGTAGACGCAGTTACAGCTGAATCCGTTGAGATCCCTTGGGAAATGCTCAAGAGAATGAGAGACCGCATCATCGAGACAGTACCTGGAGTCAACAGAGTATTCTGGGACATCTCAGACAAACCGGTCAGCACAATCGAATTTGAATAAATACGAAAAATACATTCAGACAGAATAATCTGATCACTCAGAGTAGCAGAGGTACTATACCTTTGCTGCTTTTTCAATGATATTTGATGGCATCTCTCGACTATTTGTTTCACTTTGCACATTCGGATCAAAGACGTATGTGATATAATTCTTGCATCAGGAAGAATTATCAAGTTGCTACATTAAATCAATTGATCAAGTAGTATATCAGGAGAACTTCAGATGCAGAATTACATAGTTATGCATATGGATAGGAGAGTAGCATCGATCAGGAGTGATGGCTCCTGCACGATTTATAATGCTTCTTTTATGCCGTATAATCTGTATCTTGAGAAAACTGTAGATGACATTGAAATCAGGCTTAATAATCTGAGTAACTTCACATACTGGTGTGCTTCAAGAATCCTTACAATGGATAGGAAATACGCCAAAGAAATACTTAACAGTCTTGGCAAGAAGCAGGCTGTAACAGACAGAGACCGCGCTGAGATAGCCGTTTCATATCATGCGCTTTCACTGACTGATGTGTATTGGGTGAAGAAGCAATATGAGCGGGTGGCTTATGAGGACATTAATCTATACGACCACTCACTTTCGGATTCCTTTGTAGATGTTAGCCTTCGAGGCAAGAGCCTTACAGCACAGAATGCAGAACTCGTGGAACCAAGAGATGCGGCCGGAGACGTAGCGACTCAGGGTGTTGCTCCTAAGGCATGGGTTCGCAGAAACGGGAAGTTCTATCTGCTTAAGGATGGGGATAAGCGGGATGTTGAAGCGGAACTCCTTGCAAGCAGGATAATGGATTGCTTCCGAATAGAGCATGTGCATTATGTTCCTGAGAAATATAAAGGTATAGATGTCAGTTCCAGTGAAATCATCACTTCCAAGGAACGCAGCATTGTAGCTATGGAATATGTAGAGATCTATGCACATAATCATGATCAGGATTGGTTCAGAATGATTCTCGATAAAGATGCGTATGCATATTATTCAATGAATATCATCGATTACCTGATTGGGAATACTGATCGGCACTGGGGTAACTGGGGCGTATGGGTGGACAATCGTACTAACAAGATTCTCGGGCTGCATCCGCTTATGGACTTTAACAAGGCATTTACATCTTATGACACATTGGATGGCGCAATATGCCAGACTTCTCAGACACGTCTTTCCCAGAAAGATGCTGCCATTGAGGCTGTCCGGAACATTGGACTAAACCAAACTGCTGATGTCCAGCGCGAATGGTTCACAAGTGAAGATCAGTGGGCGATGTTCAGCAGCAGACTTGAAATTCTGAGAAAATCACTAGTGTAGATTCAATTCACAATAATTGCTCTGATACTTCTTTGATACTAAGATTTTTCAAAACCATGTGAACGAGGCGAAATCAGTTGCTGAAATGACTCAGGAAGCCTGAAATAACATCGGATGAACCCGTTAACACACGTGATCCTGAAGAGTTCGAGGTGTTGGAGTTACCCCTGCGCGAGTTCCCGGCGACTGCCGAGCTGAGGAATCGTCCTGACGACTGACGAGCGTCAGCGAAGTCAGAGTCATGGAGATTCCTATACACAGTATGCCTGCGATTGGCGAGCGCTAGCTAAGCCAAAGCAGCTGCATACGAGCCGTTCGAGACGGCAGAGCCGCTGGGAGTAATATAATATCAATCACGCCAGAGAGCCGTATTTTTAAGGTTCCCTTCGGATCAAACGGCTTTGCCGTATGGACGGGAACCTTGATCTCCGGAGACTAAGCTCCTTCGATAAAAGCACTCTGGCGTTTTTATTTGCTGAGATATGTGAGAAATCCCGGAAAAGTCGCATAGTTTTCGAGTGGGTTCTTTTAACTCAGCCCAAAAGAGATGAATATATTCATGTGGAGGGAGCAGATGGGTTAAATCCAGAGCTTAAGAGAAAAGGTAACTTCCACATAAATGTATAAAAATAGGTTAAATCCAGAATTCAGAAGATGTCCGAAATCCGCAACTAGTTTCAAACCGGAACGGCTAAAGGGTGATTATTTATCGTATAGCCAAAACACGCTAAAATACTGGTTTATAAGCCGGATTTTTCACGCTATAATAATTATGTATAAATATACCCTGAAAGGGGCTGACAGATTTGGAGGAAACTTCTTATCTAAGCAACTCAAGTCAATTGTCGAAGATTATTTTCACTATTAATAGTAGCCCAGTGCCATACTTATCAGTGATAGCCATATTTATACAGTGATAAAAATGAGCGATAAAAAAATATACGAAAAACTACTGTCAGCATCAGTTCAATATGATGGCTGGCTGTATATCGGGGATGATAAGAGCAGATATGTTATCGGCGAACCTGGTCGATACAACCTGCTTGTCATTGGCATCAATCCGAGCACAGCAACTCCGGTAAAACTGGATCCAACGATAAGGAAAGTTCGCAAGATCGTTGAGCAGGACCAGATATTCAACGGCTGGCTCATGATCAATCTGTATCCGTTCAGAAATAAGGATCCCAAAGAAATGCCTGAGCAGCCTGATGAGGAACTTTCACGTAATAACATTGCCGTCATCAAGGAAATCATGGCGCGATACGAGCTCTGGCGTATATGGGCTGCATGGGGAGATGCTATTGATACCAGAGATTACTATGTTGAGGAGCTGAAGAAGATAGAGAGCCTCTCTTCAGGGGAATGGTATCACAAGGGCAAAATGACCAGACGTGGCAATCCGAGACATCCGCTTTACCTGCCGGACGATGCCGAGTTTGAATGGTTTCCTGTTGCAGATTATATAACGTTATTCAGCGATGAATATTTCTAATAGACAGCTATGAAAAATCACGAGTGGATAGACGGCAAGATTTTACAAACGAATAAGAAGTATTCTCATCTTAAGCAAAAGCAGAAAGATAAGATTTACGAGTGGATGTATGCTGCTTTCAAGGACGTTTTTCAGCAGAATGGCCGGTTCCCGGGACAGAAGCAGGATGAGATCATCCTTGATAAGGTAATGGATAATATCCGTGCTGCAGAGATATGGATCCCGGAGTACGAGGCAGAGAAACACTACAAGGGAATCAAGAGCAAGCTGAACAAGCGTTATAAGAGGGAATGTGCTAGAGAACAGTCTGTATCAGTAGTTATTGAGCCAATCGATGCACTTCTGACAGTATGCAAAGTTGAGGACTACTCGCAGATAGATCTGTCTGAGCCGTTTTGCTTTACAGGTGCTACTGATGAGGAACTGTCACTTGTGTGTCCGACGGACATTGTTCCTGAGAATACAACAGATCGTGACGATGGGTGGAGAGCATTTCGCATAGTCGGAACACTGGACTTTGGCCTGATAGGCATTTTGGCCAGAATCTCCAAGATCCTCGCATCAAGTGAAATCGGCATATTCGCGATCTCAACATATAACACGGACTATATACTGACCAAAGAAGATAACTACGAGAAAGCACTTAATGTCCTGAAGAGCTCAGGATATGCGATCAAGGAGTAAGCGGGAGGTAGTTATGCCAGCTATAGAAATAAAGAAAAGTGATTGGAAACTGTTCCGTGAGCGCCTTCCGGGATGGCAGGAAAAGTATATGGAGCAGCTGGTAAAAGAGTACGCCGACTATCTTCAGAGTGATGTGCCTGCCTCTACGAAGTTCTGGGAGATGGAGAAAAGGATCAAAGAAGACAAGCACAGGCCAGGCGTGCTGCTTTCACTCGAAAAGAAAAACGTGGATTTTGACCTGATGCGCCTGATGAAGGATGGAGCTATAGAGGAAAAAGACCTTGAAGGATTCAGTCAGGAACTAATCGACCGAGTCATCGAGTTATATAACGTTAAGTGGTAGAACGGGAGAACGGGAGAACGGATATGGCTGATAAGAGTAATGATAAAGTGGTCAACCTCTTCCTGGAATAACGGTAGAAGAGGTTTGGTCTATTGCGAAATCTTTATCATCTACTCAAGAACTCGCCAAGATATATGCTTGCGTTCATAATCAGTTCTGGTGGGTTGAGGATAACGAATATGATTATGAGGAAGGCACTGAAGAATATAAAAAGGCATGTGATGCTACAGATGCCTGGGGCGACTTAATGGATCATCTTCAAGATAGAGTGGTCGCAGCTGCCAAACATGAAGAACTTTTGCTTGAGAAGCAGGAGAATTCGGGCCTAATAAAACAGATCGAACCATTCATGAAGAAATATGGCTTGGCTTCAGCCGTAAAAATGCTTATATATTAATAGAATGATATGAACAGACAATGCAGTAGAGGCATTATACTTCTGATGTTTTTTGTTTTGTTATAGCGGGACTTATGTTATCGTTTTGAAAGATAGTGAGCGTGTTTTTCCATGGTGTGTTAAAATTATAGATAACAGGACAAATTACAACTGAAAATGCCAGACACTGTCTGGCAAATTGAGTTGGTCGCATTATTGTGAGCTTCTTATAATATCCGATGCTGACCGCCGCAGCTTTTATGAGAAAGAATGTGAGCGATCAGGCTGGTCCGTGCGGGAACTGAAGAGACAGATATCGACATCTCTTTATGAGAGGTTGCTGCTTTCTGACGGTAATGCAAATAAAGAAAAAGTATACGAACTTGCAACTCGAGGCCAAGAGCTATCAACGCCTGAGGATATCGTGAAAGATCCGTATGTGTTTGAATTCCTCGGCATTCCTGAGAACAAACCGGTTCTTGAAAGTGAGCTTGAAAAGGCACTTGTAAGACAGATAGAAGACTTCATGCTGGAACTTGGCAGAGGCTTCATGTTTGTCGGAACTCAGCAGCGTGTTACTCTGAACAATACCCACTATTATGTGGATATGGTCTTCTACAATAAAGAACTTCATGCATATGTGCTTATCGAATTGAAGACCGTGAAGCTCATGCCTGAAGTTGTTAGGCAACTGAATATGTATCTGAACTACTATGCAGCCGAAGTAGATGAACCCGGTGATAATCCACCGATCGGAATCATTCTATGCACAGACAAGGACAACGTAAGTGCTGAATATGCTCTTGGAGGACTCTCAAATAACATTTTTGCTTCAACATATACATATGTGATTCCGGACAAGGAAAGATTAATCGCACAGGTAGAAGCGGTGCTAAAACAATGGGATGATAACGAATAATACAATCTGACTCGTTGATGAGGGCGTAATTTAGGCGGGGTTGCATGATACCAATCTGATACTTAAAACCTTTGAAGCTGTGGCGAATACGGTAAATCTGTTAAAAATGGTTAGTAAAGCCCTTGAAAAATCGGATGAGTCATCGCAAGTTGTGGCTACATCTGAAGAATTCGAATAGGGTAATAACAGATACGCCGGAGTGCTGAATTTGAAGGCACTTCGGCGTTTTTTTTGATGTTAACGAAAGCCGGAAAACGTTAGGCTCCTGATACTGTAAAGTGTTAGAATAATTACAAATAATAAATGTTTTTCTTTGAAATGCATGGGGAGGGAATGTAATAATGATTTCACTTAAAGGACCCGGACTCAGAATATTCGCAGTTATCATAGCTGTGGCTGCACTGGCTTTTGGTGTATATTCGACTTTCATTCAGTCAGCAGGATACCTGAAAACAACGGCGACGATCGTATCTATTGAGGAAGACCTTGAGTCAGGAGAGGAAGATTCATATATAGTTACTGTCAGGTATACTGTGGGGGACAAAGAATATACAAATGTACTTGATTCCTACAGTCCTTCATATGAGGCAGGCGGCACTGTTGAAATACGCTACGATCCTGCAGATCCGAACAAGATCACATCCGGATTTGGTATTGGCATATACGCTATGATCGTTGGCGCAGCGATTCTTCTGATTGTCGGATTCGTATCTCTCAAGGATAAGAATTCTGTCAGACAGCTCAAAGAAGGTGCAGGAGAGATCAAGTATCTCCCGTCACAAAAGGGCGAAGAACGTGAGCTTTATTTCCTCACTGATCTTGGCACACCTAAATTCGGACATCGCATAGAGGATGCAGAGCGCAGAGTGCTCTATGAAGCAAAAATGACAAAGTTCACGCTGCTTTCTGCATATGAGTTTGACTTCATTGATCATGAAAAGAATCTGACAACACGTCATCTGATCGGCCATACAGAGGAGACAGACTGGGATTCACTCCTGATCGATAACAACAGCACATTCACGCTGGACGGGATGGATGTGTGGAAACATTTGAGATCCATAGGAGTCACCATTGATTCCAGATTTGGCAAAGCAGAAGGAATCATGCCGAGTTACGATATCCGCAGGAACGGGGAGGTTCTCGCCTATGCGGAGAATACCAGCCACTACGTCCACGAGGAAGATGCTGAGCAGCATAGTGTTGCGAGCAAGATCCCGAATCCGATGTTCTTCAGAGTATTTACCAGTGAGAGGAACATCGACCTGCTTTTCATGATTCTTGTTGCATTGGCTCGCACAGGAGCGACCGACGAGCGCGGAGGAAGCCGCCGTATGATACTGAATACCGTTACGGGAGATGATGAATAAGATGAGAAGAAAGAACAACACGGTACTAAAAGTACTTCGAGAGGTTCAATATGCAATGGCTTTCGCAGGGTTGACTTTGGAAATGTGCGGGGCTAGACTTGTTATGCTTTATTAGTTTTTAACAAAAGGGGAAGTGATGTATGGACTCCAATCAGATAAATAAAGAACTCTTTTCATTCCTTGACAACAGTCCCAATGCTTTTTTTGCTGTAAAAAACATGTGCGACATTCTGGATAAGAACGGGATGACACGCCTGTATGAAGGCAAGCCGTGGGATCTTGAATCAGGTAAGGGCTATTACGTGACCAGAAATGATTCCGCGATCATCGCGTTCAGGATCCCTGAGAAGGATTATAAGGGGTTCATGATCATGACCAGCCATTGTGATTCTCCTGTATTCAAGATCAAGGCTAATGCTGAGATCACGGTAGATGACCGTTATGTTAAGCTCAATGTGGAGAAATACGGCGGGATGCTTTGCGCTCCGTGGTTTGACAGGCCGCTTTCGGCAGCAGGAAGGATCGTTGTCAGAACAGAGGACGGCATCGAAACAAAGCTTGTGAATGTCGACCGCGACCTCATGATAATTCCTAATCTTTCTATCCACATGAACAGGAAGGTCAACGAAGGATATGAATATAACGCGCAGGTAGACATGCTGCCGCTCTTCTGCGAAAAGGGCGGGGAATCAAATTCTTTCATGAAGCTGATCTCTTCGGAGGCGGGAGTATCCGCTGAGGATATTCTTGATACGGATCTTTTCCTCTACAACCGCATGCCTGCTGTAATGCTGGGACTAAACAACGAGTTCATATCGAGTGGCCGGCTTGACGATCTGCAGTGCGCTTTTGCTTCTCTCAAAGGATTTACAGAAGCGACACCTGGAGGATCGGTGGCGGTACATTGTGTATTCGACAATGAAGAGGTGGGCTCGGGCACCAAGCAGGGCGCCGCTGGCAGCTTCCTTAAGGATACTTTGCACCGCATAAACAGTTCGATGGGAAAGACGGAGGAGGAGTATCTGATGGATATCGCCTCAAGTTTCCTCGTCTCAGCGGACAATGCCCACGCAGTGCATCCTAATCACACGGACAAGAGCGATCCGACCAACCGTGTTTATCTCAACAAGGGAGTTGTGATCAAATACAGCGCTAACCAGAAATATACTACTGACGCAGTATCAGGAGCCATGATGCGCGCGATCTTCGATAAAGCGGGTGTTCCGTATCAGACATTCACTAACCGCTCCGACATGCTCGGCGGTTCCACGCTCGGCAATATCGCTCAGAGCCAGGTGTCATTGAACACCGTAGATATCGGTCTCCCACAGCTTGCAATGCATTCCTCTTATGAAACAGCAGGCGCTGAGGATACCGCATATCTTGTTGATACCGCCCGGGTACTGTTTTCCTCATCCTTTGAGGGAACAGACAACGGTAAATACAAACTGTTCTGACAGTTGTTGTCGTAATACTGCTCAAGACATTTGTGAAAGATGAGTATGGAAGAAAGAAAAGCAGTAAGGAAATCAGGAATTGAAGCACGGAACAGCCTGACAGAGGAAGAAAAGGTGTCGTACTCTGCTGCGATCTGTGAACAAGTCATCTCCCTTCCGGAATACCAGAATGCGAAAACGGTATTACTTTACAAATGGACAAAAGGGGAAACGAGACTTGAAGAGCTAGAGAAAGCTGCAGCGGCTGATGGAAAAAGAGTCCTGTATCCTCTCTGCGTGAGTGATACGGAAATGGCAGCCATAGAACCCGGAAAGGGCAAAAACGCATGGCGTACCGGTGCATATGGGATCACGGAGCCTGATTCACAATACGGAACTATCGCAGAGCCTGAGGAAATCGACCTTGTCATATGTCCATGCACTACGTTTGACGAGAATTGTCACCGCATGGGTATTGGAGCAGGTTATTATGACAGATATCTGGCTAAATGCACCAATGCCGCGGCTGTCGCTGTGGCCTTTGAGGTGCAGAAGTCAGCAGTAATTCATGTGAATGACTATGATGTTCCGATGGAGGCAGTTGTCACAGAGACCAGCCTGTACCGGGCTGAAAAGAGAAGGTGCAGTTGGAGTGCAGAAATGAACAGAGCGGACAAAGCGGAAGAATTATTCAGAAGTGGTTATAACTGCGGACAGTCGGTGTTTGCGGCTTTTGCGGATGTTGTCGGAATGACGGAGACTGAGGCTGCAAAGATTGCAAGCCCGTTCGGTGCGGGATTCGGCAAGTTGAGAGAGGTATGCGGAGCAGTATCAGGCATGACTCTGGTCGCAGGGTATCTTGGCGGATATGACGATCCTGCGGATGCAGAGGGCAAGAAAGCTCTCTATGCACTGATACAGAAAATGGCAGGCGAATTCGAAGAGCGTCATGGATCGATCATCTGCAGAGAACTCCTTGGACTTGCCAAAGGAGAGGACCTCGCCGAGCCGGCTGTCAGGACGGAAGAGTATTATCAGAGCAGACCGTGCGTGGCCGCATGCAGGACTGCAGCAGAGATAGCAGAGAAGTATCTGCTCGGGAAGAGCAAAAATGAGTCAGGGGACGTACTCGCGAGTGTGTGAAATAAAGTCTGTAAATAGCTCACTATGGTAGCTAACTTACGCAGGGTGACTGGCTGTAACAGCGTAGTCTGAGGACTCGCAGACTGTCCTTTGATCGCTGTACCTACAAGCGTAGGATACGGCGCATCCTTCGGCGGACTGTCGGCACTTCTGTCAATGCTCAATTCCTGCGCAAGCGGAGTTTCTGTCGTTAATATAGACAATGGCTTTGGCGCGGGTTATATGGCGAATATGATAAACCACGTAGGTAAATTGGACGGAGACTACCATGAAACAACTATATTTAGACTGCAATATGGGTGCTGCAGGCGACATGTTTACTGCGGCGCTTTACGAGCTTCTTGATGATGAGGGAAAGAAGACCTTTATTGAAACGATGAACGGACTCGCTCATGAAGGCGTCGAGGTCTCTGTAAGACCGGAAACCAAGTGCGGTATCCTTGGCACACATTTCGATGTAGTGTTCAACGGGGAAGAGGAGCATTCTCATGATCATCACGATCACGACCATATTCATCATCACGATCACAGTCATGAACATGACCACGAACATCATCATCACCACGGCCACGTGCATCACAGCATGGCTGATGTAGAGGCGATAATAGACGGATTCAGCGGGATCAGCGCTTCTGAGGCATTTTTCATCTGAGTTCCGCGATCAGCCCCTTATGACTGTCGACAGAATCGGATACGGGATGGGGACCAAGAACTTTGAGGTGTGCAACTGTATCCGGGCGCTCATTGGATACTGATACAGTATCAACAATTGAATTCGAATAGGTTCCGTCGTGATTATATTTTTTCATTCTTTAGATGACTCTTGCAGCGTGTCCGGTTCGAGATAATCGAACCGGATCCTGGAAGTATATCCGGCAAAAGCGGATGGAATAGAGTAGACATTCCGAAGATCCTCGGCGGATGCCAGGAACAGCTCGTGCTCACGCGGGGCGCCGGATGTGAATTCTTCCCATTCGTCAGCAAGGATTTCCCAGCCTGTCATATGCCATTCACGGTGGGTAAAAACATGTTTCGCTTCCGGGAGTGCGCGGAACCGGATCGCGGAGAACCCCAAAGTTTGCAAATAGGAAGACACCTCGGAACTATCCAGCGTACCACCTGTATTCGGATATTCATACAGACCGGCAAGCAGACCTTTTTCAGGACGCCGGCGAAGAACAAGCCGGCCGTGATAATAGATAAGGAAAACTGTCAGGTGCTCGATCTGACGCTTTGGCTTCGCAAGTACGACCGGAAGATGCTGACTGGTACCGTCGGCTTTGGAGCGGCAATAGCCGGCCCACGGACATTCTTCGCAGTGAGGAACACCATTTGGCAAACAAACGCAGGCGCCGAGATCCATCAGAGCCTGATTGAAATCCCCGCAGCGATGATGAGGAAATACTTGCTCGTAGAATTCAAGCGCTGCGGCTTTTGCTGCACCCGACTTGATATCCTGATCATAACCGGTCATGCGCGAGAACACACGTAGGAGATTTCCGTCGATGGCAGGAATGCGTTCATCAAAGCAGATAGAAGCGATGGCGGCGGCAGTATAGGGACCAATGCCCGGAAGCTTGCGGAGCTCAGCCGCGGTCCGGGGTATGTTACCACTGTGCTCATTCATGAGTTCTGCCGCGGCTCTGTGCAGGTTGCGGACCCGGCTGTAATAACCCAGTCCCTGCCAGAGCTTCGTACACAGGTCTTCGTCTGCTTTCGCCAATGCTTCGATCGTCGGGAGCTTCTCCAGGAAACGGGCATAGTAATCCCGCACGGCTTCTACGCGGGTCTGCTGCAGCATGATCTCGGAAAGCCACACATGATAGGGCGTAGGATCCTCGCGCCACGGCAGGATCCTTTTGTTGGCATCATACCAATCCAGCAATAATTTTGATAACTCGTTCTTAATTTCTTTGTCTCCTTTATTTATATGGCTGCTTTTTTTCTGCTGTCAGCATCCGGGAGTTGATCTCGGCTATTCTGAGGTCTTCCAGCTGATGATATGAAGCATGGAGTTTGGCTGCGAGCAGGGTGGTCCTTTTTATGGATGTTTTATTCGTTCTTCCGGCATTTATAAGGGTCACGGGGATCTTTCGTGCCTGACAGAAGTTTCCGAACTCACTGATCTGCCAGTTTTCATGTCCTGTAGTGTGCCGGTCGTATCTTCCATCTGAAAGAATGTAAATTGACAGATCTTCATCGCGCATCCGGTCGATCAGTTTGCCGGCGGCTTCGAGCGCAGGGATAAGTGGGGTAGAGCCGCCTCCTTTGAGGTTGCTGATACGCTCCGCAACCAGCTCGGCAGAAGTTGTAAAAGGAACTTCAAGTTTTGCTCTGCCGCCGCCATAGCTGATGACAGCAACACGAACACGCCTTGAGTAAGAACTCTCAAGAAGCGAAATAATAAATCCTTTGACTTTGGCAAAACGATCGTCTTTGACCATGGATCCGCTGGTGTCTATGATGAAAAGGTAGTTCATTCGACCGCGGCCGGATACCTTGGAGTAACGAAGATTATGCGGGTATATGCCTTCTGACAGATCCTCGCCTTGTGAAAGCTGTGCGAGAATGCTGCCCGGAAGATGGACGTGGCCGGATAGAGGATCGACTGTGCAGCCTATGGTGCGGCCTTTGACTGCGCCTTTAAGACGAGGCCCTTTTCTGGATTCCTGAGCCCTCTGTATACGGCTTTTTGTCGTTTCCAGCGGTCTGGCGCGAAAAGTCATAACAGGGACTTCAAACTGGGGCAGCTCCCGGACAGGTGCTGCCCCTATACTTTTTTTGCGCTTTTTTCACTTTCCGGTTCTGCTGCTGCGGCTTCGACTTTTGCTTCGGTCTGCCTGACTTCATTTTGCAGAAGGTCAGCTGCTTTCCGGAGCATTTTGTCAGTCATGCCCATCTCTTCAAACGGGAGTTTTTTCATTCTGTGAGGCAGGACGAAACGCGCAGCGGTCAGGATGTCATCCTTGGTGACCTGCGTCCTTGAATCAAGAGCTGCAGCAGCACGGGCTGTGCGTATCATAGAGATATCTCCGCGATATCCGTCAATATTGAATTCAGCGCACAGGTCCGATGCAAATGCAGCCAGATCGTCGGAGAAAACCACATCTTTATATATCTGAGCCGCATGTCTTATGCGTTGGGAAAGCAGTTCTTCCTGCTTGCTCCATTTGTGTGAAAATGCAGACGGATCGCGTTCCATTTCTGTAAGACGCTGTATCAGAGTGATGCGTTCGTCTCTGCTGAGATTTCCGCTTACTTTGACAGACAGCCCAAAACGGTCGAGAAGCTGAGGACGGAGTGAGCCTTCTTCGGGATTCATCGTCCCGATCAGAACGAATCTTGCAGGAATATTCATCGAAACACCTTCCCGCTCAATGTGGCAAACTCCGGTAGCTGCAGCATCCAGCAGCAAATCTACGATCGAGTCCTCCAGAAGATTGATTTCGTCAACATAGAGAATATTACCATCCGCTTCGGCCATAAGACCCGGGATGAACTCTCTCTGACCATTCTGCATGAGTGTATCCAGTCGCAAAGTGCCGACTACCCGGTCTTCTGACGCATTTAGAGGAAGTTCTATCACACGGATGTTCCCACCGAGAAGAGAAGGTAAAGCCCGGACAGCTGTAGTTTTGGCTGTTCCGCGCTCGCCATAGATAAGGACACCGCCAATAGCAGGCTGGACCGCAATGAGACAGAGTGCGAGCTTCATGTCATCTTGTCCCACGATAGCACTGAACGGATATTGAGTCTGAATCGTAGAATCCATAACACCACCAATGACCTTTCCCGGAGTAATCAATCGAAATAAGTTTGATTTATTTTAACATACGGAGAGGAGACAGAGAACTGTCCCTTTTTCCTCAAAAAAGTGTTGCACTTATGCTGTAGGTAGTGTATAATATAATTGTCGTATGTCAGACATACGACATACGACAAAGAATGCTATTGTTGAAGAGTTAAAAGTGGACAGGAGGAATCATGAAAAGTAAGTTTCTTGGCAGGGCTGCAGTATTGATGATGGTAATTGCGATGCTGTTGTCAATGACTGCATGCAGCACTTTTAATCCGGATTCCGGGAATGACGATACCGGTAAGGTTGAGTATGTTATCAGACTTGGCCACAGTGATACAGCTGACAATCTGGTGAATGTTTCACTTCAGAATTATGCGGACTGGGTAAATGAGCAAACCGGCGGCCGCGTGATAGTAAGACTGTATCCTAATGAAGAACTTGGGGATAACACTGAAATGGCACAGCAGCTGGTTACAGGTGAACTGGATGCGATGATGATGCCTCAGGGAGTAGAAGCGACTTACGCTCCTAAAATAGCTACGCTTGGACTTCCTTTCCTGTTTTCGAGTTCTGAGCAGGCCTGGGCGGTGACAGATAATGAAGAGATTGCCGGCAAGCTCACGGAAGAGCTTTCTAACTACAATCTTATTCAGCTGGCATTCTGGGAAAACGGAATGCGTCAGTTAACAAACAACGTTAAGGAAATCAATACACCGGCAGATATGGCCGGAATGAACTTCCGTATCCCGGACGACGATATGACTGCTTCGATCATCAAAGAGCTTGGAGCGAAAGCGACAAAGTTTGCATGGAGCAAAACTTACGACGCGCTGAAGCAAGGCACCTTTGACGGACAGGAGAATCCGGTCGCTAACATTTACGCGAACAACATTCAGGAAGTCAACAAGTATATGACTATCACCAACCACAAGTATGAATCCAAGAATCTGGTATTTTCACTTACTACATGGAAGAAACTGCCAAAGGATATTCAGGATGTACTTCTGGAAGGAGCTAAGACATTCGGCAAAGAGCACCGTGAAGCTGTAGCGGCTCATGAGAGCGAACAGCTTGAGAAGCTGAAAGCTGCCGGAATGGTAGTCAATGAAAACCCTGATATCGCTGCTTTCAAGAAAGCAACCACGAATGTATATACCCAATTTGAACTGCAGAATGAATGGACAGCGGATCTCGTTGCTCTGATTCGTGAGGCAGTAGCGCAGATGCAGTAAAGGAGAGAGCTATGTTTGAAGCAATACTTATGGATTTTGCATGGGCCAGCATGCTGTTGATAATCGGACTCTTTCTGAGGTCCAAGGTGGGATTCCTGCAGAAGATGTTTATACCTGTAGCTGTTGTCGGCGGACTTGTCGGACTGCTCCTCGGATCGGAAGTGCTGGGAAAATTCTGCCCGTACTACATTCACTGGTCAGATAACGTCAGCGGATTCGCAAACCCGCTTCTCGCTATACTGTTCGTAACACAATTTATTTCGCTGTCCTTTGACAGGAAAATGATCAAAAAATGTTCGCTGATATTCCTCATCTCTGCATCTGTTATAGCCGTTCAGGTGCTTTCGGCAATGGGACTCGGCAAGCTTTTCGGACTGCCTGACGGAGCAGCACTGCTCCCATTCGGCGCATTCTATGGCGCTCACGGAATTCCGCAGGTAATTGCAGGTATATATGATACACTCGGATACTGGAACTATGATGAAGCTTCTGCATTCGGTACAACTTACGCAACGATCGGTATGCTTTACGGTATCATCGTAGGTATCGCTATTCTGAACTACGGAATCCGCAAGGGCTGGGTCACAGCGGAGAAATCCGGCAATCTCAGCAGAGAGGATTACACAGGTATTCTGGAGAAAGAACATCAGTATAAGTTCATGAAGGCATTTACTTCAGATATCGCCTTCGACCCGCTGACACTTCACTTCGGTATCGTACTTGGAATCATGCTTCTGGCTTACGGCCTGCTCAAGATCCTGCATCTGGTACCGCTGTTCTCAGGATTTGCGATCTATGTTCCTGCAATTCTCGTATCACTGATCGCCGGAGTTGTCATCAAGAGAACACGCCTTCGTGAATTCATCGATAATGAATCGCTTGCTCATATCGGATCACTTGCTCTTGAGTATCTGATCATCACAGCGATCGCAACGATGAAACTGGACGTTATCCTCAATAACGCCAGCGCGATACTGACGATCTCACTTATAGGACTTATTCTGACTACGATAGTACTCATGATCCTGCCAAAGCTCTGGCTCAAGACAAACTGGCTTGAGAACGCAATGGTAATGTTCGGAGCATGGACAGGTTCGACTGCTACAGGAATGATGCTTCTCAAGATCGCAGACCCTGAACTTGAGACAGACGCCGGCCCGAACCTGATCGCAGCTACACCGCTCTGGCAGATCAGTACTCAGAATTTCTACCTGACGATCGCTCCACTGTTCATGGTAACAGCCGCCGGAGCACAAAACGTCATGTTCATTACAATAGGAATGCTCGTAGTAGCACTTGTCCTTGGATTCATAATAGGAAGAAAATAACACGAAGGAGGCAGGGGACGGTTCTCTGTCTCCTTTTAGATTGCCGGAAGGAGACAGAGAACCGTCCCCTCCACCTCATTGTGAATGCATCGGTAACAACATATAATGAGTGATATGAAAAGTGTTATTGGTTTTCACGTATGAGAGGAGTTGTAATGGATAATACGGACCTGTTACAGAATTATTCGCACTGTGCAGATGAATTCCCGGTTCTCAGCCAGCAGACTCATAAGGTGCTCAGGGACCGCTCGATCGTTAATGAGCGGATCAACATAAATGATAATTTGATCAATTATGTACAGGATACTGCACTTCTTATATCTGAGATAGACGGGTCGCTGAAATCATCAGTGCCTTTTGAACACGTTGTATATCTCGATAAATCTGCCAGACCGGTGTCCTGGCTTGTCAATATGTTCTGGGATGAATTCGCTGCAAAAGATGCTGAGGGCAAACCTGCAGGAAGACCTCCGCATTCGTACATCAATATAGACCGCGCGCCTTGGTTCAGAAATGTCGGGATCGATGTCACTGACGATGGCAGACAGATGGCCGGCGGAGAGCTGGCAACATACTGGGATTTCACCAAGAATATCGGAAATCTTACAAAAAGGCATCTGGCGGAGATAAGAGCTTTATATATAGCAGGGGGGATCGATGAAGAAGATGCAGACTGGATATTCGATCAGCCTACGGTCCTCAGTGGCAAGCGTGTTTTGATAGTCGATGAGGTATCAAGAACAGGATCGACATTGAAAATAGCTGTGAAGCTCTTTCAACTGGCATTTCCTGATGCAAAAGCGATCGAAAGTGCTTATTTCTGGCATCCTCATGAATCTGCGTTGAAGATGGGAAATGAAGATGTGCTCACGAGCCTGCCTGTATGGTATGACCCGAATACATATTTCGGCCGCGGTATCGGAGGACTGGACAAACACTATTACAGAAAGCTTTATGAGAAATACCTGGGGGAGATGGAACAATACCCTAATATCGATATAAAGAAATTCCGCACATTTGCATTCTCCTCGTCAGTATTCAGCACGCCTTTGCTGGATGAAAGCGGGGAGCCGATGGGACTGGCAGTGGAAAAGGTCACATGGGCGCTGACCAGAGACCTGCGAAAACTATATGATGAATATAAGGCCGGACGTATATTTTTCGTACCGCCATTTGAGTGGGCTATGGATGATCGTTTCGAACAGTTCCTGGAAGCTCAGGGTGTGCTGCTGTTACCTTTGAACGCATCGGAAAGAGAACGTGAACGTATAAGGAAAGAACCTCGGTTTTACCTGAATTTCATCGAAAAACTCAGAAACGCATAGACGGATTTTGGCGAAAAAAGTGATACAATAACTCTGTAAAAGGAGGGGGAGTAATGAGTGACAGGATCCTTATAGTAGATTTTGGCGGACAGTATAATCAGCTGATCGCCCGTCGCGTCAGAGAGTGCGGAGTTTACTCGGAGATCCATAATTATGATGAAGTGGATGCGGCATATGTCCGCGGGTTCGGACCAAATGGAATCATCTTTACGGGAGGACCGCAGAGTGCTTATGGAGAAGGCGCACCGTCTATCGATGACGGCATTTTCGGGTTGGGCATTCCTATCCTCGGGATTTGCTATGGAGCGCAGCTGATGGCGTATCGTCTGGGAGGAAGCATAGATTCAGCACCTACCAGTGAATACGGACGCACTGAAGTCACGATAGATGACAAGGGCGGGATACTTGCTTCTGCTGACGATGTCAACACATGCTGGATGAGCCATACCGATTATATCAGCTGCCCGCCGGAAGGTTTTGTCATCACAGCTCATACGGATGACTGCCCTGTAGCGGGAATGGAAGACCGTGCAAGAGGTTTCTATGCTGTGCAGTTCCATCCGGAAGTGAATCATACAAAACACGGAGCGGAGTTCATCAGAAGCTTTGTGCTGGATGTCTGCGGGTGCAGCCAGGACTGGCAGATGGATTCGTTCGCAGAGAAACAGATACAGGCTGTCAGAGAAACGGTAGGAGACGGAAAAGTCCTGCTCGCTCTTTCCGGGGGCGTTGACTCATCAGTAGTCGCGGCGCTTCTGGCCAAAGCTATCGGGCCGCAGCTCACCTGCGTTTTCGTCGATCACGGCCTGCTCCGCAAGAATGAAGCAGAAGAAGTCGCGGACGTATTCGGAAGCGGCAAATTGTTCGATCTTAATTTTGTCAAAATAGACGCAGCCGACAGATTCTATGCGAAACTTGCCGGAGTGACTGAGCCTGAGAGCAAGCGCAAAATCATTGGTGAAGAGTTCATCAGGGTATTTGAGGAAACAGCAAAGAAGATAGGACGAGTCGATTTCCTGGCGCAGGGTACGATTTATCCTGATCTGATCGAGAGCGGACTCGGAAAGTCTGCGGTGATCAAATCCCATCACAATGTCGGAGGTCTTCCGGACTATGTCGACTTCAGAGAGATAATCGAGCCTCTTAGGATGCTTTTCAAGGATGAAGTAAGACAGCTTGGCAGAGAACTCGGCCTGCCTGAATATCTGGTCAGCAGACAGCCATTCCCGGGACCGGGGCTTGGCATACGCATCATCGGAGAGGTGACAGCTGAGAAAGTCCGCATCGTACAGGATGCAGATGCGATCTATAGAGAAGAAATAGCAGCTGCAGGTCTTGCCGGCTCGATCAGCCAGTACTATGCAGCGCTTACAAATATGCAGACTGTTGGAGTCATGGGAGACTTCAGAACTTATGACTACGCAATTGCATTACGTGCAGTAATAACTTCAGACTTCATGACAGCCGAGGCAGCACATCTGCCGTGGGATGTCCTCGAACGGGTCATGACACGAATCGTCAACGAAGTAGATCATGTAAACAGAGTATTCTACGACCTAACGAGCAAACCACCGGGGACGGTAGAATTGGAATAAGAATAGGGGAAAGGGGACAGTTCGCTGTCTCCTTTATTTTCCAGATATGCCATATTTGGCGGCTTTGCGTGATAATGTTGAGATGCTGACGCCGAGGTGTTTTGCGGCTTCTGTTATGGTTCCGTATTCACGGAGAGAGCGTTCGATAAGATCCTTTTCAAAGTCATCGACGATCTGATTGAGGCTTCCTTCAGGCAGGGATGCTGCATCTGTGCCCGCAGTTGTTGCAGTAGAGTTGGAACCGGATGGCATGCTGCTGACTGTCGGATCGACCTTCTTTGCAGAGTAAGGCATCGGTATCGAACGTATTTCCTGTACGGTCAGATCGCTGGTCAGTAATACTCGCTCGATCGTGTTGCGAAGTTCGCGCACATTGCCTGGCCAGTCATATTCTTCAAGTTCTCTGTAAACTTCTTCGGAGAATGATTTTCTTATCCCGTAGTTTTTACACATTTCTTCAAGGAAATGTGCTGCAAGAGGTCTGACATCTTCCATGCGGTCACGTAGAGGCGGGAGCGTTACGGATAGAATATTTAGTCTGTAGTACAGATCCTCTCTGAATTTTCCTTCCTTTGCAAGTTTTTCAAGATCTTTATTAGTTGCCACTATCAGCCTGAAATCGACTTCTCTCGGTGTGTTGCTGCCAACACGTCTGACTCGCTTTGTCTCGAGCACTCGAAGGAGTTTGCCTTGACATTCAAGAGGAATTGAGTCTATTTCATCCAGGAATAATGTGCTGCCTTCTGCCGTTTCGATCAGACCAGGCTTGCCTGCGTCACTGGCACCGGTGAAAGAACCGCCTTCATAACCGAACATTTCTGTTTCGAAAAGGGAAGGTGACATAGCTGCGCAGTTAAGAAAAACCATATCCTTGTCGCGGCGCGGACTCATGCTGTGAATAAATCTTGCGGAGACATCTTTTCCGGTGCCGGTTTCGCCTTGTATCAGTACGTGGGCTGAGGTCTGTGCTATACGGCTCATTACGTTTGCAGCGCGGCCCATAGACTCGCTGACATAGATGAGATCTCCGCTTTTACGCGAAGTTATCCTGATACCTGAGGTAGGAGGTGGCGCAAGGGTGATAGATGCATATTGCTTTTCTATGCGTTCGCGGGGTATATCCTGTCCGACTACATATCTTACATTTCCATCAGCATCGAAAATCGGACTTTCTGAAACATAAATCTGTTTGGGCCTGCGTCCCGGGACCATCAGATAATTCCATGCGGTAATATCTGTCTTTTTCTCCATTACCTGTTCGAAGACAGTTTCTTTATAATTCCCCTCTGCTTTCATTTTGTAGGAATCAGAATACTTCTCCTCAAATTCTTCTTTGCTGCAATTGTACTGCTTGTATGTAGCGTTGTTTGCAAGAAGCGTTTTCCCCGATTTATCAATAATGAATAATGGGTTGTCGCTGTTGTTGAAAATCAATCTGAGATATTCGAGTTCTTCCTGTTCAGTCATCTGTTTGTTCATCTCTTGTACCTCCGTTAATACAATTGCCTGTTAGCATATTTGACCACTTTTGCAACAATATTGCAATGCAAATATGCAAAAGTTTTGCAAAAATGCAAAAGATAATTAAATATTTATCATAAAAACCGTTCATAAACACTTTCGTTTTGAAAAAATGCAAAAAATAATTAAATAACAAGTGGCTGAAATCAACGGGTTGAGGCCGTCAGGTGGTGAACAATCGGACAGAAAAGGAAAAATTAAGGCATAATTGGCACAATATTGCTTATAAGCATTAATGAAAGGAAGCAGTGGCCATGCTTCCGTAATTGGCCAATACATCAATTATTGCTGTTATTAACAAGGAGGAACAGTAAATGAAAGCGTTAGATGCACCTAAGAAAAAATTTATGGAAAATAGTCTTCCAAAGATGCTGTTCGGGTGCGGAGTAATAAATGACCTGCACACATACGAACTCCCTGGGAAGAAGGCGATGATCACCACTACCGGAGAGCAGTTCTATGTAGATTGCGGTTACTACGACAGACTGACCAAGCAGCTCGATCTCGCAGGCGTCGAATGGGTCATTTTTGACAAGATCAGACCTAATCCGCTCAAAGAGATGATCAATGAAGGCGGTGAGTTTGCAAGAGAGAATAATGTAGACTTTATCATTTCATTCGGAGGCGGAGGATGCCACGATTCATCAAAGTCCATCGCTGTAGCAGCTATCAATGAAGGCGATATCTGGGATTACATCGGTGACGGAACAGGCGGCGGGAAGCCAATCAAGAACGGTTCGCTTCCTGTAGTCTGCATCACACTTACAGCAGGTACAGGATCTGAGACAAACGCCGGAGCAGTCATTAATAATGCGGAGACAAACGAGAAACTCTCGCTGAAAGGACCTTTCCTCTTCCCTAAGTATTGCATCGTCGACCCGGAACTGATGGTATCGTGTCCGCCTAGAGCCAGTGCAATGATGGGATTCGATGCTATGACTCATGCATTCGAAGCATACTTTGGAAAAAATGCTGACTACATGTCGGATATGTATAACGAAGCATCGATCAAGCACATCTATCCATGGCTGCCAAAGGTATTTGCAGAACCATCGAATCTTGAGGCGAGAGAGCACGTAGCTATGGGAGCTCATCTTGCAGGACGCGGCATGATCCACGGATCACTGGGAATGCATGCTATGGAGCACGGAATGTCAGGCTATTATATCAAGCTGCCTCATGGACTCGGACTTGCAATGATTTTCCGTGAATATTACAAGAAGCTGATCGAGCATGGTATGACCAATGACCGCTTCATCCAGATGGCACAGATCATGGGTAAGGATGGCACCGATGATCCGTTCGATTTCCTGGTCGCAATGGATGAACTGATGGCAGCAACCGGTCTTGATACTGCCAAAATGAGTGATTTCGGTATTACAGAAGATGACTTCCCGAAGTTCATTGAGAAGGCACACCTCATGGAGAGACTCATGGTTCAGGAGCAGCCGATGCTGACTGACGAAGAATGGATGGACATCCTGAAGAAGTCTTATAAGTAATAAACCGGTAACAGTTGATAAAGGAGGAAAGCAAGATGGCAAAATTACTTGTTATCAATCTGGGCGGATCCTCATCCAAGCTTGCAATTTATGACAACAAAAAATGTCTGGCAGATAAATCCATTCAGCACACTCAGGAGGAGATGGCGGCTAACCCATTATCCAAGCAACAGGTAGCTTACCGGTCTTCCCTGATCAAAGCATGGATGAATGAAAACGGCTATGACATCACGGACTTTGACGCAATAGCGATAAGAGCTACACCTATCAAACAGGCAGTTCACGGCGGAACTTATAAGATCGAAGGAAGATACCGTGAACTTGTACTGGAACAGTATTTCCCGGACCAGAAACCTGTCCATGGGACAAGACTCGCAGTACCGGTAGCTGAGACATTGATGGGAGATCACAAGATACCGATGTACGTAACAGACCCGGGCGGGAGCAATGAGCTTCCTCCGGTCGCAAGAGTCACAGGCCTCAAAGAGTATCCGAGATTTCCTACAGGACACGCGCTCAATCAGAAGGCTGTAGCCAGAAGATATGCGGAGATGATAGGCAAGCCTTATAAGGACTGCAGGATCGTAGTAGTGCATCTCGGCTCGGGCATCACAGTCGGAGCACATGAAAACGGAGGAATCGTTGACCTGAATGAAGGCGGCGACGGATATGGACCTTTCTCACCACTGAGAGCAGGGACGGTTGAGAGCAGAGTGATGCTGGATCTGTGCTTCGACTTCGGAATGACCAAAGCAGAAGTCAAGCAGAAGATCAGAAATGAAGCAGGAATTCTGTCGCATCTCGGAACTGACGACATGAGAGTTGTTGAGAAAATGGCACAGGTCGACAGTTATGCAGCTCTTGTCTATGAGGCGATGGCTTATAACATTGCAAAGTCAGTCGGAGCGAGAGTGGCGATCCTGAAAGGCAATATCGACGGAATCCTGATCACAGGTGCTATAGCTCACAGCAATGTATTTATCAATAAGATCAAAGCATACGTTGAACAGTTCGCACCGGTTGCGGCATATCCGGGAGAGTTCGAGAACGAAGCCCTTGCGTATGGTGCACTGAGGGTGATCTCCGGAGAAGAGGAACCGCAGACGATCATTGAAGATCTGAGTGATTTTACAAAACTTTAACAGCGTAATAAATAAGATTTGGAGATATCAGAGTAAAGGAGAATTGAGATGGCATACGTAGAAGCAAATGATTATGTAAAAGGTCTTGTCGCAAAGGCTAAGGCAGCACAGGCTATCGTTGGAGAATATACCCAGGAACAGATCGATGCTGTTGTATATGAGGTAGCTAAGTGCGGTTATCTTACAGCTTATGAAATGGCTGTTATGGCACATGAAGAAACAGGAATGGGATCAGTTGAAGGAAAATTCGGCAAAAACACGAAGACTCCTCAGATGCAGTGGTGGGATGTACATGACAAAAAATCTGTAGGTGTTGTAGAAGTAGATAAAGAAAAAGGCTTTGTCTGCATCGCAAAACCTTGCGGAGTCGTAGCATCCATCGTTCCGACGACCAACCCGACAGTAACGCCGGTAGGTAACGGGATCCAGATCCTCAAGGGACGTAATGCTGTGATCTTCTGTCCTCATCCAAAAGCTAAGAAGTCCACATACCATATGTGTGAGCTCCTCAGAGAAGCTGTAGCTAAGGTAGGATGCCCTAAGGACATCATCCAGTGTGTCGAGGAGCCTACTCTTGAGACATCTCAGATGGTAATGTCCGCATGTGACGCAGTAGTTGCAACAGGCGGTCCGGGAATGGTCAGAGCAGCTTACTCATCTGGAAAGCCATCCTTCGGAGTAGGCCAGGGTAATGTACAGATGATCCTGGGCGATGATTATGAGGATCTTGAAAAATTCGCAGAAGATTCGATTTCCTGCCGTACGTTCGACATGGGACTCGGATGCACATCGGACCAGATGGTCCACATTCCTGCAGACAAGTATGATGCAGTCAAAGACGCATTCGTAAGACATGGAGCTCTCTATTTTGACGATAAGGAGACCATCGATAAGCTGAGAAACCTCATTTTCGAAGAAGGCGGAAGACTCAGCAGAGACTGTGTCGGTAATACTGCTGTAGAACTCGCTGATAAGCTCGGTATCGAACATGATGGAAATATCAGGACGCTGCTCCTGCCATGTGATGCAGTAGCTGAAGAAGACTACTTCACAAAAGAGATCCTCTGCCCGATCGAGAGACTTCACAAGTATACAGATTTCAAGCAGACCGTTGAGGACGCGCGCAAGAACTACCTGATGGAAGGGCAGGGCCATGTAAGCGCTCTTTATACAGAGAATCAGGATTACATTTCTTATGCAGGTGAAAGACTTCCGGTATGCAGACTGATGATCTGCCAGACGGCTGGAGCCGGTGCAGGACGTTACAACAACGGATTTAATGGAACGAACACTCTTGGATGCGGATTCTGGGGCGGAAACAGTATCGATGAGAACCTGAGTTACAAGCATCTGATCCAGTACACAAGAATTTCCACAGTAGTTCCTGAAATGCATGAACCAACATTTGAAGAAATCTTCCCTGACCTTGCAGCAGAGAAGAAATAGAAGGCAGAACGGTAAACATCTCCTTACATTCACATAATATCAGTTAAAACCGGGGCCACAGCGGATGGCCCCGGAGGATGGGAGAAGGATCTGAAGATAGAGAAAGGAGTCTGTCATGACAAAAAAACTATCTACTTTTCAGTGGATCATGCTGATTATCTGCATTTTCCTGTTGTACTTCAATAAACTTATACCGCCTTTCGGCGGACTCAACCAGGCGGGCGTACAGGTGCTTTGCCTCGTAGTAGGAACACTCCTCATGATGCTTACAATTGATATCATTCTTCCTGCTATGTTCCTCATATTGGCACTTCCGCTGTCAGGTCTGTACTCACTTGGAGAAACCCTTGCTATGACGATGGGCCACAGCGTAGTAAACTTCATGATATTCAACGGATTGATGCTCTATGTTCTGCAAGAGACAGGAGTACTCAGAAGGATCGCTATCAACATGATCACAATGCCGATAACGCAGAAAAATCCTAAGGCGTTCGTTGCGGGACTGTGGCTGGTAATTTTCATAATCGGGTGCTTTATTGATATCACTGCATGTGTTATTCTGTTCTCAATCCTTATCATAGAGATTCTGGATCAGATCGGGGTCAAGAAGGGCGATAAGCTTGGCGAGATGCTGCTTTTCGGTAATATGATCTTCTGCTGCATCAGCTATGGATTCACCCCGATAGGACATTCGGTACCAATATTGGCGATCTCAGTATTTGCAGATATACAGGAGATCTCAATGCTCAAATACACTATAGTAGGTGTGATCCTGGGAATCATTTGCTGGATCATCTTCTGTGCAATTGAACTCTTCCTGGTAAAGGTAGATCTGTCGCCTATCAAGAACTTCGATGGAGCGAAGATGAGATCACAGCTCGGAAAATGGACAGTATCTGAAAAACTTGCTCTTGGAATATTCATTGCTGTAGTAGTTCTCTGGCTCAGCCCTGACTTCCTTAAGGGGGCACCTGCTGTTTATGGCGCAGTTACTTCACTCGGTCAGGTCGGAGCACCTCTGCTTGCTGTAGTCGTAATGTGCCTGATCAGAATCGATAATAAACCTCTTCTGAATTTCGGCGATGCCATGTTATCAGGTGGAGTTGCATGGGCTCCTATTTACCTTATCGCAGCTTCGATGGCTCTTGGTGCCGTTATCGGTAATGCTGATGCCGGCATCCCGGCATATCTCGCGGAGCACCTCGGAGGCTCTATCGGGCAGCTCGCTCCATTCACATTCGTAATTCTCATGGCACTCATTGCGATCGTTATCACAAACTTCACATCCTGCACTGTAGCTCTGACAATTGCATATACTGTCGCACTTGCCCTCATTGGAACTGTAGGCGGTGTAAGCGCAGGCGCGCTGGCACTCGTTCTCGGTGCAGGTGCCGGTCTCGCATTCATGACTCCTCCAGCAGGAACAAGCGCTGCTGTAACAGTCGGATACGGATATGTCAGTTCAGGACAGATGTTCAAAAAAGGAGCATTATATGCTGTCTTATTCGGAGCTATCACAATAGTGATCGGATACTTCATCGCTTCAGCTATTGTATAGTTTGATTCTCGTATAGTTAAGTAATGTCGGCATCTGCCGGAAATGCGTCCGGTGGATGCCGGTAAATCAAATAGGCATAGAATCGTTAAATTTAGAAAGAAAAGGTGATCTGTATGAAAAAGTATCAATGGGTCATTACCATCGTCAGTATTTTCCTGATGTATGGTAATAAACTGATTCCGCCTTTCCCTGGACTCAGTAGTACAGGAATGTCGATTCTGTGTATTTTCGCAGGAACGATGATGATGCTCCTGTTCGTAAGCCTTACCTGGCCGGTCGTACTAAGCGTCCTGTCTTATGCTGTATGCGGAGTATATGCACTTCCTACTGCGATTTCCATGTCCTTCGGACATCACATTTTCTGGTTCGTTGCATTCAGCGGTATGATCATGAGCTCGCTCAACAGAGAAGGAATGCTCAGGAGACTGGCGATCTGGATGATAAGCAGACCTTTTGCAAGGAAAAGTCCTTGGGTATTTCTGACTACATACTTCTTCGTAATAATGCTTGTCGGAAGTATCATGGACGTTACTGCTGCAACGATCCTGTTTTCCGGACTTACAGCTGAGATGCTGTATTCTCTGGATGTGAAAAAAGGAGATAGATTCGGCGAGATAATTATGCTTGGAGTACACGTGATCTGTGGACTGTCATATGGTATAACTCCGATTTGCCATTCAGTCCCGATCCTTGCTATGAGCCTGTTCAGTGATTTCACATCAACTAACTTCCTGCATTACTGCATTGTGGGTTATGTATGTGGAACATTGATCCTCATAGCATATATTCTGAGCTTTAAGTTCATACTCAAGCTCGACATCAGTATTCTGGCGGGCTTTGATGCCAGATCTCTGGAACACGATTTCAAGCCTCTCAGCAAGAGAGACAAGAGCTGTGCGTTTGTGTACGGATTCATTATTGTTCTGTGGATCCTGCCGAGCTTACTGCAGAATCTGGCACCGGCGGTATATACATTCTTCGATTCTCTGACATCAACAATGCCGATGCTCCTCGGAGTCATCATTATGTGCCTCTGGCATGTCGATGGAAAGCCTCTTATGGATTTCGGCAAGGAACTTAATGAAGGAGTTCCTTGGGTAGCATGCTTCCCGATGGCGGCTGCTATGATGATCGCAGTTGCAATGAATAATGAAGAAGGAGGTATCCCTGCATGGATCGCAGGTGGTACTACTGATCTTCTCAGTAATGTGACCCCGTTCATGTTTGTGTTCTTCATCTGCATATTCTGCACTGTGATCACAAATTTTGCTTCGGACACTGTCGCTCTTGTCCTTGCGTCATCTGTTGCAACGACATTAATGGCAGGCGGCGCGCTGGATATTTCAGGCTTGTATATCCCGGGTCTGGCTATAGCTCTCGGAGTTGTAGCATCCTGCGCATATGCAACACCTGCAGGCTCGACATATGGGGCACTCATAAGCGGACAGGGCTGGGTAAGCAGAAAGTGTCAGTTCATTGATGGAATGCTGTACGCGATGTTCAATGCAGTGGTATGTGCGACGCTTGGATATTTCCTGGCTATGGCAATTGCTTGATGCGGAGGCGGTTTGCGATTATCTCATAGGAACGGCAAAAGAGTGGGGCAATCTGCTTCCTGTCGTAAGAGATGCATATGCAGCAGCATTTGCGATATAAGTTACAGAATGGAGCTATTGAAATGAAAAAAGAAGTTTTTATAGATATATCAGCTAGACACGTGCATCTGTCAGATAAAGACAGAGAGGCACTGTTCGGCGAGGGCTACACACTTACTAAGAAGAAAATGCTTGGCCCGACTAACTATTCGACCGAAGAGCAGATCGCTGTGACAAGTGAGAAGTCGACATTCTCTAAGGTCAGAATGATCGAACCTGCAAGAAAGAGAACACAGGTTGAGATCTCAAGGACTGATGCCAGAACTCTCGGTATGAATCCGCCGGTCAGGCTCTCAGGAGACCTGGACGGAACTCCGGGTATCAAGCTTACCGGTCCTGCAGGTGAGGTCGAAATAGAAGAAGGCGTTATTGTTGTAAAGAGACATCTTCATCTCGGACCTAATTTTGCGGAAAAGTACGGTATCAAGAACGGAGATAATGTCTGGGTCCGCGTAGACTCAGACGGCCGCAGACTGATTTTCGGCGATGTCGAAGCAAGGGTAAGCAAAGAGGATTCTGACAAAGTCCTGATGCATATCGATACCGATGAAGCAAATGCTGCAGGTATGCCGGGCCCGATGTGGGGATATATCGTAGATATTGACGACTGACAAAGGACTTTTGCTATAATAATCATATGAGTATATCTGCCGGTCAGAAAATCATAATAACGACGGCCGCAGACACTGAGGCTAAGAGCGAAGTCAGGATCACGCCGCAGTTGATCCAGTATCTTAGTGTGCTGCAGATGAACGTGGCAGCTTTTGAAGCGTATATAAAGGGAGCTGTTGATGAGAATCCTATGCTGGAACTATCCTGGAAGGATTCACAGACAGTTCCTTTTAATTATTCAGGGAAGAGCGGCGAGGCTAATAACATCAGCGATCCTCTGGAGAACTCTTCCGGAAACTCTGTTCCGTTTGAAGAGACACTGGCTTTCGAACTCAGATCGCAGCTCGAAGGGATCAAAAAAGCACAGGGACTTGCGGAACTGACATACAGGCTTTGCCAGCTCTATATCGATAATATCGACGATGATGGTTATTTATCTGCTGATCTCGTTGAGCAGGCTGCAAAACTCAGAGAAGTAGGCAGGGATGCTGCTGAAGAGGCGCTGACGATCATACAGAGCATGTCTCCTGCGGGTGTTGGAGCGCGCGATGACAACGAGTGCATCGACATACAGAAATCCCGCGAAGTTCCTGTGAATATCAGGCCGGGGCAGCTATATTCAAGGCAGGATGCTGTACAGTACGTATATCCGGACATATATATAAGAATCGCTGAGCCTGATGATGAAGATGATGATATTGCGAAAAGAATTTATGTTGAAATCGACTCAAGGCATGAGCCAAAACTGGAACTGAGCAGTCAGTATCTTCGTATGCTCGAAGAAACGACTGATGCAGAGGCAAAGGCATATCTAAAAGAAAAGAAGCAGCATGCAGAATGGGTCATAAGTTGTATTGAGCAAAGATACAGGACATTACAATCTGTTGCAGAGGCAATAGCCGAACTGCAGATGGACTATCTGACAGATGAAAATGCAATGATAAGTATGATCACTTTAAGTGATGTTGCAAAGATAGCAGGAGTAAATGAGTCAACTGTTTCAAGAGCTATAAGAGATAAATATGCAAGCACGCCAAGAGGGACATTTCCCCTTCCGTTTTTCATACCAAGGGCGAGGAGCTCTCAAGCGGGTACTTTGTCGTATGCGGATATGGTGAGGATGCTGATCCGCAGACTGATATACAACGAAGACAAAGCCGCTCCGCTTTCCGACCGGAAGATCGCAGAAGAACTTGAAAAGGCGGGATATGTGATATCCAGAAGGGCAATAACGAAATACAGAAAGGAACTGGGAATACCAAGCACCAGGCAAAGATAAGGAGACAGGGAACCGTCCCCTGCCTCCTTTATTCTAATGTATTTTTGATTGTGTAACTGTCTTCTTCGATCGGTCTGAGTTCGTTCAGGTCGTATGGTGTGTCCTGATAAACAAGGTTGAGCCAGTTGGTGTATGTGCAGTTGGAACTAGAGCGCCATGAGAGGATCGGTTCCTGACTTGGATCATCGTCAGGGTAGTAGTTGACCGGAATCTCCGGGTCAAGTCCTTTCGCAACATCTCGCTTGTATTCTTTATCAAGGTCATATCTGTCATATTCAGAGTGGCCTGTTACGAATACCTGCCTTGATGAGTAAGCGAGTATCAGGTAGCTGCCGGCTTCAGGGCTCTCGGCCACTACATAGAGTTCAGGATGGTTCCTGACTTTCTCTTCTTCTATTCCTGTATACCTCGACTGAGGGACATAGAATATATCATCCATTCCTCTCATGAGTATCTTCTTTCTGTGAATGACACGGTGCAGATATACACCGCTAAGTTTTTTAGGAAGCAGCGTCTTCTTTATTCCGTAGTGATAGTACAGTCCTGCCTGGGCGCCCCAGCAAATGTGGAATGTAGAATAAACATGTGTCTTCGACCACTCGAATATCTGACAAAGTTCGTCCCAGTACGTAACTTCTTCGAATTCAAGCTGCTCGACCGGCGCTCCTGTGATGATCAGTCCGTCAAAGTTCCTGTCTTTGACATCATCGAATGTCTGATAAAATTTGTTGAGGTGTGATGTGTCCACATGGGTCCCGCGGTGAGTTGCAGTAGTAAGGAAAGTGATCTCCAGCTGGATAGGGAAATTAGAAAGGACCCTGAGTATATCAAGCTCGGTATCTTCCTTAAGAGGCATCAAATTGAGAATGGCGATTTCAAGCGGTCTGATATCCTGAGATTCAGCTCTGCTCTGATCCATTACGAATATATTTTCATCTTCCAGTATCTTCTTGACCGGAAGATCGTTCTGTACTTTGATTGGCATTTATTTCTCCTGTCCCCGTATTTACAAACTATAAGCCGGATAGCGGCACATCACGAATAACTAATTAAATAATGATAATATGTGGCTTTGCGCGCTGTCAAATGATATTTGCAGGGGAAATGGAATTTGGTTACTTGCATGAGTCAGGTTAATTAAGTATGATTTCTATAATGAAATTGGAAAAGGGAGGTATCAGAGAAAATGAAAGATTACAAACTCGGCACAAAGTGTGTTCAGGCAGGCTATACACCCGGCAATGGAGAGCCAAGACAGATCCCGATCATCCAGTCAACGACTTTCAAGTACGATACTGGAGAAGATATGGGCAAGCTGTTCGATCTGGAGGCATCCGGTTATTTTTACACCAGACTTCAGAACCCGACCAACGATATGGTAGCTGCCAAGATCGCAGCTCTTGAAGGCGGTACAGCAGCGATGCTTACATCATCCGGCCAGGCAGCTAATTTCTTTTCTTTGTTCAATATATGCGAATCAGGCGATCACATCGTTTCATCAGCATCGATCTACGGTGGAACATTCAACCTGATCTCAGTGACTATGGCCAAAATGGGAATCTCCGCGACTTTCGTTTCTCCTGACTGCACAGAAGAGGAACTGAACGCGGCATTCCGGGATAATACAAAGGCAGTTTTCGGCGAGACCATTGCTAATCCTGCACTGACAGTCCTGGATATCGAGAAATTCGCCAAGGCTGCGCATGAGCATGGTGTGCCGCTTATCGTAGACAATACATTCCCGACACCTGTCAACTGCAGACCGATCGAATGGGGTGCGGATATCGTCACGCATTCGACGACAAAGTACATGGACGGACATGGTTCCGGCGTCGGCGGAGCAATTGTTGATTCAGGCAAATTCGACTGGATGGCACATAAGGACAAGTTCCCGGGCCTTACGACACCGGACGATTCTTATCATGGTATCATCTACGCGGAGAAGTTCGGAAATGAGGGCGCATTCATCACTAAGGCGACTTCACAGCTGATGAGAGATTTTGGCAGCATACAGTCACCTCAGAATGCGTTCCTGCTCAATCTCGGACTTGAGTCGATGCATGTCCGCATGCCTAAACATGTTGAAAACGGACAGGCGGTCGCAGAATTCCTGAACGCTCATCCAAAGGTCAAGAAGGTCAGCTATTCCGGCCTTCCGGGAGATCCATATTATGAGATCGCCAAGAAATATATGCCTAACGGAGGATGCGGAGTCGTCTCGTTCGAGCTCGAAGACAGACAGGCTGCCGAGAAGTTCATGAGCCGCCTCAAACTAGCAGCTATCGAAACTCACGTTGCTGATGCAAGGACATGCTGTCTTAACCCTGCTTCGACCACACATCGCCAGATGACAGATGAACAGCTGATGGCTGCAGGTATTCCTGCAGGCCTTGTAAGGATGTCGTGCGGACTTGAGAATAAGGAAGATCTGATCGAAGATATCAGACAGGCACTTGAGGATTAGCCAAGGGGTGATTAGAGGCTTTAATTCTGTCAGTTGAAAGGAGCTGGGCATGAGATCTGATTTACAATTCCACCTTACATACGATGATGCTGAAGTGAATAAGTGTCTGCTTTGCCATGAACCACTGTGCACGGGAGCCTGTCCTCAGAAAACTCCTGTCGGTGAAATACTCAGATCCTTATATTTCCTGAACGTGAAATCGGGAGTGGATAAGCTTGCGAATACTGACTGCACATATTGCAATGCGCCATGTGAAAAAGCCTGTATACTTTCAGCAGGAAGCATTCCTGTAGGGATAAGGGATGTGTTTATGGCTCTTAAGAAGGACAGAGAGGTGTTGCCGGATCACAGGATCGATGCGGTGGATATTTCTACTGATATATGCGGAGTCAGACTCGAGAACCCGTTCCTGCTTT
Source organism: Mogibacterium sp. (assembly GCA_017403955.1). Taxonomy (GTDB): domain Bacteria; phylum Bacillota; class Clostridia; order Peptostreptococcales; family Anaerovoracaceae; genus Crickella. Next base: position 106,323 of record JAFRDH010000007.1, read on the forward strand.
CTTCGTCAGTTGTTGCCAGCTCATACGATATGTGCAAAAGAGCATTTCAGGCAGGCTGGGCAGGAGCTTCATTCAAGACGATCTGCAGCTTTCCTCAGCATGAGGCATCACCAAGGTTCTCCTCGATCAAGAACCATTCCAACGCTTTCTGCGGATTCAAGAATATTGAGCAGCTTTCGGACCACAGTGTTGAAGAAAACATGGAAATTTTCCGGAAACTCAAAGAAGAATTCCCGGAGAAGGTCATCGTAGCGTCTATCATGGGTCAGAATGAAGAGGAATGGGCAAGTCTCGCTGAGAAGTGTGAGAAAGCCGGTGCTTCTGTTATCGAGTGTAATTTCTCATGCCCGAATATGGAAGACGAAGATCTCGGATCTACGATCGGGCAGTCCGCAGAGCTGGTGGAAAGATTCACAAGGGCGGTAAAGAGTGGAGCGAGACTGCCGGTACTAGCCAAACTTACACCGAATATAACCGACATGGTACCAGTTGCTATTGCTGCGAAAAGAGGCGGGGCTGACGGCATTTCGGCGATCAATACTATCAATTCGATAACCGGAGTCAATATTAATACTCTTGTCGCAGAGCCTGCAGTTCATGGGAAGTCGATCATCGGAGGATATTCAGGGCCAGCGGTCAAACCGATAGCACTGAGATTTATTTCAGACATCTCGAGAGCTAAGGAGCTGGAAGGGATGCACATCAGCGGAATGGGCGGCATAGAGACATGGTATGACGCACTGGAGTTTGCGCTTCTTGGTGCCGGAAGCCTTCAAATGACTACTGCAGTAATGCAGTTCGGCTACAGGATCATAGAAGATCTGGTCGGCGGCCTTCAGGAATACATGAAGTGCAAAGGCATTGCGTCTTTCCGCAGTCTGATCGGTGCTGCAAGTGGTACGATCGTTGATCACCAGAGCATAGAACGGGATTTCGTTGTATATCCTGTAATCAATTATGATACATGCAATGGCTGCGGCAGATGCTATATTTCATGTATGGATGGTGGACATCAGGCGATAGATTTTGATACCGAGACACGAACCCCGAGAATTATTGGTAAGAAGTGTGTAGGCTGCCATTTGTGCAGACAGGTCTGTGCGATGGATGCGATAGGTGTTTCATCCAAAGCTGTACCGATACAATAAAGAACTATTTGATTTAGTCGAACGACTATATTATACTGTTGTTGTATGATATTTAGCCGTTCGACTATTTTTTATTGCTTAATGGCGAAATTTAGCCGTTCGACTATTTTTGGCGATTTCGACAGATCGACGGAGGTCTATCATGAAAACTGTTCATTCAGCTGCAGATATCGGAAAAGCGATCAGAGTCAGGCGCAAGGAACTTGGTTATACGCAGGCATTTCTGGCAGAGTATGCCGGTGTCAGCGCCAGTTTTCTTTCTGAACTTGAGAATGGCAAAGAGACCGTGCAGATCAACAAACTAATGGATGTGATGAGCCTTCTTGGAATGGATCTGTGTATTTACAGGAGGGGCGAGTGATGAAGCGGCTTGACATAGCCATTGAGATCATGGGACGACATAAAGAAGTCGGCAGCATCACAGGTGATTCCGATTTCAACGCGGAATTCAGATATTCCGATGACTATCTGAATTCACCTGAAGCAGTTCCTTTGTCGTTAAGTCTTCCGCTTACAGATGAGCCGTACGGCCCTGAACCTACCAGGAACTTCTTTGAGGGGCTGCTCCCGGAAGGTTTCCTCAGGCGGGCTGTTGCGAAGAATAACAGGGTCGATGCTGATGATTATCTCACGCTCCTGGAGATGCTCGGGGCAGAGTGCCTTGGAGCGATATCTGTCAAAGGCACCAACTACGAATGGACGGAGCCTGAATACAGAGAACTTGACGCTGATCTGATGTACAGACTTGCCGCTGAAGGCGCGACTAAGTCTGCAGATCTTGTCGTCGAAGCACATCTTTCTCTGACAGGTGCTTCGGGCAAAGTCGGTGTCTACTGCGGACCTGAAGGCAAATGGTTCCTGCCGGTCGGAAGTGCGCCGAGTACCCATATCCTCAAGCAAAGTCATATAAGATATGACCACATAGTCCAGAATGAGCAGCTTTGTCTCATGACCGCAAAAGCGATGGGGATCAAGGTGCCTGAGAGCACGATCATTGAGTCAGAAGCCGCAGAATCAGATGATGCAGTGCTGCTTGCTACGGAACGGTATGACAGGATCCTGGAGGGAAGTGTAGCGGAGATATCCGGACTGCCTTGTCCTCTCAGACTTCATCAGGAAGATTTCGCTCAGGCCATGGGGATCTCGTCTGCAAACAAATATGAACGTCAGGGTGAACATCACATGCACGAAATGTTCAGGATACTCAGACGGAATTCTGCATCACCGATCGAAGATCAGTTCAAATTGTGGGACATAATAGTATTCCACTATCTGATAGGAAATACGGACGGACACATCAAGAATTTCTCGCTGTTATATGATCCGAATCTCAAAGGGATCAGGCTTGCTCCGGCTTATGACATTGTCAGCACTATAGTATATGACTCTCATTCCACACAGATGGCATTTTCGATAGGAGGAGAGAGTGAATGGAGCAGACTCGACCGCAGCTGCTTTGAAAGGGCTGCTGATGAGGCAGGTCTGAACAGGAGATTGTTCATGAATAGATTTGACGATATGGCTGCAAGATTCAAGGATGTCCTGACTCAGACGGCAGCATCGATGACTGCGGAAGGACATACAGAAGCAGAGGCCATGGCAGCTAAAATTATAAACAGTCATGAAAGGGGGAGAACATGGAATTCAAAGAAGTAATCAGAAGTCGTTATTCATGCAGAAAGTATAGTCACAAGGCAGTGGAGACTGAGAAGCTGGATGCGATCCTGGAAGCAGGCAGGGTGGCTCCAACAGCAAAAAATCTCCAGGAACAGCGTATCTATGTGTTGCAGTCGGAGGATGCGCTTGCGAAGATAGACAGCGTGACACCTTGCAGATTCGGTGCACCGATCGTCATCGCTGTCGCTTTTGATAAGAATAACGTCTATACATATCCGGGCGAAATGAAGACCTCGGGAGATGAAGATGCGACGATCGTTGCAACACACATGATACTGGCTGCAGCAGACGAAGGACTCGGAAGCTGCTGGCTCAATCGTTTTGACCCGCAGAAAACGGCAGAACTCCTCGGCCTGCCTGAGAATGAAGAACTTGTCATGCTGATGGATGTCGGATATGCGGCAGAAGACGCTGCACCGTCTCCTATGCACGACAAAAGAAAAGAGATATCTGAAACCGTCAGATATCTCTGATCCGAATATACAATATAACTGGGAATTAAAGGTGATCTTTCATAAGTGTTCCCAGATAGTCGATCCTGACGTGGCTTTCAAGAATCCGAAGAGTGTCCCATAAACAGCAGAGATTGCTGGATATTACAGGTTTGTGGTATTTCTGTTCAAGCGTATCGCAGATGTGAAAACCTTCTACGTTGGTGCAGCTAATAAATATCACATCGGCCTCTTCGGTGTCAGCCTCGGCGATCATCCGGTCGATCACTTCGACCGGCTGAGTACGCATTTCTTCAGGATCGGTGATCCCAAGACCTCTGGCACCGCAGACAAAGTATCCTTGCTCTTCCAGAAACTCGATTTCTTTCTCATTGATCGATTCCAGATATGGAGTGACAAGGGTGATTTTTCTTGCGTCCAGTTCCTCCAGAGCATCAAGTACAGCGCGTGAAGCTGTGATAACAGGGCAGCCGCAGATGCCGGAGATCGTATTGCACAATTCTTTTTCGCCATCCATCCCTTTCACGAGACTTCCGCTTGTGCACCCGAAAATAATCGCTTCCGGGAAGACATCGCGAAGCATTTCAGCAGCGTGCGCAACATCTTTTTCCATTCCCAGCAGACCCTCTTCCGTTACTTGTCCCAGCTTGATTCTGCTTGTGTAAAAGTTGAAATCAGAAAGCTCCGGGGTGCGGTAGTATTCCGGTTCAAGTCTGATGTTGATCGATGGCATGATCATGCCGATTCTTCTTTTATCAGAGTCGTGTTTCATAACTCAAATAGTTTTCCTTCCTGAATACAGCAGATAGTTTCACAGTTGTTATTTCTTTTCCATTGTGCTCACTGACAATAACTCCTCGTGGAACAATTGATAGACCTTAGAAAGGCGTTTAAAGTCACGGCATGCGATGGCGATCGTTCTCGTAGGAGGGTTATCGACCGGGCGCCATAACACATCTGCCGGAATGATAGGGACCATGGTTTGAGGTATCATGCTGATCCCGAGTCCGGCTTTAATAAATCCTATCTGAGACAGGTTTCCTTTTACTATCTGGCTAATGCTAAGACTTGTTCCGTTCTTGCGGAAGTGATCCATAAAGGAAGTCAGACTTCCGTCATCGTTCAAAATGAATTTCTCACCCTCCAGATCGCTGAGGTTCACGATGCTCTTGCCTGAGAATGGATGATCCTTGTGGAAAATCAGAACCAGTGGTTCCGGCTCAAAACTGATGATATCCAGTTGATGCACGGAAGGGTATCTGATGAACCCGATGTCTACTTTTCCGTTCACAATGTAATCTTCGACTTCGTTGTAATTCCCTTGCAGTACCTGGTACTCAACGAGGGGATATTTTTGTGAAAAAGATTTCATCGCTTCAGGCAGAATCGAACATGAAATACTTGGGAAAACTCCAATACGAATCGTGCTTTTGAGCTGCTCCGGATTATCCACAAGCATGTCCCCGAGACGCATCTCTGCATCATGAATCTCTGTAAAGAGCGGCAGCATTCGTTCCCCGTCAGTCGTAAGAACAAATCCTTTCTTGCTCCTGTGGAGCAATGTGACTCCAAGATCATTCTCAAGACTCTGAACGAATTGGCTGATTGCTGACTGGGTGTAACTAAGCTTCTCGGCGGCTTTCGAAAAGCTGCCGCATTTGTATATCTCAACAAATAATGCAAATTTGGAAAGTCTCATCCGCTTCACCTCTTTTTTGTTTCGCCGGGTCCAACATTCCTTAAATATAGAATAATTATATAACAAAAAAACTAATATTTCACATAAGAAACATTAGCTTTTATTGATATTTGCGCGATGTTAGACTTTTCACATAAGGAAAAACCATAGAAACTCACTTGAAACTATAAGCACTCATAAAGGGGATGGAAAACAAAATGGAACGTAACGACGAAAGATATCAGACATATCTCCGTATTCTCAAAAGAGAACTTGTTAAGGCAATGGGATGCACAGAGCCGATCGCGATCGCATATGCTGCAGCAAAGGCGCGTTCAGTTCTGGGGGATATTCCGGACAGGATCGTTATCGCAGCAAGCGGGAACATCATCAAGAACGTAAAGAGTGTTATCGTACCGAATTCCGGTGGAAGAAAAGGGATTCCGGTCGCAGCAGCACTGGGTGTGCTTGGCGGAGACGAGGACGCGGAGCTCCTTGTGATCGCAAATATTACGGATGCAGTAAAAGAAGAACTGCCAATTTATATAGAAAATACTGATATCAGCGTGGAAGTGCTGGACTCGGAAGCTCTACTGGACGTGGAAATAACAGTTTTCAAGGGAACTTCCAGCGCAATGGTCCACATAGTCAATGAACATACAAATATTGTCTGCATAGAGAAAGATGGAGAGATCATTGTTAAGAAGGATGCACTTTCTGAAGAGGACAACGCGTTAAAGATTGAAACGCAGAAAGAGTATGAACTCCTTACTGTAGCAGACATATACGATTTCGCGACGACCTGTGATCTCAATGATGTTGAAGAGGTCCTGAATACTCAGATCGTATGTAATACGGCGATAGCAGAGGAAGGCCTTGCCAATGAATGGGGTGCCTGCATCGGTCAGAATCTTATCAACAATAATGAAAACAGCACAAAGACCAAGGCAAGAGCTATGGCAGCAGCAGGGTCGGATGCCCGTATGAGCGGCTGCGAGATGCCTGTTATCATCAACTCCGGAAGCGGAAATCAGGGACTGACCGCATCGCTTCCTGTGATCGTTTACGCAAGAGAGACCGGTGCATCGCATGAGAAACTGCTTAGAGGTCTGCTGATCTCAAACCTTGTAACGATCCATGCGAAAACAGGCATCGGAAGACTGTCCGCATATTGCGGGGCAATAACCGCAGGAGCCGCTGCAGGTGCAGGTGTTGCATATATCTGTGGAGGAGACAAAAAGACGATCTCACATACTATTGTAAATGCGCTTGCAATAACTTCCGGCATCGTCTGTGACGGAGCAAAGCCATCTTGCGCGGCAAAGATCGCAGTAGCCGTAGAGGCAGGCATCATGGGATACGAAATGTATAAAGAAGGTCGTCAGTTCTATGCCGGAGAAGGACTGGTACTGAAGGGCGTAGAGAATTCGATCAGGAATTTCGGATATCTCGGCCGTGTCGCAATGAGCGAGACAAACAAAGAGATCTGCAACATGATGGTGCAGTGCTGATAAGGATGGTGTCATATGAAGGCGGTTGTTACTTTAAGACCAAGTGAATCCAAGAGACTGATCGCCAAAGCAGTAGCTGATATGGATGCAGTCCAAAAGGCATGGGACAGAGCATACATGCTCATAGCTGACGGTACAACGAATGCATTTATCAAGCAGGAACTCGTCGATGACAGGTCGATTGGAGCCGGGGGCAGCACGATCGGGTTAAGTACAGCTGGTCTTCTGTGTGTGAATATCCCTAAGAACAGAAAGTCATACGCCAATGTTTTCTACAAAGGCAAGCCGGTCGAGGGAAGGTCGTTCGCGGAAGCTCTGGCAGACCATCACAGCGAGACCGTTGTGATCAAGGGGGCAAATGCGATCGATCCTGACGGCAACATAGGGATCATCACCACGGGTTTTGACGGAGGAACAATCCCAAGAGTGATTGGACCGATCACATCCAAGGGGATCACATTTATTACTCCGGTCGGACTTGAGAAGCTTGTTCCGTCTGTCCCGCAAGCAGCAAAAGCCTTCAACGGAGCACAGAATATAGACATTACCATGGGAGCAGCAGGTGGCATGTTCGTCCTGACTAATACGATAGTAATCACAGAGATCGAGGCCGCAAAACAGCTCTTCGATATCGAGGGGACGCTCGTTGCAGCAGGCGGAATCGGAGGCAACGAAGGCGCGGTGACAATGGTTTTCGAAGGTAATGAAGAGAATATAAAGGGCTTTGTGGAATTTCTGGAGAAAGAGGTCAAAGGAGAGCCCGCAATAAAAGGGATCAAAGGCGAATGCAAGACCTGCAGATATCAGGACTGCAGATACAGCGGCCTTGACGAAAGCGAACAACCTGAGTGGATGAAATTGTAGAGATAGATATTGTAGGAGGAGCCGCAAAATGGAAAAAAGAGTAATGCTCAAGGGCTGTGTCGGCTGCAAGGCATGTGAAATGGCATGCAGTCTGCACCACACGGATGCGTTCAGCTTCAGAAACTCCAGCATTGATATTCAATGGGAGAAGGAAGGCTACAGCATCGCATTCAAAAGCCCGATGACATGTGACACATGTGAGGGCGAGGGCGAGAACAACTATCAGTGCGTCCGTTACTGCTACAGAGCAAAGGATGCATTGAAAGCATTCATCCTGAATACCGAAGAGGGAGGTGAAGCCTGATGAACATGGGAACAATTCTGAGAGTCAATCTGACAACCGGCAAAATGACCAGAGAAAGCGCTGATCGTTATGAGAAGTGGATCGGCGGCATCGGAGTCGCTCAGCAGATCCTCTATGATGAGGTAAAACCATGGATGAGCGCATTCGACCCGGGTAACAGATTCATCGTAGCTACCGGAGCGATGACCGGAATGCTTTGCCCGGGCAGCGGAAGAATCGCAGCTGTCACAAAATCCCCGATGACAACAGGAATCGCATCCGGTAACGCAGGCGGACTTTTCGCTCCTAAGATGATCTATGCCGGATTTGAATATATCGTTTTCGAAGGCCGCTCAAGAAAGCCTGTATATCTCTATCTGAAGAATGGTGAGGCAAAGCTTCTCAGTGCGGATGAGATCAGCGGGAAGACAGTCGGAGAAAGCGTCGATTACTTCGAAGAAAAGCACGGCCGCCAGGTAAGCAGTATGTGCATCGGACCTGCGGGTGAGAACCTTGTACGTTATGCCTGCGTGACGATCGACCGTTTCAGAGTCATCGGAAAATGCGGATTCGGGGCAGTCATGGGATCAAAAAATCTCAAGGCTATCGTTGCGGATGGTTCAGAGGGATCCGTAAAGCCTGCCGATCCGTATGGACTCAAGAGAAAACTCGATGATATCTATGACCGTATCGACTCCAACGCGAATTACAAACACCTGATGGATTACGGAACACTTTGCCACATACCGGGCAAGTATCTGACTGCAGGTTTCAGCTTCCGTCATGGACAGGACCTCAATATCCCTAAGGAAATGGCAGATGCATATGACCCGGATAACATTGTTAACACTTACCGTGTTCACCAGTCATCCTGCGGCGGATGCTTCGTAGGATGCCAGAACCACCACAGGATCCAGACCGGCGAATATGCCGGAAAGGTAGTCGGAGGAGCACCATTCAACTCTGTTCTGAACTTCGGAACAAAGCTCGATATCACCAACTATGGTTACTGCGTTGAGGCGACATGGCTCTGCAATGACCTGGGAATGGACATGGATGCTGTCGCTGAGATCCTGGGATGGGTCATGGAGTGCTATGAGAAGGGAATGATCACTTCAGATCAGATCGATGGCATGGATATCCCGTTCGGCGAGCAGAAGCAGTCACTCGAACTGATCAAGATGATCGGCTATAGACAAGGTGTCGGCGATATCCTTGCTGAGGGAGTTGCAAGAGCAGCATCTGCTTTCGCAAAAGAGACAGAGTACTATGGCAATCACCTCAAGGGCAACGACCTCTACGAGATCATCAGACCGCTCATTGGATACGGATTCGGTGCTGCAGTAAGCACACGCGGAGGAAGCCATGTACTTGGCTCACCGGTATGCGAATCCAGCAAATTCAATGAAGCTGAGAGAGAGATGGCTCTCAAGAAGTTCAAAGTAAACACCTTCAACGATCCTCTCGCATATGATGGAAAGCCTGAGATCGTTACATATTATGAGTCACTGACAAGAGCCTGCAGCTCGATGGGTCTGTGCATCTTTGTAAGCGACTGGCAGCAGATCCATATGCTGGATCACCAGGATCTTGCGGATCTCCTCAAATATTCAGTAGGTCTCGAGATCAGTGCAGATGAACTCAGAGAGCGGATGATGGCAGTCCTGAACCTGGAGAAAATGTTCAATTACTGCCACGCAGGATTCACCAGAGAGGATGATATGCCTAGAGAAAGACTCTTCAAGGAAAAGGTTCCTACAGGTCCTGCAAAGGGTACCGTACTCGACTATGATAAGTGGAATGCTATGCTTGACCACTATTACGATATCCACGGCTGGGATACCAAGACCGGAATCCCTAAGCCGGAGACATTGCACAAACTCGGCCTTGATGATCTGATCCCTGATCTCATGCAGCCGGCACAGGTCCCGGGACATTCATTCATCCATGAGGATCTGGTAACGAATAAGAAATAGCATAAACAAATAGCAAGTAGTTCAACAGAAAAGGAGAATGCAATGAGATCAGTATGGATCAATGAACTGACATGGGAAGATGTCGAAGAGTATCTACAGCGTGACAAGATCGCGCTGATCCCTGTAGGAAGCACAGAGCAGCACGGACCGGCAGGTCCTCTGGGCGTTGATGCTTATGCAGCGATCGCGATCGCAGAGGATGCCGCTAAGGCAGCAGATGTACTTACTACACCACCGCTTTGGTTCAGCGATGCACCGCATCATCTGAACTTCCCGGGAACGATTTCCTTAAGACCTGAGACACTTATCAACGTAGTCAAGGATATTGTTCACTCGCTTTATCGCAATGGTTTCAGGAAGTTCATCGTGATCAACGGCCATAAGGGCACAAACATTCCTGCCCTGACACTCGCTTGCCGTGAGATCCAGCAGTATGAGCTGACAGACGCCAGAATGGCACTGACAGACCCGCTTTATCTTTGCACTAACGCAAATGAATGCAAGGGCGATCATCCTGAACATCACGCCGGAGTACTTGAGATCTCTCACGTAATGTACAAATTCCCGGGACTTGTCAAGGAAGACAAGCGCCCGACAGAGGACGTAAGCCTTGACAGCGTTTTCGGCGACTATATCAAGAAGGACCTGTTCAGCGGTCCGCATCCGACAGTAGAACTGATGTGGAACAGCATCCAGCAGGAGAAATTTGCTCCTAGAGGCAACTTCTCCGCATCGGATTTCGGCTCAGCAGAGATGGGCAAGAAATATCATGACAACATGGTCGAGAATCTGGTCAAGTTCATTAATTGGTACCGTACTTATGAGGCATAAATAAAGATTGACAAAGTAGGTATTGTTAAATAAGGAGGAAAAAATGGAAGAGAAGAAAGTAGTCAACACCCCTAATGTGGGCAATCCGAACGAGCCGGATAAGAAGTACTCGTTCATGGAACTGCTCAGAACGATCGGACCCGGAGCTGTTGTATGTGCCACGATCATCGGACCTGGAACAGTAACAACATGCACGCTTGCAGGCGTCAATTTTGAGTATTCCCTGATATGGGCAGCTATTTTCGCAACTATTGCAGCAATCATTTTGCAGATGATCTCATCACGTCTCGGAATCGCTTCCGGACGCAGCCTTGGTGAAGTAATCTACGACACATATGATGGAACATGGCTCAGACACCTTTTCGCAGTTATCATCTTTATCGCTCTCGGTTTCGGTAACTCTGCATTCCAGAGCGGAAATATGGCCGGCGCGGTTCTCGGTATCAAGGCGGTAGTCGATATACCGACATCTGTAGCAGCGCTCATCATCGCAGCAATCACATTTGCTCTTCTCTGGACAGGCAAGACACAGATGATCGAGAAACTCATGACTGTTCTGGTATTTGTCATGGTGATTCTGTTCGTTATCACTGCTATTGTAGTAAAGCCTGACTTTGGCAGACTCTGCGCAGGAGTCATTCCAAGAATTCCGTCAGGAGCGATACTGGTTACGATCGGTGTAGTTGGAACTACTGTAATCCCGCACCTTCTGTTCCTCCACTCCAGCCTTACATCCAAGAAGTGGGCCAACAGAAACATCCACAACGCTCTCATCGAGAGTAACTTTGACACTATCTTCAGCATGGTTCTCTGCGGTCTGATCACGATCTGTGTAATCATCACCGGAGCTTCCATGTTCGGAACAGGCGTCACGATCGCAAACGGTCTTGACATGGCTAAGCAGCTCGAGCCGATCGCAGGAAGCTGGGCAAGATACGTCTTCGGTATCGGTCTCTTCGCTGCAGGCATCACTTCATCACTCTCCGCTCCTATGAGCGCAGCATATGCTCTCTGCAGTGTAATGCGTTGGTCAACTGACATGAAGGACAAGAAGTTCCGTATCATCTGGATCATCGTTCTTCTCGCAGGTACACTTGTAACTGCTTCCGGATACAGCCCTGTTACAGTTATCCTCGCAGCTCAGGCATTCAACGGAATCATGCTCCCTGTATCAGCTGTCATCCTTATGATCATGGCTAACAACAAGCAGGCTCTTGGTGCGTACAAGAACAATACAAAGTGGAATATCCTTGGAGTACTCGTAATCATCGTTACTCTCATTCTCGGATTCCGCACAATGTACAACGTACTGCCAACACTGTTCGGCTAAAATCAAACAGCTCAGGCTGATCCCAATATTATCCACTCAAAAGGGACTGTCACACTGCTATTGTGCGACAGTCCCTTTGCTGCTTTACTGCAATTATCCAGTAACTGCATAGCTTCCGGCTGGAAGTTTTATAGATTTATTATCGTTTGTATGAGCACCGCCATATGAGAGAAGAAGACGTGAATCTGTGCCTGTATCCGGCAATGTGTATTCCGTCTCTTCTCCGGATGGATTGATCATAATGATCAGGTGCTCATTTTGATTGCTTCGTTCGAATACAAGAGGGTATCCTTTCCCATCACACAGGAACCGGAAGGCTGCTCCGCTGCTGAGTGCAGAATGCTGTCTCCTGAATTCGATGAGTGACTGCACATGCCGCCACAGAGATCCCTCTTCGGACATCTGGCTCTCAGCGTCCGGCTTTTCGGTATTGCTGCTGACCGGGAGATAGAGATCATCAGGTGATGCAGAGGAGAAACCTGCATTCAGGCCTTTGCTCCACTGCATTGGCGTGCGAGACCCTGTCCGGTCATATCCGCCTTCCTTACTCTTGAGGCCATGCACATACTCCATTCCGATCTCATCTCCATAATAAATGAACGGACATCCCGGCATCATAAGAAGGAACGCAAACGCGATTTTCATTTCTTCGGGCATCAGAGTATCCCTCATCCTGACCATGTCATGATTGCCTGACGGGATGCAGATCAGTCCTTTGTCATGAGTGCGTGAATAAGCGAAATTATAATAACTGATAAAATCTGTCAGATCGCTGCGGCCTTGCTGTGAAAAGTACGGCCTGGTCCTGAAGAGATCCATGTAGTGGGATGGCCCGCCGTGAAGAAGGAAGTCCATGTGAAATCCGGCCTCAAGTGCCTGAAGGGGATCGCCCCACTCGGAAATAAGAGCTGCTTCGGGATAGTTTTCGTCAAGAAAGGCGCGTACTTTCTGCCATAGCCTGATAGTGCATTTACGATCTTTATCTTCCTTGACAAGGCTTCCTGCCATATCTACTCTGAAACCGTCACATCCCATATCCAGCCAGAAACTCATAATATCCTGCATCACAAGACGTGTGGCTTCGGCAACCTCGGAATCCGCGCTGAATTGCCAATCTTCAGTCACCAGCCCAAAACCGTAATTGAGGGCAGGCTGAGTGGAGAAGCAGTTTACCGCGAATGCACCCGGCCTCTCGGAAAGTCCGCAAAGGAATGAGGCGATCCCTTTATACTGAGGTCCCCATGGTCCGCCTGTCCGCCAGATAAACCTGTCGGTATATTCATTCTTCTCGTCCTTACATGATTCTGTGAACCAAGGATTGTCTATCGCAGTATGTCCCGGAATGAGGTCAAGGAGGATATGCATCCCTCTATTGTGTACTGCTTCAAACAGATGACGGAGATCGTCATTGGTACCATAGCGCGGCGCAGCCTTATAATGATCCTTCACATCATACCCGGCATCATAGAAGGACGACTCATAGCATGGATTCATCCAAATTGCATTGACGCCCAGCTCCTGCAGGTAGTCCAGCTTCTCTTCTATCCCTTTGAAGTCACCGATCCCGTCGCCGTTGGAATCATTGAATGACTGAGGATATATTTCATAAAATACAGCATCTTCCAGCCAACCCGGCATAATAACCCCCTCTTAACAAATAGTACTTTAGGCGATGATACTACCGACTGCACAAATTATCAAGCCATCTGCCGGATTGGATAATTTGTAACAATGGTGTCAGATGGATCACCAAAGCTGTGGAAAATACAGTATAATGAAACATGAAGTTTTGATCGGCAAGTGTATGAAGAAAGGAACGTAGCAATGGGTATTCCAGCTGAATTCGGAATTAAGATCGGGAAATTGCCGGTGGGCAGGCTGGATCAGATAACAGATGTGCCGGGGGTCTCGGTTTCGCATGTCACTCTTAAGCAGGGATCCATTCAGACCGGAGTCACAGCATTGATCCCTCATAAGGGGAATTGCTTCAGGGAAAAGTGCCTTGTAGCGGCTCATGTGATAAACGGTTTCGGCAAAAGTGCCGGACTGATACAGGTGCAGGAACTGGGCACGCTCGAAACACCGCTTGTGATGACGAATACTTTTGCAGTCGGCACGGCATCTACGGCACTGATCCGCTACATGCTTGAAGACAATCCGGACATCGGGACTACGACCGGTTCGGTCAATCCGGTGGTCTTTGAGTGCAATGACAGCAAGCTGAATGATATCCGCGGAATGCATATAACTGAAAATCATGTAAGGCTTGCGCTCGAAAGGGCTTCCGGTGAGACCGGGGCTTTTGAAGAGGGGGCTGTTGGCGCAGGCACAGGAATGTGCTGCTATGGTCTGAAAGGCGGCATCGGTTCAGCCTCGCGTCTTGTAACACTGGGAGATATTACTTACACACTCGGTACTTTGGTACTGACCAATTTCGGCAAACTTCATGAGCTTGTTGTTTGCGGAAGACCGATCGGTGAAGAAATCGAAGATCAAGGCTTTGGGAATGAGGAGCCGGACCGGGGATCGATAATCGTAGTGATCGCTACTGACCTTCCACTTTCTGCAAGGCAGCTCGGCCGTATATCAAAGAGAGCGCAGAACGGTATAGCAAGGACAGGTTCGATCACCGCAAACGGGAGCGGAGAGATAGTACTCAGCTTCTCGACTGCGAACAGGATCAGCCACTATCCGGATGGTGATCTGATCAAAGCGGAATTACTTCACGAAGAAAAGATGGACACTGTGTTCGCGGCAGTTTGCGAAGCCGTTGAGGAAAGCATAATAAGCTCGCTACTGCATGCTGAAGTCGACGAATCGCTGAAAGGAAAGATCCGCAGCCTGAGGGACTATCTCTGGAAAGAATGAATGAAGGCGGAAAAAAGACTGACCCGCTGAGGTCAGTTTTTTAGTGGGTGTCCCGGTTACTGTAAAAAACAAGAAATAATCCCGTTTTGTCATGAAATGGACTGTTTTAGAGCCTATATTGCCCGTTTTCAAACATTTATACTGAAAAAATCAAGCAGAAACTGATAAAATGTCATGAAAAACCGCCAATTTTCATGACAAAACATCCTGATGATGCTTGCTTTTTCAGTAAAAATCCAAACAACAGCTCTTATCTGCCTGCTCTCAAGATAGTTTCATGACATTTATTCCAGACTAAACAATTGTTGTCATAATACACCCCATGCAGAAATGGAAAGAAAGGGATGTGTTATAATAGGGTGGCAAAAGAATAACCGTTTATCAGGAGCATACGATGGCAGATAATGAAAGAACAATTAATAATCTTGTGGGGATCGCAGTAGAGACATACCGCCTTAAGGACGTATTCAAACGGGCTTTGAGGAACGCTGACCCCGGTGAGAAGAAGAAATATATGAGCCAGTTCAACTGGTTCGAGAAGCAGGTGCATGCAGCACTCAAAGATATGGATATACGTGTGGTAGATCTGTCCGGGCAGAAATATGATCCCGGCATGGCTGTGACACCGATCAATCTGGATGATTTTGACATGGATACCGGCCTGATCATCGACCGCATGATGGAACCCGTCGTAATGCTGGGCGATCAGCTGATCAGGACCGGCACAGTGATACTCAGAGAGGAGAATTGATGGCAATTTATATAGGCATAGATCTTGGAACAACTAACAGTGCGATATGTTCTTACGATGGTCTGGAGACCAAAGTCTGGAAGAGCCCTGAGCAGAGCGATGTCACACCTTCGGCGATCTATATAGATAAACGAGGCAATCGCTACTACGGGCAGAAGGCATACAATCAGTCAGCTTACAATCCGGGCAATTCGGCTACTCTCTTCAAGCGCTTCATCGGTACCGATACCGTTATGAGATTCGAGGATGCAGACATCACGATGACCCCGGAAGAGTGCAGCGCTGAGATCCTGAGGATACTTTTCAGCTATCTGCCTGAGGAAATCAGGAACGACAGTGCAACAGGCACGGTCATCACAGTACCTGCAGCATTCAACGTAATGAAGAAGGAAGCTACGATGGAAGCTGCTCGTCTTGCGGGCATCGGTAATGTGGCGCTGATGCAGGAGCCGGTCGCCGCGGTAATGAGCGTACTCAAGACATCACCTGAAGACGGGCTGTTCCTGGTTTATGATCTGGGCGGAGGTACTTTCGATGTATCGATAGCTGAGAATATTTCGGGCAAAATCTCGTTGCTGGCCCACGGCGGTATCGAGATGTGCGGCGGACGTGACATTGACCGAAGTATCTATAAGAGCATTGTAGAGCCGTGGATGAGAGCCAATTTCAACCTTCCTGATGACATGGAGGAAGATAAAAAATACAGAAAACTCATAAGGATCGCTCAGTGGGCAGCCGAGAGAGCCAAGATAGAGGTCTCATACAAAGGCTCGGGAACCATTGCAATGAGCGAGGATGAGCTTAGATGCACAGACCTTGACGGTGAAGAGATGTATCTGGATATAGATATCTCGCAGGAGCAGATGGACAGTCTGCTCTCCGGTATCATAGATGATACGGTCAAGGCTGCGAAGGATACAATAACCAAGACGGGGCTGAAACCGGGTGATATCCGCAAAATCGTTTTCATAGGCGGGCCGACCAATTACGCACCTCTGAGAGACCGCGTTTCTGAGGCTCTCGGCATCCCGACCAACACTGATGTCAATCCGATGATCGCAGTCGCTGAAGGCGCAGCAATTTACGCTGAGTCGATCGACTGGAGTGATGACAATCATAGCCGCAAGAGCCAGAAAGAGTCACTCGAGTTCGACGCTGACATCAGGCTCAATTACATTGCCAGAACAGCATCAGAAATGGCCATGGTATTGCTGGAGACAGACGGGAATGTCAGTGGATACGCAGAGTTCGAATGCACAGACAACGGCTGGACTTCGGGCAAAATATCGATTGAAGATGGCGCAACTGCAAGTCTTCCGCTGGTGCAGAGAGGTGATAATCATTTCCGCGTCAAAATGACAGACCTTAGAGGTAATAGCCTGAAAGATCCTGAGGATATCGTGATCACAAGGACAATGGCAACTGTCAGTGCTATCCCGGCATCACATTCAATAGGGATCGAAGTTATCAGTAAACTCGGAGGAGCGTCGGAGTTGGTCTTCCTTGTAAAGGAAGGTGACAGTCTCCCGGCCAAAGGGACGATAAGGGTCAAAGCCGGTCAGACTATACGCTCGGGATCTGCTGAGTCCATCAATATAAAGCTTTGGGAAGGAGACATCCAGACAAGGATCGAAGATAACAGATTCATCGGTATGCTCAAGATCCGCGGCACGGATATCGATGCAGGAATGATCCCGACCGGGACAGATATAGACTGTGAGTATGAAGTCACGGATTCAGGTCAGATCAGACTTGAGGCATCCGTTCCGTATATTGCGGCGACCTTCAAAGGAAACAACCTTTATTCCAGACAGGAAGGCGCAGTCATAGACAAAAATGTTGTCGCCAAAGCAGGCAGGAGACTTCTTGAAGAGATCACGGATATGCTCCATAGGATACCATCTGCCGAACTCTACGCAGCCAAGGCAAAAGCTCAGAACGCTGCCAATGCGGGGGGCCTTAGAGACGATGATGCAGAGCAGATCCA
Organism: Mogibacterium sp.; assembly: GCA_017403955.1. Classification (GTDB taxonomy): domain Bacteria; phylum Bacillota; class Clostridia; order Peptostreptococcales; family Anaerovoracaceae; genus Crickella. Next base: position 123,679 of record JAFRDH010000007.1, read on the forward strand.
GAAGGCTGACAATGACCTGCTCGAAGCGAGAAGGATCGCTGACAAATACCGCAGAGAAAACGTAAAGCTGATACGTGAGATGCAGGTGGAAAAGAAGCGCAGCCATTATGAGCAGGATATTGCAGAATATGCGACAACAGCGGAGAAACAGCAGATCGAGAATTACTTCAGGCTGGCGAAGCAATCCCTGGAGCAGGACGGGAAGTATCTCGAGGATATTCTGAGTGATCTCGGAAGAATGTTTATTAATATTCTGTGGCGTCAGGATTGGTATGTCATCAGATATTTCCAGATATTAGTGATCAGCGATGGTACTTATACTGACAGCGAAAGGTATTATGAACTGATCGAACGGGGAAATAAGTTCCTCGAAGACGGTAATATTGAGGCCCTGCGAGGGATAGTGATCTCTATCCTGAATCTCAGAAAAGATGATGACGATGACATTGAGGAGATGACAGGCCTTATGGACGTCGCTAATATCATCAAAGGATAGGAGAATAAGTAATGAAAATGTGGCTTAAAAAGGGCACGGCTGTTGGTGGCGCCACAGCCGGAAGAATGATAGCTTCCGGTGATGATTGGCAGATCTATAAGACTGACAGGGAGTCTTACATCCTTGCTGTGCGCAAAAGCCTGGCGGCAAGATGGTCGGATCATCCTGAGACTGCTTCTCTTTTCACACCTTATACAAAAGATGAGGATATACTGACCTTTGTCTCTAAACCGGGATGGTTAGTGTCGTCTCTGAGCAAAGGACCGTTCCCTCGCGCGAGAACACAGATCGAGAATTTTGACAATGCATGCGTGAGACTCAGGAGAGAGTATCCCGATGCGCCTGTAACAGGAGCGTTATTCATAGAAGAATGTAACCTTATACTTCCTGCTGACCCTGACGCAGACAGATCAGACGATGATCTTGCGATCGGCACCTGGATCACGGGCGGCGTCCACGTCCTCATATCGGATACAGCGGCGGCACACAGAATGGCGTCATGGTTCCCCGAAGAAGTGCTGATGAGGATCGCAGAGGATGCAAAAGTGGTCCAGGGCAAAGGCGCGGGGCTGCGGACGAGAACGGATGTCGCAGATGCGAATGTGAACACTGATGATCCAGTGCCGCCTGTATCTGCAAGGAGAGAGATGCCTGACGAACCGTTCAGCCTCCCGGGCAGCAGCAAACTCGAGAAGTTTTTCAATGAAGAAATAATAGATATCGTGCGACACGCTGATGAGTACAAGAGGATGGGGATCGAATTCCCGGGAGCGGTAGTGCTCTACGGACCGCCGGGCACCGGCAAGACTTTTGCCGTAGAGAAACTCGCCGAATACCTCGGATGGCCGAGATACGACATCAACTCAGACAGTGTCGGCAGCACATACATACATGAGACAGGAATGAAGATCGCAAGGATTTTCGACATGGCGATCAGCAATGCACCGTCCGTTATAGTGATCGATGAGATGGAATCCTTCCTGTCTGAAAGGGCCGGAAAGCAGCAGCACCACGTTGAGGAAGTCGCAGAGTTTCTCCGCAAGATACCTGAAGCGACATCGAAAAATGTGCTTGTTTTCGGTATGACCAATGTCATAAAGGAAATCGATCAGGCTATACTCAGGCGGGGCAGATTCGACTATATGATAGAGGTCGATTACGCGGACAAGAACGATATAAGAAATTTGCTGGAGGCCAGAAAGAAAACGATCCCGATCGATGATGATGCAGATCTTGACAGACTTGCCGGCGAACTTGCAGGACATCCTATGTCGGATGTGGTTTTCGTCCTGAAAGAAGCCGGAAGATACGCTGTCAAAAATAGGGTCAGGACAATAACAGATGAGGCTTTCAGAGCAGCACTCAAACAGCTTAAGGGCGTCAAGAAGACAAAAAACAAAATAGGTTTTTCAGTTTAGACAGCAGGAGTGAAGATAAGGATGCTGCAGAATAATCCGTTTTACATATTGAATATCCCGATGAACGCGGGCAAAAGCGCGATAGTTGCCGCATCAGAAGCTGCGCTCCTGAAAGGCAGCAAAAAACCCGGCGATGAGAGCGAAGGCGCTTTTTCCGTGCTGGTAAATCCCGATCAGCGCCTTGCTGCCGAACTTGATTGGTTCCCGGGGCTTGAGGAAGAGAAAATCTCTGAGATATGCCGTGCGGTCAGATCTACTCTGCCGATAGATGAACAGGGACTCAGTGGTGTAGCTCTTCTCAATGCCGGGCTTTACAACCTTGGCCTCATGACAATGCAGAAGGGCGGGAGCAAAAAGAACTTCATACAGAGCGTTGCTGATGCTGTATGGAAGATCGCTGAGCTTTATGACAATATCAATGTTGCTGAACTGACAGACGCGATCAATGTTTCGAGGCAGCAGGCGGGTATAACACCGGCTGATCTGGTGACGGTTTTTTCAGCATGGCAGGACAGAAAGTCAGAGATAAGCAAGATCATCGATAATGCACTGAAAAACTGCAGGAAAGATCTGTATATTCAGATCTTCAGCAAGATAGCCGACGACCTTACAGGCGAGAATGCATTACCGATGAGGGGTATCATCAACGATGCCATAGACTGGTATGAGATCAACACATATGCAGAGGCAGGGCAGCTTGCTTATAAGATCCGTGAGCAGAGGGACCGTATCAAAGGATGCAGCAGCTGGAACAAAATAGTGACCGGAAATGCCAGGTCATGGCTTTTAAAAGCAGCGAGAAAGTGGCGTGATATAGCCAAACCGATGCTGGTAAGAGCGGATCTGTTCGGGGCAGAATACGAGTGGGGCAAACTGGTAGCTGATTATGCTTTGGACGCATCTGTATGTATCAATTCCGGGAAGACTTTCGATAACCACGAGTTGATGAGTCATGAAATGAACGTATCCATGTCGTATATTCTGGGGAAAAACCGAGCTCTCGCAGAACCTTTTAAGACGAGAGTGACCAATTGGGAAGAACACGAAAGAAAACGCAGTGAAGCACTAAAACAGACCGGTTGCTATAAGATATGTGTCGTAATTGTAATAATTATGATAGTGGGAACTCTGGGATCATTCGTGTTCGGATACCTGACATCTCCTGACTCAATGAAGGGCTCCATTTTGATTGGAATGAGCAGCGGACTGCTGGGGCTGGCAATTATGATCCTGATTCCATATTTCATAGCAAAGAACAAACATCGCAAAGACAAGTAATATGCTGAGAGATAATCCTTTCTACATTTTTGAAATACCCATGGACGCATCCAAGGAAAGGATCATGGCTGCTGCAGAGAGGCAGAGCCTGAGATCTGATTCCGGGAATTGTGACCGCATGGCTGAAATGCTCGTCAAACCGGCAATAAGACTGGAAGCCGAACTTGACTGGTTTCCGCAGGAAGATGAGGAAACAATCAGGGCCATATTGGAGGCTGTAAAGAGAGAAGAGCCGGTACCGGATGTAACGGTATCCGGACTCAGCGAGCTTGGCAAGTTAAACGCTGAAGTATATGAATTATCACTTCATGAACCATCCGGATGGAATGAAAGCTTTGAAGATTGCAAAAAGACACTAGATGCTATAAGAAAGTATCTCTACAGTTTCTTCACGGATGATCTGCTGACAGCCATCAACGAAGAACGGCGCGAAGCGGGCATCTCTGAGCTCGACCGGTACACTCTGAGGGCAGGGGTCGAAGAGAAGCGTAAACGCGTCGAAGACGATCTGTCTGATCTCATCGGGAAAATGACTGATGAGCAGGAACTCACATTTATGAATTTGCTGGCAGACTCATTTGCACCGGGAGACAGAGGGGAAGTGTCAGAAGCCTTGCTTTTCAGTGCGCTTGCAGAACGCTTTGAAACGCGGACATCAGCAAAATATGTCACTTTGTCCGAAGAACTGAAGACCGCCATCGAGGGAGTGAATAAACCGGGCGGTTTTTTCACGATGCATTTTCGCAGGAAGCGCTATAACGAGAAAATGAGTGCATGGCTCAGATACGACAAACCTTTGCATGTGGCAGCTGCTCTTTCGGGATTTGCCCGTGACGAGAGTCTGAATATGCTCCGTCGATGTTTAGGACTGATCAGCAAACTCGTTTCTGTAGATGGACCGGTAGATTGCTATGAATTTCTGAATGCTCTCGAAGAGCAATTTGCAGCGGTTCCCGGCGCTAAAGAATTGATTGCGGAGAATAAGGAGCATGTCGGGAAACTGATCAAAAAGCTATTAAAAGACACACCCGAAAATGCAATACGAAAGAGAAATTTTGAAAGAAAAAGCTCTAAATTCACAACCGCGTTTCTGATCGTAATGTTCCTGTTCTTTGGGTTTGCCATGCTTACCGCACCTTCTGAGTCTGAGCAGGCAAATGATCCTTCAAGCAGAGTCTACAAGGAAATGAGACTTTCTTATGAGATCAATCAACATGGTGAATTTGAGCAAATAAGAATGCCTGTGACAGGATTCATATTCCAGGACACAATGGGAGATGAAGGCAGGAGTGTTACTGTGATCCTCAAAGGAGATATCAATACTTCCAGCTTTGTCAGGATCAGCGACCGGGACTATGGGGATGAAACCTATATCTTCCTACCGGATGAAGAAGTTCCTATTACATACAAGCTCCCTTTGGAAGAAGATGAAAAAGTAAAGCAGGACGATGTACCTTCGGATGCTAAGATCCTGAGTGTCATGGTACAGGATGATGAAGAGACTGAGATCACCCTGCCGCCGGGTGAGTACTACCTTTCTCACGACTACGGCTATTTATGGTATGGCTGGAGACTCCGGTTCACAGGGGAGCCGCAGATGATCCTGGATCCGTATCCGGAAATCAAAATCCCTGAGATGAAACCTATGAATAGTACACCGGTCACATTCGAAGCAGGAAAGAAATACATAATCAGACTCGAACAATTACACTAGCATGTCATTAGTTATGGTATCATTAAAGGCAGATCAATTAACAAATTAGTACGCTGCGGCAAAGGAGCAAAACTATGAAAGGGAAAAATCATTTGGGCAAAACGATATCTCTTTTGTGCATGATTCTGATGCTTTCCGGACTCGCTGCGGGATGCGGAAATACTACAGGATTCGTATCACAGTCAGGAGACATAAATGCCGGTTCGGCAGAACTCGATACTGACATTCAGGAATCAACTGAAAATGAACAGGAGCAGGCCTCTGATGAAGAACCGCCTGCTGATACTGAGGAGCCTGCAGATACTGCTTCTGTTGAAGTCAAAGAGATCGCCATCACCGATATTGGAGATATCGCGATCGGTCAGACGGAGAATGCAGAGGCAGGGACCGGCTGCACTGTGTTTATCAGCAAAGAGGGGATGCCGGCCGGACTTGATGTGCGAGGCGGAGGTCCTGCTTCTCGTGAGTCAGAACTCCTCGATCCTCTCGCGGCTGCTTCGAGCATCCACGCAATAGTGCTTTCAGGAGGATGCGCATTCGGACTCGGAACTGCTGATGGCGTAATGAAATACCTCGAGGAGAAGGACATAGGCTATGACACCGGTGTAGCCAAGGTTCCTCTGGTAGCTCAGGCAGATCTTTACGATCTGTCAGTTGGTGATGGTTCTGTAAGACCTGATGCGGATATGGGCTATGAAGCTGCCCGTATTGCCATGGAGTCACCTAATTACAAAGACGGCAATTATGGCGCGGGATGCGGAGCTACAGTCGGCAAAATTGCCGGTATGGAAACTTGCATGAAAGCCGGTATAGGGAGTTATGCTATACAGATCGGCGACCTGAAAGTCGGTGCGGTAGTAGCAGTCAACGCTCTCGGAGACATCTATGACTGGAAGACAGGCAAGAAAATCGCAGGACTTCTGACGGAAGATGGTAAAGGTTTCCGCGATACTCTTGAGTATATGGCCATGGACACCTCGGCGAAGGACAACAAATTCACCGGAAATACCACACTCGGCGTGGTAATGACCAATGCTGCTTTCAACAAATCCCAGCTTTGCAAGATCGCAGGCATGACACATGACGGTTTTGCGAGGTCCATCAGACCTGTGCATACTTCTATTGATGGCGACAGCATTTACGCTGTTTCGGTAGGAACTGTTGAAGCAGATCAGGATCTGGTCGGATCACTTTCTGCTGTTGTCATGAGCGAAGCGATCAAGAGAGCAGTCTATAACGCGGACAGCGCTTATGGATTCACGGCTGCCAAGGACCTGAAACAATAAAGCAGACCGGGTGGTATGCTCTGTTTGTAAACGGCCAGCTCAAGGAGCAGTCCGCAGATCATAATTATATCCTGAGACAATTTGATAAGTATTGATAAGAAGTTATAGTAGATGAAAAAAAGGACCGTTTCTCATTTCATAATAGTTGTTCTTATAACCGTGCTGCTGTCAGCAGCTTCAAATATATGCATTGTGTGCTTCGCGGATACGGGTTCTTCATTTGAGTATAAGAACTTTGAAGATCCTTCAAAGTACGCCAGAGCCCTCAAAAGGGTGATGATCAATGTGTATAATGCTTTCAACGGAAAGACCATTGACGAAAAAACCATTCCGATCCCGGGTCTTGTGGAAACATGTATAGAGGTCGATGGCATAAGCAGTTCGTCAGATCAATATGTCCCGCAGGGATTGTGCCGCGCAGGGAATTACATGCTGGTGACCGCCTATGATGTCCGAAAGAAACACAACTCGGTCATCTATGCTGTAGACATGAACAAGATGGAACTCGTTTCGACTCTCACCATGCCGAACAAGTTCCACGCAGGCGGGATCGCTTATGACGGAGCGAATATCTGGATGACCGGAGAGACTTCGGACAGATACGAAGATTCCCCGTTCGTTCAGTATATGTCATATGAGACACTCCTTCGCCACCTGAAAAAGCCGGTGAGCGAAGTGAAAGCGTCTGAGCTTTCACCATACATATATATCAAAAATAAACCATCATTTCTCGAGTACGATAGAGGTGTGCTGTGGGTCGGTACTTATATAGGAAGAAAGAGCACGTCAGATTCATACATGTATGGCTATGATATCATTGGCGAGCCGGGAAACCGCAAACTGAATACGATCATGTATTCAGTCATTGACGGTATCGATTCCAGTTCACAGGGAGCGGATATTGTAGGCGATTACCTGTACGTATCAAGTTCTTATAATTCGGCGTCCCGCCTGAAAACTTCTTTCATAACCAAGTACAATCTCAAGCGTTCAAGGACCGGAACGGGTGACTATCATGTCGAGGGACATGAAGTGAAGAGAGTGGAAGTTCCGAAGATGAATGAGGAAATCATAATTGACGGTTCGACTGTATACATCAATTTTGAAGCAGGAGCCTCATACTGGAAGCAGGCCCTCGTCAAAACCGACAGAGTGCTTGCAGTAGATTTGTCATTATGGGGGAAGAGATGATGAAGAAAATTTTGAAAATCCTCGGAGTGATCATTCTGCTGCTTGCAATAACACTGTTTGCAGTGATCATCTACCTCGGCCACCATCCTGAGATAGCCTTAAGAATTGTCTCGCAACCAATCAAAGAAGATCAGGTTGCCGAGGTTTCTTACACTTACAATTATGATAAAGAATCAGAGACTGATGCAATACCTGACTTCGCTTTCAGACCTTCCGGGAGCGGTAATTACACATTCAGTGCTATCGATCTTGAAAGCAGCACTGAAGTGTATATGACGATGAGTGTCACGGATAAATCACTTAATGATCACTTCATTGCAGACAACCTCGGCCGCAGAAATGGAAGCCTGAAGAATGAAATATACGGGACGGCGACCCTTCAGGAAGATCAGGAAACCTATATACTTTTCACAGTAGAGCCGGTGAATGGAGATCTGAGTCAGTTCTCAGGTTCATTCAAATTGATCGTGACGAAAGATAAGGATGACGCAGGCCCTCCTCAGCTTACAATGGATGGACCTGTGAATGTCACAGTCAGTGGCGGAGGGCAGGGATGCGCTCTGTTTGTGCCGCCGGAGACAGGATATTACAGATTTGAGAATTCCTTAGTCTCGCGCGACTCTTCAATAGGTTATTCCAGCCTATCATCGATAACAACTACCGGGCGCAGCAAGGTCAGCGTGACCAGTGATATAAGTATGCTGCAGAAAGACAAAGAGTATTATGTCTGGGTCGTTGCGAATGAGTCCAACAGAAGAAGATCCAGGGTGCAGCTTTCATGCAGTCTGCTTAAGACGGAAAAAGCAACAGGCATTTGTTATCTGGATCTCAGCGGGGAAAGTGTGATCGAGTACGTTGCAGACAAAGCCTGTAACCTTGCCGTTTATACGGTGTCCGGAGGGGATCCGAGGGCTGTTATATACGATAAGGAAGGATACCCGTTACGTACCGATGACACATCTGATACATCGCTCAGCGATAATCCGCATGATATCGCAACGGTTCTCAAAGTTGAAAAAGGAACATTACTTCATATCTGTGTATATGGTGATGTTACTGACTGCCGCGTCTTCATCACGGAGTATACAGGTGACGGAACGACATTTACTAAAGATGATTTGACGCCGCTACCGGAGAGCGCTCCTGCGCCTTAGGATGATAGATATGATTAGGATAAGGAGGGTATCATGAGCAAAGAGAAAAGAATCGACAAGCACGGTGCTCCACCTAAGAAAAAGGGCGGACTCTGGTGGCGGATCCCTATGTGGATCGTGATCGTTGCAGCACTTTGTTTCCTTTCCGCATGTGCTGTTAATCTCGGCGTGTCACTTCAACTGAGACAATATATCAGTAGCTTTGACCCTGTTGACTACAGCGATGTTGACAGAGTTGTACCTGAAATCGACAGTGAAACGGGTTATTATACGTTCACTACAGACAGAGAACTCAAGATCATGATGCTTACGGACATCCACCTTGGCGGAGGCTTCTGGAGTATCAAGAAGGACCAGAAGACTGTCTACGAAATCATCACGATGCTGCAGAAGGAGAAACCTGATCTTGTCATTCTGGACGGTGATAATACTTTTTCCGTACCCGGACCTGTCTATAATGGAGGCGGCACACTCAACAACTACATGTCAGCCCACGATGTTATTGAAATTTTCAACCACGAGGGCGTATATTTCTCGACTGTATTCGGCAACCATGACACTGAGGTGTTCGATTATACCGGAAGACAGAGACTGGGCGAACTGTATATGGAAGACCGTTTCGAATATTGCATATTCGACCAGAATTTCACTGACGGAGGAGATCTCCCGAGTGTAACGAACCAGATAATCCTGGTCAAGAGCACAAAGGGCGATATCAAGAAGGCTATTTTGCTCGTAGACAGTAATGCATATGTGGACAACTCGATCAAGGCTGTCCTCGAATGGAACTATGATATCATCAGGGATTCAACAGTCGACTGGGCGGAAGATTCTCTCAAGAAACTCGGCAGTCCGGAGACAGTAGCGTTTTTCCATATCCCTACGAGTGAATTCAGGGTCGCTTATGAAGAACTTGCGGCGAACGATTTCAAGGACACTAAGGACACAAAATACATCTCAGGCGTATGGGACGAACTCATGGATGAGACTACAAACAGCCGCATCTGGCATGGCGGCATCACAAAGACTGATGTGCCGCTTGCAGATATTGACAGATTCTTCGAGACTCTGGGACCTGACGGACTCGGGATACTCGAAGCCTGCTACTGCGGGCATGACCACGTTAACAACGCATTTGTGAACTACAAAGGTGTAGATCTCTGCTATGGCTATTCAATAGATAATCTGGCGTATGAGGATATCAATTATTCAGGCCTTCAGAGAGGTTCTACCATTATCACTATCGGACCTGACGGCAAACGGACGACTGAGTACAAGAACGCTTACAAAGATTATGGCTTATCGACGGATATGTTCGTCGACATATATCTGGATAAATTGCTCTATGATGGCGGCGTGCCTGAAAGCGCAGTCAAAGCCCAGACTGAATGATCCGCGATCTATTATTAGAAAACTGAAAAAGGGGAGGAGATCACTATGAAACTCGATGTCAAGAAAATCAATGAAAAAGTCTCCGGCGCTTCTGTGGGAGTTGCTGTTGCTGCAGCATTCTTTAATGTAGCGCTCATTCTGATACAGCTTGTCAAGACTGTATCTGAAGAATCCGATAAACAACAGGAAGAGTAAGGAGAAAGCAGAGTGCAAAGGAACGAGATATGGCGTTCATACGGAACAGACTTCAAGGAGATGACCAAAAGACTGCTTTCTCAGTCCGGTCTGGCCGAGCTGCTTCCGGGAACGGCTGATCATGACCCTTGTATTGCTATCAAACCGAACCTCGTGACACCTGCACCGGCTTTTTTCGGGGGAACGACTCATCCGGAAGTCGTTGCAGGTATTATCGAGTTTCTGCAGGAGAGGGGATACAATAATATCGTTATTGCAGAAGGCTCATGGGTCGGTGACAAGACCAGTGAAGCTTTCGAGTACTGTGGATACAATCAGATCGCACGCGAGTATGGTGTATCCCTTCTTGACATGCAGAAAGATAAGGGAATCGATGTTGACTGCGCAGGGGTAAAACTCTCGATCTGCCGCAGTGTCAGGAACTGGGATTTCCTTATCAATGTGCCTGTTCTCAAGGGACATTGCCAGACGAACATTACTTGCGCTCTCAAGAACATCAAAGGACTGATCCCGAATACTGAGAAGAGGAGATTCCACACGATGGGTCTCCATAAGCCTATTGCTCATCTTAACGCAGGCATCAGGCAGGATTTTATCGTAATTGATCATATCTGCGGAGATCTCAGTTTTGAAGAAGGCGGAGATCCGGTCACCCGCAATTGCATAATGACGGCAGTCGATCCGGTACTTGTGGATTCTTATGTATGTTCACTCCTCGGATATGAGACGGATGAAGTAGAGTATATTGGTCTGGCTGAGGAGCTGGGCATCGGCAGCAGCGATCTTTCGGCGCTTAGAATCATAACCTGTGAAGGAGAGCCTTACGAAGATCTGCCTTCCCGCAGCATTCTGGATGTGAGTTACGCAGTGGATGAAGTGGATTCATGCAGCGCATGTTACGGAGTTCTGATCCCTGTGCTTGAAAGACTTAAGAAAGAAGGTCTTCTGGACAAGCTTCCATGTCGGATCGCTATAGGACAAGGCCACCGCGGCAAAACCGGAACGCTTGGAATCGGCAATTGTACATCAGGCTTTGAAACCTGCGTCAGAGGCTGCCCGCCTAAAGAAAATGACATATATCTCAAGCTGAAAGAAATAGCTGAGCGCAATCAAAAAATCCCGGAGTAAATGAATGCTCTTTGTTAGTTTAACTTTTTTATTTCTCTTTCTGCCCATGGTATTGGGGCTGTATTACATATTAAAGGGACACAGGAATTTGCAGAATATCGTTCTATTCCTTGCAAGTCTCTTTTTTTACGCGTGGGGCGAGCCAAAATTTGTAGTTGTTTTATTGATCTCTATTATCTGCAATTGGCTCCTTGCTGCACTGATCGACAGAAGTACATCCGAACCGATCAGAAAAACCTATTTGTCTGTTGCAGTCCTGATCAATATCGGGCTGCTTTTTGTATATAAATATCTGAATTTCTTCGTTGCGCAGATCAACCATCTGGGAAGTCTGGATATTCAAATACGTGAGATCGCTCTTCCTATAGGGATCTCTTTCTTTACATTCCAGGCATTATCATATGTTATTGATGTTTTCAGAGGCGAGAAATGCCAGAGCAATCCGTTCTATGTCGGATTATACATTTCCTTTTTCCCGCAGCTGATCGCGGGACCGATCATAAGATATAACACCATAGAGGATCAGATACTCAACAGAAAAGAATCCTTTGACGACTTCAAGTATGGGACACTACGCTTCGTGCAGGGGTTTTCCAAGAAGGTCCTGCTGGCGAATACCATGGCAGTCATTGCAGATAAGGCGTTCAGCCTTACCGGCGGCGATCTCACTGTCAGTTTTGCCTGGCTCGGAGCGATCGCATATACATTGCAGATTTTTTTCGACTTCTCGGGATACTCAGATATGGCTATTGGCCTTGGCAAGATGTTCGGGTTTCATTTTGATGAGAACTTCAACTACCCGTACATTTCAAGTTCGGTAACTGAATTCTGGAGGAGATGGCACATATCTCTGAGCACATGGTTCAGAGATTATGTATATATCCCTCTTGGAGGGAACAGGACCGGAAGTTCTGCAAGGAATTATCTCAATCTGTTCGTCGTCTGGCTCCTGACCGGGATATGGCATGGAGCAAACTGGACTTTTATAGCCTGGGGATTATTGTACTTCGTGTTCCTGATCATCGAGAAAGCGACTCAGTTCGGGCGTTTTATCAATGATCATAAAGTGATCGGACATATCTACACATTGTTTGTCGTAATCATGCTTTGGGTGATCTTCAGAGCTGACGGAATCCATCAGGCGGCAACATATATTGGGACCATGCTGGGCATTGCAGGCGCGGATATATACTCCGGTATGACTTGGGTCTATATCAAAGAGAATCTTGTGTACTTCATATTTGCTGTCGCACTGTCTACTGATCTGTTTGCACGTATCAGAAATAAAAGAGAAGTGCGGATCAGTGTCTTTGCAGATATCGCCGGTGAAGTATGTCTTGCTGCTGTATTTGCAGTATCTATCGTATACATAATCAACGGAACATATAACCCGTTTATATACTTCCACTTCTGATGACAGGAAGACAAAGTGAGAACCAGAGAAATGAATGATATGCAGAAGGCGGGCAGGACCCGCGGGATCACATTACTGATAATATTCTTAGCAATAGTAGTAAGTGGTTTTGTGTTCTCAATTTTTCATATACGGGGAATAGCCGAAACCGGCCGCAAACAGCTGTCTTCTGTTTTGCATGGGAAATCTTCTGTTTCCGAAGCACCGGCTGCGTTCGAGTCTTATTATGATGCCCTGTATTCTGCTCAGCCCTGGAGTCTTGACGTATTTTCGCTGACTCAAAGGGCTCTATGCAAGCATGAGACGAGAAACTTCGAGGTACTGAGGGCAAATAACTGCGCGCTGTATCTGCATGGTACAGAAGGAGAGATAAACGTTAAGGATCTTGAGACATTTGCTGATGAATGCGAGTTGTTATATGAGGCTGCAAATGAGAACGGAGGGAAATTCCTGTATGTTCAGGCTCCTTTCAAAAATGTCGGCCAGGCTCCCGAACTTGCGGATTATTCCGGAGATATTACTGAAGAAAGCGAATCTTATCTTGATGACCTCATCAGAGCAAAAGGGATACCTGTGCTTGACTTAAGAGAATTCAGCGAGTGTACGGAGTACTATAATACAGATCACCACTGGACAGTCGGATCCTCGTTCAACGCATCAAGAATTATAGGAGACGAGATCGAGAAGACTTATGGCATCGATCTTAAGGGACATGATTATTACGGAGACATGAATAATTATGATCCTGTAACATATAAGGACTGCTTCCTTGGTTCTATAGGGATCAAGGTCGGGCCGTACTTCGGAGGGCGTGATGATTTTACTTTCTATGACCCTAAGTTTGAGACAGATCTGGAGTTTGAACATTATATCGATAATAAACTTGATTTTGAGCATTCCGGATCATTCCGCGATACATTCATAGATCAGGCTATTCTCGAGGACAGTAAATTCTACAATAAGTTCGAGGCGAATATGTACGGCGCATATGTCGAGTCGATAATTCATAATCACAAGGCGGAGAATGATTATAAGGCGCTTCTGATCACTCATTCTTACGGAAGATCCATGGCAGAATATATGTGTCTGGACTACAGCGAGCTGAGATACCTCGACCCGCAGAAGGGGAGATACAATGATGACCTCGTGGAATATATAAAAGAATACAAACCTGATGTAGTGATCTATATGTTCAACGATGCGATAAATGTCGGCGATGGGAAGTGGACAGAATAGCTGTCTCACGATGCGCTTTTGTCTTGCAATTGTCACAAGAATTGTTAAGAAAGCTTGACTTGAAGAGAGATTAAACGTAATATCCAATACGCATAGACTTGCAGTACTATGCCCCAATATTCATTAGACACAATATTACAGTAGTAAGGTAAAAATAAATGGCTGGTAAACGTAAAAAGAATCAAAGAAAAACGATAATTCTCATAGTGGTAATGCTTCTCCTTTGCGTTGCTGCTTCATTATATATTCTGAAGCTGGCAGGCGGCGGTTTCCCGCAGGATAATACCGCGGAGAACACTGAGAACCAGGAAACTCCATCTGCTGAGGAGATCGCACAAGCTGAGGAGGAAGCTGCTGCCAAGGCTGCAGCTGAGGCTGAGGCAGCTTTGCTCGAGCAGGCGGCTTCGCATGTATATTCGCACAGAGGAGCCGGCGGAGAAGACGAGCTTTCGGAGGTCGCTTATGAGCAGGCGGTAGCCGCAGGATCGAAGTTTATCGAGGCAGACATGGTCGTTTCCGCGCAAGGCACGATTTATGTTTCTCATGATGACTATGCCAAGGACATGACCGGAATAGACGGATATTTCTCCGGAATGACTGACGCACAGATCGATGCGATCACTACAAGGGCCGGCCACAAAATGCTCAAACTCAGAGATCTTTTTGATAAATACGGCGACACTGTAACATACCTTGTCGATATCAAATATTCGAGCAACCGCAACTTCAATGCTTTGGCTGACCTCATCAGGGAATACGATAATGCCGACAACGTAATAGTAACATCCTTCTATCTGGATGCGATAAGCCCATTCGAGAGGAACTTCCCTGACATGAAAAAGCTCTACCTTTGCTATGATCAGGCTACTTTCAATGTTGCGCTCAACGCTTCATACCTTGACATCCTTTGCGTACCAAAGGAGATAATGAATGCAGACAATCTCAAAGCTGCTCATGACAGCGGCAAGCAGTTCAGCGCATGGGTACTGAACAGTGAAGAAGAGATCCGCTCCGCGATAGACCTCGGTGTCGATTCATACTTTACTGATGACACCGGCCTCGCGATAGACCTCGAAAAACAATACAGAACCGAATAATTAAAAAAACAAACGAATAATAAAAAACCCTGCTTGAGATTAGATGGGAGATCATCTAATTGGGTGCGTCTCTTGCAGGGTTTTTTGTATTGTAAGGAGATTGATGATTAACCAATGATGATTAATCATTGATAGTGAAATTATCTGCCGAGGTAGAGTGACTGCTTAGCAAGTACGAGGTAGAGGATCATTTCGTTGCAAGGTGTTGGGATACCGTGCTTCTGGCCGAGCTTAACAACTGCGCCGTTGATGATCATGATCTCTGTCTCGCGCTGGTGAGTAACAGCCTGTACCATTGAGCTGATTGTCTCGTCTGTAGCACGGGATACTTCATATGCGTGCTCGAGTTCTTCTTCGTAGTTAAGTGTGCATCCGTCTGCATTAGCAACTGCGATAGCTTCTTTTACCAGTCTCTTTGTGAGCTCGTTAGCATATTTGTTCTTTGAAATGAATCCGTTAGGAGTTCCAAGAAGTGCGCTTACGCCGTTGATAGCAACGTTTGCGGAAAGCTTATGCCAAATAGCGTTAAGAACGTTCTCATGTACGTCTGTCTCAAGACCGGCGATGCGGAATGCCTCTGCAACTTCCTCGATCTTTGCCATAGGAGCCTTTGGGGAACCCATGTTGGTTGAACCATAACCAGTGTGTCTTACATGACCAGGCTCGATTGGTGTAGCGCCGAATGCAGTGTTTCCGATGATGATCTGCTCTTCAGGAACAACCTTAGCGATCTCATCATAGTTACCATAACCGTTCTGCAGGCAAAGGATCATTGTGTGTTCATCGATCATTGGGAGAGCATTGCGAACAGCTGCCTCGAGGAACTTATAGTGAACGAATACGATCAGGAGATCAACAACGCCGATTTCCTTAGGATCAGTAGTAGCGATAGCAGGGCGAACTGAAATAGTCTCACCGTCACCATAGCCAGGTGCACATCTGTCGATCAGAATACCGTGCTTATTTATGTTCTCGATTACTGGTTCAAATGTGTCCAGAACACATACTTCATGCTTCTGAACAAGATAGCTAGCATAGCAGCTTCCGATTGCTCCACATCCGACAAATCCGATTCTCATTGTAATTTCCTCCTTGATACGTTGTGAGTTATAAGAGATTTTTCTGTTTGATCTCCGATGGTTTTCGTTGTTTTCGTGTTAAAAAATAGTTTTCATCATGTGTCTGAAAAGTTAGTTAAAATATTGTCCTATGTCTGACATATGATGTAATACAAAGATATACTTTTTGTCTCGGAATAGCAACCCCTTTTTGTGTTTTTTCTGTAAAATTTTTCATCTTTTCGGGGCAAAGTAGAGCGGATCGTAAAATGTACAGCAAAATAGCTATTGACATTCATCTTTTTTGGAGTATGATGCATCAAGTAAAGGAGGGTTAAAATCGAATGGCATGGTATGAGGAAGCTGTTTTCTATCATATATATCCACTGGGACTTCTGGGAGCACCGGAGGAAAATAACTACGGCGAGCCGGTTCACAGGCTGCCGGAACTGAAAGAGTGGGTAAGTCATATGAAGACTATCGGCGCTGATGCACTCTACCTCGGACCGTGTTTTTCGTCCGGTTCTCACGGATACGATACAACAGATTACCGCAGACTGGATGAGCGCCTCGGAACGAATGAGGATCTCGCTGATCTTGTGGGATTCTGCCATGAGAACGGTGTGCGCGTGATCCTTGACGGAGTCTTCAACCACACAGGTCGCGATTTTTTCGCCTTCAGAGACCTTAAAGCATACAGGGAGAACAGCCGTTACCGTGAGTGGTATTGCGATGTCAACTTCATGGGCAATAACGAATACGGCGATGGTTTTTCTTATCAGAACTGGGGCGGCTACAATCTGCTGCCAAAGCTGAACCTCTATAATCCGGAGGTCAGGGAATATCTGTATGATACTATCAGATTCTGGGTCAGAGAGTTCGATATCGATGGTCTCAGGCTCGATGCCGCTGACGTGCTGGAGCATAACTTCATGAGAGGCCTTCGCGGACTTGCAAATGATCTGGCGAATGGATCAAAGAAGGATTTCTGGCTTATGGGCGAAGTGATCCATGGTGACTATTCACGCTGGGTCAACGAGAATACTTTACACTCCGTCACAAACTATGCGCTGCACAAAGCTCTTTACAGTGCGCACAATGACCATAACTACTTTGAGATCGCACATACTATCCGCAGGCAGGAACAGATGGGCCTCGGCGGCAACGTGCATCTATACAATTTTACAGACAATCATGATGTCGAGCGCATCATGACCAAGCTCAATAACAAGCGTCATTTCCTGCCGGTGCATGTCCTGCTGTATACTTTGCCGGGGATACCTTCCGTGTATTACGGTTCGGAGTTCGGCATCGAGGGAAAGAAGATGAGAGGAAGCGATGCATCGCTCAGGCCGTATCTTTCACTCTCGGAGCTTACGGCAGAGAGAAAAGCTCCGCTTGAGATCATGCAGGCGCTCGGACATATCCACCGTGAAGAATCAGCACTTTGGTACGGGGATTATCGTGAGCTTGAATTGACTACGACAAAATATGCTTATGCACGCGGCGACCTTCTTGTGACGGTCACAAACAGCGATGCAGAGGAACATTTTGATCTTCCGGCAAGCGGCACGTATAAAGGCGCGCTTACTGGAAGAGAAATAAAAGAAGATCAAGGCAGACTTCGCTTCTCGCTTGAAGGAAATAGCGGCGAGATCTGGATACCTGCCGGTGAGAAGAAGCAATATGAGCCGGTCAGAACGGTGATCGAAGTCCGGGACACATCTCACGACGAGACATCGACCGCAGATTTTGCACCTGAAAGGGCTAAAGGAAAGAGCTACGAAGAGATGAGTATCGAAGAGCTTCAGGCTGAGATACTCGCAAAACTTGCCGCAAACGGGCCTGTCACTGATCGCATGAAACAAGATGTAAGAGAAAATGTTTACCGGGATTCTCTGCTCAACTGGGTCAAGAGCTTCCGGTAGTACCCGTATATGAAACAGGAGGTTATTCCAATAATGACTGAAACTAAAACAACAACTACAATGCCTGAGCCAAGAAGAAGTATTGCCTTCATCGGTTCAGAATGCTATCCGTTCGTCAAGACAGGCGGACTCGGAGACGTAATGTACGCACTCCCTAAAGCTTTGACAGAGCTCAACTGCGACGTGAAGGTCATCCTTCCTCGTTACAGCTGCATCCCACAGAAATATCAGGAAAAAATGGTCTATCGCGGATCATTCAACATGGATCTTTGTGCAGACGGAAGATCATTCTATGTAGGAATCATGGAATACGTATGGGACGGAGTAGTCTACGATTTCATCGACAACCAGGAATTCTTCTCAAACGGCAATCCGTATACGAACCTCGTTGACGATATCCCGAAATTCTGCTACTTCTCCAAGGCAGCTTTGGCGGCTCTGAACTATATGGACTGGATCCCTGATGTGATCCACTGCCACGACTGGCAGGCAAGCCTTGTACCTGTGCTCCTTCGCACACAGTTCGCAGATACACCGATCAAGGATGCCAAGACGATCGTTACGATCCACAACCTCAGATTCCAGGGCGTTTATAACATCGACACTGTCCGTTACTGGACCAACCTGCCTGAATACATCTTCAACAAAGACGTACTCAAGACAGGATATGAAGATGCCAACATGCTCAAGGGCGGACTTACTTATGCAGATGTCATCACGACTGTCAGCAACACTTACTCCGGTGAGATCCAGACTCCGTTCTTCGGAGAAAGCCTTGATGCACATCTTCGCTACCACTCAGGAAAGCTTCGCGGCATAGTCAATGGTATCGACGTTATCCAGTGGAATCCGAAGGAAGATACCAAGCTTGCTGCTCCTTATGATATCAGTGATGTTCTCGAACAGAAGAAAGCTAACAAGAAAGCTCTTCAGGAAGAACTCGGACTTGAGGTTAATGAAGACAAGTTTGTCATCGGACTTATTTCAAGACTGACAGACCAGAAGGGTCTCGATCTTGTCAACGAGATCCTGCCGTCACTTATCGACGGTAACACACAGGTAGTCGTTCTCGGAACAGGCGACCCGCGCTATGAAGAATCATTCCGCAACTTTGAGTATCAGTTCAAGGGAAGCGAATGTTCATGCATCATGTACGATGAGGGAAGAGCACACAGGATCTACGCCGGTTCAGACGCGCTTCTGGTACCATCACTCTTCGAGCCATGTGGACTGACACAGCTTATCGCTATGCGCTACGGTACAGTTCCAATCGTTCGTGAAACAGGCGGACTCAAGGATACAGTCGAGCCGTACAACCAGTTCACAAATGAGGGCAATGGCTTCACATTCGACCGTTACGAAGCAGGTCTTCTCTATGACGCAGTCAACCGTGCTAAGACATTGTATTTCACGAACCGCTGGTGCTGGGATGAGATGGTCCAGCGCAACATGGCAAAAGATGTTTCCTGGGAGGTTTCAGCACAGCAATACAGAGATCTTTACCTCGAACTTAAACCGTGATAATGAAAACCGCTGCGAAGACAGCGGTTTTTTGATGCCATGAGCATACATAGTATGTTAAAATCATTAAGATAGGGGGAATAGCGGAAGGTATCGTAACTATGAGAAATAACTGCAAAATGAAAAACGGAAGAAGAAAAGCCTGGCTGCTGGTTTTTCTTGCGTTTATTTTTGTTTTGCTGACGCAGGTCGTTAGTGCCGACGGAGAAGGAATAGTGTATAAAGACCCTGTTAAGGACAGGGACAATTATTCCACTGTTGTATATAACAGCACAAACGGTCTGGATATTTCTGAAGCGAACGATATTGCTGAAACAAGAGACGGCTTTATCTGGATCGGAAACTATGCGGGTCTGATCAGATATGACGGTAACACTTTTGAACGTATGGACTCTACTACCGGAATCAGAACGGTCGAGTGTTTGCATGTAGATAAAAAAGACCGTCTCTGGATCGGCACCAATGATGATGGACTTGCAGTTATGGAACGCGGACAATTCCGCTTCTGGAAAGCTGAAGACGGTCTGCTCTCAAACAAAATCAATGACATTAGTGAATCTGATGATGGACTCATCTATATCGGTACGACAAGCGGCATGAGCTATATCCGTGAAGACGATGAAGCTCTTGAAGTCACGCATGTTGATGACCCTAAGATAGCAAATGCATACATTGAGCGGAGCACTCTTGGAAGCGATGGACTTATATACTGCAATACCACGGAGGACGACATTTTCACCCTCCGCGATGGCAAACTGGTCGACTATGTAGATCACAATGCATCAGAATTCAGCGGAATCACCTGCATTTTCCAGGACCCGGATGACCCGACCAAAACATATATAGGAACGGAGAGTTCTGATTTTTATCTCGGCGATCCGAGACTCGGACCTGAAGCTGCTGAGCTTATCGATATCAAGCCGCTGACGAACGTTCTGGCCATTGAAAAATTCGGCAAATATATCTGGATAACCGGACGTAACGGAATCGGAGTGCTCGGGAGCAGAGGTTTCCATTACATGAGAGACCTTCCGCTCAACAACTCTGTCAACTGTATGATGGAGGACTATGAGGGAAATCTCTGGTTCACATCTTCACGGCAGGGCGTGATGAAGATAGTGCCTAATCGTTTCACCGATGTTTTCGAGCGTTATAGTCTTCCGAAAAACGTTGTTAATACCACATGTGTATATGACGGGAAATTGTTCATCGGAACCGAGCTGGGTATTAACGTGATCGATTCAAATGGTGCGATGGATACATTCCCGCTCGACTCAGTCGAGATATCGGGTGCTGTGGATCAGACCGGGGCGGACCTTATAAATATGCTTGAAGGTGTAAGGATACGTTCTATCATCCGGGACAGCAAAGGCGGATTGTGGATATCTACATGGAGATCACTGGGACTGCTTTACTACAAAGACGGAAAGTTGAAGGTCATTACAGAAGCTGACGGACTTCCTTCAAACCATATCCGTGCAGTACATGAGACTCAGGACGGCAGGATGCTTGTAGTTTGTACCGGCGGGCTGGGTGTCATCAAAGATGGCAAGATCATTAAGACGTATGGACAGGCCGAAGGGATCGACAATCAGGAGAGTCTTACGGTATGTGAAGCGCCAAACGGGGACATCCTGCTTGGATCAAACGGATCCGGTATCTATGTCATCAACAAGGATGGTGTCAGGACAATAGGGACTGAAGATGGTCTGGAATCCGGCATTATTATGCGTATCAAGCATGATGCAAAGAGACATGTCTTCTGGATCGTTACCGGCAACTCTATTGCATATATAAATGAGGATTATCAGGTCACTCCGATAACCAAATTCCCTTATCCTGATAACTTCGATATGTTCGAAAACAGCAAAGGGGATATGTGGATCATCAGCAGTAATGGTATTTATATTATTTCTGCGGACGATCTTATTGCCAATGAAAAGGTCGAGCCGATCCATTACGGACATGAAAATGGTATACCGTACGATGCTACCAGTAATGCTTACAGTGAACTTACCCCGGAAGGAAACCTGTACATATCCGGAAATGCGGGTGTCACAAAGGTAAACATCGAGAATCCGCTCGAGGTGATAAGTGACCTCAAGCAAGCTGTACCATACATAGATATAGACGCCCAGCGCATTTATCCGGATGAAAACGGAAACTTTAGGATCTCTGCTGATATACATAAGCTGACAATATATGGATATGTATTCAATTATTCACTGACAGATCCGCTGGTATCATATCAGCTCGAAGGGTTTGACCCGAAACCGATCACTGTCCGCAGGAGTGAGCTCGGACCGATAACATATACAAACCTTCATGGTGGGAGTTATACCTTCAATATGGAACTCAAGGATGCGATGGGCAGGGGCAGCAAAATGCTGTCTATTGCAATCGTCAAAGAGAAGGCATTATATGAAGAGATAGGCTTCTATTTATTCATCTTCCTCGTTTTGAGTATAATTCTGGGAAAACTGGTCCAGAATTATGTCCACAAAAAGATGACTTCGCTCGAAGAAAAGCACCGCGAGCAGTCGAGGCGTGAGCGTGTCAATAATGAGCTTCAAATGGCAAATCGCATTCAGGCAAGCACGCTTCCTCACGACTTCCCGCCATTCCCTGAAAGACACGAATTCGATGTCTTTGCCAGCATGGATCCGGCAAGAGAAGTTGGCGGAGATTTCTACGACTTCTTCATGATCGATGATGACCATCTGTGTCTTATCATAGCCGATGTCAGCGACAAAGGAATCCCTGCAGCGCTCTTCATGATGAACTCGAAGGTCATTCTCGAGAGCTTCTCGGCATTGGGACGTTCACCTGCGCAGATCCTCACAGACACTAATAAGAAGATCTGTTCCAACAATACGATGGAAATGTTCGTGACGGTATGGCTCGGTATCCTTGAAATTTCAACAGGAAAACTCACTGCGGCGAATGCAGGACATGAATATCCTGTGATCGGACATGCAGGCGGAAACTTTGAACTTTTCAAAGACAAGCACGGCTTCGTGATCGGAGGCATGGACGATATCGTTTATAAAGAATACGAGTTGCAGCTCCAGCCAGGCGACAAGCTCTTCCTTTACACTGATGGTGTAACTGAAGCTATGAATGCAGAGGATGAGATGTTCGGAGTCGACAGAATGCTCGATGCCCTTAATCAGGATATTGAGGCTGATCCTGAGCAGCTCCTCATCAATGTTGGAAAGGCAGTCGAAGAGTTCGTCAAAAATGCAGAGCAGTTCGATGACCTTACAATGCTGAGCATTGCGTATAAAGGACCGGAAGCGAATAATGACTGATAGCAAAAGGTGATTTGTAATGGACGCAAGAAAACGTACAGTTCTATTGAGCATAGCGAGCGGAGGCCTGTCTGTCGCAGGCCTGATCTTCATCCTGATTTCTATTTTCGGACATGAAGACTCACAATGGCCATTGATCGCAGGCTTGTTCTTCGTAGTACTTGGCAGTCTGTTTAATGTGATAAACACCCTTCTGAACAAGAAAGAGAAAGACAAATAATGGGATATTACGATGAGCTCCCGGAGCTCGACATAAATGAACTTCTCGAAGAAACAAGTCTCATAAAGAATAAAGTACTGGTGGATGTCAGAACACCTGAAGAATATCTTGAAGGTCACATCCCGGGAGCAATCAATATAGAAGCTAAACTCTGCAAACGGTCTAACCGTTCTGGTATCGAATCGATTCTGACTGACAAAACCGCCCATGTATATATGTATTGCTTCAGCGGTGCAAGAAGCGGTATGGCCGCAGCCTTCCTGAGACAAATGGGCTATGACCGCGCTGAAAACATCGGCGGCTACAAAGACTACACCGGCCCGGTAAGCATCACCTCATGTGCCACCGGGTGTGTCAACGGGGACGGTTCTTTCTGACACACTTTTCTGTGGCATTGGGGGCGGGGCTCCGGCAATTTACTGTAAAAGTCGGCTGGAATTCGGCGAATTGTCATGAAATATCGTTAAAAACGGGCTTTTCGGAGCCTGTTTTGTTGATTTTACTGTAAAAAACGCATTATACGGTGGCTTTGACATGAAAAACCGCCAATTTTCATGACAAACAACTATATATCAAGAGATTTTTACATTAAGCCCTGCAGATTGCTGCCGCCCCGGTTGGGCTGTCAGGTATCAAAAAAAGCAGATATGGATGAATATACGTACTTTCATGTTTCGACCACTATTTGAAAAATGGTAGAATTAGAGAAAAGAGCAGAAGGATGATACTGAGATCATAAAGGAGGTACAGGATGTTTGTTTTCTGGGGCGATGGATCGCAGACTGCGATGGACCTTGTGAACAGTATAGTTGTTCGCAGCACTGAGAATTTCAATTGGACATTTATCTTCATTCTTGCAGTAGTCTTCTATGTATACTGGTCGGAGATCAATAAGAAAAACTTCGAGGTAATCTATGCCGGCCTTGCGCTGTATGGGGTTCACTGGCTGTACGAGATCGGGAATGCGATCATCGGGCATGTGACCGGATATCCGCTTTGGTCGGTCAGCAATGAGTCGACAACGTTTATCCTGCTGATCGGTGTTTGCTGGGAACTCTCGATGATGTTCTCCCTCGCAGGAATCATTTCGTTCAAAATGCTGCCGCAGGACCGTAACACCAGATATTTTGCCAAAGACGGTAAGGGTGGGATCAGCTGCAAGTTTGCAGGCGCGCTAAGTATGGCGCTTCTGTTCGCGCTTTTTGAATCCTTCCTCGCAGGCACATCGAATCACTCTTTTATCTGGGTATATAAATGGTGGGGCGTGCTGCCTGTCTTCATCACGACTTATATACCGTTCTTCCTTGCCAGCAACTATGTGCCTGACATGAAGACGGCTAACAGGAAGCGGTTCCTGATCTCGGTGTGGGGACTGGTCGCAGTACTGCTCATAATTCTCATACCAACAGGTATCATATGAGGTTGTGTCGCCGGGAAACAATAGTTATCATATATGGAAAGGGCCGTTTGGCGGCTGCATAAATCGTTGATTCAGAAGAGGAAAAGAAAAATGTTTAAAAGTCGTAAATTGTATGCTTTATTATTGTCCCTTGCACTGGTGCTCGCATATATGCCTGTGATGGCTTTCGCGGGTGATGGTGTTGATCGCGCTAATGAGCCGAAAATCAGGGAGACAGATTGTGAAAAACCGGATGAAGGAAATTCGTTCGTATATCTTTCAGGAGAATTCAATTATCTCCCGAAGGACGAAATAATAGATTACATCAACGAGATAAGACTGGAAGCATGCGAAGAGGGTGTACCTAATCCGAACGACCCTTCAGTGAAGCTTGGGGTGAATGACTATAAACCGATCAAATGGTCATCAGATCTTGAATGGATCGCACAGACCAGGGCAGCTGAGGCTGTGGTTCATAGGGCTCATGTCAGGCCAAACGGAAGTAGATGGAGCTCTATCTACTATAACGGTACTAAATCTCGAGCTGAGGATCTGGCATGGAACAGTACAGCGAATATCATCGGTGGAATAAACCAGTGGTATGACGAGAAGGAGGACTGGGTCGATCAGATATCTGACAAAGTGACCGGCCATTATACTTCGATCATCAATCCTAACTATAATTACATCGGTATCGGTGCATTTGATCCTGACATCGGTTATGGTGCTGTTGCAGGTGAGCTCGGCATGAGTGTTAACGACAACGGTGAACAGACCGGCAGTTATGGACAATATCACCAGATAATCGAAGTCCATAACTCTGCTCTGTCAGCAAAAGAAACGGATCCGGTCACTGTCCATGTAACTAAGGATGCAGAACTGGAGCTGACCGCTGAGACAACATATAAAAATGACCTTCCAGACCCATGGAGTACTGTCATTTGCGATGTCATTCCGATCGGTAATGCGGAGTGGAGAAGCACTGACGAAACTGTAGCAACAGTCAGCGATTCAGGGATCGTAAACGGAGCAAATCCGGGAAATGCGACCGTCAAAGCAATGCTTAACGACATTGAGTATAGTTTTGACATCACTGTTGAAGACCACAAGGCATCAGCTCCGGTCAGGGAAAACGAAGTCGCTGCTGAATGCGAAAAAGACGGACACTATGACGAGGTCACATATTGTAAAGTCTGCGGTTCAGAGATTTCAAGAGAGACCAAACCGATCAATGCGCTTGGCCATATTTTTAAAGACGTAGAGGGTACTGCGGTTAAGCCGACTTGTACAGAGCCGGGTAAGAAGGCGGACAGAAAGTGCACAAGATGCGATAGCTTCATTGAAGGAGAGACTATAGAAGCGACCGGTCACAGAGCGGGAGAGGCAGTTTCTGAGAACGAAGTACCTGCTACGATCGAAGCCGAAGGCGGTTTTGACAGCGTTGTATATTGCTCGAATTGTCATGAGGAACTCAGCCGTACGCACAATACGATCGACAGACTCATAGACCTGAATGGCGCAGCTGTTTCCGGGATTGGAGCGAAAGTGTATACCGGAAGAGCGCAGACGCAGGCAGTTGCGGTCGTACTGGATGGTGAAAGACTGGCAGCAGGCGCTGACTATAAAGTTTCGTATAAGAACAACACAAACGTCGGAACAGCAACTTTGGTCGTAGAAGGAACCGGAAAATACGGCGGAAAGCTCACAAGGACTTTTGTCATCAACCCGAAGGGAACGACCCTCAGCAAACCGAAAGCCGCAAAGAAAGCTTTTACCGCAAAATGGAAAAAACAGGCGGTCCAGACAACGGGTTATGAGATCCAGTACGGTCTCAAGAAGAACTTCAAAGGCGCCAAAACGGTAGCTGTTAAGAAGGCAAGTGCTGTCTCCAAGAAAATATCAAAGCTCAAGGCAAAAAAGAAATATTACATCCGCATCCGTACATACAAGACCGTTGGCGGCAGAAAATACGTCTCAGCATGGAGCAGCGCAAAAACCGTCAAGACCAAATAGTGACACTTCTGCGATCATTCTTTTCTGCCTCAGGGGGGCGTGCTATAATACGATTTGCAATTAATTGATTAGATGAGGACTAAAAAATGGTAACTGTACAAGATAGCAAAGCAAGCGCGATCGATGTTGAAATCGAAGATGCCGCTGAAGCAGAAAACATAGAATGGGAAGTTGAAAGCGAGCCGGCACCTATCCCGCAGGTAGTAGAACCGGAGGATCAATATTATCAGGAAGAGCCATATCAGCAGCCTTACTACGAGGACTATTCATATGGAAGGAAGCCCGCGAGGTTCTTCAACAAACACATCTTTACGTGGCTGTTCTCATTTTTCCTCGGGTTTTATGGCGCGGATAGGTTTGCCAGAGGTCAGATCGGACTTGGATTGCTCAAACTCATGACCTTTGGCGGATTGGGCTTCTGGTATTTTGCAGACCTCTTCATCGCTTTTTCCAAGTCATATCCGTATAATGACACGGAATATCTTGCGTTCGATGCCTATGGCCGATACATAGATTGATAAAATGCCCCGTCCGCAGTTGGACGGGGCACTCTTCTTTTATCCGACTATTCTAATTGAATCCCATTTCTTTTTCATATACCGCTATGCCTTCGTCTTCAAGTTCCCGCATGATTTCCGGCGCACATTCATAGCACTCATTATAGTTGTTGATTATGCTGTACAAGAAGCTGTTAGTGTCGTACCAGTAAACTCTTATGATCGGCGGGTCCATACTCAGACCTCTGAAAACCGAGACGTGGGAATAATTCTTTTTCTGCTTGAACCGATCCATTCCCTTGATGTTGTAGTAGTTAGGATCCGGGCAATACTTTTCCATTTGCCTTCTTGCCCAGTTATAAGCTGCAAGTCGTTTTCTTCTTTTTCGCTCTTTCTGTTTGTCATCCATGCTTTTGTTCTCCATTTCTACTTCCAGAGAGATACGATGCACATGCATTATAGCACAGTGTTGCTGCATTCAATAATATAGGGGGGACAGAGATCCGTGAAGCACCTCGTGACACGAATGGTGAGCACTGTTATAATTGTGGGTAGAATCAGTAAAGGAGTTGTTCTATGTCTAAAGAACGCAAGGGTGATAATCAGAAACTGAAGATGCTCTATCTGGTCAAGATTTTCTCGGAGGAGACGGATGATAATCATTTCCTCACGATGCCGGAGATCATCGCCAAACTCTCAGCTTATGGCGTGAACGCGGACCGCAAGACGATCTATCAGGATATCGCAGAACTCCGCAAATTCGGCTTTGATATTTTGACCCAGCAGGAAGGCCGCAACTATTACTATTTTCTCGGCAGCCGTGAGTTCGAACTGCCTGAACTGAAGCTTCTCGTGGATGCGGTCCAGTCATCCAGATTCATCACGGACAAAAAGTCCGCCCAGCTGATCAAGAAGCTCGAATCGCTCGTCAGCCGTTACGAAGGCCGCAAACTCCACCGGCAGGTCATTATTGCCGGCAGAGTCAAAGCGATGAATGAGACGATTTACTACATTGTCGATAAGATCCATGAGGCGATCAGCGATGATAAACAGATCCGTTTCCGTTATTTCGACTGGAATCTGAAGAAGGAGATGGAGCCTCGTTATGACGGCAAATGGTACCAGCTGAGTCCGTGGGCGCTGATGTGGGACGATGAGAAATACTACCTTGTGGCGTATGATTCCAAGCACAAAGACATCATCCACTACCGCGTGGACAAAATGATGAATCTTGAGATACTTGAAGATGCCCGTGAAGGCAAAGAGGCTTTCAGGGAATTCAACATCGCGCGTTACACCAATACCCTTTTCGGTATGTATGCAGGCGATGAGACCAAAGTCACGCTTGAGGCGACGAACAATATGATCGGCGTTCTGATAGACAGATTCGGCAAAGATATTATTATAGCACCTGTCGATGAAGAGCATTTCCGCACGACCGTGACGGTCGCAGTCAGCAGCCATTTCTTCGGATGGATCATGTCGCTCGGCGGTGACATTCGTATAGTCGGCCCGGACAAAGTAGTCGGGCAAATGGCAGACCTATTGCAACAATTGAGTGAACAATATAATGTTTGATTGGCATAAGTTAACAACTATGAGAGGAGAGATCTATGGATAAGTTTGACGAATACTTGGACAAAGCAAAAGAACTTGCTGAGGAAGCAGGCGGTATGGCGAAGAATTTGATGGGAGAAGTTGTAGACAAAGCAAAAGAGCTTGCTGATGAACATGGCAAAGTCAAGGAACTTGCAAAAAGTGCCAAGGAACAGTCCGCAACTCTGGCTTTTGGCGCAAAGGAGAAAGTGCAGGGTATTTTGCAGGATGCCAAGACAGGAAAAGAAATCAAGCAGGGTATCAACGAGCTTGAAAATCTTCCTGAACTCGAAGGATCCATATTATATAGTATGGAGCTCGGAACAATGGTCAATGATCTCAGCTCTCTCTATCTGATCATAAATGACAGTCGTATGGATGATGCCTCTGTAATTGAAGAAATCAGAAAAGTCCTGAGCAAAGTTCAGCCTGCAGGGGAATTGCCGGAAGATGCATCTGATGAACAGAAGGCAATAGAAAAAGCTAAGACTATCGCATTCAGCGCCTGCAAGAGCGCAATGGAAGTCTTAAACATTTCCGAATAGCCAGAAAATAGCACCAGTTAAATGAAGACCCTTTTGCCGGAATCTTTCCTGCAAAAGGGCATTTCTTTTTCCTGCCAAGCTTTTTTAGGTTCGCTTAAGTAACGTGGCCTATCATACGCTTGAAAGAGAAAACAAGGAGGGAAACCTACGATGAAAAATCATAAAAAGAAAAAGATACTGGCATGTATTCTGGCATTTGCAATGATGTCCGGGCTGTGCGCGTGCGCAGGGCAGTCCTCTGCTGATACTACTTCAAATGATGCTGAATACCTGACCAAAGAAGATATAACTGTCAATGAGACGATTTCAAATGATGCAGATGGAGAACACGCAATAGAGATAAATGGTGAAGAAGCCGAATACTCCAATGCAGGTGTGACCAAGACAGGTGATGCGGATGGAGACGAAGCCGATTTTTACGGAGAGAACTCTGCGGTATTCGCGACCGAAAAAGGCACGCTTACCATGACGGATTCGCTTATTGAGACCAATGGTAAGCATGCAAATGCAGTTTTCTCCTACGGAGAAGGCACGACAGTCAATATATCTAACTCCGTTATCGAGACACAAGGAGACTGCTCGGGCGGTCTCATGACCACAGGCGGCGGTACAATGAATGCTGAGAACCTGACTGTCAACACGTCCGGACGATCATCGGCTGCTATCAGATCAGACCGCGGAGGCGGTACTGTGAACGTTTCAAAGGGCTACTACAAAACCACAGGCATGGGATCTCCGGTCGTCTACTCAACCGCAGACATCACAGTCAGCGATGCCTATATGGAATCGACAGCTTCACAGGGTATCGTGGTAGAAGGCAAAAACTCAGTCACACTTAACAACGATACTTTGATCGCAGATAACAATACAAAGAATAGCGACAAATCCGATTGCTATCAGGCTGTCATGATCTACCAGTCGATGTCGGGAGACGCAGCAGAGGGAACTTCTTCATTCACGGCAAACGGCGGCAGCATCACCAACAAAAACGGAGACATATTCTTCGTGAACAACACAGCTACCGAGATCAACCTAAGTGGAGTTGAGATCACCAACGAAGATGCGGAAGGTGTCTTTCTGAGAGCTGAAGCGGCCGGATGGGGCATTGAAGGTTCCAACGGCGGCAAAGTAAATATGACCGCATCGGGGCAAGTCATCAACGGCGACATGGTTGTAGATGACGTTTCGACACTAAACCTCTATTTAAAGGATAATTCTTCATTCACAGGATCCGTTAACAACAGCGGACAGAGCGGAGACGTATATGTAGAGATCGAGGACGGAAGCACATGGACACTTACAGCAGACTCATATGTCTCCGGACTGACAGTAAGCGAAGGTTCGGCGATCGACCTGAACGGTCATAAACTCTATATCGATGGAAAGGAATATTCTGCAGGATCCGCATCGACAGGTGAGGCTTTTGATATCAGTACCGGAAGCGGTTCCGGCAACGGAACACCTGATGGGAACGGCGGCCCGGGAGGGAATCCTCCTGACGGCGAACCACCTGAAAAACCTGACGGCAATGGCGGCCCTGGAGGAAACCCTCCTGACGGCGAACCGCCGGAAAAACCAGACAACAACTAACCAAGAACCGCACAATCAGAAACAAAAAAGAACGCCCGTTTTACAAAGGGCGTTTTTTGGTACATGTGTTCGGCTAGAATATAGGCAACAGAAACTTAGGAGGATGCGGAAACGGAGGTTTTGGATATGAAAATGATAACCATCAGAGAACACATTGCATTGATACTGGTGCTTTTCGCGGACTTATTCTTTCTGGGCGGAATACTGATATAGCAGATAACACAGGCATCCCTTGAAACGGCGGGGGCTCGGCAAGCCTACTCATAAGCCTACTCTTAAATAGATATCCTCTGCTAAGGCCTCCGCCGGATATCGTATCACCGGACGATCATTCCGGTGATTTTTTATCCCGAAAATGTAGCTGTGGCAGGCATAGCAAGCAGCCTCGATAGACGAAAAGGGCCAACTTCTGATATACTCAATAATACTTGAGCGTCAGCTCACTTGAATTAATCGGAGGTGTATTGTGTGTGCAAAACAATTGAAAATAGATAATGGATTTGTCTTTTTCTGGCAACTTGAAGAAGAGAATGAGGAGCTGACCAACTTCTTCGAATCTTATTTTGTAGTTGAAGGGATCGGATATTCATGCGTCGAGCAGTATATGATGTCTAAGAAGGCTCTGATGTTTGGTGATACCGAGACTTACGCCAAGATCATGGAGTCAACAGAACCGGATGAGATAAAAGCCTTTGGCAGAAAAGTGAAGAATTTCGACTCAGATGACTGGGACATCAGCAAGTGGAAAATCGTGTATAACGGAAATTTCGCCAAATTCACCCAGAACCCGCTGCTTCGGGATAAGCTGCTTGCTACAGGTGATGCAATCCTGGCTGAAGCAAGCCCGCACGATAAGATATGGGGGATAGGAGTGGACCGGAGCGATCCTCTGGCTCAGAAACCTGAATGCTGGGAAGGAGAGAACCTGCTGGGACAGATCCTGCAGGAGATCCGCGACGAATTAAGGACAGGAAAACTCAGCAAATCACGCTTCAGGGGAAGCATGAAACTTGATGAAACTGATAAAGAGATCCTCAGGAAGGTGGACCGTGATCGACTCCTGAAGCTTATAAGTGAGTTGAAGGAAGTCGATAATATTGAGTGGGGCGGCGGACCGACGGGAAAGAAAAATGAGTTTGGCGGAGAGATAATACAATGGCCTTTCCCGAAATATCCGGGTTGTGTTTTCGATGCTCTTGAAATCGTGGGCCGCGCCGGAGGAACAGGAAACGGTATAGTCCCACCAAGAACCCCATATGATCTCGATCCATACGAAATCAAATCATATTTCTCATCTTTGCGCCGGGAAGAGCGGTTCTGTGATGGCTTGATCGCTTCAGCAGCCAGAAACGGGCGCATCCTTGCATGCCTCGAACGTTTGCTGGAACTTCTCGACAGTGTCACCGGGGACAGTTCTCTCTGACACATTTTAAATACGAATACTGTATATGATTTATCTGATATTAGCGATTTGCTCAAGTGCTCTCATTTCGATTTTCATGAGGGCAGGTGAAAATAAGATCCGTAATAATATTTCCACGTTGGCTGTTAATTACGTGGTGTGCCTGCTGCTCGGCATGTACTACAGTGCCGGCAGTGGAAGTTTTATTGTGCCATGGGATACAGGTAAGGTGACGATCTTTCTGGGAGTGATCGAAGGCTTTCTATTTGTCGCGTCATTTATCTTGTACCAATTCAATATCTTCAGGAACGGTGTTGTGATGTCATCGACTTTCATGAAACTGGGGGTCCTCATTCCAACGCTCGTCGCGATCCTGATATTCGGAGAACATCCGAGCATAATACAGATCCTTGGAATAGTAATGGCTGTTCTGGCCATCATCATAGTCAATGGAGTTAAAGGGAAAACCGATGAGACCGGGACCGTAACTGCTCCGCATGCTCTTGCTTTGCTGCTTCTTTGCGGAGGATTGGGCGACTCATTGACGAAGTTTTACGATGAACTCGGACCGGCAGAATACAGTTCGCATTTTCTTCTGTATGTTTTCGCAGTGGCGCTGGTGCTTTGCACGACCGTCGCCCTTGCGAAAGGACAGCGTTTCACCGTGCCGGATATCCTGTTCGGATGCCTGATAGGTTTCCCGAATTACTATTCCGCCAGATTCCTGCTGCTGTCTCTCTCACATGTACCCGCAGTGATAGCGTATCCGATGCTCAGCGTAGGAACGATTTTGCTGGTCAGCATAGCAGGAGTGATGCTGTTCCACGAAAAGATGACGCGCAGACAGTGGGCCTCAGTAGGGGTCGTGATCGCAGCAATGATCCTGCTGAATGTGTGACAGCGGATCGATTATGGTATTATCTGTATTAGATTTATATGACTTACTTCAGGAGGTTTATGATGCTGAGCGAAGGTACGAAAGCTCCGGCGTTCTCGTTGCCGGATCAGAATGGAAAGATCCACACACTGACGGAGTATAGCGGACAGAAAGTGGTTTTGTACTTCTATTCCAAGGACATGACTTCAGGTTGTTCCAAGCAGGCTTGCGGATTTGCAGAAAGATATCCGCAGTTCACTGAAAAGGGTGCAGTGATCCTGGGCGTGAGCAAGGATTCAGTAGAATCACATAAGAGGTTCGAAGAGAAGTACGGACTTCCGTTCAAACTACTTTCAGATCCCGGACTGGATGTAATCAAGGCGTACGAAGCAGTTCAGATGAAAGCGACAGATACAGGTGAGAAGCCGAAAGTCATCCGTACCACTTATCTGATCGATGAAAACGGAACTATAGTCAGGGCGATGAGCAAAGTCAAAGCGGCAGATAATCCTGCCGAGATGCTCGATCTGCTGTAGAGCTGCATAGAATAAACTGGAGGACGGAGATGAAAACATTAGTAGCATTTTTCAGCGCTGAGTTCGGCAATACCGCAAAAGTCGCCAAAGATTTTGCCGAAATAATTGGAGCCGACATATTCGAGATCGTCCCGGAAAAGCCATATACTCAAGGGGATCTCAAGTACATGAATCCTCTCGCACGCTGCAACCGCGAACATTTTGCGAAAAAGCGTGTGCCTGTTGCAGGCAAAGTCCGTAACTTTGACGAATATGACACCGTGTATATCGGATTTCCGATCTGGTACGGATGTGCACCTAACGTAGTGAATACATTCTGCGAAGGATACGACTGGAAGGGCAAAAAGGTGTACGCATTTGCCACTTCGGGTGGAAGCGGGATCGGTAAGACCGCAGAAAAGCTTCAGCTATATGTATACGGCGGACCTGTAGTTGGAGCATCACTTGTGCACAGCGCATCAGAAATACCGACACAGATATAGTTGACATGAATAATCAAGTGACATGTATTAAATGAGGAGGACTATGAGATGAAGATGGAAGCAATGGAAGTATTGAAGAACAGAAGAGCGATCAGAAAATTCAAAGCTGAACAGATCAAGGATGATGAACTGAATGCAGTTCTCGAGGCAGGTACATTTGCGCCTACAGGACATGGCTCACAGGCTGTAAAGATCGTAGCGGTCCAGAGTCCGGAATACCGCAACAGAGTATCCGCACTCAACGCATCAATTCTGGGAGCGGATATGGACCCGTATTACGGAGCTCCGACCATCGTTCTTATTTTCGAAACAGAGGGAAGCTATACACCTGGTTTTGACGGACCTGCAGTAACGACTAATATAGTGAATGCGGCTTACGCAGCCGGACTCGGCTCATGCTGGATCCACAGATGCAAGCAGATGTTCGAGACAGAGGAGGGAAAAGCACTCCTCAAAGAATGGGGACTGCCGGAGGACCTCAGAGGCAGCTGCTCTGTCGCACTTGGCTATGCGGACTGCGAACAACCACAGCCAAAACCACGCAAAGAAGACTATATAGTAAGAGTGTAAGACTATTATTACAAGAGGTTATTGCTTATTATGGATGAACTAAAACAAGCCTTTCGTGAATTCAATGAGGAACGTGACTGGGACCAGTTCCATTCACCTGAAAATCTGGCGAAATCAATAAGTATCGAGGCTGGTGAGTTACTGGAATGCTTCCAGTGGAATAATGATTTTGACAAGGAACATCTTTGCGAAGAACTTGCAGATGTGATCAGCTACTGCATCATGCTTGCAGACAAAATCGATGTCAACATAGAAACAATCGTATTGGATAAACTCGAAAAGACAAAGAAAAAGTATCCTGTGGACAAGGCGCGGGGAACAAGCGCAAAGTATGATCAGCTGTAATTTATGGCATTTATAGACAAGTTTGATTTTACTGTTAATTCAATAGGGAGTATCAAAAGCCTCCGTCATAATAAGAACAAGGTCGGTGAGAACTGGCCCGTAGTTTATGTACTCAATAATGACACTGAAGCATATATTGGGGAAACTGTTAATGTTGCAAGAAGAACAGAGCAGCACCTTGGTAGTTCTGCAAAGCAGAAACTTACAGAAATACGAATCATTAGTGATAAAGACTTCAATAAGTCCGTAGTGCTTGATCTTGAGTCATTTCTAATCAAACACATGGCAGCTGACGGAAAGTACAGATTGCTCAATGGAAATAATGGTATCCAGGACCATGACTACTATGAACGTTCGAGATATGAGAATGAGTTCAGAACAATCTGGAATAAGCTTAAGAAACTTGGCGTTGTAGACAGATCGATCGAGGACATAGAAAATTCTGAACTCT
Source organism: Mogibacterium sp. (assembly GCA_017403955.1). Taxonomy (GTDB): domain Bacteria; phylum Bacillota; class Clostridia; order Peptostreptococcales; family Anaerovoracaceae; genus Crickella. The sequence continues at coordinate 159,019 of JAFRDH010000007.1, forward strand.
TCAAGTATTCTCCTTATAAATCCCTCGGGCCTGAGCAACTTGATGCTGAACTAGAGATCCTTAAAGCGTTTGAAGACCACAGATATGATAAAAATGGAGTGTCTATCATTGTTCGTGGCGGGGCCGGCACCGGAAAGACGATCCTTGCAATCTATTTAATGAAACTGTTTGCAGACATTAATAGTAAGGACAATGAAGAGAGAGAACAGGATGATTACCTTGACGAAGATATAGAGTACATTTATGCTGCAGAAAGAGTAGATGGCTTGAATAAAATCGGCATAGTGTTTCCACAGAAGTCTCTGAGGACATCGCTCAAAGATGTTTTCAAAGGTATAAGAGGCCTATCTAAAGATATGGTGCTGGATACAACAGATGTAGTGAATAATTATATCAAGACTGGTGAGAAATATGATCTTCTGATAGTGGATGAAGCTCATAGACTGAAATGCAGGAACAAAGGGCATCTGTCGTTTTATGGCCGATTTGATAAATGCAATGAGCTTCTCGGACTGGATAAAATGACAGGAACTGAGCTTGACTGGATATATCTCTGCAGCCGGAATCAGATCATTTTCAGAGATGATCTGCAGACCATCAGACCGTGTGATATAGATAATGAAGTATTCCGAGAGATAGTTGGCAAAAGATACCCAAAGACTGTTGTTGAACAGGCGCTCGATACTCAGTGGAGATGTTTGGGCGGTAATGATTACATCGACTATCTCAGGAAAATCATGAGCTGCACTCCGGTAAAGCTCCGAGAAATCGACAACTATGATTTCAAGCTATATACGGATGTAGGCAAAATGGTAGATGACATCAAAGAGCTTGACAAAAAATACAGCCTATGCAGAACTGCTGCAGGCTATGCGTGGAAATGGATCACCAAGAAAGACAAAAAAGCGTTCGATATAGTTATTGGTGAGAATAAGTTCAGATGGAATTCTACATATGATAACTGGATCACTTCGCCAAATGCTGTGAACGAGATTGGCTGCATACATACTGTACAAGGATATGACCTGAACTATCTGGGAGTAATAATTGGTGAAGATTTGAAATATGATCCGGATAAGAAGCAGATCTACGCTGATAAGAACAACTACTATGATCAGCAGGGGAAATCAGGTGTAGCAAATGACCCTGAAGGGCTCAAAGAATATCTGACAAACATATATCTTACACTTATGACCAGAGGAATAAGAGGCACATTCGTATATGTGTGCAACGATGAATTACGAGATTATCTCGCGCAATACATAGAAAAAGCATAAAACAAAAGATGGCTGCATCACATGATGCAGCCACAACTGTTTTTTTGTTTGATTTATTCTTCCGGTGCTGATCCTTCCACGAATTTTTTGGCTTTACTCTTTAAGTGCATTGGGGATTTCATCACTGAACCCACATTTATATTCGTGCCGAACAGGCCGTTTATGATCATCAATAGTATTATGAATATGATGATAGGGATCAGGCAGGTCGTTACAAAGAACAACGCGACGCCATCGATCATCTTGTCCCTCAATTCTTTGACCTTATCCAGACTGAAAGAAATCGCGCTTTTAGCTTTTCCTGCTAATTGCTGGAGAATATTTGCATCAGCAGCAGCTCCGGTAGCTCCAACAGAGTCATTGATTGCATCTGTTTCTTTGTCAAGGTTTTCTGTTATATTATCCATTGAAACATTGGCTGTATCCATGATTTTCTGGGATACCCATACACTCGATGGCACGAGCATGAAGAGCACAAGACCAAGAGTGATCATTTTCATGCCGGCAGGCTTCAAACCATCTCTTTTTACCAAAATGCATATGGCTATTATTATTAGTCCTAGCGGTATCAGCAACTTGAATGCTGCGAAACCGCCTATTGCAAGTAGGACTTTCTCTAAATATATAGCTGCAAATATCAGTACAAAATATCCGCCGAGATCGACCAGCGCTTCGGAAATTGATTTTCCCGCTTCTCCCGGAAGAAGGTCGATTGCAGCAGCTGCTGCGAAAGATGCCGCAGACATCGCTGCAACGGTATTCTTTTCCTTGTCCAGCACTTCGATCGTGCTCTTGAACGTTTCAGGATCTGAGAAAACCTTGGATAAACCGAAAAATGATACTAACGAAGCGAGTATTAGTATCACAGCTAATAAAACCGCTAATTTCCTGTTCTCTGCCATTGCTATAAACCTCCGTATATTATTTCCAGAAAATTGATTAGTGATTGGATAGTGTGTTTGAATTAATAATACTATGACACTTCAGAGAAACGTGTCCGATAATGTGGACAACGTGAGCGTATCGATTAACAAGTGCGTTAAATTTGTAGTAATGGATGTTATACTATCTATGATAGGTTAATACTTCTGTCAGAGCAAACATTTTGAGGACTATGAAAGAGATAATTAACAGAGAAGAAGCACTGGCACAGATAATGGATGTAGATTGTTATCTGATGCCGGAAGACACGGACCTTGATAACTATCATAGAATTCCGATTACTGAAATCGGAGCTATCGGTGCAGGTATGTCTTCGTTACCGGCTGCATTTAGAACGGTAACTACACAAATGTCGGTAAATGCCAATAACCTATATGAGTTGACCAATGACATTACGCTGAAAGCGGCTAAAGAGGGGAGAGGCCTGCTTCGCGGATTTGAAATGGGCAAGAATGGGATTGTGGAACAAGGCCTTTTCAGGAAGGCAGGAGATTTAAAGACAACAGCTACTTCGACTATGCCAATAAATCCGGCAACCATGTGCATGGCGGTAGCTATTGTTGGTCTCGATAAGAAAATGGATAAGATTCTTGAAATAGAGCAAACTATTCTTGACAGGATTGTGGCCAAAGACAGAGCCCAACTTAGGAATAATATCGAGTTCTTATCAGAAATGCTTAGAGACTATAAGTACAATTGGAATAATGAGCGATTCCTTAACAGTAACCATGTAATGGTTCTTCAGATAAAGAGAGAAGCAGGAGCCTTCATAAAGCAATATAAAGAACTTATCGAAAAGAGCTTGAAAATAAAAGGCTTGATCAGAGGCGATGCAGAAATCAATAAGGCCATAAACAAAATCGCAAAGGATATGACCGAATATCAAATCGCTGTTTATGTCTATGCTTTTGCATCTTTCATTGAAGTAATGCTCAAGGGGAATTTCAATTCTGAGTACCTAAGGAAAGTGTCTGATCGTATAGAGGAATACTCGATTCAGTACAGAGAACACTATACGAAAATATACAACAAGTTGTTAAATGAGGCGGATCAGACGGTAGAGTCACAGATATTGGGGACTCTATCATCCATTAGCAAAGCTGCAGGAAAGCTTGCCGCGAAGTCTCCTGCGTTGGACTTGCTTGATGTTGATGATGCACTTAAGAAAGGCTCAGATAGTCTGAATAAGATCAATACCCGCAAAATCAGAAATGAACTCAAAAAACTTGAGAATAAACAAGCTGTTTTCATCAGACCTTTCGTTCAAAACATCGCGCTTGTCGATCGCGCCTACAATGAACCAATGCAGGTATTGTTTGATGATAAATATGTATACCTGCCAGAGGTAGGATAAATGATAGATCGAATGCCTGTGGAAGAAAGGCGTTGCTAAAATAGGGTACATTGTATCTTCGTTATCTTAGGTAAGATATATGTTCGGTAACTACAAAGTAATAACATTATGCGGCAGCACACGTTTCAAGGATGCCTTTTTTGAAGTGCAGAAAAGACTGACACTTGAAGGCAATATTGTTATTAGCGTCGGTCTTTTTGGTCATTCCGGCGACAATGAGGTCTGGGAAAACATGGACGAAGGCACACTGACCAAGACTAAAGAGATGCTTGACGATATGCATAAGCGAAAGATCGATATGGCCGATGAGATATTTGTTATCAATGTTGGCGGGTATATTGGCGAGAGCACCAGATCAGAAATCGAATATGCAGTAAAGACCGGTAAAGTCGTCCGATATCTTGAAGCTTCGAAAGCATAAATAGATGCATGAATTACAAGAAGACTAGTAAGTTCATAAGCCTTATTCTGCGTCATCATCCCGAGTCTGTCGGGATCACTCTTGATGAACATGGATGGGCTGTTGTAGAGGACTTGATCAGGGGCGTTAGCAAGACGCATCCTTTGGATATGGAGATCCTCGAGAAGATCGTTGCTGAAGATGAGAAGCAGCGATATTCTTTCAATGAGGACAAAACTCTCATCAGGGCGAATCAGGGTCATTCGATCCCGGTCGATGTGGAGCTTCAGGAGATGACTCCTCCGGATGTTCTTTATCACGGCACCGGACTCAAGTACAAGGTCTCAATCGATGCGCAGGGATTATTGCCAAAATCCCGTCTCTATGTGCATCTGTCCCTGGATACCGAGACCGCGACAAAGGTCGGAAAACGCCACGGCGAGCCGGTGATTTACACTATTGACGCTGCAGCGATGCACAGAGACGGCTACATTTTCTACCGCTCAGTGAACGGCGTCTGGCTCACCAGATCCGTCCCGAAACAATATCTCCGTGTCACTGGGGACGGTTCTTTCTGACACACTTTGACCGGAACAAAAAACAGTTTTTACCAAGGAGCCCGCTATGACTATCACGCTTGAACCGTTGAATGTAACATTGTCCGTGTGCAAGGTCGAGGACTACTCGAAGATCGACATCACCATGCCTTTCTGCTTTACCGGCAGTACTGATGAAGAGCTCTCGCTTGTTTGCCCGGTGAACTTAGTGCCGGACAATACCACAGAAAGGGATGACGGCTGGAAAGCTTTCCGCATTGTCGGCGTCCTGGATTTTTCGCTGATAGGCATTTTGTCTAAGATCTCCGGAATACTCGCAGACAACAAGATCGGCATTTTTGCCATTTCAACATACAATACAGACTATATCCTGACCAAAGAAGAGGACTTCGCCAGAGCACTCGAAGTCCTGAAGAACGCAGGTTACACTATCAAGGAATCATTATCAGAAGGGGGAATATCATGAAGGAAATCAAAGTATCGGATTATGCAGGTATCATCATGGAAGCACTGCGCAAAGGTATTTTGCTTACATCTAAGGCGGACGATAAAGTCAACAGCATGGTGATCGGTTGGGGAACATTCGGGATCAACTGGAGCAAGCCGGTTTTTGCTGTTTATGTGCGCGAAGGAAGGTTCACAAGAGAACAGCTTGACAAGAATCCGGAATTCACGATCAATGTACCGCTTGGCGATTTTGACAAGAACATCATCGCAGTCTGCGGCGGCAAGAGCGGCAGAGATATCGACAAGGTCCGGGAAGCGGGACTCACTTTGGCAGAGCCTCAAGTCGTTTCGGTTCCTGCGGTCAAAGAGTTTCCGCTGACCCTGGAGTGCAAGATCATTTACAGGCAGAAACAGGAACTTGAGCTGCTCCCTCAGGATATCGTCGAAAGGATGTATCCGCAGAATGTGCCGAGCACGAATCCTATGGCAAACAGAGATCCGCACGTAACATATTATGGAGAAATCGTGGCTGCATATATAGCAGACTGAGTCAGCAGGAGCGCAAAAGTCCACCGCTCTGATGCTTTGACGTAAAGAGGTACAAGTTATGGAAATGTTCGATTTTACCGATCCGGGTTTTCTCGGTTTTCTGGAATCCGAAGGATGCATGGATACAAATGAAGGACTGATCAATCGGGTAGCAAAAGTCCTCAGAAGCAGCCCAAATGATGTGATAGACACTGAGGAATTCCGCAGTGCATGTACTAAGGCCGGTGTAGATCCCGACTCGTTCACACAAGCAGACCTCGACGCATTGCAGAGCAGATTGAACAAATAGCATAGAACCGGCAGGATATGTTGCATATTATTGGCTGATTCTAATGTATAATTAAGTAATATTTTTTCTCTCCGGAGGTATAAAAAATGGATATAATGCTTATAATCATTATCGTAGTTTTTGCGGTGGGTTTCTTCCTTATTCGAACTATGTTCAAACAACAGAGATACAGAAATCCGGGCGAAGTGGTTGATGAAAGGAATTTGCAGGAATACGGGGTGCCGGCCAAGACGCTCTATACATCATCCAAAGTTCTCACGCTGCATCATCGAATCGATGTCACTGATGCTCAGGAGAACGTTGTTTACCGTGCTGAAACGAACTTCCCGTCGATCCACGACAAGACGAACATTTACACTGCTGACGGCAGACACGTTGCATACATGGAACGCAAACTCATCACTTTGCATGAGATCCATTATATCGACATGGATAACGGAACAAGCTTCACTCTTTCCAATGAGATTTTCCATATCATAAGGGACGTTACGAATATCGAAGGCCTAGACTGGATACTGGAAGGTAATTTGCTGCAGCTCAATTTCACTATAAGAGATGCAGAGGGCGAGCTCATAGCGGCAGTAAGCCAGAAGGTCCTCTCCATACATGATAAATATTCAGTCGATATTTACAAACCTGAGTACGAAGAAGAAGTCGTTGCGATCCTTATCGCACTTCAGCACATGATCCAGGACAGAGAAAGCGCAGCATCAAGTGGGGGCAGCTCCAGCAGCTCAGCATCATAAAGCCAATGATACCAAGCGATCCATATATTCTGTTCAGCTATATCAACATGAAACTGAGAGACACATATGATTCTCTTGAGGATTTTTGTGCGGATAATGATGCGGACATCGAAATGATCAGGAGCAAGCTAGAAGCAGCAGGCTTTGAATACGACATAGAACAGAACCAATTCAGATAAAAAAGAGGAGAAATGCAAGATGAAGATTCTTGTACTTGAGAGCAGCGGAAACATCAAAGGGTCATCGAATATGCTGGCGGATGAGTTCATTCGCGGGGCAGAGGAGAACGGCCACGAAGTCACGATATATAATGTGATCAGGAAAAACATCAAGCCATGTCTCGGCTGCGGGCATTGCGGAATGTCTGGCAATTGTATCCTTCAGGATGACTATGATAATGAGCTTAAACCGCTGATCCTGAATACAGACATGATAGTTTTTGTTATGCCGGTTTACTATTACAACTGGCCGGCACCACTCAAGGCATGCATCGACCGTTTTTACAGCTTTACCGTAGAACTCACATCGATGCACAAGAAGACAGCTTTCCTGTCAGTTGCCTGGGACGACACCGACACAGTTTTCAACGTTCCGGAAGCATATTATAAGCAGATCTGCAATTATATGCAGTTCACAGACTGTGGAATTGTACTGGGTAAAGGCTGCGGCACACCGTCAATGACAAGAAACAGTATTTATCCGCAGAAAGCATACGAACTAGGCAAAAGCATCTAGCGTGTATCGTGACACGCTGCTTTGCAATGGAAGGTGGGATCAATGTTATTCATATACATTTTGCTGAAGATCATTAATCATGCAATTGGTATCGGCCTTATTTTGTTGTGTCTGCCGCCTGTTCGCGCAGCACTTCATGTCAATGTACCGATAATTGTTTTTGTGATTGCATATGTAGTGTATACATTGATTCGTTTGCTCCGCATTTCTGCTGCGGCGCCGAGATATGTTCAACACACCGAAGATAGATATTATGGGCCGGGTTCTGCTTCTGCGCCAAGTCCTTCACGCAGCTACAGTATGCCGCAGTATGGAGGCTCATACGGTGGATACGATCAAAGCAGTTATGACTTTAGTCCGCCTGCCGGAGATTTTAGTGATCATGAAGACAAGCTGGATATCAGGAGAGTGCAGTTCTCAGCCATATCACCTCAATCTATTGAGAAAGGTGATTATGCAGTGATAGACATTGCGATGTATGAAGCTCCTTTCCGCGGGATCGTGAGAGAGATCATGAAAACGGTTGATTATCCGGTAAAAGAAAAAATCAGTGCTTCAAGTATCCGGATGGAATCCAATGTTATGATCAGGCTTACATCCCCGGACCTTGAGATCGAGGATAACGAGATCGAACAGCAGTGGCTGGGCGAATACCTGATTTACAGCTTTGCAGTGCAGATCCCGGAAGACTATAGCAAGAACAAAATCCTGTTCAACGCGGTAGTCTATGAAAACAGCATTATGCGTACAAGGATGATCTTCAGCGTTAATTGCTCTGAAGCAGCACAGGAAATCACTGTGTTCAGAAAGGATATTATGTCTGCCTTTATGTCTTATGCCAGTGAAGATCGCGCGCGGGTTGCTTCTATCGCTCAGGGAATCAAGGCGATCTGCCCGGACCTTGATTTGTTCCTTGATGTCAACAGCCTTAAGACCGGGGAAGACTGGGAACAGGCGATCTACCGGGAAATCGAGAAACGCGACATGTTGTTCCTGTGCTGGTCTAGCAACGCCAAACGCTCCGAATGGGTAGAGAAAGAATGGCGGTACGCATTGAAAACAAAAGGCCTGGACTACATAGAACCGGTACCTCTGGAACTGCCTGACGAATGTCCTCCGCCAAGTGAACTTCACACCAAGCACTTCAGCAGCAACCTGCTTTACATAATCTCAAAGTACGGTCGTGTCAGCGGGGACGGTTCTTCCTGACACACCTGGCCCGCGGCATTTGCCGCATTCAAGTGCGCAACAAATTAAAGTTTTAACTTCTCGGGAAAAACACCTATGAGGCTGACAAAATGATATAATTCATATACGGTCATCCGGGGTGCTTTTTTCTGTCACGCTAAGTGGCACAGATAGAGGAGAGTTATATGTCACCATTGCTTATGAAGGCGGTTATCGCCATTACACTCGCGCTTGTTTTCTATACGATCGGTGTCTGGTCAGAGCATATTGCCAAGGTTCTCAAGCCAATGCATCTTGCGTTCTTCTGGCTGGGTCTTTGTATGGACACTGCGGGTACTATGATGATGACACGTATGGCGGACGGATCGGGCGGCGGACTTATGAGCGCTCACGGAATCACTGGGGCGATCGCCATAGTACTGATGATGATCCATGCGATCTGGGCGACAGTGGTTCTTGTACGCAAAGACGAAGTCGCAAAGAGGACTTTCCACAAATTCAGCATCATTGTCTGGATTATCTGGCTCATTCCGTACGTACTCGGCATGATAATGGGAATGCGGTAGATGCAGAGGTGAGTCATGGGTGCACCGATAATCAATGTAGATTTGCACGGATTGTTCCGTGACGAGGCGATCAAAGTCATCGACCGGGCGCTGAAAAACGCCGACAGTACAACATATCAGCTGAAATTGATCCACGGCTACAACCGCGGGACCAGTCTCAAGAATATGATAATAGATGAATACAAGTATCATCCCAAGGTCCTGAGGATACAGCCGGGAGAAAACCTTGGAATAACAATACTTGTTTTGCGTGAACTCTGATGATGCTGTACAATAATAATGTTGCATAAAAGACTGACCGGAAACTGGCAAAAGGGCGATAGCCAGATTTGAACAAGTTTTTGAAGAAAAAATAATGGGCGGCCTTGCCGCAGATTTTGGGAATTAATAGAGGGCATTGAACGATGGATAAGAATAACAATATAACTGATTTTGAATACACTATCGTGATGGATCCTAAACATCCGATTTCAGATACAGAAAAAGAGATACCTCAAGAAGAGACTGCTGCGCAGGGCGCTGCACAGACAGGTGCTGCATCTGCGCCTCAAACCAAACCGGAAGCACCTAAGCAGACTATGAATCTCAGAGATCTGATGGATCGACTCTACTATGAGTATGAGAGAATGTGCCTCAAAGAGCCAACGATCCTCGACAGAGATGACGCATACCCGCACTCATATCAGTGGCGTATGGGCGGCAGATATGACCCGGAGAAGAAGGATGTACTCATAGAGGCAATCAAGCTCGGCAAGAAAATCTCCGATACGGAAGCCTACGAAAGATACGTCGCCTTAGTCAAAAATCGCAAATTCAATCCTGAATCGTGGGACTAAATGGATAGATATGCTGTTCTGGTCCCGTGGGTTAGGACCGAATATGGTGACGCGCTGCTGATGGAAGTTCGATCGGAAAAAGTCAAACAGCCCGGGGAGATCTGTTTTCCCGGGGGCAGGGCTGAGCCGGGAGAATCTCCTTCAGAAACAGCGGTGCGTGAATGTTGCGAAGAGCTTGGGATCGCTCCTGACAAAATAAAAGTGACCGGCGAGCTGCCGGCCTTGCATATGAGTGACGGCAGGGTGGTTTACCCGGTAGAAGCCGCACTGGAAATTGATGATATAGGAGAGCTGCGACTGTCCGAGTATGAAGTTGCTGAAGTATTTCTCCTCCCGAGGAATTGGCTTGAGGAGAACAAACCGGTTCACTTTGACCTGTCCGCAACTCCTTTTGAATTGCTTCCGGACAAGCTCCAGGGATATCTTTCTTACTATACGAACTTTCGCAGAAGAGGTCAGACCGATTATCTTGAATATGAAGGACATGGGATCTGGGGCCTGACTGCCAGAATAATAAAATGTGTCATGGGGGACGGTTCTCAGTGACACACGTATATACTATGATCATCGACAGCCATATTCATTTAACAAATTTTGCATATGAGGGCACGTTCACTTTCTTCAATGAAGAGAACGGCTCTTTTGTGTTGTCTGAAGGTAACAGGGAAGATATTCTGAGGCTGTGCCGGGAGGCGGGGGTCGGAGCCTTTGTCGAGCCGGCAATAGAGATCGAATCGAATTACAAGATTTTGGCGGCTGCAAAGAATCATCCGGGTTTATTTTTTCCGGTAATTGGCGTCCATCCGACGAGAACATACAAATACCGGACTGTCGATGCGAATGGTGTTCATCATGACTATTATCTCCGCTGGACTGAGAGGCATGAGGTAGAAATGCTGGCTCGCACGCCGGGTGTGGTCGCGATCGGTGAGACCGGTCTTGACTACCACTTCGAGAGAGCGGAGCAGCACCGCACACATCAGAAGGCTTGGTTCATCTGGCAGATTTCTCTTGCTGACAAACTGGGACTCCCGCTTGTGCTTCATATCCGAGAGGCTGACCGGGATGCGCTCAGGATCCTCAGGCGTTACAGGAACAAGCTGCATGGCGGTGTAGTGCATTGCTTCTACGGTGATGCTGAACGCGCGAGAGAATATACGGATCTCGGATTGATGATAGGGATAGGCGGTGCGCTTCTCTCCGACCCGGCTGAGGATAATCCTCTGGAGGATGCGGTCAAAGCAATTCCACTCGAGTCGATCCTGATCGAGACTGACGGACCATATGTCAAACCATACATTACCGGAGTTTCAGGAAAGAAGAGGAAAAAGGCCAGGAACACGAGCCTGATCCTGCCGCAACTGATCAAGAGGATCGCCGAATTAAAGAATTCTACACCTGGGGAAGTCGAGCAAATCGCAACAGAAAACGCAATAAGACTATTTTCGTTGTGTGTCAATGAGAACCGTCCCCAGTGACACATGGAGTATGATAAGAACTATGAAAGATAAAGTGGTTTCTGTTGATCAGATGAGAAGAAGTGATGCTTACACGATCGAGCATTTCGTGCCTGGTAAGGAACTGATGTACCGTGCAGCACAAGGTGTCTTTGACTCGTACGACGGCTGGGCGGGCAGATCTATCGCGATCGTTACCGGCGGAGGGAATAATGGCGGAGACGGATACGCTCTGGCCGGGATCCTCAAGAACCAAGGCATCGAACCGGTTGTTTACAGGGTATCCGACAAACTGTCTGATGACGGTTTGTATTATCTTGAGATCGCGACAGATCTTGGCGTTCCGGTCCGCAACTTTGATGAGGAAACTGACTTTTCGGGTTATGATGTGATCGTTGACTGCATCCTTGGTACAGGCTTCAAGGGCGAGGTCCGCGGCAAAGCTGCTGATGCGATCAAAGCGATAAATGCTTCAGACGCCTATGTTATCAGTGTTGACATCAACAGCGGCATGAACGGTGACACCGGTGAGGCGCATCTTGCTGTCATGTCAGATCTGACAGTCTCGATTGGCTACTACAAACAAGGCCTTTTCAAAGGCGATGCCGACAAATACATCGGTAAACTTACCAATGTAGATATCGGCATCGTACTGATAGACTGAAATTACATAGAGTGTTTTTTCTCCATTATCTTGTCGACTGCATATATAAGTGAGTGTCTGAAGCCGGTTTCTTCGAGTGCGCTGATCCCGACTATAGTGGTGCCTCCCGGTGTGCAGACCGCATCTTTGAGTTCGCCCGGATGCTTGCCGCTTTTCATCATATATGTGGCGGCTCCTACAAGCATTTGCGGGACGATGCTGTAAGCCTGGCTCCTGGTCATACCATTTTTTACAAGTCCATCTGCCAGAGCTTCTATGAAAACATCTACAAAAGCAGGTGCGCATCCGGCGCCTGTTCCGCCTAAAGACAGCAGATCAGAACTGAAATACTCTATTTTGGCGATTTGCCCGAATACATCTTCGAACAATTCGAGCTGCTCTTCAGTAAGAGAGTGTCTGGATTCTGCAATTATGATCCCCTCACCGACAGCAATCGGAGTGTTAGGGATCGTGCTGATATGATTGAAACCCTCACCAAGATAACTGATGTAACGGTCAAAATCTATCCCCGCTGCGATCGAGAACATGGCTTTGCCCTTAAGAGCATCAGCCGCACCTTTGACAACGCCCTCGACCTGCTGCGGCAGAACACCGATCACGACGATATCACTGGCGGCAGCCACTTCAGCGGCGTCAGCGCAAGCATTGATCCCGCGGGACCCGCATTTTGCAAGGAGCTTTTCCTGGTCTCTGGCACACGCATAAATATTGGAAGGATCGGCAGCATTTCTGGTCAGAAGCCCGTCGCAGATCGCGCTTGCCATATTTCCGAATCCCACGAACCCTACTTTCGCTTTTTTGATATCCATAGTCCTCACCATCCTTATTTTGCGAAAAATAACTCTACATATAAACTATCAACTATCGCGCAGCCAAAATCAACTGTATAATGAATATATATTGTGCAGAAATGTAATTGGATGGAGGCGCTTTATGAGCAGGATCACTAATGAATCAAAAATAAAGAACCCGCTTATAGTCGGTATCCGTGAGCAGCTTGAACACAGGGCGCTCTGGATGTATCTTCTGTGTGATGAAGCGGAAAAACACGGACTCAAGGCTGAGGATTTTGCGCCGGATGCGATCAAGAGATGCGGCCTCTATCAGGGCAGGAATCTGGTAGAGAAGGGCGGCAAGGGCCAGTCCCTCAAAGGCCTCAAAAAGGCGCTTTTCGGCTTCTTCGCTCAAAAGGTGTTCGAGATGGATATTCTCAGATGTGATGACGATCATCTGGATATAGATTTCCACTATTGCCCGCTCGTCAAGGCATGGCAGAAGCAGGGCTGTTCTGATGAGCAGATCGCGATGATGTGCGATCATGCGATGTGCGGCGACAGAGGGATCGGTGAATCATTTGGCGTTGAGCTGGATCTCCCGGGAACTATTGCAAAAGGTGACCCGACCTGCCAGCTCAGATACATAAGAAGAAACAAGTAATAAAAGATCAAAGGGGAATGTAATGGACTATATTATTCGGGAACTGGAGGCGAAAGACGATAAGAAAATTGAAGCGGTCATCAGAGCTTGCCTCATTGAATATGGTGCAAATCATGACGGTACGGCATGGGCAGACCCGCATCTTGGGGAATTCTCAACGATATATACAGATCCGAAGAACAAGTACTGGGTCATAGAAACCACGGACGGGAGGATCGTCGGCGGTTCGGGAATAGGCGAGATAGCCGGTTCGGGCGATATTTGCGAACTGCAGAAGATGTATTGCCTGCCTGAAATACGCGGGACCGGGGCAGCTCACAAACTGATAACGATCGCCCTCGATTATGCGAAGCAATTCTACAAAAAGTGTTATCTTGAGACTTTCAGCAATATGATCCCTGCCCACAAATTCTACAAGAAACACGGCTTTGTTCTGACGGATGAGAGACTTGGGGACACCGGGCACTTTGCCTGCGATGTACTTTTTATCAAAGATCTGACTGATCAACAATGACTTGAAAGGGGTGCTTTATGGGTATCAATGAACTGGGATTCAATAAGGGTATCAATCTGGGTGGCTGGATGTCGCAATGTGATTACAGTGAGGACAGACTCGACAACTTTATCAAAGACAGCGATTTTGCGGTCATCAAATCATGGGGACTCGATCATGTCAGACTTCCGGTCGACTACAATGTCCTTGAGGAAAGGGAAGACGGGATGTCAAGAGTTCGCAGGGCTGTAGATGCTGCACGCTCGTGCGGGCTGAACGTTGTCATCGACCTCCATAAAACAGCGGGCTATTCGTTCGATGAAGGGGAGAATGAATCCGGATTTTTCGATAATGCCGCCTATCAGGAACGTTTCTACAATCTCTGGGAATGTCTGGCAAAGGAGTTCGGGGATGATCCGGGACATATCATGTTCGACATTCTCAATGAGATCACCGACAAAGGCGTTCTCACCAGCTGGCAAAGGATCGCTGCTGAGTGTGTCCGCCGTATACGGATCCATGCGCCGGAAACTTACATACTTGTCGGTAGTTACAATTATAATGATGTCCGCGCGCTTTCAGATCTTGAGCTCCCTGATGATGAACACCTCGTGCTGAGTTTCCACTGTTATGAACCTCATTTCTATACACATCAGGGTGCTTACTGGAGCACGGATATCGATCAGGACCGCAGGGTGACTTTCGAAGAAGCAGGGCTTGGCGAGGACTATTTCGACAAATTGTTTGAGTCCGCTCTGGCAAAATCAGCAAGAGAGTCCCGCAGCCTGTATTGCGGCGAGTTCGGCGTGATCGATGTTGTTCCGCCGGAAGATGCGCTGAAATGGTTCAAAACGATCCATAAGGCTTTCGAGAAATATAACATCGCGCGTGCGGTATGGAGCTATAAAGAAATGGATTTCGGCCTTGTCGATGCGAGAATGGATGGCGTCAGAGCTGAGCTCCTGCAATACCTGTAAAAGTGATCAGACATAAATGATATAACCTAATAAAGAACAGATCCCGGCTCAAGGATCTGTTCTTTATTAGGTTGTTGGAAATTATTGTATGTTGGAGGGAAAAAATGATCATCCCATAAGGATCTCAATATTGAGCTCTGCAGGCTCATCCGGCATTTTGATCAGATTGGTGTCGGAAGGGATGCCGTTGACTTTGACGGAAGCGATCCCGCTCTGAACTCCGTCAGGATTCTCTATGCTGATTCGGCATGTAGACCCGCGGAATTTTCGTACGCAGCTCAGCTTCTTCATATCTGAAGGGATGCAAGGGTCTATCCTGAGTCCGCCGAATTCCGGCTTGATACCCAGTATGTACTGGCTCATGCAGGTGAAAGTCCAGGCAGCTGTTCCTGTAAGCCAGCTGTTCTTGCCTTCGCCGAAAGTCGCTGCATCTCTGCCTGCGACCATCTGGCAGTAAGCATAAGGCTCAGTGCGGTGGATCTCGCTGATATCTTCGAGATAAACAGGGCAGGTCTTGCGGAAGAGACTGAATGCACGGTCACCATGGCCGAGCATGGTTTCGGCACAAACCACCCAAGGGTTATTGTGGCAGAAAATACCGGCGTTTTCTTTATATCCCGGCGGATAGGATGAGATCTCTCCGAGCTCCAGATGGTATTCCGTGTAAGGAGGCTGGAGGATAACGATCCCGTACTGTGTCTCGAGATGTTCTTCTACACTCGCAAGAGCAGCTGCGGCTTCTCCGGTCTCAAGACCGATGCCGGCCATAACGCACATGCCCTGCGGCTCTATATAGATCTTTCCTTCTTTGCATACCTTGCTTCCGACAGGATTGCTGAATGCATCATATGCGCGGACGAACCAGTCACCGTCCCAGCCGGATTCAAGAACTGCTTTGCGCATCTTCTCGACTTCTTCCATTACAGACGAAGCCTCACCGTCACGTCCGGTCTGCCTGAGGATCTCGGCGAATTCTTTGCCGTATTTGACATACATGCCCGCGATGAAAACACTTTCAGCTACAGGACCTTCGCTCGGACCTGTGATCTGGAAGCTTTCCCCCGGATGGTCTGAGAAGCAATTCAGATTGAGGCAGTCATTCCAGTCTGCGCGTCCGATGAGAGGAAGTGCATGAGGACCGACATGTGTCGTTGTGAATCCAAAGCTCCTGCGGAGGTGCTCGAGCAGAGTCGCTTTGTCATTCTCGTTACTGTCAAATGTGCACTGTTCATCGAGGATGCTGAAGTCTCCGGTCTCGCGCAGATACGCTGCTGTACAAGCTATCAGCCAGAGCGGGTCATCATTGAATCCGCCGCCGATATCTGCATTCCCGCGCTTGGTGAGCGGCTGGTACTGATGATATGTGCTGCCGTCAGGAAGCTGCGTGTTCGCAATGTCTATGATACGTTCTCTTGCTCTTGAAGGAACGAGGTGAACGAATCCGAGAATGTCCTGACAAGAGTCTCTGAATCCCATCCCGCGTCCGAGACCGCTCTCATAATAGCTGGCTGACCTGCTGAGATTGAAGGTGACCATGCACTGGTACTGATTCCATACGTTGACCAGCCTGTCCAGCTTGTCATCACCGGTCGAGATGCAGAAAGTTGAAAGGAGATCTTCCCAGTATTGTCTGAGTGCGGCAAGTGCCTGATCGAACTGTTCATCTGTCCTGAACTTGGCCAGAAGAGTGTCGGCTGGTTCCTTATTGATCACACCAGGCGCCTCGAACTTGCGGTCATCAGGATTTTCGCAATATCCGAGAACGAAGATGAAAGAACGGCTTTCGCCCGGTTCAAGTCTCATCCTGAAGTGATGGCTCCCGACCGGCGCCCAGCCATGCGCAATGCTGTTGAAGCTCTTGCCTTCGAGAACTGCCTTAGGTTCTGAAGGGCCGTTGTAAAGACCGACGAACTCGTCGCGGCTCGTATCGAAACCGTCTACCGGCTGATTCGCAGCGAAAACAGCATAGTGATTACGGCGCTCGCGGTATTCAGTCTTATGATAGATCGCACTGCCGATTACCTCGACCTCACCGATCGAAAGGTTACGCTGGAAGTTCGATGAGTCATCGACTGCGTCCCACAGACAGAATTCAACGTAGCTGTACAGATCGAGATCATGAGCAATGTCGGATCCATTGGACAAAGTGACTCTGGTGACTTCGCAGTTCTCGCCGATAGGGACGAAAACTTCCTGGACTGCGCGGATGCCGTTCTTAGTGCTGTCAAAGACCGAATAACCAAGACCGTGTCTGCAAACGTATGAGTCGAGCTCAGTCCTGACAGGCTGCCAGCCCGGATTCCAGACTGTGCTGCCATCCTTTATATAGTAGTAATGTCCGTTGCAGTCGATCGGGCTGTTATTATAACGGTAACGTGTCAGCCTCAGGAGCTTGGCATCCTTATAAAAACAGTAACCTCCGGATGTATTGGATATAAGTCTGAAGAAATCCTGTGATCCGAGGTAGTTGATCCACGGAAGGGGAGTTCTTGGGGTGGTTACTACATATTCTCTATTCTTGTCGTCAAAATATCCGTATTTCATGATTGACTCCTTGCTAACGAATACGTTTTCGTAAGTGTACTGTTATTATAGATGCAAATTATTTGATTTGTAAAGATTAAACGTCAAAAAAGTCATGAAAAAAATAAAAAATCCAATTTTTATGAAAAATCTCAAAAAACATATTGACGAAATCGTTTTAGTAAACTAAAATGAAGCTACGAAATCGTGTTCGTGAGATCCGCAAGCTTTTCGTAATGCGATTTCAAAAATTACACCAAAGGAGGAGAGTCAACATGGTAACTATCAAGGACATCTCGAAAGCCTGCGGTGTTTCTCCGGCTACTGTTTCCAAGGCACTCAACGGTTATTCTGAGATCAGCCGGGAAACTGTAGAACTGGTAAAGCGCACGGCAAGAGAGCTCAACTACTTGCCGAATGCAGCTGCCAGACTGCTTAAGACGAATATTTCCCACAATCTGGGAGTCCTGTTCGTTGATGACACCATGAGCGGTCTGACACACGAGTACTTCTCCCGCATACTTAACAGTGTAAAGGAAGAGGCAGAGGCCAGAGGTTACGACATCACTTTTATCAGTAATAATATAGGGAAAGAGAAGATGTCGTTTCTCCAGCACTGTCGTTACAGGAATTGTGACGGCGTCGTTATTGCAAGTGTAGACTTCCAGAATCCTGAAGTCCTCGAGCTTGTGAAGAGCGAAGTTCCGGTAGTAACGATCGACTACTCATTCGACAACTCAAGCTCTGTTGTTTCGGACAACGAAGAAGGATGCTACTATCTGGCATCTTATATGGCAGAACAGGGTCACAGGAAGATCGCATTCATCCACGGCGAAGGCACACTGGTAACGCAGAGGCGACTCAGAGGTTTTTATAAAGCCATGAAGGACCACGGCATTGAGGTACCGCCTGAATACGTCAAAGAGGCAAGATACCACAATGCGGATGCAGTACGCAGGGCGACTGCAGAGCTTCTGGACCTGGAAGAGCCGCCGACAGCAATACTATATCCGGACGACTTTTCCTTCATAGGCGGGCAGACGGAAATCATTGAGAGAGGACTCGGCATCCCCGATGACATAAGCGTCTGCGGATACGATGGTATCAATCTCTCGAAGATCCTTAATCCTAAACTGACTACCTGGTATCAGGACGCTGACAGAATAGGAAGAGAATCGGTACGTAAACTCGTCGAATCGATTGAAGGAGAGGGAACGGGTGCAGCCGAACAAATCATGGTGTCAGGAAAGTTTCTTGCCGGAAACAGTGTTAAAAAAAATAATTAGTGCAGCATGTAAGGAGGATTATCATGAATAAGAAGTTCAAGGCATTCCTGAGCATCGTACTTGCCGGAGTTATGATCTTCGGCGTAACAGCCTGCGGCGGCGGTAATGGCGGCGGTGAGGAAGCCACAACAGAAGAAGGAAAAGTACTGAACATCTGGTGCTGGAACGACGAATTCCAGACACGTTTCAACGACTATTATCCGGAAGTTGCTGAGGCAGCTGAAGATGGTTCCACAACCACTCTTAAGGACGGAACTGTAGTTAACTGGGTCATCGAACCTAACGAAAACAACAACTATCAGAATAAGCTTGACGAGGCTCTTCTCAATCAGGAAAATGCCGAGGCTGACAGCAAGATCGACATGTTCCTCGTAGAAGCAGACTATGCAAGAAAGTACACCAACTCTGATGCAACAATGAAGGTTGCAGATCTCAACGGAGTACTTGATGCAACAGCTGATCAGTATGATTACACTAAGGAAGTAGTATCTGATGCAGATGGCAATGTTAAGGGCGTTTCCTGGCAGGCTTGCCCGGGACTGATCGCTTACAGACGTTCGATCGCTAAGGCAGTTCTCGGATCAGACGATCCTGAAACAGTTCAGGCAGCTCTTGCTGACTGGGACAAGTTTGCTGAGACAGCTCAGAAGATGTCCGATGCAGGTTACAAGATGCTCTCCGGATATGATGATACATTCAGACCTTTCTACAACAATGACGCAGCTCCATTCGTAGAGGATGGCAAGACCCTGAACATTGATAAGAACATCATGGACTGGGTAGCTATGACTAAGGATTACACAGATAAGGGATTCAACAACAAGACTTCACTCTGGCAGCCTGACTGGGCAGCAGACCAGGGCAAAGACGCTAAGGTGTTCTGCATCCCGGCTTGCACATGGGAGATCGACTTCACTCTGACAGGCAACGCTGACCCGGATGGAACAAAGGATCCTGAGAAGAGCGCATGGGGCGACTATGCAGTATGCGTAGGACCAGTATCCTGGTGCTGGGGCGGTACATGGATCACCGCTGCAACCGGAACTGACAACGCAGCTCTCATCTCTGACATCATGATCAAGATGACAACAGACGCTGACATCCTCAACAAGATCGCTACAGAAAAGGGCGACTTCGTAAACAGCAAGTCCGTAATCGCTGACCTCGCTGCTAACTATGAAGGCAACGACTTCCTCGGCGGACAGAATCACTATGCACTGCTCTCCGACTCTGCAGCCGGCCTCAGCCTGAAGATCGCTTCAGCTTATGACCAGGGTGTAATCGAGAAAATGCAGAACTCAATGAAGGATTACTTCGACGGAAACGTTGACCTCGAAGGAGCTAAGGCTAACTTTGAGACAGCAATCAAGGAGATCTATCCAGAGATCGAAACAGTTAACTGGCCGGAATAATTTCCAGCTTAAGGGAAAGGGGTGGCCTGGCGGTCACCCCTTTTATCATAAAGAATGATTCAGAACACAGCTCCATCAAGGAGGTCCGTATGAATAAAAGAAAAAAAGCAGCGGAAAAAGAAATCAGTTACGCTAAGTGGGGGTATATTTTCATCGCTCCTTTCTTCATAGCATTCCTGGTATTCCAGCTGATACCGCTTGTACAGACTGTTTACTACAGCTTTTTCGAATATTATCGTTCCGGACTGACCGTCATAGGTCCGAATCCGGTTGGCTTTGACAACTACAAGGCACTTTTTGAAAGTGACTTTCTCAAATATACAGGAAACACGATCATTTTGTGGATAGCGGGATTCATACCGCAGATCATTATATCGCTGCTTCTCGCGGCATGGTTCACGGATGTGAGACTCAGGATCAAGGGCAAACAGTTCTTCAAAGTAGTCATCTACATGCCGAACCTGATCATGGCTTCGGCTTTCGCGATGCTGTTCTTCGCTCTGTTCTCAGATAACGGGCCAGTCAACGCGGCATTGATCTCAGCAGGCATCCTCAAAACTCCGTTCAGATTCCTTTCGTCTGTATCAGGAACCAGAGGGCTTGTTGCGCTGATGAACTTCCTGATGTGGTTCGGTAATACAACGATTCTGCTGATGGCTGCAGTTATGGGAATAAACCCTGCGCTCTTCGAAGCAGCCGAGCTCGATGGCTGCTCGCCTAGGCAGACCTTCTTCAGAATCACTTTACCGATGATCAGACCGATATTGGTATACGTACTCATTACCTCGATGATCGGCGGACTGCAGATGTTCGATGTTCCGCAGATTTTGACAAATGGTAAAGGATCACCGGACCGTACAGCAACGACATTGATCATGTTCCTGAACAACCACTTGTACAGCAAGAACTACGGAATGGCGGGTGCCATCTCAGTCATCCTGTTCATCATATGCGCTATACTGTGCCTGCTCGTTTACTTCAACCTGAATCCGACAGAATCGGACCGCAAGACCGGGAAGAAGGGCAGAGCTGCAAGAAAGGAGGCCGTCAATGGATAAGAAGCCTTCAAACATAAGGACGATCATCGCCTATATAGTGCTGATATTACTGACATTCCTGTGTCTGTTCTTCTTCTATATACTGATCATCAACTGCACAAGAAGTCATCAGCAGATCCAGTCGGGATTCTCGTTCCTGCCGGGCAAATCATTTGCGCAGAACTTCAATAATGTAATACATGACGCCAAGCTGCCGGTTCTGTCCGGTATCAAAAACAGCCTTATCGTATCGTCATGCAGTGCTATCCTTGCGACATATTTCTCAGCACTGACAGCTTACGGCCTGTATGCGTACAACTTCAAACTCAAGAAGCCTGCATTCATTTTCATCATGCTGATCCTGGTAATGCCTACACAGGTATCCGCAATGGGATTTATCAACATAATCACCAAAATGGGAATGATCAATACGCTTTATCCGCTGATCCTGCCTTCGATAGCAGCACCTGCAGTATTCTACTTCATGTACAGCTATATGCAGTCGAGTCTTCCGCTCGAACTCATCGAGGCAGCAAGGATCGATGGATGTAATGAGTTCAAAACGTTCAACAGGATCGTTATCCCTATCATGAAGCCGGCGCTGGCAGTTCAGGCAATATTCGCCTTCGTACAGAGCTGGAACAACTTCTTCATCCCGGCACTTGTTCTTCAGGAAAACAGCAAGAGAACACTGCCGATCCTGATCGCAATGCTCAGAAGCGCGGACTTCCTCAAGTTCGATATGGGTAAAGTCTACATGCTTATTACTGTCGCGATCGTGCCGATCATAATCGTATACATCGCTTTGTCGAGGTACATCGTTGCCGGTGTCGCTCTTGGCGGTGTCAAGGAATAGGAGGCTGGAAATGGCTGGAATTACATTTAAAAATGTTGTAAAGACATATGATAACGGCGTGACCGTTATTCCTGATCTCAACATGGAGATCAAAGATAAAGAATTCGTTGTACTCGTAGGACCTTCGGGCTGCGGTAAATCAACTACTCTCAGAATGATCGCGGGTCTTGAATCCATATCAAGCGGAGACCTTTACATAGGTGACAGGAGGATCAATGCAGTTCCTCCTAAGTCAAGGAACATCGCAATGGTATTCCAGAGTTATGCGCTTTATCCGCACATGAGTGTTTACAAGAATATGGCGTTTGCTCTTGAACTCGCCAAGACTCCGAAGGATGAGATCGACAGAAAGGTCAAAGCTGCTGCATCTATCCTCGGACTCGAACCTTACCTCGACAGAAAGCCAAAAGCTTTGTCAGGCGGCCAGAGACAGAGAGTAGCTCTCGGCAGAGCCATGGTCCGTAACCCTGAGGTATTCCTCCTCGACGAACCGCTTTCCAACCTCGATGCCAAGCTGAGAACTGAGATGAGATCCCAGATCAGCAAACTGCACAAGCGTCTCGGAACTACTTTCGTCTATGTAACTCACGATCAGACGGAAGCTATGACGATGGGCGACAGGATCTGTGTAATGAAGGACGGGATCATCCAGCAGTTCGACACACCGCAGAATCTGTATGATTATCCTTGCAACCTCTTCGTAGCAGGATTTATCGGTTCACCGCAGATGAACTTCATCGATGCGAAGGTCAAAAAGACCGAAAACGGATATGCTCTCTGCTTCGGTGACACTGAAGTCGCAATGGACAAGGAAGAACTTGCGGCATATGAAGGCAAAGAAGTGATTTGCGGTATCAGGCCGGAAGACTTCCATGCAGAGAAGCACTTCTTCCACGGCAACAATGTCATGGAAGCATATATCGATCTCGATGAGATGATGGGTTCAGAGTCATACCTGTATCTCGAATACGCAGGTCAGAAGCTGATCGCAAGAGTACCTGCAAGATACGCCAAGAAATCCGAAGAAAACATCAAGCTCGCGATCGATACCGAGAAGATCCACGTATTTGACAAAGAATCTGAATTGGCGATTTGTCACTGAAAGATAGAATGAATAGGCAAAAATGCTCTCCGCTTCGCACCCTCCCTGCAGAGGGCATTTTTGTTTGCTGTTTTATATATTGGATATGGTAAAATGAATGCATCTTATAGAGTATGGAGAGGACTAAAATGCATAAATTACTTGATCTGTATCTGACTTTTGCGAAGGTCGGCGGCATGATGTTCGGCGGGGGCTATGCCATGCTGCCAATACTTCAGCGCGAAGTAGTAGATAATAAAGGCTGGGCGACTGCTGATCAGCTGGCTGATTATTATGCTGTCGGGCAATGCACACCCGGTGTTATAGCGGTCAACACAGCTACATTCATCGGAGCATCTCAGGCAGGCGTTGCCGGTGCGGTCGCTGCGACGCTTGGTGTTGTAACGGTCCCGGCGATAATCATTCTTATAGTTGCTGCATTTCTCAGTAATTTCATGCATCTTGAGATAGTTGCACACGCTTTCAATGGGATACGTGCGGGAGTTACGGCACTGATCCTTGTCAGTGTGATCAAGCTGTTTAAGGGATCAGTCAAAGATATCCCGACATTTCTGATCTATATCGTGGTACTCGGACTTGCGGCTGCCGGCTCATTCCTTGCTGCGCCTTCAGGTATGGAGCAAGTGTGGAATTTCGTGACTTCACCGGTTTTCCTGGTAATGGTTTCCGGTATTGCAGGCTTTTTGATCAAAACAGCCAAAGGGCAAGGGAAAGGAGGGCAGGATAAATGATTTACCTCCGTCTCTTCTTCGAATTCTGCAAGGTCGGGCTGTTCTCTGTGGGCGGCGGTCTTGCTACGATCCCTTTCCTTTATGATCTCGGACACAGGACCGGATGGTTCACTTCGGGACAGCTTGCTGACATGATCGCTATTTCTGAATCGACTCCGGGACCTATCGGAGTCAACATGGCGACTTATGTAGGTTATACATGCGGAGGAATACCGGGAGGAATCGTATCGACATTGGGCCTGATCTTCCCATCGATCATTATCATCCTTGTGATCGCAAGTTTTCTGAACAAATTCCGTGAATCCAGGGTCGTTGATTCGATATTCTACGGACTGAGGGCTGCATCGGTCGCACTGATAACAGCGGCTTTGCTCCAGGTCGCCAGGATCGCACTCCTTAATCACGAGCTTGCTGACGGAACGACTCAGCTGTTCTACTGGCCTGCGATCATTCTCGCCGTTGCTGTCTTCGTGATCAGCAAATACTCACCACTCAAGAAGATCCACCCGATCGTCTTCATTGCCGCATCCGCAGCAGCAGGAATAATGATAGGTATGTAATAATATGGACAGATTAAAACAAGCATTTCGTGATTTTACTGAGGAGCGGGACTGGGATCAGTTCCACACTCCGGAGAACCTTGCTAAGTCGGTAAGTATCGAAGCGGGCGAACTGCTCGAATGTTTCCAGTGGGACAATTCTTTTGACAAGACGCATGTCTGCGAGGAGCTGGCGGATGTTCTGAGTTACTGCATCATGCTTGCTGACAAACTCGACGTTGACATAGAAGAAATCGTTCTTGACAAGCTGGAGAAAACGAAGAAAAAGTATCCTGTAGAAATGGCTAAAGGCAGCAGTGCCAAATACGATCAACTGAAGGCATATGAGACTATTCATCGCGATTCTTCTGAATGATGAAATGAAGGATGCTCTGGAAGCCATGCAGGCCGGAATGCGCAGATCCGGCGTGCGGGGCAATTTCACGAAGCGGCAGAATCTTCATCTGACATTGGCTTTTATCGGCGAATATGATGATCCGGACAAAGTCCTTGAGGTCATCAGGTCTACCGGTTTCAGGCCTTTTGAACTGTGGTTGACCGGAACGGGAGCCTTTCGCAAACTCTGGTGGGCAGGCATAGATGGCGGAGCAGCGCTTGGAGCGTATACCCGGAGACTTCGCCGCGCTCTTGATGAAGCCGGGATCCCTTTTGACCGCAAGAAATTCTCTCCGCATATTACATTGGTACGGCAGCCTTCATATAACGGTGGGATGACAGAAGCTGAGATCCTGGGAGCTTTGAACGGCTCAGGGGAAGCCGGGATGACGGTCACACGAGTCTCTCTGATGAGATCGGATAGAAATGAACGAGGTGTGATCTATACAGAACTGTGATCCGGCGCTTCCGGGCACATTCTCCCCGGTACGGAAGGAACTGAACGGATCGTGTTAGAATGTGACCGTCAATCAGAGATTATTGCTGACAGAAAGGTAAGTTCAATGAGCAGATCATTTCGCAAAAATCCATACAAAATCGCCGGAAAGCGCCGCAGCCAGATGACAAGGGTGCATCACCGTCTTGCAAGAGCCAGATTCAAGAGAGATCCTGAACTTCCAAGCCATGCTTTTAACAAGATCGAATCTGACATCAACTATGAACTTCATGCAGGCTACCCAGGTCCGACATGGGAGGAGTTCGAAGAACAGGAAAGGGAAAAAGACCCTACTGTCAGCACCAAAGTTCTCAAGCGCAAATATTACAGACTTTACAGAAATAAATAAGGATGCAGACGCATTCTTATTTTTCGTGGACTGCATCTGCAGGTAGGACCTATATAAAGAACAATGAATAAAGATTTTAATAGTAAAGAAGCAAAGTCGCTGATCCTTCGCCATCAGGCTCTTATTTCGAAGCTCAGGCTCACAGAAAAAGAATCGGAAAAATGGCGGAAACGGATCGGCGGATTTTATGAGGAGCTAGTTGAGAGTGGTGAAATAGAAGCACTTGTTGATGCGGAGATCAAAATGCTGTTCACCGCGGATATAGCTGCAGAATTGAAGAAAGAAGCAGAAGCGGGGCAACGCACAGCCGGGATTTACGATGTTCCCCCAACTCTTTCTCCTGCGCTGAGGGATCTCATCATTCAGCTATTTCAGTACAGAAAGTTTGCAGAGGCAGAGAAGAAGTGCCGCTCACTTGAGACTGATTATGTCAGAAAGATAGAGAAAAGGTTGGAGGAACTCAAACCTGCAGCTGGAACACTCCGTTGGCTTTTCACCTCCCGGGTAGATCAGCAGAGAGCTATTAATGCATTTGATTTCCTGAGCAGGATCCTGGATACACGTTATCCCGATGATGTGGCCTTGGCAACTCAGATATTAGACGAGTCCCATGCAGAATCCTTCGAGCCTTCATTCGAGAACGCTTTTGCAGATCTCAGGACACACTCCAAGTCATACAGATCAGCATTGCTGGCTGCGATCGGAGACAGGAATATAGACACCGCAAGACCTGTAAGCGCATGTGCGGGACTTTTGTCACGGCAGGAACAGCTGGATCAACTGAACAAAGTTGTTTTTGACAGTATCAATGACAAGCGCGGAAAGATCAAAGACGCGGCAAATGACTACATACACAAAGCAGCTTTGCGCATCCTCAATGAAGTTCCTGTTGAAGAACTCAATCATCACGGTGCGGGCGGCATACGCGTCAAACTTTTGCGTGACAAAGGCATGACGACGATGGCAGATGTCTACAAAGCATCGCATTACAAGCTCAAGATCATCAAGGGTATCAGCAATGAAGGAGCAAGCGAGATCAAAAGAATTGCTGAACTCATGATGATGACTGCTCAGAATGCTGTGAGGATCAGGCTCAATGCAGATGATCAGAATAAAGAAGCGACTGAGATCGTAAAGGCGGTCTGCCCGTACAGGAAGATCAGACCGCAGATCGAAAAAGTCCTCAGGCAGGATGATGAATATGGAGAGATGATGATCGCTGCGGCCGGAACTATCAGGAAGATAGGGAACGGTACGGAGTGGCTTTTCTATTCCGCTAAAGAAAGATCCGCGGCTATCGATGCGATGAGGGTGCTTGCTAAAATCCAGACAGGCGATCATGCATCGATCCTCAAAGAGGCTCACAATGCATTACTCAGTTCCGGCAAAGTGACCAAGTCTGAGGCGTGGAAAGACTTCGTTGAAAACACGATCTCTTACTATACGATCATCGAAAGTATCGTTCCGGGCGTTCTCGGAGATGATTCCGGCTACGGGCTCCCGGAGGAACTCGCGGAAGCAATCAAGGGAGAGTCGCTTGATCCTGAAGGTCTCAGGTGCGATCTCAGGCCATATCAGGTCATGGGAGTCAAATACATCCTTCATCAGAAGAATGTCCTGCTCGGTGATGAGATGGGGCTCGGCAAAACCATCGAGGCGATTGCGACTATGGTCTGCCTCAGAAATACCGGTGCGACGCATTTTCTTGTCGTATGCCCGGCGAGCGTTCTTTCGAATTGGTGCCGTGAGATACATAAGCATAGTGATCTCAAGGTGACGAGGATACATGGGGCAGACAAAGAAAGTGCGATCAGGATATGGAAACGCAGGGGCGGCGTCGCGGTCACGACTTACGAAACGACCGGACATTTCAATTTCCGCAGGAATCAGCGGCTCGATCTTCTGGTCGTTGATGAGGCCCATTACATCAAAAATTCAGGAGCACAGCGTACGAAGAATGTCAGATCTATCTGTGAATATGCTGACCGTCTGCTTTTCATGACCGGAACAGCGCTTGAGAACAGGGTCGATGAGATGATCTCGCTTGTGTCAGTTCTCCAGCCTGCAACTGCTGATTCGATCCGGAGCCTTGCGTTCATGTCGACTGCGCCGCAGTTCCGTACTGCTGCAGCACCTGTTTACTACAGGCGAAAGCGAGATGATGTTCTTCAGGAACTGCCTGATCTCATCGAAACAGAAGAATGGTGCGAGATGGGTGCGGAGGAAGAACGTGCCTACGAGGAAGCCGTTCTCTCGAGGAATTTCATGGAGGTAAGGAGAGTTTCCTGGAACGTTGATGATCTCAACGATTCATCCAAGGCAAAGCGGCTTAAGGAAATCATCGAAGAAGCCAGGGAAGACGGCAGGAAGGTGATCGTTTTCTCTTTCTTTCTTGATACGATAGACCGGATCAGGAACATGTTGGGCAATAGCTGCTACGGTCCGATAAACGGGTCTGTTTCACCTGACAAAAGGCAGCAGATCATCGATGAGTTCGAGCGTTCTCCGGACGGAAGTGTATTGGTTTCTCAGATCATGTCAGGAGGTACAGGCCTCAACATCCAGGCAGCCAGCGTTGTCGTTATATGCGAGCCTCAGTTCAAACCTTCGACAGAGAACCAGGCCATTTCCAGAGCTTACAGGATGGGCCAGTCCAGAAATGTACAGGTCTTCCGTCTGCTCTGCGAATCCACAGTAGACGAGAAACTCACTGAAATGCTCGCTAATAAACAGGCTGTTTTCGATGCTTTCGCGGACAGGTCTGCGGCAGCAGAAGAGAGCTTCGCGATAGACAGCAAGACATTTGCTCAGATCATCGAAGAGGAAATAGAAAGAATCAAAAAGAAACATATGGTATAATTCAGGGGTAAAGGGTGTTCGCAGGAGACAGGGGGTAATGACATGTATCCATCAGAGAAGATCGTAAAGGAATGCTTGTCGCTTTTCACAAGTTGTGATGGCAATATCGTTGATGTTCCGGGGGTTGGAAGGACGGTCTTGTACGAGGAGCCGCTTATCGGTTTTGCATCAGCTTCCGATGATATTTTTACTACCTTTTGCCGTGAAGGAGTCGTCGGGCCGAATTACATGGCTCCTTCCGGATGGCTTCCTTCTGCCAAGACAGTGATCGCCTTTTTCCTGCCTTTTTCGGATGCTGTTCGTGTCAGCAACAGGGCGGATATGCTGGAGCCTTCGATCGAATGGCTGTATGCCAGGATAGAGGGGCAGGAATTCATCGGTAATTACATGAGATCCATTGACCGGTTTCTGGCGGACAAAGGCATAGCGTCATGTGTGCCGAGTCTGGATGAACGTTTTGGCGTCAAAATCGAGACGATTGAGAGAGGCAACGGACCGGATTTTCATGCGGACAGCAAATGGTCCGAAAGACATGCAGCGTATGCAGCGGGGCTTGGGACCTTCGGCCTTTCGCGGGGCCTGATAACCACCAAAGGCATGGCCGGGCGTTTTGCCAGCATAATCATTTCGGAAGAGATCGAACCGACGCCGCGCGGTTATACGGGTATCGATGACTATTGCGTCAAGTGCGGTGCATGCATGAGAAACTGTCCTGCACAGGCGATCTCACTTGAATACGGCAAGAACAACATGAAGTGCAACGAGCACGTTGAGAAAATGAAGGCCAAATTCTCCCCGCGCTATGGCTGCGGTAAATGTCAGGTCAAAGTGCCTTGTGAGACAATGGCACCCGGCTTGCGAAGGAGAGCTTCACATACAAACGACTAGTCTGCGTTTCTCACAACTCAGATACACAGGAGGATCACTGGAATGAACAGAAAAATCAAATATCTGATTTTGGTCATCTGCCTTGTATTTACACTTATCATCGGTGGAGGCTGCGGGAGCGGTGATCCTGCACCGGCCGATACTGACACAGATACAGTCACTGAAACGATAGAGGACACCACCTGCATCGAAAACACTTCAGATTCGTTCGATAATGCGTCGGAAGTTGCGGATACGGGCAGCAATTCCGGTATCAAATACGATCAATCGGCTTTTCTCGCAAAACTGCCTGAATGGAACGGACAGCCGTATTGCGAAGTCAATAACAATAAACCGGATTTCAGCGAAAATGAGATCTGGAAAGTGACCCAGGAGTCGCTTGATCCGCTTGACTCGCTCGGAAGATGCGGCACCGCGAATTCCTGCATTGGTCAGGACGGTATGCCGACTCAGCCTCGCGGGAATATAAGCGAGGTCCACCCGACGGGCTGGCACTCAGACTCCTATGATGATGTTGAAGGCGGCAAACTGTATAACCGCTGTCATCTCATAGCGCACAAGCTTTCGGGGGACGATGCAGTCCCGCGCAATCTGATAACCGGCACAAGCTACATGAACAGGCAGGGTATGCTGCCGTTCGAAGATGAGATTTATGAATATGTCAAGGGCACCGGCAATCATGTGATGTACCGGGTGACTCCTTGTTTCAAAGGAGACGATCTTGTGGCGCGCGGCGTTCACATGCAGGCGATCTCTGTTGAAGACAGCGGCGAAGGCCTTGCATTTAATGTCTTTTGCTACAACGTCCAGCCGGGGATCGAGATCGATTACAGCACAGGCGACAACAGGAGATCATCTTCTCCTGAATATGATCAGGGCAGCTATGAGCGGAATGATGAGGACGATACGAATCATTTTGCCGCCGGAGAAGACACAAAAGACGAGTCTTCACCTGTCATGAAATATGTCCTGAACACAGGCACAAAGAAATTCCATCATGAATGGTGCAACAGCGTCGATCAGATGAAAGACAAGAATAAAAAGGAAGTAGAAGCAACCAGAGATGAGATAATGGCAGATGGCTACAAACCATGCGGAAACTGCCATCCATAGATATGTATTCAAACCGGATCTTCAAAGGCTCCAGCGCTTTCGGGGTCCGGCTTTTGTATTTTTAATATTAGTTTTGACAAGACCAGGACCATTTGAATATGTAACAATAAATCGATCAAAGGAGATAATCGTATGAACAGAGCAGATAGAGCAGACCATGTGTCCGGGCTTGCAGAACAGCGGCTGAAATAGCTGAGAAGTATTGCTCTGATGCCTGGCCCACGCATGAGACGGAATCTGTTACGGGTTAATCAAATATATACATCAATACACTTTCAATGGTAAAATTTCATTGTGAATTATACTGTTGATTTGGCGATGCTTCAATCATTTGGGCTCTGCCCGGAAAGCGAGGATGATCATTATGCTTCATGAAGTTAGTTTTGATTCGTATAACAAGAGAGATAAAGTATTTGGCTGGGTATATGTTCCTGCAGCAGAACCTGTAGGCATCATCCAGCTCGTTCATGGCTTTGGCGAGCATTCACGCAGATATTTACATATGATCGTCAAGTTCATGGATGCGGGTTTCATCGTAGCAGCAGATGACCATGTCGGTCACGGCAAGACAGCTATGGAAAACAATTGCTGGGGAGACTGGGGAGACAAAGGTCCTCACACTATGATGGAGGACGAGTATTCGCTGACCAGACTGGTCAAGGAGATGTATCCGGGACTTCCTTATTTCATGTTCGGACACAGCATGGGCTCATTCATTGCAAGAGACTATATCACCAAGTACGGTGAGGAGCTTGACGGCGTGACTATCTGCGGAACTTCCGGAGTTTTCCCGGGACTCGACAACAGCATCGATTACATCAGGAAGCTCGTTGACGCCGGCAAAGGCGAGGAGGCTGATCCGGATGTCGGAAGCGTTATGATGGGTTGGATGTTCGCCCGCTGCGACGAGGGCGTTAAGCTCGGAAATGAGTGGATATGCCATAGTCCGTATGTACAGAAAGACCATGCGGAGGATCCGTTCGATGCTTTCACAAAGCCGACAAGCAACCGTTCGTTCCTTGATTTCTGCGGAATGATCGAATGCATCACAGGTCCTGAGTGGGCTGCAAAAGTTCCGCCTGAACTTCCGATCTATAATATCGCGGGAGACCAGGACCCTGTTGGCCAGTACGGCGAAGGGGTTTATCAGGTATCCAACTGGCTCACAGCAGCCGGATGCGATGTCGTTACCAACCTTTATCCGGGTTACCGCCATGAGATCCACAATTATGATGATCTTAAAGATGAGGTCGAAGAAGGTATCATCGACTTCTTCTACAGCTGCATAATAGACGTTGAATTTGAATAAAAAGAACAGAAAAGGGAGGACTGACAGATGTATAAACTCTGGAATATTTTGGATGAATTACGTGACCTGAAGTGGGTAGAGCTTTCGCATGAACTCGATAATGACAGTCCTTACTGGAGCGGGATCCCTGAAGGAAGTGTGGAACTTGGCAAAACTGTATTCGAATGGGGAAACCCGATGCTTGAATGCACGATACAGACCTTCAAATTCCCTGGTCAGCTCGGAACACATATAGATTTTCCGGGACACTTTATCAAAGGTGCAGCTCTGTCTGATGAGTACGGAGTGAGAAACGGAGTATTCCCGCTGTGCGTAGTAGATATCACAGAGAAGGTCAAAGAAGACGTTCACTACGCGGTCACTGCTCAGGATATCATGGACTATGAAGAAAAATACGGCCCGATCCCTGATGGCGCTTTTGTTGCGATCCGTACTGACTGGTACAAGAACTGGCCGGATATGAACGCTCTTTCAGGCGTTGCTGAAGACGGAAGCGAGAACTTCCCGGGATGGTCTCTGGAAGCACTCAAGTATATCTATGAGGTCAGAAATGCAGCAGCTAACGGCCACGAAACACTCGATACCGATGCTTCGGCGGAGGCAGAGAAAGCCGGCGACCTGGCTTGCGAGAGATATGTACTTTCCAAGGGCAAGCTCCAGATCGAGGTTCTCCGCAATCTTGATCAGGTGGCACCTGCAGGCGCTATCCTCATAGCTGCATGGCCGAGGATCAAAGAAGCGACCGGAATGCCGGTTAGAGTATTCGCAATCACAGAATAATTTGTATAGATAAGAAAAGAGGTAACCATATGTCAGTGATCGCAGGTTTTATGGTGCCGCATCCGCCGATGATAGTTCCGGAGATCGGAAGGGGCAGTGAGGCTGAGATCGAAGAGACGATCCGTGCCTATGAAACTGTCGCTGATGAGATCGCAGCACTCCGTCCGGATACGATTATTATCACAAGTCCGCATGTCGTCATGTACCGGGACTACTTTCATATCTCGCCGGGCAAAGGCGCGAAAGGTGATTTTGCGCAGTTCAGAGCTCCGGGCGTCCGTTTTGATGAGAAGTATGACGCGGAACTGCGGTCGGAGATCTGCAGGCTCGCTGATGTAGAGGACTTCCCTGCGGGGACCCTGGGCGAGAGAGACGCAGAGCTTGATCACGGTACTATGGTCCCGCTTTGGTTCATAAGACGCAGATACACTGAAGGAAAGATCCTCAGGATCGGTCTTTCCGGTCTTCCTCTGATCGATCATTACAGACTCGGAGAGATCATAAAGAAAGCCGCAGACGCATCTGAACGCAAAATAGTTTTCGTTGCAAGCGGAGATCTTTCACACAAACTCCAGCATTACGGACCGTATGGTTTCGCACCGGAAGGCCCGGTCTATGACGAGCGGATCATGGACGTTATGGGAAAAGCGGATTTTGGCGAATTGTTTGATTTTGACAGTTCGTTCTGTGACAAAGCCGCTGAGTGCGGTCACAGGTCTTTTGTCATCATGGCAGGCGCGTTTGACGGGATGTCAGTCACAGCAAAACGTCTGTCGCATCAGGATGTCACCGGTGTAGGCTATGGAATATGCACATTCTATCCGGACGGTCCTGATGACAGCAGGCGCTTTCTGGATGCAAGGCTTGCAGAGATCGAAGAGGATCTGCGGATAAAGCGTGAAGGGTCTGATGCATATGTCAGACTCGCAAGGAAGACTGTCGAGCATTATGTCAGAAAGCGTGAAGTCATCGGTGTTCCTGATGATCTGCCGGAAGAAATGCTGACGCGCAAAGCCGGCGTCTTCGTTTCGATCCATGAGCATGGGGAACTCAGAGGCTGCATAGGTACTATCGCGCCTATAAGGGAGAATATCGCGAAAGAAATCATCAAAAATGCCATAAGCGCTTCGACAAGGGACCCGAGATTTTCGCCGATCACGCCGAAGGAGCTTCCGTGGCTTGAGATCAGTGTGGATGTTCTTGGCGAACCCGAGGATATAGATTCGATGGAACTGCTCGATGTCAAGAGGTACGGAGTCATAGTGACTTCCGGACATAAGAGGGGACTGCTGCTTCCGGATCTGGACGGAGTTGATACGGTCGAGCAGCAGGTCAGTATCGCGATGCAAAAGGGCGGCATCGGGAAGCGCGAGAAGTATGAGCTTCAGAGATTTGAAGTGATTAGGCATTATTAAGCATTAGCGGGAGAGTTCGATGGGACGCTGCGAAGTATGTTTCAGACATTGTGAAATACCTGAAGGCGGGCTGGGTTTCTGTGGTGCAAGAACTTGCAGAGACGGTCTTGTCACGGCTGCGAACTACGGCATCGTCACCTCGCTTGCACTCGACCCTATAGAAAAGAAGCCTTTGGCGAGGTTTCATCCATCTAGTATGATCCTCTCTGCAGGCAGCTACGGCTGCAATCTGAGATGTCCTTTTTGCCAGAATTATCAGATCTCGTGGTCTGACGAAGCCTTTGAATTTGCCCGCCGCGGTGAGTCGATCACTCCGGAGGAGCTTGTTTCGCTGGCAGGGTCTCTGAAGGGAAGAGGCAATATCGGCGTGGCTTTCACGTATAATGAGCCGCTTATCGGATATGAGTTCGTCCGTGATACGGCAAAGCTCGTCCATGAGCAGGGGATGCTGAATGTCATGGTCACGAACGGGACAGCGGAACGGAGTGTGCTCCGGGAACTTGCGCCGTATATCGATGCTATGAATATCGATCTCAAGGGATTTACAGACAGATATTACAGCAAAGTCCTTGGCGGAGATTTTGATATGGTCAAAGCATTTATTGAAGAAGCCGTGCGGAATTGCCATGTCGAGCTGACTATACTGATCGTTCCGGGTGAAAATGATACAGACGAAGAAATGCGGGAGATGACGGAATGGATCGCAGGGCTGACCGGTCAGGAAGGCAGGCCTGCGGGACGGGAGATACCGCTTCACATTTCGAGATTCTTCCCGCGTTTCCATATGAATGACCGTAGTGCTACTTCCGTCAGACATATTTACCATCTCGCGGAAGTAGCGCGGGAGCAGCTCAAATACGTATACACAGGCAATTGCTGAAAACTCAAGGAATGTAATTCTTGAAGTTTTCTGCTGAAATATGTAAAATGCATCACATAACGTGAAAAAGGGGACAGGGCTATGAGGGATTTTGTTAAAGACGCATCTTTTGATGCGGATCGCCATCTGGGCATACTCGAGGTCCATTATCCGGACAGCGCCGAGTGGGACACAGATGCGTTCAACGAACTCAAGGAAAAAGAACTTGAACTGATCAGAGAAGAAGGCAAAGAGTATGACCGTGACACATGGTTCAGGCAGGAGCCTTACTTCAGATATTTCAGAAAGTTCAAAAAGACAAGCCCTGTTATGATGCAGGTCGAGTCATTCCTGCTCAAAGGACGTCCGTTTCCAGAAGGAAGATATACAAATGCGGTCGCGTTCCTTACTGAGCTGAAGACAAGGTGCCTGCTCGGCTCCCATGATGCGGATATGATCGAAGGAGATCTTCTGATATATACTGAAACAGAAAAGACTCCTTTCCCGAGTATCCACGGTGGAGAGGCACACAGCTATCCGGGTGATGTGACATGCAGAGATGATATCTCTGTAGTGGTCAGTATGATCGCCGGTGCTGATGCCAGAACTTGTCTGAATGAGGATTCGAAACACATTCTGTATTTCGCATTCGGTACACCCGGAATGGAACTTGATACGATCAAAGGGTATTTAGAGCAGGTAGATGAGTATGTCAAGGTGCTTGCACCTGCAGCAGTTACAGAAATGCATCTGTTTTAGCTGCCGGAGTTAAACAAACTTGAAGCAACAAGTAAAAATGCAAAAAGAGATGAAAAAAGAATCATTGGCAACCAAACAGCTGACAACTAACAAAGTCAGCGCAGCTATGTTCCTCGTAACGATAGGCATCGTCTATGGTGATATCGGAACATCGCCTATGTACGTAATGAAATCGATCCTTGAAGGAAACGGCGGGATCGCAAATGTGAGTGAAGAGTTCATAGTAGGTTCGCTTTCACTTGTCATCTGGACCATCACATTGCTCACAACGATCAAACATGTACTGATCGCGATGAGAGCAGACAACCACGGTGAAGGTGGTATCTTCGCTTTATACAGTCTGATCAAGGATTACGGCAAATGGCTGATCATCCCTACGATGATCGGCGGCTGTACGATGCTTGCAGACGGTGTCCTTACACCAGCGGTCACAGTAACAACTGCGGTCGAAGGCCTCAGGAGTATCAGCTCTGTGAACAGATTTCTCGGAAGCGGACAAGTGGTAGTGCTTGCTATCACGATCTTCATCGTCAGCGCACTTTTCCTGATCCAGAGAAACGGTACAAGTGCTATCGGCAAATTGTTCGGACCGGTCATGATGATCTGGTTCCTCTTCCTCGGTATAACGGGTATCTGGCTGTCATTTGGAGGATTCGGTATTCTCCGTGCTCTTAATCCGATATATGCGGTCAAAGTCCTGATCAGTCCGGAGAACAAGGCAGGCCTTATGATTCTGGGAAGTGTATTCCTCTGTACGACAGGTGCCGAAGCGTTGTATACGGATATGGGTCACGTCGGAAGAGAGAATATCATGATCAGCTGGCCTTTCGTAAAGATATGCCTGATCCTGAACTATATGGGCCAGTGTGCATGGATCATCCGCGTCAGTGATGACCCGGCAATGGCAGCGATCGAAGAACTCAACCCGTTCTACATGATGCTTCCTGAGATGCTCCGTCCGGTCGCGATCGTACTGAGCGCACTTGCTGCTATCATCGCCAGCCAGGCGCTTATCAGCGGAAGCTATACGCTTGTACATGAGGCTGCCAGCCTCGACCTTATGCCGCACCTCAATGTCAGATATCCGTCTGACACCAAAGGACAGATATATGTACCTATCGTCAACAAGATCCTGTGGATACTCTGCATTGCAGTTATTCTGTACTTCCGCAGCGGTTCACGTATGGAGAACGCATACGGTCTTGCTATTACGATCAGTATGCTGATGATGACGATCATGTTCACCGTATACATCGGATCAAGGAAGAATATGAAGATCGGCGCAGCTGTTTTCGCTGTGACATTCTTCGCACTTGAAGGCGTGTTCTTCGTATCCAGCCTTGGAAAATTCGCGGTAGGAGGCTATGTAGCAGTTATTCTTTCACTTGCTATCCTGTTCATCATGATCAGCTGGTACCGCGGAACAAGCATTGAGCGTATGCAGAGTGTACGTCTCCCGATGAGAGATTATATTGATGCGATCAAGGATCTGCAGGAAGACAGAGAGATCCCTATGTGCTGCAACAATCTGGTCTATGTTGCAAAAGGTGTCAACATGGAAGATATAGACAGGGATATCCTGTATTCGATCCTCGACAGGGATCCTAAGAGGGCAGACGCATACTGGTTCATCAGTGTCAACACAACAAACAGACCGTTCCAGAGAGAGTACGAAGTCGAAAGCTACGGAACTGATTATATTTTCCGCGTCAACCTTAATCTCGGATTCAAGGTCAAGCAGAGCGTTAATATTTATCTGAGGCAGATCGTAAATGATCTTCTGTCTACAGGTGAGCTCCCTCCGCAGGTCAAGAAGCATTCGATATACGGTCCGTCCAAAGTCGGATCATTCAAGTTCTGCATGCTCAGGAAAATGATGCCGATGGAAGGTGATCTTTCGACGATCGATAACGTTCTCATCCATACAAAGTACGGTATCAGACGTCTTGCGGGAAGCCCGGCCAGATGGTTCGGCCTTGAAACATCTACTTTGATCATTGAGTACGTGCCGCTCTTTATCTCAAAGAGAAGAGAACAGGAGAAACTCAACCGCGGACCTTCCGATGATCCGGAAGAAGAGTAAAACTTCAAACACGAAAGGAATTATATTAAATGATAACAGGCAAACAGAGAGGCGAACTCAAGAAAATTGCTCAGGAACTCAAGCCGACCGTGATGATCGGCAAAGAAGAGATCACACCTTCTGTCATCGCTGCTATTGAGGATTATCTTGCAGCCCATGAAATTGTCAAGGTCCAGATCCAGGAGGGAGCTTTGCTTGATCCTAAGGAAACGGCAAATGAACTCGCTGAGGAGCTTGGTGCTGAGTTCGTACAGGCGATCGGAAGAAAATTTGTACTTTACAGACAGGCTTCCGATCCTTACAAGAGGAAGATCTTTCTGTAAATCTGAAAAATTATTAAATCTTGCGTAAGGTTCTTGATTAGTGCCTTTTGGGGCATTATAGTATTTACTGAGTGATTATGTACTAAATAACGTACAAGTAATTGGACGATATTGGGAAGTGCGGTAGGTAAATGAATCTGAAAGAACTGATCAGGAACTACAAATTTAATAAAAAGCACATCTTGATATTTGATGGTGTATTACTTCTTATCATATTGTCACTGTGTCTGTTCGTTAAGTCTCCGGGCGAAGTCAACGGACTTGCTGTCGTCAATACGACATATGATTCTGCTGAACTGAGCTGGGATGACGCGGAAAATGCGGACGGATATCATGTCTATCGTTCCGAAGACGGCAAATCCTACGACTGTGTAGGCGAGACCGAGGAACCGGGTTACGTGGACAATGAGCTGACAACAGGTAAGAAGTATTTCTATGCAGTTTCTGCATTCAACGGCATCAGGAGAAACGGACCTGACAAGGAATCCTGTGTTTCAGCCAATCCTTCGCTGGATACACCTAAGCTCAAGGTCTCTACCAAGAAGGGCGAAGTCAAGCTCAAGATCCAGGAGGTCGAGGGCGCGACCGGATATGTGATCTATCGTGATGACGAGAAGATCACAGAACAGGAAGAGACGACTTTCGTAGATGAGAACACAGAAGGCAGCGAGACATATCACTATTCTGTCAAAGCATACAGAGAGCAGGAGGAACCTGTCACTGCTTACAGTGATATGAGTAACGAGGTCAAGGCCAAGCTCGTCGAAGTCGGCAAAATGACTGCTGCGGTCCAGGGCAAGAACATCGTTTTCAACTGGGATTATGTTGAAAAGTACAGCAACTACAAGCTTTACCGTGGTGATGACCTTATGGGTGAGACATCAAGCTGCTCATTCACGATATATGATTTTGACCCTGAAGCGAACTATGATATGAAGCTGGTCGGTTATACAGAAGACGGCAAGACCAAGAGTCCTGAAAGGGAGCAGCGATTCGAGCTCGTTGAAGAGGGTATGTCTAATGAAGAGGCTATCGATGCTGCATGTGAGTGGGGCGTTTCTATAGCAGAAGACGATGAATTCACTTATGGTGAGCTGCCAAGAGCGCTGCACTACGGATGCTATTTCTGCAACACTAACCTTCGCAAGAAAGGATCAGCACTCCTGAATGGTCATTCGTATGAAAAAACATATATCTGTAATGCGCTTGTCCACGCATGCTACGCTCATGGCGCAGGTGATCCGGAGATGCTCAAGGCATGTCAGGCCGGAAGCGGTATAGGAATGACAGTAGACAGTTTCAAGAGATACGGAAACTGGGAAGAAGTCGGTATGCCGGATATGTCAGAACTCAAGAAGGGCGATGTGCTGGTAGGCAACAAGAATATCGGCCTCAGCGATTTCCATCATGTGGCGATGTATCTTGGTGACGGAATGATCCTCCAGGCTACAAGAAAGGGCTGGACTCCTGAGAGTATTGCGGTGACCAAACTCTCTGAGAACTACTACCACAGATTCGATTTCGTAATGAGATATACAGGCAGCGGCGGCACTTCCAGATATGCTATCGAAGAAGTAACGCCGATCAATGATACTGACGATCAAGAAGACAAAGACTGATTAAATGGAACAGGAATTATTAATAGATAAGCTAACGGCATTAGGTGAGAGCGAGATGGAATTCTTCAGATTCCTTCTTGGCAGACCTGCAGGAGTGATACTTACAGCTGACACAGACAAAATGCTTGCCGAGCTCCTTGAAACGGAAGGACTTGCGGCCAGATTTCCAGGCGACAAAGTGATCATACCTGCAGAGCTTCGTGAACAGTACAGAGAGACCTGGACGGATGAGCTGACACTGAAATGGCGCAAACGCAACTGGATGTACAAGTGCCTCGAAGCCGGAATGTATCTGTACGGTGTAATGACATGGGAGGTCCTCAGAGACCTCTTTGCTTTGAGATATCCTCATACAGAGCCTGATGAGATACGCGAACTCTTTGACACTACGCCGGCTTTCTACCGCTGGTTCACAGAGAGGAATAACAGACTGGTCCTGAACGGGTACGAGAAGGACAATTATTATATATACCTTGAGAAGGATATACAGGGAGATATCCCGTTCTATATCCCGACCCGCGAAGAAGTCGACGAACTCTACGAGAAGGGATGTCTTGCAAGCCGCGAAGCGCACACCAGGCTGCAGGAGTACATGACAGAGTCCTTTGGATGGGATCAGGATACAGCAAGTGTAAAACTTCATGAATTATATGAATCAGTCGACAACCGCAAACGTGTCAATGATGCGCTTGAAGGTTATGAATTCGCATCGGATGAAGTCCATGTCAAATTCATCGAGCTGTATATGGAAATGAGCCGTGAATGCCGTATCCGCGACAACCGGGGACATGACTGGTATGAGATGGTCGGCATAATGGCTGAAAAGAATAGAAAAACTGAGCCGGAAGCGACCGGAAGGACAATAGTCAAGCGTGCCAAGATAGGCAGGAACGATCCGTGTCCTTGCGGAAGCGGCAAGAAATACAAAAACTGCTGTGGCAGGAACTGAGCGGGACGACCGCTCTTTTTTTTCGAAATCTCTCCCCTCAGAAAGCATGATCCACGCATGTCATACAATCAGCATACAGGGAAAATACCCTTGTAGAAAAGGAGCGATTGATCATGTATGAATTCAAACCGGGTTATGTGAGAGTGGGATTCAATAAATCGAGTTCCGCATATGAATTCAGGAATTATCTGACAGGCATGGAAGGAACAATGACACCTGCCTGCGCATATTTTCTTTCACAACTTGACGGGACAAGAAATCCGCTGGAAATCGGCGAAGAGCTTGGCTGGTCAGACCGGAAAACTGCAGAAGTTCTTGTGGATATGTTGTCTGATGGTATCGTAAGGGATTCCAGAGTTCTGAAGGTAGGCGGAGACGGTTCATCCAATTTATTTATGTTCACATTATGGACGCCGAAATGGATGAAGCCGCCGAAGGCTCTCAGGTACTTCAGTATGACCGTTTTATCTATGATCTTTATCCTGTTTATTCCGGCTATTATTGCAGGAACGGTATTGTGCATCATGGATCCGGTCACTTCAGAAGATTTTCATTTTTCTCTGATGATCCTCACTTCTATTCTGAGCATATTCCTGCATGAAATGGGGCACCTGATGGCAGGCGTGACATTCGGAGCTAATATTTATGAAGCCGGACTGTTTCCGGGTGGGGCTTATGTTATGATCGACGACCAGCGTCTCCCGGGCAAGCTTCAGCGGGCTGAGATATCAGCTGCAGGCATCGAAGTAAATCTGCTTATCGCCGGAATATGTATGATCATAGCTTCGACAATGAACAATCGTGATGCATGGATAATGGCAATTGCGAATCTGTGTCTGGCGATAACGAATTTCGCGCCGATAAGCGGTGCTGATGGAAATGAATTGCTCGGAGCGCTGATGGGATTTGATCCTGCGGAAGCGGCTAACAAGGTCTGCAGGAATCAGAATGTGAAGGAAAAGTTGTACACAGAAGAATATGGTCTCAGAGTAGTTGCATCATGCTACCTGATAAGAGTGAGTCAGGTGCTGCTGTTTGCGGGAGGAGCAGCGATATGGCTGATCGCCTGGCTGTAAATACCCCCTGCTCTTGAAAAGACTTTTTCTATCTGCTAGAATACCAGACGTAATTTAACAAGGTTCGAAAAAAGAGCCGATGCATTGGATGAATTTGAACACGTACTTTTTTAGTGTTCAGATTCATCCGGTGCATCGGCTTTTTGCGTTGCTGAAAAGTCCTGATGTTACAGGAGCGGCTCTTTGGCAACTGAATAATATGCGAATCCAAACGCCCGGTTGGCGGGGCGTCAAAGTTCGCCAACAGCGACTGAGTGCGGCTGAATACATACAGGGCACCGCCATACGGTCTGAATGGAACTTACACTACAGATACCTGGAGGTAACAGTATGAATAATATTACATCATTAACACTTGTAAGCTGCGGTTCATATTACGGACCTAAGAAAGCACAGGCCGCAGCAGAAAGGTTTATATATGCGGCTTCTCTTCTTGAGAGCGGTCAGTACCTCTGCTGGCAGGTGCAGGCAGATGAGCAAGGGAACTTTATCTTCGCGGTCTTCTCTTCGGAAGAAGTGGATGTGACA
The DNA here is from genome assembly GCA_017403955.1 of Mogibacterium sp. Classification (GTDB taxonomy): domain Bacteria; phylum Bacillota; class Clostridia; order Peptostreptococcales; family Anaerovoracaceae; genus Crickella. Next base: position 201,220 of record JAFRDH010000007.1, read on the forward strand.
AGCGAAGACTTCAAATGGATTTTCAGGGATGCAGCAGATGTTACCGGTGATGGTCAGTCTGATGCAGTCATCTCTGATATGTGGTCCGGGGACAGGAAGGTATACGCACTTACATATAAGCGCGATGAACTTCAAAATATAAGGACAGACGGCAAGTCAAATGACTATTACTATGATGATATCGATCAGCCTGATAATGGCTACTTCGAAGAACTGTTCGATATGTTAGCAGTATCAGGTGGCGCGATCCGTATCATTGCCGGTCCGTCATGCTCGGGCAGCGGTATCGGAACGATCCTGATCAGCCTTACGGAAAGCATGCCTCTCAGGATGCAGACGGTTTTCTCTTTGGCTGTTAAAGATACCATAGCATCAGAAGCAGAAAAAGAGAAGTATTCACAAAGGACCCCAATGGAACTGCCTGCGGAATGTCTGAGCAGCGGACTATCCGGTATGATCGGACATTTCCTGAAGCGCCCTGATGCTGAAGCACAGAGCGATGAAAACACTGATCCAGAACTGGGGATCTTTGGCGCGGGGGTCGTTTTGACGGATCTGCCCGAAGAACCGGAAAAAATCATACTCTCCGGGGACGCACCAATCGATGATCTTGAGCTTTCCGTCAGATCATATAACTGCCTCAAACGGGCTCAGATCAATACCGTCGGGGAACTCAGCGAACTGTCTGACGATGAACTTATGGAGATAAGGAATTTCGGCAATAAGAACCTTGACGAGGTGCGCAAAAAGCTTGCTTCGATCGAGATCGTTCATGTCGATAAGAGCAGCAGAAACACTGAGAACATGGACATGCTCGATGAACTTGTAGGTCTGGGAAGTGTCAAAGCGCAGGTCAAAAGAATCGCTGCTTTCGCCAGAATGCAGCAGGATATGACTGACAGAGGCCTCGATGCTGCCCCGGTCGTTCTCAATATGGAATTCACCGGCAATCCTGGTACTGCTAAAACTACTGTAGCAAGGATCGTGGCAGGCATCCTGTTCGACGTCGGTCTTCTCGAGAGCCCGCAGATCGTGGAAGCGGGGCGCGCAGATCTTGTCGCAAAGTATACAGGTCAGACAGCTGTAAAGGTCAAAGAACTCTTCTCAAGAGCGAGAGGCAGGGTCCTGTTCATAGATGAAGCATATTCGCTCGTCGAAGACGCTACAGGTTCCTTCGGTGATGAAGCTATAAACACCATCGTTCAGGAAATGGAGAATCACAGGAATGAAACTATAGTGATTTTCGCAGGATATCCTGACAAAATGGCAGAGTTCTTCTCAAGAAATCCGGGGCTCAGATCGAGAGTACCTTTCAGTATCCACTTCAGCGACTACTCAGCTGACGAAATGGTTCAGATAGCCACTCTTGAGGCATCGAAGAGAGGTTTCGGTATCGATGAGGCCGGAATTGAAAAACTGCATCTGATCTGTGAGAAGGCTGCAGGTGTACCGGACTCGGGGAACGGCAGATTCTGCAGAAACCTGATCGAAGATGGACTGCTCGGGTTTGCTGAGAGAGTATACAGCGGAGACGAAGTACCTGAAAAGGTCGAATTCATCCTTACTGCTTCAGACCTTGCGATGCCCGTTCCTGAAGCGAAGCAGCCCGTGTCAAGACAGATCGGTTTCCGGCAGTGATCATACGACCGGATTCTTATGGCAAAAAGGGAATAAATATATTATATTAGGTGTGCATAGCGCACGATTCGTTTTTCGGAATGATCATCACAGAGAGGACTTTCTAATGAAGAGCAGGAAACAATTGATCATCAGATATACATTGATCTCAATAGGAATCTTTGTTTTATCTGTTGTTGTCGCGATATTTACCAGAACGATATTGCTGAGGGATGGAGTTTTGTTCAGCCTCACTGATTCTCAGGCAGCCCTGGTAACAAGCATGATAGAGGGAATTGTAGGTGCTTTGTCCGCGGGCATAGTAGTTTATCAGCTGAGAATGGGCGATAATGTTGAAGTCCATCAGAATGAGATCCAGGAGTCCAATTTTCTTTTCAATTATAATCAGGCTTTTATAACAAATCCTGAAATGACCCGAATTGAAATGAAGCTGGATGCAGCTTTGGAAAGCGCTGATGAATTTGAGGAAGAAAACATTGAGGAAAGACAAGCGGTAACAAACTATCTCGTCTATCTTGAAGGTCTCGCGCCGTTATTGATCAATAAAGTGATTTCACTTCCATATGCAGATGATCTTATGGCATACAGATTCTTCTTAGCTGTCAATAATGACTATATACAGCAAATGCATCTGTTCCGTTATCCTCAGTACTATCTTGGATGCTTCAGAGTATACAGAGTCTGGGAAGATTATAGAAAAGAACACAATGAAGATATTCTTATCAGCAAGACAGGAAAACAACTCGATGATTGGGTATTTTTTGAACATTTCACTGATGATACCGTGAAGGTTCGATGCCTCGGAGATAAAGACTGTAATACAATCAATATAAACACAGTTGCACGACTTCTGTACCACGCAGACCCCTACATTTATCCGAGTGCTTTTGGTGATAATGAATCATACGCAGCAAAAGTCATCACATATCTGATCAATAATTCGATATCTGTTTTCAGGAAATCCAACATTTACATTGCCGAATACGATGGTAATGTTGTAGGTGCACTGATCCTGCTTAAAAAAGATGAAGAAATATCAGATATTGATACTGCGGCTCTGCACAGCAAATTCGATAAACTTCCGCATACTTTCGAACATGCAGTCAATGAGCATTTTAACAAATCGAAAAACAGCCTTGAAGAAGATGCGCTTTATATTTGCACATTATGCGTGGATCCAAAAGTCAGAAGGAAACACATCGCAAAAAAAAATGATAGGAGAACTGATCCTTGATAACATAGAAAAAGATTTCATGCTTCATGTTCTGAAAACAAATAAGACCGCAATAGAATTATACGAAAAATGCGGTTTCGTGGCAGAAGATAAGATCATAGAAGGTTATTCTTCTGATGGCCCTAGACCTGAAGTATATAAGATGTACAGGAAGCATCAGCCTGAAGATATCCTGGCTACAAACAGAACTGACAAATACAATATTTTCTTTAATAAACAGAACGACAACTAAGACACGATCAGAGTTGATGAACAAACAGCACTTTCCGGGTTTGGACAAGTGCTTTTTTTATTAGCAGGCTTCTTGAAACCGTTTCTCCCCGCTGAGAAAATCACCTCCTCTGTTTTAGTACTATTTAATCAACAAGTAACGATTACTTGAGGAGAAAGGATCAAAACGATGAAAAAGATTAAAAGATTTGTTGCACTGCTCATGATCACGTCTGTGGTTTTCACTATTACAGGCTGCGCATCAGATCCGGGAGTCACAAGTGTTCCTGATTCTATCTACGATTCGTCAGCTGAAGACTGGGAGACAGCTGATTATGAAACAGTTGAAGAAACAGTTGAGGAAAATGATTTTGATATTTCATATGCAGATGGAGATACTATGAACACTTATCCTGAGTACAGTGAACATTGCTATATGTCATCCCGTGATTACGGGACATCCCGTAAATTGACGGGAAATATCAAGCTCCTGCTCGTATTTGTCAATGACAGCACCAGCACTTGGAGCGAAGACGAGATCAGTCAGTTTTTCACGGGAGTCTACAGAGACTGTGATTATCTTGTGGAACAGGCTGGTGAATGGGGTACTTATCTCCATTTCGACTATGGATACTTCAACGTCAATGTTCCACAGGACCAGGAAGGACGCTGGTTCGATTATCTGATGGAGGACTTCTTCTATCAGGCAGACCACGATCTTGAAGCACTTCAGAATTACTATGAGAACGAGTTTAACGTAAGCGATGCGCCGCTGCTCTTCGTGTTCAACCGTGAAGGAAGATCATGCAGCTATGTCGGAAGCAGAGAGAACTGCTGGAAAACAGAGTATCCGATGTACTATGCAAAGAGCATGGCCGATGAATATTCGATCACACATGAACTCATGCATCTCTACGGAGCATCAGATTATTATTATCCGGTAATTGCTAAGGAAACAGCAGAAAAATACTTCCATGATTCAACAATGCTTATAGGCGGAAGAGAGGTCGATGACCTTACAGCATATATCATCGGATGGACTGATGTCCTGACAGGTACAGCCAAAGGCTTCCTCGATGATACAAGCTATATGACAAGAGAAATGATCGATGAAGGTCTCAATAAGACATGGGAAGAATGGAGCTGATCGAAGCATATGATATAATAGGATCAAAAAAAATAGGAGAAACAGAAATGGGAAATAGTTTCGATCATTATAAAGATAAAATCCGCGGAAGCCTTGTTGCCGGTGCTGCAGGTGATGCGCTCGGATATCCGGTAGAGTTCATTTCGCTGAAGGCGATAAGAAAAGAGTTTGGTCAGGAGGGAATTACCGGATATTCCTGTGACTTCAACACCGGCCTTGCTGTTTTTTCAGATGACACTCAGATGACACTTTTCACTGCAACCGGTCTGCTCAACGCGGAGACTGCAAGAGCACAGGGGATCAGCAAGAATACGTATGCATTCATCCATAAGGCATACAACGATTGGTACAAGACTCAGATGGGAACATCTGTAGGTGATCCTGCTCCGTGTGCTCCTGAAAGCTGGCTGATGAATACACCGGCACTTTACAAAAGAAGAGCACCGGGAACCACATGTTTGAACGCACTGGGAACATCCAAGGTGCGCAGCCTGTATAAACCGCTCAATAACAGCAAAGGCTGCGGCGGGATCATGCGTGTCGCTCCTGTCGGACTTCTGTATCCGGGCGCTGATCTTGAGAAAATCGTAGAAATAGCAGCTGAGGCTTCGGCAATTACTCACGGACATCCTCTGGGCTGCTTCCCGTCAGGTATTTTCGCAGCGATCGTTAATCTGGCTGCTTACAGTGACGGAAAACTTACACTTCTTGAGATGACTGAGAAATCCGTTGCTGCAGCTCGTGCTCTCTACGGAAAGAGTGATATGTGGGATGAGATGGAGGCGATAGTAGACAAAACCGTCGATCTTGCAGCCGGAAGCAGAAGTGACGAAGTGAATATAAAGGAGCTCGGCGGAGGATGGGTAGCTGAAGAGGCCCTGGCGGTTTCCCTTTACTGTGCACTCAGATACGAGAACGATCTGTCCGCATGTCTGATCGCTTCCGTCAATCATGACGGCGACAGCGACTCTACCGGCGCTATAGCAGGCAACATCCTCGGTGCACTTCACGGATTCGAGGCAATCGACAAGAAATGGAAAACGAACCTCGAAATGCTCGACCTGATCTGCAGTCTGGCAGATGATATCTGGTTCTGTGCAGATCCTGAGCATGGAGACTTATGCGCAAACGAAGACTGGATGCGCAAATACGGATCAAAATAAGAAAGGAGACAGAAAATGTTAGGCGCTCTTTATGGAGATATCATAGGCAGCCGCTTTGAACACCGCAACATCAAGACCAAAAAGTTCGATCTGTTCAATAATTACAGCAGATTCACTGACGACTCTGTAATGACGATCGCGATAGCTGATGCGATCATGTTCTATTTTGACTATGATAACGGGACAGGAGATCTCTTTGACGAGAAAGAAGCGGAGAATCTGCGTACAAGAGTGATCAACGCGATGAGAAAATGGGGGCTGAGATATCCGGATGCAGGATACGGCGGACGCTTCTATCAATGGCTTCATGATGCCGATGGTCCTTACAACAGCTGGGGAAACGGTTCGGCTATGAGAGTTTCGCCGGTCGCATGGATTTTTGATGATATCGATACAGTCAGAAAAGCTGCTGTGATCACTGCAGAGGTAACACATAACCATCCTGAAGGCATCAAAGGCGCAGAAGCCATAGCTTCGGCGGTATTCCTCGCAAGGAAGGGCTTCCACAAGCCGGAGATCAAAGAATACATCGTCAGAGAGTTTGGGTATGATCTTGATCGCGATCTTGATGTGATCAGGCTGACTTATCAATTCGATGTCAGCTGCCAGGGAAGCGTACCGGAAGCAATCATCGCTTTCCTCGAGGGCAAAGACATGGTCGATACTATCAGGAACGCGATCTCTATCGGTGGTGACAGTGATACTATCGCAGCTATGGCAGGTTCGATCGCAGAAGCGTATTACGGTACTGACAGCAGTGAATCGATTGCATGGATACTGGATAAGCTCGAGCCTGATATGAAAAAAGTGGTAGATGAATTCACTAAACACAGAAGAAAAGAAAGGGTCACAGATAAGGATCCGGAATATAAAGAATATTTCAGGATTTCGCACTACAGGAAGACTTTGATACCGGATGATCTGAGAGTGTATATTGCACATTATCAGAGATGCCGCAGCCTGTATAAAACAGCGGAAGCGTTCGGCACGACTACGGAAAAAGTCAGAGAAATCATCAGGCTGGCTGAGCCGTACTGCGTCAGAAAAGACAGAGATAACTGCGATATCATAGATTATATCGATGAAGTTTGCCCGGGCAGGCTCGCAAGAAGTGAGAATGAAGGCGCACCCGGTCTCGAAATACTGGTCAGAGGGCAGAATGCTGAGAATTCAAGGCTTATTTATGATATTATATATGTTACAGGCGGTAAGATCATCGATGAAGAAATATCTGAAATAACAGGAATTCCGGCCGGGCAGGTCAAAAAAATCAGATCACAGATGGCGCTTCATTCAAGTCACCGCAGACATTTAGAAGATTATTTGGATGATTAAATAACAACGGATCAGGAGGACGCATGAAGAAAAAGAAAATAACATTCAACTCACCCGTGATACTCGGGTTCGTCTTCCTGAGCCTTGCTGTAATGGGACTCAATTTCATCACGATGGGAGCAAGTAATCAGTTCTTTTTCGTGACGTTCCATTCTCCGCTTACATCTCCGATGACATATTTCAGATTTTTCACTCATGTTCTCGGACATGTGAGCTGGAATCATTATATAGGCAACATGATGTATATTCTTCTTCTCGGACCGATGCTCGAGGAGAAATACGGATCAAGGACGATCCTTGAAATAATACTTATAACAGCACTTGTTGCAGGGCTCGCCAACTGGCTGTTTTTCCCTGATGTAGCGCTTTGCGGAGCGAGCTCGGTGGTATTTTCGTTCATCCTGCTCACTTCGTTCACAAGTTTCAGGGAAGGCGAAATACCTCTGACAGTAATACTTGTCGCTGTGATATTCATCGGACAGCAGATCTATGAGGGGGTGTTCCTTCAGGACAATATTTCCAATATGGCACATATAGTAGGTGGCATTGTAGGCGCTGTAGTCGGCTACACACTTAACAAGAAATCCTCATAACTTGTTCATGCGGAGAGTTGATTCAATGAGTGATAATCATTACGATGATGCAAGAAGGCAGGCTGCTGCTGAAAATCTGGCAAGAAGGAAGCAGGAGCTGAGGAAGAAAAAGAAACGTAAGCAAGCTTTGATCAGATTGATGGTCCTTGGCTTGCTTGTTGTGTTTGTACTGGGTTTTGCTATCGTCAAGATCAACAAAATGGTCCATTCTGAGAGGAATTCAAAAGCGAAAGATGCAGTTGAGGAGAGCAAAGCTGAAGAGAAGGACGCGATCATTATCGGGATCAAAGGGTCACCTGTACAGATGGTGCTTCAGGACGAGCCATATATTGAGAACGGAGCTTTCGCTATAGATACTGAGGAAGGCGCCATAGACGAGAGCGATATCAAGATCAAAGGCAGTGTCGACACCTCCAAGCCGGGAGATTATAAGATCGAATACAGTGTGCGTAAGGGCTGGAGCAAATTCGAGGCTGAGAGGATAGTCAGAGTCATGACTGAAAAGGAATACGGCAAAAAGGCCGGTAATGTGCCTGTCCTCATGTATCACTGGGTCTATACGAAGGATGATATTCCGAAAGAACTTGACGGCAACTGGATCCTGGATACAGACCTTGATAAGCAGCTTGCGTACCTCGAGGAGAATGAGTTCTACTATCCGGGATGGAAAGAACTGAGAGCCTGGATCGATGATGAGATCTCGCTTCCTGAGAAATGCGCCGTTCTGACATTCGATGACGGCAAGAAAGAATTCCTCAAATACGGAGTTCCTCTCCTTGAGAAGCATCATGTCCCGGCAACTTCGTTCATGATCTGCTGGAAAGACAACTCCGGCGCCAAAAAGGTCAAACAATATGCGTCACCTTATGTGGATTTCGAGAGCCATTCATTCGCGATGCACCAGAAGGTAGATAACGTACCGGGACATAAGGGGATCATGGCTGCAATGACAAAAGAGGAGATCGCAGAAGACCTGGTCAAAGCAAAAGAGATAGTCGGGAACAATGATGCTTTCGCGTATCCTTATGGGGATTATACAGATGACATGGTCGATGCAGTCAGAGATCAGGGGATCCTGTGCTCATTCACGACAGAGTATGACAGGGTAAGGAAAGGCGCAGACCCTATGAAGCTCCCTCGCATCAGGGTGCATGGAGAAGCGAGCTTCGATACGTGGAAGAACTCAGTTTACTGAATCAACGATAATAAAAACAATTGATATACAGGAGGATATTACAAATGAAAAATTCTATCAGAGCTGCTTTGGTTATTATTCTTGCTCTTGCAATGACACTTTTTGTTGCGTGCGGACAGAAAAGTGAAACAGAACAGACGGATACACAGGAACCTGAAGTAGCAGAGGAAGAGTCACAGACTGTTGAAAAAGCAGAAGGTATCGGTATCCATCATGTGGAGATAGAGATCGCTGACTACGGCACTATCGCGCTTGAACTCGATGGAGATGAAGCACCTGTCACAGTTCAGAACTTCATGGACCTCGCAAAGGCCGGCTTCTATGATGGATTGACGTTCCACCGCATCATGGACGGATTCATGATCCAGGGCGGAGACCCGCTTGGCAACGGCACTGGTGGTTCTGATAAGAATATCGTCGGAGAATTTGCCATTAACGGCATCGAGAATAACATTTCACACGTCAAAGGCGTGATCTCCATGGCAAGAGCGCAGGATCCGAATAGTGCAAGCTCACAGTTCTTTATTACAGTAGCGGATTCTGAATTCCTTGACGGGCAGTACGCTGCATTCGGACATGTTACATCCGGACAGGACGTAGCTGACAAAATCGCAGCCGATGCAAAGCCACTCGATGACAATGGAACGATTGCTCCGGAAGATCAACCTGTGATCACTACTGTCAAAGTTATAGACTAAGCAATTATAATCAGGAGTTATTTATGGCTGATATAGTTCAAATCATTCAGGCTATTCTTAATTTTCAGAACAGTGGTAAAACTGTTGAATTGACTTTAAAGGACGGAACGTCCGTATCCGGGAGCATAGAAGCGTTCTCCGGCCGCACTGTAGAGATCAGCGGTATGTCGATCTCTACTGCAATTATTGAGGCTGTCAGGGAAAAGATCGAGTTTGACCCTCAATTGTTCATGATGAACAGAATCAATATATGCGCAGTGATCGATGGAAAAGAAACTGTGATCGATGGCGTGCTGCTGAGCGGAGATGCAGAGCAGCTCACTTTTATTGATTCAAATGGGCAGAGTACAGTCAGGATGGCGGATGTCAGTTCGATATCTGATATAAACGGTGCCGTTCTTTATTCCGCGACTGTCAGCATGCCTGAAGAAGCACCTCAGGAAGAATCCCCTGAAGAAGATACGAAGCCTACCGTGCCGCAGCCTGAGAAGACGATCGCAGATCTTGATGAAGATGACGAGGAAGACGAAGATGGTGAAAAACCTTATGAAATGAATGCTTTCGAGAAGGCGGTCGTTTATGGTGATACCATGACTGTCAATGACTTCCTTGAAGGAAGAAGATCGCTTCGAGATGAAGGCTACTCTGAAGAAGAGGCGACCCGGATACGTGAAACCCGTCTTGCTGTCAATTGGGGACAGGATCCTCTCAGGATAGCGCAGCGTCTTATGGTTTATCAGGGGAACAAAAACGATCTTGCCAAATCATATTTCATTACAGCTATCAACAGCTTCCAGAAAGGGTCTCCTGAGTATGTGACCGCAGTGAACGAGATATTCCCGCTTATTACGGAGGACGACAATTTCCAGGCTTTCTGGAGGAAGAACCGCAAGCATATCACGAGTGATGTTCTCGATAAGAAACTTGAACAAGCATATATACAAAGAAGTATCAGGGACAAAGGTATCGTTCCTAATGAATTTGAGCGCGCCCTGATATCTGCTGATAAAGCAGCAGTTGAAAGATGGATCCGCGAAAATGATCTTGAAGAGCTTGGATATTCGATCGAAGATATAGAACGTGCAAGGAAAGCATTCCCTTCGACCAATTGGGAAACTAACTGGTACCGGACTGCAACCAGAATTTACGGAATACAGGTCAACAAGAACAAGCTTGCCGAGACATATTATGAGGCGGCTCTGGCAGTTGCTGACAAGAAAGGCACTAACTACACCAAGATCCTGAATGCGCTGGCATCGATCAAACTGGCTGAAGGCTATAAATCTTTCAGAGCTTTCTTCAGAGCGCACAAAGCCAGACTTCAGAGCAATTCCAACTATTGTATTGCTTACGCAAATGCTCTGATCACTCTCGGTGATTTCAAAACACTCAGCAAAGAAATGCCGATGCTCAGAGAACAGCTTGCAGGCAGAGCAGAAGATCTCGAACGCATTGAAGAAGATCTCAGATACTATGAGACCATGCCTGAGTTCAAAATACAGGATATCGGGCTGATCAATGACAGAATGAATACACTCAGAGAGCAGAGCGGAATTGATCCTGAAAACCTTTCTGACGAAAATCAGCTTGAACTGAATCTGATCACACAGCTGCCTGCAAAAGCAGCACTTATGTCATTGCTCGAATTCTACAGACTTCATAACGAGGAAGATATTTTCTTTGCTCTGGCGGATTATGCATTCCCGCTCATCAAGAGCGACAAGTCCTCAATGAAGGAATTGCTTTTCATGCTCAAATCCTGTGAGAACGACAGCTATCTGATCAGATTCCTTCCGAGGATCCCGGTATTCTGGGGAGAAATCGACCTCCTCAGACGTTATATTGCCTGCGAATCTGCTGAAATCGATGACGCACAGGAAGACCCGCAGCTGCTGACAGCGAAGAAGAGGCTTGCCAATCATATAGCCTCGATGGGACAGTTTAAAACACTCAACCCGTTTGAAATAAGCATCATCAATTGTGATTATAACGAGGTCAGGAATTACCTGGAAAATACCGAACTGCTGCAGCAGCTTGGGTATAGTGATGATCAGATCGAAGAAATGAAGACTCTGAACATCGAAGACTATACCTCGCCTGAGATGTATGCGATGAAGAGGATCCTTGCATTCCAGGGCGACATGAACTGCACAGCAGAAAGATTCCTGTTCGAAGCTTATTATGATAACCGTGTGGACATGTGCAACCGTCTCTTCCCTCTTATGCTGGAGAAGAAGCGCGGAGACATGATACTTGAGCTGTACGGCTTTGACGCAGATCTCAGCAGAGGCCTCAAATCTCTCAAGAGATTCTATCTTATAGCGGTCAGTATCGCAGAAGAAGATGACGACAAGTTCTTTGAGATAGCTCAGCCTGAGTGGATCGATTTCCCTGAAGAAGTTCTTATCGACAGACTTCACAGGATCGCGATTGAGCGGAATGACGAGTTCCTCAGGAAGAGTCTTGAACTCCAGAAGAGCAAACCGCAGGGCAATCCTTTCGAAATAGCCATTATGGAAGCTGATCAGGAAGAGATCCGCAATTTTGTCAAGAATGCGAATCTCCTTGTTGAACTTGGTTATACACCTGATGAAATACAGAAAATCAGCAAAATATTCAATCTCAATACGACTAACAATGGTATGAAACCCGGGCAGATCGCTAACAGGGTATATCTGTACCAGAAGAATAAAAATCATCTCGCCGAGCATCTTTACCTCACGGCCTTGTTGGAAGACCCTCAGGAAGACGTGCTGAATGACTGCAAGGCACTTTATCAGATATATATCGGGCAGCACAATCATGAGATGGTCTGCAAACTTTATGAAGACTATCTGCATTCTGATGTCCCGGGAAAATTCAACAACAGCTTTGCGAGTGCGTATTGCGTATCGCTGTTTGAACTTGGCAGATATGAAGAATTCCTGGCATATATCAAGAAGATGATCCCTATCTGGAATAATTTCACTTTGTTCCATTTCCTCCTCTATGCAGGAGAGATCCTTGATGACCATGAACTTGATGAGATGGTATTCACTTCGATCAAGGCAAATGCATACAGGCTGGACATCATTGCAGGATATCTGCTTCACGTTCTGAATAACAGGACAGAGAGCCTGTATAACAACAAGTTTATTACTATTCTGAACATGTTCTTCGGATTCCTTGAAAATGAGGATATTTCAGCGATAAAAGAAGCTGCAGCAGGGCTCGATCTTGACAGCTTTGATCTGCCGGAGTCAGCGCTCGTCTTCGCTCTTGCAGGCGTTCCGAATGCGAACATATACATTTCGGGGTGGCTCGAGTACATAAGCAAGGGCATAACAGACAGCGAGATGGCTGTAGTTCTTCTCAAGATAGCTGAAGCATTCGATGGCTCTAAGAATCTCGCTTCGGACAGACTCATCGATCTGTATGATGCAGGTGACAGTACGCTTACCGAAGCACAGAAAACAGAGATCGAGGATTTCCTTGATGCAGAGATAGACAATACTGTTCAGAAGCAGAGATGGAATACTCTGAGAGAAGTCAGTCTCAGAAGCGGCAGAGGCAATCTTAACAGCCTAAGACATTACATTGAAGATTCTGCCGGAAGAGATGAGTTCGGGGACATAAAGGATATGTATCTCATGTATAAACCTCAGGTCCTCCTCAACGAGCAGTATGAGGAAGCTTTTGATGTGCTGATGTTCATACTGAATACATATCAGGACACGCTGACAGCGGATGAAAAATCATTTATTGTAGATGAACTCATCGATATGTCAGGCGAATTCGCTATGGATTACAACAACTGCAGAGTCTTGTCGAAACTATGCAGGGAGACAGGCAAAGCGTTTGAAGCACAGATTTTCTATTCAGCTGCTGTAAGAATTATTCCGCAGACACAAGATGCTGAGCAGCGTACAGCGGATAGCCCTGCAGGAGATGAGGAAAGAGGATTCTATACAGAGCACCTTCTAAGAGTTCTTAACGACGAGTCCTATTACAAATCATTTGAGAAATGGAAAGACTTGTCCAAGTATATTGAACTTACAGACGAAGAGAAATTCACGATCGAGCAGCTCAGAAATACCATCAAGCTTGCAGGACAGTGGGACAGCAAAGAAACCGATCTGCTCTGCAAGGCGGTATTCAGTGCTCCGGCCAATACTGTTTACTGGAAACTCCTCTATACATGGATAAGGACTAAGGCAGAAGGAACCCCGTTCGTTAAGGCCAACATCCTCTACAGAATTTCAGCAAGAGGAGAACACGAGCAAGAGGATGCTATCGACTTTGCGGTCAATCACGGAGTCAAAATGATGGCTCTTGATCTGGCAGTTGAGATGCTTGGCAGTGGAGACTCCGATGCAAATGTCCATGCTCAGAAGAAGCTCAGAGAAATGGTCGCTAAGGGCTGGTTCACTGAGGAATCATTCCGCATCGCAGTTCCTGATATTCTCTCAAGGATAAGTGAAAATATCAGTCTGCAGGAGACGGATGACTATATCTGGAACAGTGTCGGTGTAGCGACTGAGATCACTATAGCAACAGATGAATACAGATCCTTCCTTGGTGCATTCAAGACATATCTGACAAGAGAATGCGCAAAACAGGGAACGGCTTTGCTTGCGGCAATGCTCCTTTCGGGAAAGACCGAATATGCAGATGAAGTAATGACCTGTATCAACAGTTCCTACGCAGACAATACTCACAAGGAGCTGGTTTCGGATATCTTCAAGGCTGCAGAGAGCAGAGAAATAACAGAAGCAGAGAAACTACTGCTTGAACTGATCATGCCGGGACTCGGAAATGCGCTTAGTGTGGACTCGCTTCTCGGGTTCTATTGTGATATGCACAGGCAGGATAAGTGTGATGCAGGGCTTGAAGCTGTCAGAATTCTGATCAAGTATCATCCGTATGATCCGGTGCTTCCAGAAGTGGCAGCATCCTTCCTGATTTCTTCTCATACGCCGGGAAGTGAACTTGATATCTACAATTATCTCTATGATTATTCAAGCATCATGCAGAACGGCAAACCTATTCAGTATATCGTCGGACGCATGATATGCGCAGAGAATTATTTCCGTCATAAGGGAATCAAAGCGAGATCATTCAGGAAACTGATAGCGGACCGTTATCCGGTATATAACGAGCTGGTCAAAAATTATCAGGAATTCTGCGACTGTATCAATGTGGGACTCAGATCTACAGGCAGTGAAGAATTCGCTGAGATCCTTTTTGCTGCGATATTTACATGTGACTGGACCAAAGTTTTCAGCTACAAGCCGCTTGATCTTGCAGTCGAGACCGTCCTTGAAAAGAACATCAAGACTGACAGAGTCAATGTAGCATATGACTTTTACAGATCTGTGATCCAGAGCATCGCGAGATTCCTGCTCACCAATGACGACCTCATTCTTGCTGCAAATGCGAGCAGGAGGATCCGCTTCCTCTGGAAAACTATAGATAATGTCGGATGCACGTTAGATTATTTCTCTGAGAAACTCCAGAACATGGATGGCGCATATATCCCTGAACTGGTCAGAATCTGGTCGCTCGATATCGAGACGTTGACTGTATTCAAGAAGTATTTCGGAGAATTCATTCTCAGCCACGAACACTGCGAGAAATATGCTGATTTATTCAGTATTTTCATCAATGCATCAAGCGGCGATATTTTCTCTAACAACGATGCAAGACTATATCTGCGTTCTATCGATCCGGAAAGAGCTAAAGAAATAGCAAGAGCCTATGAGGTGCTGTATATAAGGAACTACGGCCCGAATACTTCTGAAGTGACAGGCACCAAATATGTTCAGGAGTCCAATTATGAGAAAAATATATTCTCTAACTATCTGAGAGCATTTGATCCAGAATATCTTGCTTATGATGTCAGGGCAGAAAGGTTCAGGAAGAAATACAGACTCATTTGCGAAATGAAAGGCATCCATAATGTCGAGGAGGCAGGCAGCAGATCATCAGGGCTCGAACTGAATGAGAAGCTCCAGATATTCTCACTCAGAGCCTTATATTATTACTATGCCTCACTCAGCGGGACTGTGGACAGTAATGAGTTCGGATCATATCCTGAATTTGACTTCATCAATGCGGTCATTATCGCATTTAGTGATGATCATTATTTCACCGATCTGAGCAAATTCATTTCGTTGATGGATACCGAGCAGAAAGAAGCTCTGGGTATATTGATCCTTTCCGAACTGAATAAGCTGGATTCTGCCGCCAAAGCAACTCTGGAACTGACTGAAAACAGATTCAGATCGTCCTTATGCTCCAGACTTGTTGCGGCATACGGAGGTGCCGGTAATAAGAACGAATTATGTATAAAGTGTAAAGCTGGGGTAAACAGGGCACAGGCAAGCTGGCTCTTCTGGATCAAGAATTATCATAAAGCTTCAAGGCTGAAGGAACTTGATCCATGGGTTTACATAAAGAGCATCTCCCCTGCAGATGACGAATCCGGAAATAAAGGTAATAAACAGGGCAACAAGACATCCTCTGTTACCGAAGCTTCAACCAAGAAACGTGAACAGTCAAATGAAAAGATTTTCCTCAGCACTGCAGGAAATCAGATCAACGGTCATACTGATGAAGATGCATCCTCAGGCGTTCCGGATTTCATAATAAGCTTGCTTGAGTCTGAAGATCTCACGGATGAACTATCAGCTAAGAGGGAACAGTGGAAGGCACGGAAAGAGATCGCGGATAATGCATCAGATCCGGTCGAAGCACAGTCAGCTCTTGATGAAGTGTCTATAGAAATCGGACTTGCACTGCTGCACGAGAATAAGAAGTCTGTCGATGAAACCTTGATGGGAGAAGTATTCTCACTTGTCAAACCGAATTCGGTGAGTACATATCTGGTCTCCGGACTTCACGATATTCTTCAGACCTATATCTGCAGTTACTCGAGCATCGATCAGCTGGCTTCCAGCGCTGTAAAACTGAGAGAACCGTTCAGCCACCTCTGTTTCGAACAGAGTGAGCAGAAGGATTCGAGAGTCAACATGGATATCCGTGGTGTCAAACGTATCATAGATATTGTTCTTGATATTGCTGCAGATCTTAGCAGTGCTATGGGCGAGGACGCTCTGAAGGACAGACTGCACAGCTACCACAGAAATCTTGTCAGGAATACGAAGGACATATCAGTGCTCCGGAGTGCAAGCTTTGCACTTGGGAGAATGATACAGGATAAGATCAACAACCTGAATTATGTTCCTAAAATCGAGATCTATCATACGAGTGACGAAAACACCGACAAGAATGAGCCTGTTTGCTGGACTGAAAAATGGTACAAAGGGGCTGTGAACGGATATATACGTGGTGTTGTAGCGAACTCCGGAGGCGCTCCGGCTGTCGATGTTACACTTAACGTTATGGTGAAATCTGAGATCCGCTGTAGGCTGTATATTGAGAAGATAGATGCGGGCCGTAAAATTCCGTTTGCAGTACCTTACTACAAATCAGATATCGGCGAGGGTGAGGTCAGATGGAGCGCGTCTGTCAGCTATCCGATCAGAGGAAGAAATACTACTGTAGCAAGTTGTCTGGGTGTGATCCATGTCAGCCTCACGGAAGAAGAGTGGGATTCTTCTCTTACCGGCATAGACTTCTTTAATGCTGAATCAACAGCTGAAGGAGATCGCTTCTTCGGTAGAAGCAATGAGATGATGCGCCTCGGAAGCCTTTACAAGAGTGGCATCGACCCATCCGGATATCCTTCACTCCTTATCACCGGTCTCAGAAGAGCAGGAAAATCATCAGTGATAAAGAGATTCAAAGAAGAATTGAAAGGACGCGACGGCCTTGCACCTTTATTTGTAGATGCGCAGATGTATGCAGGTAATATCGCCAAAGTATTCTATGACATTGCTTTCTTAGCAGCATATCAGGAATACAAGAAAGAGATATCTGCTGCAGAGTTCAAAGAGTTCAGATCACGCTGGTCAGATGCTGCTGCATCTGATGATTGGGTATCAAGACTGCCATCATACTTCATGGAACTTTCTGAGATCCTGGGAGGAAGAAAGATCGTATTCTTCATGGATGAAATGGAGAATGTATTCTATTCGGGCAAGCTTGGAAGCCCTGAGAAGGAAGAAGAATTCTACGGAATGATAAGAGCCTTGATCCAGAACTATCAGGGAATTGTGTCATTTATTTTCTGCGGCTCTGACAAACTGCTTACAAGCTGCCTCGAGCAGAAGCGTGAATCCCAGATGTTCCAGGTGCTCCAGCGGATATATATTGGCAGGATGAGCAGTAAGGACATAAGAGACATGTTCAATCAGTATAACTCATTATACGATATCAAATTCGGCAATGATGCTGTCGATGCCATCATGGGCTATACGAACGGACTTATCTGGTATACAAAACTCATTGCGAAGGAGATCATCGACAGGATAATCAACGAAGAGCAGATCTTAAGACAAGAGGTACATCCTGCGGATGTCGACAGTGTTGTAGAGTTATTGATCAGAGGAGATCTCGGAACAGAAAAGATCGATCTTCTTGACTATAATTTCGGAACGAAACGTAAGGCAATTATCAGAGCACTTGCCCGTGCTACTTCCGGAAGAGGCGACAGCATAAGCACAGAAACTATCTTCACTGAACTCACAAAGCTCAACTATGTCGACAATGACACAGGAGAAGTACTCGGAAGCATTCCTATGGATGAACTCATCAGAAATCTCAACGTGCTCCAGAAGATGGACTTCATTGAAAGTGATCCGCAGAGGGAACAGGCATACAGATTCACTACTGAGATCTACAGGATACTGATGCGTGAGAGACGCAGAATAGATAAATTCGTGATACGCAAGGGGGCAGAAAATTGATTAATAGGTTGATAGGACGAGAGAAATATCTCGATATACTGAAAAAATATGCCCAGACAGAATCTGTCGGGAATCAGGCGTTTCTCGGTGTCAAAGGTGTTGGCAAAACGTCACTGTTCCTTGAATATTTCACAAGAAATAAGAAGAAAGAACTTGCCCGTGATTACAGAAACTTGTTTGTTTTCACGCAGCTTGATTCCAGAAAGAAAGGCGAAGACCTGTATCGCTTTCTGATCGATCAGGTCCGTCTTGGAATCATGTCGATTCCTGATGAGGAGGAAAAGCGCCAGATCAAAGAAGAAATGGCAGAGATCGACGAAATATTCGATACTCCTGACAGCCGGCTGACCCAATATCTCAATACAGTAAGAGAGCACAGATATGATTTTATCGTGATCATGGATCATTTCCATGTAATGACCAGAGACACTGAGATCGGCCAGGAACAGTATGATGTTCTCAGGAGTTTCAATGAGCATAAATACATCACTTACTGGATCATCACCGATACTGACCTCACGGAAACATGTGCAACTGAGGACTATCATTCGTCATTCTTTCCTCAGAAATTTACCAGCAAGACTACCATCAGACCTGTCGGAGCCGATGACAGGAGAGAAATTACACTCTATTTTGCCAAGCAGAAGCAACTTGAGCTGACAGAAGAAGAGACAGATATCATCACGGAACTTGCAGGAGGGATCCCACAGCTTGTGCCTGCGCTTCTTGATATATTAATGCAGATCAAGCGTGACGGACTCGATATCGACAGGGACTTCATCGCAGCTCTTGCTGTAAGGCATGGGGCATGTTCCAGCTTGTTTGATGGATGGACTACCGGGCTCAGCAAGAACCACAGACGTACTATCTATACTATTGCTGAGACGGATCTTGGAATGGCTGAAGATGATTTCGACTATGAACTGATCGGGATGGCGGATCTTTCTGATGATATCGGACGCGGGGTCCTGCATGTCGAAAGGACAGAAACCGGAAGGATATGGACGATAAACACTGATATCTTCAGACATTATATCCTGAGCAAAGGCGCAGGATTCTATGAGGACAAAGAAACCGGTGCGGCAGCAGCGCCGGCAGGTCCTGCGCAGACACCGGTAACAAATATTTTTAACATAGGCGGTGACTTCATCCAGTCTCAGACAAATAATGTCATCAATATACAGAACGCTGTCACAAGTCTGGAGAATTTGTACAGGCTGGTCAACGGCGGACCTACGATGCTGACTCCTCCTGCCATGATGGATGATCTCAAATCACTTCCATTCGGGACCGAAGAGTGGGAACAGCTTTCTGAGGAGGAGCAGGAGGAAGGCCTGGACGAATTCGCTGACAGCATCTTCAAGTCAGCTATTTTTGCCGACGGAATGCTCTCTCCGGAACAGATGCAGAGGTTCTGCCTCAGCGATGAGACCCTGAACAGAGTTCCCGAACAATGCCGCAAGCAGATCATATGCGGCATCCAGATCTATGATCTGATCCAGATGTGCATCGACAAATTCGGACTCGACATGAGTGTATCCGAGTCTCCGAGAGGCATTTTGTTCTGCAGAGCATTCGAGAGAATTCTTAAAGACCTGGCTGCACCGGTCATCCTCAAGATCGATGATCTGGCCTGCCATAAAGTGTTCCCGTCCAACAAAAGGTTCAAAGACACGCCGCTGGATAAGACTACTATCGGCAATTATCAGAATACTATTTCATTCGGAAGCAACATTCTGGCCAGGATATCTGCTGATCTGCTGCACCTCGGCGCCAAAAACAAGCAATGGTGGAAGGACCTCAGCAAACGTATGGAAGCCATTGGAGATCTGAGAAACAAATGCTGTCACAGCGGAAACGAATTCAAAGAAAACGATCTTAATAAACTGATACAGAAATTGTTCGAGGATCAGATGTTCGACGATATCCTTGTACTTGAAGGCATAAGGAATCTTGAGAAAAACACGATCGATCAGCTGCTTAAAGGCGGGAGCAGCACATCCGGCAGCGGAGCAGAGACTCCATCCTTAGCTCTGATCGGAAAGGAAGTCGAGTTCGAGATCGTTTCACTGTCGTCACGCGGAGATCTTCAGGGGATCGTCAATGGTAAATACAAAGGCGTGCTGCCTAAGGCCGTGTGGAGTCCTCCGTTCGATGCCGTAAAAGGTTCTACGATACTGGTCATCGCGGACAGGATCCAGAACGGAGTCTTTGTTCTCAAACTGTGACATTGGCCATGTACTGAATCCCCCCATGCCAAAGTGCCCGGCAGTATATGGTACAATGGCTTCAATAAATAATCAGTATTATGAGCAATATTATTGAAGAGAAGAAAAGAGAGGTCCAAAATGGCTTGTAAATGCAGGATTTGCGGCATATATGATGTAGATAAACCGGGAGATATCTGTGGGATCTGTGCGCTTAACCAGCCGGCATTTCCTCCTGTCCAGCTCGATGATGAGCCAAAATCTGATCATGCAGGAGGAGAGAGCAAACCCGCCAAAACCGGAACGGCTTATCCGGGAAGGGGAAGAGGCCGCAGGATCCTTGTCAATACGAATGAACCGGATATTGATACGGATCCTTACGGCAATCCGATCATTCCTGCGGATGACGATCCGGTAACGATCTACGCGCCGGGTCAGGCACCTGCGACCGGCAGCTCAGGCGGCAAAAGCCTGACAACACAGACAACTTCGTCAGGTCATGGAAACGGGACTTCATCAGTAGCAGGGGGACTTACATCCGGGATCGTCAAGAATATAGTAGTAGATACACAGAAGACATTCCTGCTTCAGAAGATCTTCAGGACTTTGTTCGCAGGAGTTCCATACAGCCTTGATGATGAGATCACGATGTTCCAGGTTTATCCGGACTATTCAGGGACCGCTGTTAATGCAATGGGATATGCATGTGATCAGGTCATCGTTTACGGCAAAATGAATGCCGGCGCAATTGCTGAAAACAATAACGTAGAAGTATACGGCCACCGTGATTCCAGGAACAATATCGTTGCTGACAGGATCTTCAACAAAGCGACAGGAACGGTCGTTACACCATACAGAGTCGCATCTCCGATCGCCATCTGGTGTGTCACACTTGCTTTGATCGCTCTGATCTTCTATGTGGCTACTTCAGTAAGCTTCAACAGCATCATCAGCATTATCATACTGATATTCATAATTCTCAATCTGCCGCTGATCCTTAAGATCTTAGTCGGCATACTCGGATTGCTGTTATTCAGGCGAAGGTAGGTGGAACTATGTATTCAGACGGTAACTATACTTCTGCACAGAAGAACTATGTCCTGTGCAGAAAAGATCTCGATGAGATCAGGAACGGCAATTTTGAAGTATCAGGCTATGAATCCTGCAACAAAATGCAGTTTCTCCGGATCGCGGGTGTAACGAATTTCTGGAAGACAGAAGAAAATCTCAATGTTACTTCGCTTGTGGGAGACATTCTCAACAGCTGTGTCAGAGAGAATGCTCCGTTTGTTTATGTAATAAAAGGGAATAAAGACGGGATACAGATCTATATCGGAGCACTGGAAATGCTGGTTTCAAGCTATGCTTCCGCATACAGAACAGCATATCCCGGAATAGATATCAGGAAGACAGAGGGAAACCCTTTGTCTTCTTGTGCTTGTGCTTATGGAGGAATGATAACCGGTCTTCCGACAAACAAGGCCGGTGCGGATAAGCGCAATTATCAGATAGAAAACATCTGCCGCGGAATGCTCGGCAGAAATTTTACATATGTCGTAGTAGCTGCAGGTGTCCATCCGCTGGCTGTCAGCCACGGGCATGAGAGGCTTCTTGAGGAGATGGAAGAGACCTACTCTTTGATCAACCGGACGATTTCCGGAGGAGCGCAGGGAAATATACAGGCGCAGCGGCAGGATTTTCACAGCAGGAATTATTTCGACAATCTTGAATGTCTCGAGAATTTTGTCAGAGAAGGCATCTCAAGAGGAATGTGGAGAGTCAACACTTACTATGCAGCCGATACTGCGGGCGACTCACTCAGGCTCCAGAGCATCATCAAGTCCGCTTTTTCCGGAGAAGAATCAAGACCTGACCCTATCAGGGCGATAGATTTCATACATGTCAACGATGTCATCACCAAACCGCTGATGATCGCAGAGCCTGCCAAGTCGCAGCGTCTGCATCCGCTGGGGGACATGGACACTGACAGAGCCGGAATAACGCCGAGGCTTTTCATCTATAAATATCAGACACTTATGAACAGCGATCAGCTCGCGGTCATGTGCCAGCTGCCTGCGAAAGAATTCCCGGGTTATTACGTTGATGACTATGTCGAATTCGATGTTTCTGTCAGGAGCGCGGAAAGACTTTCGCATCCGCTTCCGATCGGAGATATCACTGTTGCAGGAAGGGCAAATGCTGCTGCCGTGAATAATAAATATTATCTTGAGAAAAACGATCTCACAAGACATGCTCTTGTTATCGGAATTACCGGCGGAGGCAAGACCAATACGTGCAAATCCATCCTCAGGGCACTGTGGGATCCGGAAAATCGTGAAGAAAGGGTGCCTTTCCTCGTGATCGAGTCTGCTAAACGTGAATATTGGGAACTCAGAAAGGTCAAGGGATTTGAAGATCTTCTCGTATACACGCTCGGAGGCGAGTCCAACACATCGGTTCCTTACAGGATCAACCCGTTCGAGGCTATGCCGGGGATATCACTGCAGACACATATCGACTATCTCCTGTCGACATTCAAGGCAGCGTTTGATCTGTTTCCACCCCTTCCGTATATTCTCGAGCAGGCAGTGTATGATGTATACAAGGACCGTGGCTGGGATATCATAGAGAATACGAATAAATGCGGACTTACTGATTATCCTACTCTGTCAGATCTGTATTCGAAGATCGAAGAGATCGTAGATAATATGGGGTATCATCAGGAGGTCCAGTCCAACGTCAAGACTGCATTGCTCGCCAGAGTCAATTCTCTGATGATCGGCGGTAAAGGCGCGATGCTGAACACTCAGTATTCGATACCTATCTCTGAGCTTCTGAACCGCCCTGTAGTGATGGAACTCGAAGATCTCGGTGATGATGAGACCAAATCATTTGTGATCGGTCTCTTGCTGGTACAGCTGTACGAATACAGAAAGTCACAGATGACAGGCACATCCAGAAAATTGTCGCATCTCCTCGTTGTAGAGGAAGCGCACAGACTTCTCAAAAATGTGCCGGAGATAAGTGAAGGCAACAACACAAGAGCCAAATCAGTTGAGTTCTTCTGTAATCTGCTTGCAGAGATCAGAACATACGGGCAGGGTATCATGATCTCAGATCAGATACCGACCAAGCTTGCTCCCGATACGATCAAGAACACAAACCTCAAGATCTTGCACAGAACAGTCGCTGCTGATGACAGAGAGACGATGGGTCGTGCAATGAACATGGATGAGAATCAGATCAACTACCTGAGCTCGCTCGAGAGAGGTTATGCAGCTGTTTATGCAGAGGGCGATAATAAGCCTAAGTGTGTGAAGCTGCCTCTTGTAAAGATCGATTATAAGGGGACAAGAGCGGATCTGATCAACGAATCCAGAGCTAGAGCTGCCAGAATATCCCACAGGCAGATGCGCAGTCCGGATCATGCAGCAGGATGCAAGTATTGCAAGGCAAAATGCGAATACTATGACAGAGCTGTAAGATACATTGATTCTCAAATCAACTGCAGTCTGGTTCTTGAAAAATGGAAGAAGGCAAACTATCTTCCTGGAGATATGGAGATGTTCCTGAGATCCCCGATGATGAAGGGCCTTGACAAATCAGGGCTTTACAAAAGAGTTTGTATCATAGGGTATATTCTCTCGAAAGACAAAGATCTCAGCGACGAGATGCAGAGATCATACATTACAAGATATATACAATTCTATAATAAACATGCAGGAGGAAAGTAAATGGCCGACGAAAGAGTGATAATGCAGGCCGATCTTACTAAGATCGCGAGCAATCTCAACGCCATACATGAAGATCTGAATGTGATCGACCGGGAAGTCGGATCTGTTAATAATAATGTCAAGGTCGTATATGACGAGATCGGTGCGCTTGCAGCTGAATTCCATGACTTTGTTACTGCTCAGCAGAGAGTCAACAGACTTCAGCAGGCTGAGACACGCCTTGTGCAGATCAGGCAGGAACTCAAGGATAAATACGGACATTATGATGTGGTAAGAAGATCTGCAACAGGCATTCTTCAGGCGGATGATCTTGAGATCGTAAGAAGAGAGACTATCAGCAACCTCACCGAAGAGCTTATGATAACCACTCCGGGATACTGGCTCGCTCCTTGCCTTGTTGCTCTCGCAGCATGGATAAATGATCAGCCGGAACTTGCGGAGAGAGCTCTCAAAGAAGGTATCAGGAGAAACGATGAGAAAACATCACTTTTCTTCGCGCTTATCTGCCGCAGGGCAGACAGGAAGAGGGCAAGCCTGAGATGGACGCAGCGTTACCTTGCAAACCAGGATCCTGAGAATCTTGACAGGAACTCGATCATCATCCTCGATGCTTTCGCCAGCGGACTGCTCGGACATGATTCAGAAGGAGTTATCTCCAAGCAACTTGACAAGTGGATGACACATCTCGAATCACAGCCGGGCTTTACTGAACAACAGAAGTCCCAATGGTCAGATGCTATCAAACTCAAACGCAAGCCGATCGATGCTTCTTCATATCCATACCTCAGGAAGTACAGTCATACCTGGCCGGTTCTTGAAGATATTCTGGAAGGTGCCTATCTTCACGCAGAGATGCTCGGCTATCTCCAGGGAATTTTCAGCCAGACTGTGTCGACTGCAAGCCTGAAGGAGCAGCTTGATGAAATTCTTGACAGCCTTGTCACGGATTTCGATGACGAAGAACTCCCGCTCAGGAAAAAAGAAAAATTCGAGCAGTTTATCGTAGATTTCAATGGCGATGAAAAACGCGCCCGCCAGAACATGATGGTTGAAGAATCTGCTTTCGAAGAGCACAAGGATTTCACTCAGCTTCTCACAGATGCAGCTATGAAACCTGAGAGCTCGCACGCAAGTGTATCGACTCAGAAATTCGCGTTCGCGCTCTCCAAGGATTGGGTGACAGATGCATATAAAGATGTAGTTGCCGAGAACAGAAGCAAGATCCCTGCTCAGATCGAGATAAATGTCGACACCTTCAATGGCGTGACAACTGACGGATCGAACGAGGAAGAACTCGTTTCTCAGTTCAATGCTCTTGTGAATGCTGAGAAAGCAGCAGCGCTCGCAAAGTGTGTGCTGAGCATGTTTGAACAATTCTGCCTGTTTGGCGGCGTAGCTATCGCAGTCATCGGTGTCGTGATGATGGTGATGGGAAGTACATTCCTCGGCCTTATCGCTATTATTGCCGGTGCAGGACTGGTACTCAATCATTTCTCCAAGAAGAAAAGAGTAGATGCCAACCGTCAGAGTATTGAGAACCAGTATGAATTGAAACGGAACAATGGCATACAGATAATCAGAGCGATCATCGCAGAAGTAGTTGATTTCAGAGCGGAATTTGCCGGAGAAGACAGTAAGAGCAAAGATGTCCTCGACTTCCTTGCCGGGATCAGACCGGAGCAGTATATCAATATGCTTCCGGGTTCAACACGAAAAGTAAGCTTGTAAAAGAAAGGGGAAGAACAAATGGCAGAAGGAAATAAGATCCAGTGCCCTAAATGCGGCTCATTGAATGAGGCAAATTCTCTTTTCTGCGGGGCATGCGGAGCAAAACTGCCTGCAGCAAATACTGCAGACAATGAAGAAGAATTAAGCGCTTTTGCAAAGGGACTCCCCGGATGGGATCTCGTTCCTCCTAATGAACCTGTCAGAAGAAGGAGAAGAATATGATAAGGGCACCACATACTTATGCAGAATGGGCTAGTGTTCTGACACTTCTTAAAGATAAAACTGACGATGACGCAGTCCTTGCCGCGATGCAGGCAGGAACTATCGAATGGCAGACCGGAGTCGCGGAGCGGTTTTCAAAGAAACTGATCGATGCTGTTAACTCACGAATGAACGCTGCCAGCGACAAATTCCAGCTGGATATACAGCGTGCAGGAGGGCAGGAACGCGCTATCGTGCAGGCGCTTCTGGCACTCAGGAAGGAAATGAGATTCCTGACCCGTGTCCTTGACATCCGTGCAATACCTGAACAGGACCGGGCTCAGTATGTCGGACTTGTCAGAGCACAGGCAGATGCTATGCAGAAGTCACTTGAGGACTCGGCAAAAGCAGACAGGACAGGAAAGCTTTCAAGTATCATCAGAAACAACAGAGTCAATTCATTGTAGGAGAGGTTACAGATGAGCAATATAATAGAATGCAAAAAGCTGCTGAAGCGTTATTTGGTGGCAAGGATCCCGTTTATTTCGATCAACACAGTTGAGACGGGAAGAGCACTAGATCTTCTCGAAGAGCTCGGCGAAGAGCTGAACAATTCGATCTATGTGCACTCGCTCACAAAGGGCATGTATGAGCTGTCCGGTGGGAAGAAAATAAACGATGATAAATCCATTTACGGAGCAGTAGATTATATTACAGACCAGCTGAGACACAGAACGGGTCTGACATTTGTATTCACGGATATTCCTGATGTCAGTGACGAAAACGATAATTCCAAGCAGATGCTGGCTCTTGTCAATCTTGCAGTAGACACAGGCAGCATTATTATAGTGCTCAACCACAACCCGATCTGGTCTAATCTCCAGAGGCTGGGAATGACGATAAAACTCGGGCTGCCGGATGAAGATGAGCTTTTTGAGATCATCAAAAGCATCATCAGTGACAATTATTCCATTATGGAAACTTGTGAGTGGGATGAGAATGATATCCGTGAGGCCGCCGCTACTCTGAACGGCGCTACCAGAATAGAAGCGGAGAACGTAATCCTCGCTTTGCTTGGCAGCAAGAAACTCCTCAAGTCAGACATGGATGAAGTAAGAAGGGCGAAAGACCGCCTGTTCACAGACATCTCCGGACTTGAGAAAATCGATGTCGATGAGAGCGTCAAGGACGTTGGAGGTCTCGCCGGACTGCGCAAATGGCTTGATGAGAAGAAGGAACTCATGACACCGGAGAAGAAGGCTGAGCTAAGAGCAAAAGGCCTTCAGCCGCCTAGAGGCATTCTCCTGGTAGGTGTCCCGGGATGCGGTAAGTCACTGTCTGCGAAGTCGATCTCCGCGAACTGGAAGCTTCCTCTCTACAGGCTCGATTTCGCTACAGTACAGGGAATGTATGTCGGCCAGTCGGAGAACCAGCTCAAGAACGCTCTTGCAACAGCCGAGAGTGTCGCGCCTTGCATACTGTGGATAGATGAGATAGAGAAAGGCCTGTCAGGTGCAGGTCCTAACGCAGGTGACGGAGGCGTTTCCACAAGGATGGTAGGACAGTTCCTGTTCTGGCTCCAGGAGTGCAAAAAGCCTGTATTCGTGGTCGCGACTGCAAATGATGTCTCGATGCTGCCATCTGAGCTCCTGCGCCGCGGAAGATTCGATGAGTTGTTCTTCGTGGATCTGCCGACTGCAGAAGAGAGACGCGAGATACTCTCTCTGTATTTCAGAAGATATCTCAGCCTGAATTTCGGCGGACCGTTTGCTGATAAAATCGTCGAAATGACAGACGGCTTCACGGGCGCTGACCTTGAATCGACAGTACGTGATCTTGCGTACAGGGTCATCGCAAACAGTAATTTCAGCCTTACCGAAGCAAGTATTTTCACAGCATTCAACAATGTTGTTCCGCTCTCGCAGACCAGCCCTGAGAGGATCGAAGCGATCAGAGACTGGGGCAGAGAAAGAGCTGTTCCGGCTTCGGGAAGACCGATCGGTGATGAGAAATTATCACGCAAAGAAGGAACCAGAACAAGAAGAGTACTTGTTTAGCCATAAATAATATTCAATAATCGTGTTTGAGAAGGATGCGAATGCCGGTTTTTGCGGTATTCGCTTCTTGTGGAGATAAGGGATATGGATAGTTACTCAGGAAGCGGCTCGTCGGGCTCATCATCCGGCTCGTTCGAGTCTTCATCAAGTTCATACGACTCACCTTCGAGTTCGTCTTCATACGAGTCATCATCCGGCTCATATGAGTCTTCTTCCGGTTCAATGGATTCTTCAGAATATTCGGGAGAAAGCTACGATGATTGCGGAACTTCGGAAGGTTCTGAAAGTTCAGGAGGAGGCGAGTCCACGGCAGAGTTCAGTTCCGGAGAATATTCGGGGCAGTCTTATGATGATTGCGGAACATCCGGATCAGCTGAGAGCGTTGACCCGTCAGATGGCTCAGTAGAATACTCCGGTCAGAGTTATGATGACATCGGAGCTGAGGAGACCTGCGAACAGGAATCTGAAGAACCTGCGGATGCTGAAGACCTGAAAGCAAATGAAACAACTGATGATATAGAAACTGATGATTTAGAAAAAGAGAACTACGAAGATAAGCTCTCTGAACTGATACAGACAGAAGATCCTGAGCAGGGTCAGGAATTCACAGACGAAAGTGAGGAGTTATCTGACAGAGAAGCAGAGTTCAGAGAAATGACAGAGGATGAAGACTTTGCCAGTTATCTCGCAGATATAGAAGAGCAGACAGGCAGACGCCTGGATGATGAACAGGTCAAAATCGTTACCGAGAAATGGGACAATAACGAATACTCATATATAGGCAAGGAAGCGACCGAAGCTCATCGTACAGAATTCAATAATTGCAGGAAAGAAGTGATTCAGGATTGGGAAGAACATACCGGACAGGAATGGCCTCGATACGAAGAGCCGCTGTATTATAACGGCAGACAGCTCAAACCGGCAGGCGGAGCGTATGACGCTCACCACATTATTGAGAATTGTTATGACGGTGAGCATGAATGGTGGAATATCCACCCCGCAAAGAATACGATAGAGCATCAAAATGGTATACATAGAGAGGGCGGACCGATCAACAAAGTGTTCAGCAAGTAAAAGACAAAGGAGAATGCCATGGTTAAGTTTATAAAAGTAAGACAGAGCGATATAGATGAATCAGAAAGAAAACTTGGTTTCACTATCCCTAAGAGTCTTAAAGAATTCTATCTCAAATACGGGTACGGCAATATTCCTTCACAAGGCTATAATTC
Source organism: Mogibacterium sp. (assembly GCA_017403955.1). Classification (GTDB taxonomy): domain Bacteria; phylum Bacillota; class Clostridia; order Peptostreptococcales; family Anaerovoracaceae; genus Crickella. The sequence continues at coordinate 230,438 of JAFRDH010000007.1, forward strand.
TAATTTGCTGATGCACCCTGTTACAGCCGCGAATTTCAGACTTCATACTGAAGAATTCGATGGATTCCCGGATATTGAGCTTTATGATGATTACAACAGGAAATACTTTGTATTTTTCGAAGCAAACGAATCACTCTTCTTTGCAGTGCCGCTCAACGGTTCTTCAGAAAGTGTTTTCGCAGGAAAAGTCAAAGTAGCAAATTCAATACCGGAATTTATTTTCAAGATCATCGAGAATGAGGACTACTACCTTCCTTTGATTTCCGGAGGGAACAAATAATGGCAAGACGAATCCTGGACTTAAATAAACCACAGCAGCAGTCATCATCGTTGCTTGACGCTACAGCCACGCAGAACAAGCAGACAAGCAAGCTCGATCAGATGACAATGGATAGATTGCTGAGAAAGCCAAGATCAAAAGCTTATATGGATGCGATCCATAAGCTGGATGCCGGTGGGCATGTTCACAACAAGGCAAAGGTAGATGCTATAATAGACGCAATCAGACAGGAGTTTCCTGAAGTAGAGATAAATGGTATACTTTTAGGATATGTAGCTAAGTGCTATCTTGGTAAGCCGTATGAGGTGCATACTCTTGATCTTAGCGGTCAGATAATTGAGCATTATAAAGCCGGCCAGCCGCTTCCGAACGGAATGGAGAAAGCGCGCGGACTGGCTATGTACGGCGGATACGATTTCATAGAAGTATATGTTGACTGCCTCAGAGCAGTCAGCTCAGACGGAACAGTTTCCGTAGTCAAATAGTAGACAGAAGGAGGTAGCTCCAATGATATGCCCGAGGTGCGGATCTTATAATCCGGATACAAACGCGTTCTGCACTCAATGCGGTAATAAGCTCAAAGTAGACGTAGAGCCGCCAAAAGTCGAAGAGAATCCGTTTAAACCAATAGAACCTGAAAAACCAATTCAGGACACTGTTGTATTGGATCCATTTTTTACACAAGAGGAGCCTGAGATCAGACCACCGGAAATCGAAGAGCCTGAACTTGCAGAGCCGGATGGGAATCCTTTCAGCCCGATAGATGAAGCACCGGAAGAACCGGAAAAAGAAGAACCTGCAGCAGAAAAACCATTTGAGGATACGATCGTCCTCGATCCGTTTTTCCCGGAGGACGAACCTGAAATCAGGCCACCGGAACTCGATGAGCCCGATCAGACGGAGCCGGGTGTGAATCCGTTCAGTCCGATAAATGAAGTTCCGAAAGAACCGGAAAAAGAAGAACCTGTAGCAGAAAAACCATTTGAGGACACGATCGTTCTTGATCCGTTCTTTCCGGAAGACGAGCCTGAGAATCCGTTCAAACCGATCGGGGAAACGCCTGCTGAACCGGAAAAGCCTGCCTTCGAACCTGTAATTGATGACAATGCAAAGAAGGGTGACACAATAGTCGCCGGAAGCGTTTCACAGGAGAAAGAACAGCCTTTGACTGTAGAAGAGTTCCTCAAGGATTATTTGAGTGACAGTACAACCAAGGATACTTCCGAAAGCAAGCCGGTCGAGGATAATAAAGCATACACCAATATCCTGTACCAGCCACCGGAGGAGAAGAAGCCTGAAAAGCCAGAGCCGCCTGTGGAACAACCTGTAGAACCGCCGGAAGAGATCGAAGAAGATCCACCTAAAGAGATAGACGATAATCTCAAAAAGGTCATCATCATGGCTCTTATCGCTTTGGCTGCAATCGCCCTTATTGTCTACGGAATCAAACTGATCGCCGGAAGCCGCGGTGATGGCAACGGAGGTGAGCCGAACCCGGACGATGAGGTAGTTCAGGATGACGATCAGGAAAAAACAGACGAAGAAGGAGAAGGCGAGGAAGAGCAGACACCTGCAGTAGCTGAAAAAGTATCTGCAAGTGGTCTTGAGAGAAGTGCTTATGATATCAACTTCAGCCAGGCCGGAGATATCGACGGTTCCGGAGTCGATTTCCTGATAAAGATCAACAACTCGAATGACTATGCGGTCAATTCTGTTGACTTCAAGTTCTATCAGAATGACAAAGCGGTCACGAATACCAAGGATAATACTGATATGTTCATGGCATACGGATATATCAAACCGCATTCGACCGGATATATGTATTGCCGTATGCATGTTCCGTCAAGCACTGAGCGCAACAGAGGAAAAGTCAAACTGAAAGGTGCTTATAAGGTAGATCTTGGCGATTATGAGATCCCTTACGGAACTGTTGAAGACAAGCATGTCAACGGGAACAAAGACTATTACGATGTAGAGATACATAATGATAACAGTACCGATGTTTCTGCTAACGCAAAGGTCATTGTTGTCTGCGAAGGCAGAGACAGTGCAAATTACCCGCTTGCAGATTCATGGGGATGCGGAGATCTTGAGGAAGTTATCGGAGCCAATGACAGTGTTTATCTGACAGATGTCATAGATAATCCGGGTATGTCTCACTACGGAGAAAACAATTCACCTGTAGCATTTGTTATTGATAGAACTGCTCTTGGAATCAGTGCGGATGAGTAAAAAGATAATGCGTGTAATAAGAATAGCTGCTATAGCAGGGTGCATTATAGCAGCTGGATGTGCGATCAATACCATAAATCATGTATATGCTCAATGTCTGGCAGTACCGCCTGTAGATTACAGCGGCGAGTATCCTGTGGATATCAAGGAGCATAAGGCATCTGAGAAGTGGGAATCCAGCATATCCAGGATAGAGAAAAGATATGATGGGGAACTGCCGGAAGTAGATTGTATTTTCTACGGAAGTTCCAGCATCAGAAAATGGAAAACCCTCGATGAGGACATGAGCAAGCTCAAAGTCCTCAACCACGGATTCGGCGGAGCAAAGGTTCCGGACTGTCTGTACTACGCTGACAGAATGATAACTGCTTTCAAACCGAGAGCGGTCGCCTTCTATGCCGGCACTAACGATATCGGCAAGGGGGCTTCTGCAGTAGAGACTTATTATAATACTTTGAAGTTTTTCAGGTATATCAATCAGGAACTCCCGGATACCAGGATTTTCTATATCGCTCAGACTCAGCAGCCGGACAGACAGAAATACTGGACCAAAATGCATATGCTCAACGTAATGGTGAAGAAATATGCAAAAGGGAATCCGATGGTCACTTACATCAATACAGAGAAAAAGATGAACAACGAGGATGGCTCTCCGAGGACAGAGCTGTTCGTAGAAGACGGGCTTCACTTCAATGCGCAGGGTTATGAAGAATGGTCATCTGTAATAAGACCGGTGATTTACAAGAAGCTGGCTCATGATAAGAAGGCTGAGAAGAAAAGTGCGAAAAAACAAAGCGTTGAAAAGCCATACGAAACGGAGCCTCTAAAAGGTAACAAATTAACCAAGTAACATGATATACTTATTATGTTATTCAGCTTGCTTCTATGAGTGAGCAAACCTAAGAAAGGACGAGCAAATGAAGCATTTAAGACGGGTAATTGCGCTTTTACTGATTTTTCTTATAGGAATCGGGTCTTTTTCATTGTCTTTTGCAGACGATGATAACGGTACCAGTAAGAAGAACAGTGAGAGCACCAATTCACTCAGCCCAAAGAAAATCGTAGCGATTCTATACGATGACTCCGGCTCGATGCGAGTGGATCAGAATAGGAATTATAAATCAAAGTGGTTCTACGCTAACTATGCTTTCCAGCTTTTCACAGGTCTTCTCAATGACGATGACGAGTTGCTCCTCACATTCATGAGCAGCCCTAACAAGATCCTGAAGAGCAATGGCGCAGGACTTCTTAAGGACTTCTCGTCAAACCGCCAGAAAACTGTTGATGCGATCAGGAAGTATAAGGGAGACGGAGACACTCCTTATGACCAGATCAAGTTCGTCGGTGATCAGCTGGTCGCGGTGAAGGACAGCGATCCGACTACTCAGTATTGGTATATCATAATTGCCGACGGAAGGTTCGAGAAGAAACCGGGAGACCCGAAAAGTGAAGTAGGGCAGTCTGCGATAGACCAGGCTCTGAAACCTTATGCCGGAAAAACAATGTCCAATGGCTCCGAATGCCAGGTCCGTTTCATGGCTATCGAAGACATAAAGTCTGAAAAGGTCAAAGAAGAAAAGAAGAATAAAGACAAGGAAAAAGAACCTGCATTTCCAAGTGAAAACGAGTATGTCAAAGTAGAGCGCTGCAAGGGCAAAGGCATTGTTGATGTCATGTCCAAGATAGCGGATACTATCACCGGCAGACGCAGGCTCGACCCTTCTGAATACAGTGTAGAAGGCAAGACCCTCACGGTCAATTCTCCTGTTCCGGTTCTTAACATCCAGGTCCTGACACAGAACTCCAAAGCAAAAGTCTCATCAGCATCAGTAGTTGACGGAGACAAGCTTTCCAGTTCATCCATTAGCGTATCTACTCCAAAGGGAGACGATAAATTCAAGAAAGAAGGCAGTAAGCTTTTCGGCAACCTCGGTACTATAAAGCCGAAGGGCGATTACATTCCTGCCGGAAAGTACACTATAACGTTTGACAGCGATGTATCACCAGAGGATATTGTCGTAATGTATGAAGCTGCTCTTGAGACAAGGATCAGCATCTTCAGAAAAGGCAAACTCATTGAGGATACATCTACTTTGCGTGAGAACGAAAAAATCGATATCAAGGCGGAACTTGCCATCATCGGAACAGATGAGGCGATCGATATCACGACATTGCCGGAAGGCATGTTCGAAGGACTGTCGCTTACCATCGATGAGAACGGAACTGCTGCTGTCAGTGAGGAACTGGATCCGAAGGATCCTGTTTACAGAGACTATACGATCAAGAACGGTGAGACCCTTATTACAGCAAAAACCATTCTCAAAGGCTTTGACCCGCTTATTGCGAAAGAAAGATTCACTGCTAAAGAACCTGTCGTATATGGAATCATTGCAGACGGCAATGAGTGCGTCATGAGAAGAGGCACTATACATGGCAAGAAAAGTGTTGATTTCACTGTTACCGGTGACGGAGAACCACTTTCCAAGGCAGATGTAGAGTCATTGATCAGCAGTGAAATGATAAGCATCTCACATGAGGAAAAAGGAGAGAAGACCGGGATGCGCTTCAGATATGATGTATCGGAAGACGGCAAACTCCACGTTTATCCTAAAACTTCATTCCTGAACAACGCTTTCGCATTCCCGAGAATTCCGAAGGGCACATACGGCGTTACGGTTACTCTCGATGAAGGCGTAAGTGCGACAGGCAACTTCACAGTCAAACGCTATTCGCTTATAGGAGTGATCATCACACTGATCATACTTGCGATAATAGCTTTGCTGTTATATCTGTTCTTCAAACCGCACTTCCCTGAAGGTTATTTCCATTCAGCAAGACTCAAATATAACGGAATGGACTTCGACGTAACCTATCATGAGGATGTCAGGATCGGATTCTTCACTGACTTCTTCAGAATATTCGGAGCCAGAACAGCAACTGTCAACGGCATGAGAATATATGCACAGCAGCCGAATAAGATATACATTTCAAGTAATTGGCTCAAGACCTATATTGCTGATCAGGGAGAGGATCATTTTGGCGATGATGAGTACTGGCTCAATTACTTTAACCGTCCATCAGACGGTACCACACTTAACGATGCAGTTCTCGATGCTCTTGCGGATTTCATTTGCATGACAAGACCGCAGGAAAGCAAAGATAAAAATATGCCATTCTCAACGGGAATGCCGCTTCTTGCGATCGATAATGCGGGAACTGAAAACGCAATTGTGTCAACATTCGATTTTCGTAAAATTTAGTTTCAACCAGCTGGATTAAGGAGGTATTAGTTATGATAAACCAACCTACATTGGTACTTGGAGTAGGAGGAATCGGAGGCAGAATCATTTCGAGCTTATCAGGAAAGCTTCCGCCTGAAGATAAGAAGCTTATCAGGACAATGGCACTTGATACAAATGTCCATGACCTGACAGAAGCGATTCAGGGCGGTATTGATGCTTATGTGCAGACAAGTGATGAGTTCACTGTAGCTGAGTTCTGCGACATTCTGAAAGAAAACGGGATCGATTCGGATGAATGGTTTCAGGATATTCCGCTTCTTAATGACAGCTCGTTGCTTGAGGGCGCAAGTCAGGTAAGGCAGAAGTCAAGACTTGCACTGCTTGCTGCAAGGAATTCAGGTAAGCTTGATGATATAGCAAGCACAATTGATGAGGTCTATGCATCATACAGAGGAGATATGAAGACTCCTATCAATATTATCGTTGTAGGATCGATTGCAGGAGGAACCTGCGCCGGAGCAATGCTTCAGCTTCCTTATCTTATCAAAGAAATGATGCTTAAAACCGGTGTGACAACACCTGTTAAGTTAAGAGCTCTTTTCATAGGACCTAGTGTTACTCTTGCATACCAGAAGGGTAATGAAGAGAAGATAAGAGATACTTTCGCTAATGCGTATGCCTGCATCAAAGAAATCAATGCGATGTATCGTTTCGCGAATGCTGACAAGAGAAGGATCCCGGTAAGATTCGAGTGCTATGAACCAACCAGAACAGTCGGTGGTAAAGGCACTAATCCGATCCCTTATGACTATGTATTCATGATCGAAAAACACAGAATGAGTGGGCAGACCCTCTCGCGAAAAGCGCTGCCTGAAGATTATGAAGAAATGGCTGTAAATGTACTTCTCGCTCAGCTTTCTCAGGTCGGATCGACCGCTGCAGGCTCTGAAGACAACCTTATCGGAACAATAATCAAAAACGAAGGAATGTCCCGCTTCTGCGGTGCCGGTGCTTATAATATCGAATATCCTCTTGATGGCATAATTGAATATTGTGCTAACAGATGTGCTAATGACAGCATAGGCAATAACTGGAGAAGGATCGATGAAGACTTCAAGAGAGAAAGCAAAGCTATGAAGCAGAGAGCTCTTGAAGATTCGAATTATGAAGAAGAAGACTTCGAAGATTTCTATGTAAGAAAATTCGAAGAATACACTGACAGGAAGAGCCATGACCAGTTCTTCAAAGGCCTTGCATATGAACTGCAGGTGATCAAAACCAAGCCAAGTGAGGCTGCACAGACTACGAATGCGATCCCTGGTCTTAAGAAGGGAGATACCAGCGACTCCAACAGTATTATTGATAATGCGTTCAAAGAGATCCAGAATCTTATCAAAACTGATTCAGAAGATGAAAAGAAGGTCAAAAGCGCTCGCTTGAGCTGTGAAAAATATAAAGTCCAGAGTCAGGTTTCTGAAGAAATAGTAACTAATAAAGGTGTCGGCAATATCCTTTCTAATGTCACCAAGTACATCGAGGCAGTAGAGAATAGTTTGTCACTCGCATATAATACCTCAAGTAAGATCCTCTCAACAGAGAGACTTGAGGAAGGCGGAGTTACACCTCTCTGGATACTAAATAAGGAAGACTACAATATTGCTCATCTGATCAAAGACAAACACCCTATAGTCGCAAGATACATTCTTCTGAAGCTCAGAAGCTATATGATGGCTGAGGTTCGTTCAGACAGAGAAACAGAACAGAAGCTTGGACAGGATCTGTTTATCATTGACGATATTGATTTCGATACCACCAAAGATGGCGTTCAGAGTGCAGATGAAGTCGCAAACGCACTGATAAGGAGCATGGGTGCTAAGAGCTGGCGCAATAAGAAAAAAGCAAATTCCCTTGAAGAATTCGCAGAATTATTTGCTAATTCAATCAACAAGCAGGTTGCTACGATCCAGAAATACCAGCTGGCTGCTTACAAGCGCAGAGTATTTGAGGATATTCTGAGCAAGCTTGACTCACTCCTCAAAACATATACATTCCTCTTCGATTCTCTTCCTGCGATCACTAAGGATATTACGAATGAAGTACTGGATCTGGAAACGAAGCATAACGAGGACAATGAACGTGTTACCAGATATGTATTTGCAAGAGGGCATCACAAGAAGGCTGCTTACGAAATAGTGAAAGAAACCTCGTCAACAGAAGATCTCTCCAAGCAGACAAAAGAAACATTCTCAGAATCGCTCTATGGATTCTTTGCAGATTATGTTTCAAGATCTTATTCTGCAAATACGACAGTTATGAGATCACTTGACACTCGTCTGCAGGATAATGTGAGAAGACTGTTTGCGAGAAAGATCCTTCCGGAGATCAAGATGGATGTTTCACATAAACTCACCGACTATTTCGACAAAGGCATCATCAATGCTCTCAGATTTGAGGTTCTCTGCGATGGTCTCATGAAAGAGTATAACAATGACCTTGAGGCAGTAGCATACGACCTCGGCAATGCTGTTTCATCAGTTGAATCATTCGATCTTACGCAGGATCAGGAGAAAGAACTCAAGAAGATACTTCTGGAGGATGTTGCTCTTAAGGCCGGCCCGTATGTTACAACGAATATTCCTAGACCTCATACAGAATCATATTGGGGAATCAATCCGGATATCGCATCGTACGGAGTTTCCGATGGCTATGTCCGCAATCTCCTGAACCTCAAAAATGATCAGGTCGTACAGGATCACTCGTTTACTGTCAATCAGATGATTTGCTACAGGATCCTGTACTGCGCACAAGCTCACAATCTGAATTCATATAACAGACAGAGTGAAGCATTCAGACTGTACGATTCCAAGATACAAGATGTACTTATGGATGACAGAAAGAAGTTATACAGAACAGATAAAGTCGACACTGCATTCTCACCGCATATCGACAAACGCTGGCACAAAGAGTCGTACCTGCCGGATATCGATCCTGCTATAGAGAGAAGGAACAGATTCAATGATATCCTTGCTACTGCAGGTATTCTGTCTTCAGGACAGGCGGACTTTGAGGGATATGCAGGCGTACTCAGATGGAAGACAAATGCTTTCGGCCTGAAAGAACAAATTCTTATCGATGGTAAACTTGCACCGGCTACGCTCATCGGATTGTTCAACAGCATGCCTAATAATACTTTGCTCAAGAACAAAATCGTGGAGGAAATGGAAGCAGACTTTACTGAAGACCGTGAGAATGAAACAGATATAGACAAGAACATTCTTAACCACTCTATCGTTGAGGTACTGACAAGTATTCCGGAAGTAACAGAGACAATGGTCGACCATCAGCATCTGACTACGATTTTCGATATGTTTGCAGAGCTCAAGAGAATTCTCGGAGATGAATGGTACAGAAACGCTTATGATATGCTTTCTGAATATATCATGGATTACTGCGAGAACTGCTCTACAGGAATAATCGGTCAGACAGAGAAACTGTTTGGAGACGTAATGGGCGCTATCATTGCTAAAACAAAGCCTGAAACTATCCAGTATCTTGATCTGCAATAACAAGCAATAGTGAATCAATGTGAAGGAACAGACTAATCATGGCTAATTATTCTTTCATAATCAATGTCGGAAATGCGATTGATAAATCGCATTTCCGAATGTATTTTCACGAGAGCATCAGCACTAAGCGGCTAAGCTTTTATGATATCGAGGATTTCTCGGAACTGAAGGACAAGGTAACAGTTATCGGAAAACATATCGATAGGAATGTTTTCGAAGCTGACAGCAATTACCTTTATATTTGCACGAGCAGAAAATGGGCTGATCAGACAGATCTTCTGTGGTGGACATTGTTCCAGAAATCATATGTTTATTCCTCCATTCCTGAGGAAATACAGAAAAAAATCAAGAAAGTATATCTGATCATCGTTGATTATGATGAGAATATCATAATGCAGATCGATGGAAGGCGGGACACAGTAGATACGAAGCTTCTGGAGACCGGCTATCTGGAAGATGGCGTTGTGAGCAAAAGCTGGGATGCTATTGCTCACCCTGTTGTTACGGAAGAACAGCTCAGAGGAATCGGAAACCTTTATGATGGCTCCGGATTTGATGAAGAGCTTGAAGATGTTTTCGATGAGAATGTCTGCGGATCGGCTTATTGCCAGTTCATCATGAATTCGCTTGATCATTTCAAAGAGCTTTCAGACAAAAAGGAAGCTGACGGAACAGCGGTCTATTCTTTTACCAAAATTGTCAAAACGGATTTCAAAGAGAAGTTTGTGAAGAAAATCAACAGGATAGATACTCTCATTATTAAAGTTGATCCTGCTGATCAGGCAGCAAAACGTCTGTCGCAGATGAAACTTGTTACTTTCCTGGTGAACTCCGTAGACAAGTCTGATATTTCTGAGATAGATAGAGATTTCAGAAGATATGAACAGGAATTCGATCCTGTTGCTGAAGCGCTTAAATTAAAAAGGTTCGATGAAAGAATCGATAATCAGATAAAGAAGCTGGAGAAGAAAACCGATGAACCACTCGTTGAGTTTACGTACCGTGAAATAAGACCGATTTCTGAGCTGACATCTGAGAAGCTGATAGGAAATGATGAAGCGATCAATAACACATTGAGCAAAGTCATGGGTTTCAGAAATAAGGAGAACTGGGACAAAGATTTCGAAGAGCTTCTCAATGATATCTCGTCTTATGAAGAAAAACTCAAAGATTATGGCAAGGAAGTCAATAAAGAATTCCATAAGAACAAGAATGAAGCCATTTCCGAGAGAACTGTTTCATATGAAAATGATAATGTGGCATTAGCTGAAATAGAGAAAGAGATCGAAGCAGCCAATGATCACGCATACAGAGAAAGAGATAAGGGCGATAATACATTTGCGACTATAGTTGACATCACAAATCAGTTCAATAAAGTCGGCAGATGTCTGAAGAAATTGAATACCGCTAAGACGAGCGGCAGTAAAGTCAGCTTTGCCGGAATCCTGTTGTTCATTTTTATCATGATAATCGTTCCTTATTCGATCAGCCAGACTTATATATATGCCGGCTTGCTCGAAGGGAACTTCATGCCGCTGATCTGCATCGGAGTACTGCTTCTTGCAGTCCTCCTCGCAAAACCTGTAGCTTCAATCGCTCTTGACACTTCTTTCAGAAGAGAAGCCAGGAAACTTCAGGATCAGGTCAGGAGATACTTCGACGGAATTCAGGACAGGCAGAGACTGTTCCATGACGGCGTCAATTCTATGATAGCGATATGGAACGCACAGCAGAAATATGACGCATGCCAGGAAGCGATAGCTGTTAAACTGGAAGATCATCAGAGACTGGATTATCACAAGAATGCTCTGAATAATTTCGATCGTGTCATGAAGTACTTCGATTCATTCATAGCTAATTACTATGATGAGGAATGTGGCTACATATTGCAGACTGACCGGACGGAGCTCAAAAAAGATAAGGATGTGACTGATAACCGGATCTACTGGATAGATAAGGTTGTTGATGCGGCCTGACTTGCAGGTTATTAAACCGGAAGGATGATATTATGATTAGATTTGTTGCTATGGTAATAGTATTACTGGCAATATACGCATTGCTGGTTTTCTGCCTTGGTAAATTGAATTTCAGCAATATATACAGATTCCTGCAGGCACCTTTTGTTGCTGCATCTGTAATATATTCTATTGCAGCATCTGCCGCGTTCATTTTCATTCTCGGTGGAGTCGATGCCTTGATGTCCTTAAAGTTTGTCACCGACATTGTTCTTGAGGGTGTTCCTGCAAAAAGCTACAGCCCTGCGTTCATGCTGGTAATAACTTTGATCGGGAATATCATCTATATGATCGGCGCGCTGATCGTGATAGGGATAGTCCGTTCCGTAAAATCTCATAATAAGGGTTACGGCGGTTCGTCATTTGACAATGAAATGGCTAAATTCACCAACAGATACTATGAACTTGAAGATGGTGAAGGCTGGCCATATATCAGGAATGAACACATCCTTACTGCTAAATGGCTCAATTCTGCACGCAAAGTAATACTTGTTCTGTTCATAGTGTGGCTGATGTTTGCATGTCTGATGCTGTATTCCGGGATCGAAAAGGCTCCGGAAAAACTTCTTGTTGCACTGAAATATTTCATTATCATTCTGAGTGCTGCGTATGTTCCTATCGCTGAAATGTTTTATTTCCTTGACGGAATCAGCAGATTTGACGATGTGTCTGATTTCAATATGGACTTTGACATTGACGAAGTCGGACTTACAAGAATCGGAAATTATGAAATGCTCATCAGACATTTCCAGCTGAAGTATGGCGATATGATCGCCAATAATGGTAAATGCCTTGTTGAGAAGGCATCTGTTCAGCAAGCCGGACCAAATGATGTCGGAGAACAGATGGTCAAGAGGAGCAAGAACGCTAACGCTTACAACAGCATAATCAAGAGCATCAAATATAATACTGATACTTTATCCGAAAACAACTATACAGAAGCAACTCTCAGTCTCGTAAACGGAGACAGCATCATCGTCGCAGACTCAATCTATGGCGAGATCCTGCTCTATGTTGCAGGTTTCCTTAACTACAGACTCTCTTCGGGCGGCAAAGCACTCATAGTAACTTCATATAAGTCCAGAGTTGAGAGAATCAGAGAAGAATTATATGACAGATTGTCCCGCATCAACGATCTGGATCCTGTATGGAAGATCGGAACAATAGAGGACAACTGGGCAATAACTGCAGACATAGTAGTTTGCTCTATAGACAAGCTTGATCTCATAGGAAACCAAGAATTCACATCTCAGATCGGATGCGTAATAGTAGATGATCCGAGCGGTTCATTCGTTTCTGCTGAGGTTGCACAGCGTATGTCGTACATGAAGATCACCGGAGAAATCAAGGACCGTGAACTTCAGTACATATTTATTTGCAATGAGGATAACCGTAACCTCGAAGAAGGACTTGAACATATCGTCGGACATGACCTTAAGTCCTTCAAGAGCTCGACGGCAAAGGCTGACTTCTACTGCATGATCTGGAAGAATGAATCTTTCAACCAGCCGCAGACCAGGATCGGGATACAGCCTTACATAGGCAATGCTTCACTTATTTCGCTTGAAGCAGCAAGACTCGGAGTCAGAAGCATCGGAATGTGGGTCGATGGAACTATTCCGTTTGTCACCTACAGAGACCTGATGATGCAGAATATGGATGAGATCAGACAGAAGTTCCTGAGGACTTCTGCGATCAATATGAATGATATCGTCACTTATAATGCATCAGAGAACTACCGAAAAGGTCTCAGGGACAGAGGCCTCAACACTGTAGATGAGAAGAATGAACTGAAATTCATCATCGAATATGATGTGGACAACAATTTGCTGACTGTTGCGAAAGCCTGGAGCAATTATGCTCTTAACAAGAATACACTTATCACAATTGTCAGCGATACCTATATGCTGCGTGGATATCTGGCAGATAATCTGGCAACGCTTGTTCATACACCTTCGATCATCAAGCAGATCATACCGTCAAAGGGTGAGGATGTACACAGGTCGAATGAACTGCTTCTCCTCAGATTGTACAGAGGAATGCGCAGCGACTATCTTATTGAAGCATATAACAGCTTTAACGGGACGCACTTTACGAGCGACCAGATAGAGGAATGTCTCGAGGCACTTCTTAGTGATGTATGCCCGGATAAGCTGATCAAAGATGGAGCTTACGGATGCTTCACCTTTACTCAGGATATTGAATTCTCTAATGATAATAATGATCCTAAATATGTCAACTTCTATACGATCAGACTTACTAATGCAAAAGTCTATGATTTTGTTCTGAATAAAACGAACTACGCAAAGATAAGATTCGGAACAGGGGATGATTTGACAGTTCTTCCTATAGATATTGAGGATATTTATAATTATTATCTGCCTAAGCAGATGCATTGCTTCGACGGTGAGCTTGCAGTCATCAAGAAAATCAAGCCGAACGGAGAGATTCTGATCGAAAGAACTACTCCGCAGGATGTCAGGTCTTATGTTTCGATCGCAGAGTACAGATCGGGAAGATGCAGCGAAGAAAGTGTCACGATCACGCATTCCGGGCACTATTCGCTTTCAGAGATAACTGCCGATATCGAGTGGGAGATCTCAGGGTATTACAACTTCAAGAAAGGAAATCAGCTGTTTGTTGACGATCCGAATCTCGGAAGAAGGGAGACATTCGTTGAAACCCATCTCGCCGAGCCGATCACTGTAAAGCGTGATAACAAGAGAGGCATAGTCCTGAGGCTGGGCCAGGTATGCGACTCGAAGGAGAAAGTAGAACTTACATTAGCTCTCATGCTAAATGAACTGTTCAAGACTTTGTTCCCGAACAACTTCAATGATATGGCAGCGTGTGCTGTAAGATTTGAGAAGATGAACGAACTTCTTGAAAATCTTCCTGCAGAAGAGAAGCCTATAGCAGACATCATTCCTTGCATCGCTATCGAGGGATTCCATTCAAGTGATTTCCCTGAGATCGTACTGTTCGAGAAATCTGCAAACGAGAGAGGTCTTCTGAGCGAAGTCATCGATGAAGTCAATCTCCAGAACATTTTCGACATACTCTACAGTTACCTGAAATGGGAGCTCGAAGCAGATGAGAAATATCTGAGTTTTGGATTCGAGCAATATCCGTCGCTTCTGGATATCGAAGGAACACTGAAATATCTTGAGAGCGTAAGAACACTGAATAATGAACCGGTTAGTGATGTATTCGACTTTATGGATATTACAACTGACGTATGTCAGTATTGCGGCAGACCGCTTGGAGTTGAAGCTGTAAAGACTGATGACGGAAGAATAATGTGCGTAGAGTGCAGAAATCAGCTTGTAACATCACAGGCTGAACTGAAAGAGATCTTCATGGATGCGACCAGCAAGCTCAAGAGCCATTATGGTCTTGGCACGAACGGCAAACAGCCATGGGATATCAGGCATGTCGGATTCAAGAATGCGCAGGAAATCATACGCAGAACCGGCAGCAGCAGTGTTCTCGGATTCTATAACTTCAAGAGACATGAGCTTTGGATCCTTAAGGCGGTTCCGAGAGCTTATGAATTTTCTACACTTGTACATGAGCTTGTGCATGCTTGGCAGCATCAGAATTTCCCTAGGAAAGCTCTTAACGACAGAGACCTTGCGGAAGGACAGGCAATGTGGGTCGAAATCGAAATGGCACGTCTTGAGCATCAGGAAGCATATGCTGAGTATCTTGAGCGTGCACTTGAACTCGGTCTTATTACTTCGACGTTACCTGATGGCACAGAATTCTCATATTCAGTAGGCTATTTCGAAATGAAGAAGCGTATGGACATGAAGAAAGAGACAGAAAACGCATTTGATGTTGCGATGCAGTGGGCAAAGCAAATAGCCGGTATGTGATAACAAAACATGAAGCTTAGAAATTCCAAAAAAGGTTCAATACTTTATATCGCAGCACTTGTGATAGTAAGTGCTGCGGTTTTGGTGTTCTGTATCATGTTTGGAAGAGGCACCGATAACACCATCGACAAAATCATCCATGAGCATGATGATGAAGACCGCTACGCCGGATTAGGCGGAAGACCGACTATTGAAGCTGAACTCGACTATATGATCCTGAAATACGCTAATGGTCTTGATCACCTCAAGGAAGATGAGGATGACGACGATCAGCAAGACGACGATCAGAAGAAGGACGACGATCAGCAGGATGATGATCAGAAGAAGGACGACGACCAGCAGGATGATGATCAGAAGAAGGACGACCAGCAGGACGATGACAAGAAGCCGGAAGGACCGGATCCTGACTGGAAAAATCAGATCTTTGCTATGTACAAGGCCGTTGATACTGACGTGACGATCACCCCTGCTAAAGACGTTACCTTTGATACTATTTTCCAAGCTCTTGATATCGAATGCAGATACATGACAGGAGAGGATGGGATTTTCCCTAAGTGGTATTCATATACAACTTCTGAACATGAAGACTATAATTTGTGGAATCTGCATGTCGATTATACAAGAGACATCGATGAGATCAAGAGAATTAAAGAAATGACCGCAGAAAAGGAGGATGCTGAAGTAGCAGCCAAACTCAATGTCGCCGGTATGTCTGATGAACAGAAAATAAACGCGGTAAATGAGTTTGTATGCGATTATACTGAGTATTATTCGCCGGAACCATATCCTGACCAGAGCCATACTGCTTATGGAGCGCTCTTCGAGTATGAATGCGTTTGCGATGGATACTCGAGATTCGTGAAGATGATCTGCGATGATATCGGTATAGACTGCAAGATCGTTATAGGCGATGTAATAAATGCCGGAGGTCATGCGTGGAATCTTGTCAAAATTGACGGCAAATGGTATCACCTTGATGTCACATGGAATGACGGATGCGGTAACAGGAAAGAATATTATTTGATACCTGACTCTTTCCTTGATCCATACCGTGTCTGGAATCACGATATGTACCCTGAAGTTTCAAAAACTCCGTATAACAGATAAATCACCGGAGAATAATAATGATTATTGAGTTTTGTTTTGTTTGTGCTCTGGTTATATTACTTATAACTGTGATCAAGACTGTTAATGTATATAACCGCCAGAAATCTACGGCTGTCAAACCTATTTATGTGGCGACCGGAGGTGTTTTTGCTGCGAGTATCATGACATTCATTCCGGTATATGCAGATCTGTTCGAAACGGACAGTCTTTCTGCAGTCAAAACGATCCTGCTTTCGATCCACAATGCAATCAGGCTGTTCATTGTAGACGGTGAGTTTGATATCATCAGGGATCATGTAACATCGAATTCGGGCATCGGGGTGTGGTATTCGCTTCTTGCGGCGATCTTATTTGTTGCAGCGCCTATACTGACTTTCGGACTGATCCTGTCACTTCTCAGGAATATGTATGCTCACATTGTGCTGTGGTGCGCGAAAGGACGGAACACATATGTTTTCTCAGAGTTGAATGACAGAGCGCTTGCACTTGCCGAAAGCATCAAGAAAGAGCAGAGCAACTGCAAGATCGTTTTCACAGATGTATATGAAAATGACACTGAGGAGCATTCGGAGCTTGCTGCGCGGGCACGCGGACTCAAAGCTATCTCGTTCCGATCCGACATAGAGACTATCAATTTCTCGGTCAGAGATAACCGCAGCCTTTCTCTGTATCTGATAGGTAAGGATGAAACAGAGAATATACGCCAGTCAGTCAATCTGATCAACAAATTCAGAGAACGTGACAATACTCACATCTATATTTTTTCTTCTACTATAGAAAGTGAGCTGCTTATCTCGGATATCGACAAAGGCAAGATCAAAGCCAGAAGGATCAATGAAAACCATGCTCTTATCAACGGATACCTTTATGAAGAGGGCGAGATCCTGTTTGACCATGCCGCCGCAAACGGAGATGCTGACAAAGAGATCCGTGCAGCGGTAGTAGGCCTTGACTCATACGGCGAGGAAATGTTCAGGACACTGACATGGTTCTGCCAGATGGACGGCTACAAATTCTATATGTCAGCATATGACCCTGACCCGGACAAGGAGTCCGAGCTTAAAGCAAAATGCCCGGAGCTTCTTGATGAAGTTCACAACGGCAAATTCATTCCGGGAGGAGAGGCTTTTTACGATATCAAGATCCACTCAGGCGCGAATGTCCGGACAGAAGAGTTTGCGCAAAACATTTTAGCGTTCAAGCCTACTTTTGTCTTCGTTTCGCAGGGAAGTGACAGGGACAATATCGCGACTGCAGTAATGATCCGCACTATTTGTGAGAGGGCAGGACTTGATCCGGATATCACTACTATCTGCAAAGAGTCGATCATCAATGAGAGTCTTATGAATATCCATAACTTCAAGGGACAGCCATACAGGATCCGGTTCATTGGCTCAGTCGGTGATATGTATTCCAGTGGCTCGATCATCAACAAAGAACTGGAAGAGGAGGCCCTCAGAAGACATTGCAAGTGGGGCGGAGAAGAGGACTTTTGGCAATATGAATATAACTACAAGTCATCGATCGCTGTCACGATGCACTCCAAAGTCAAGGAACACTGCAAAATCGCCGGGGCATTGAAGACGCAGGAAGAGATGACTGACAAGGAGCGCTATGAACTTGAGTCTCTGGAGCACCGCCGCTGGAACGCGTATATGAGATCTGAAGGTTATGTATATAATCCTGTAAGGAACGACCTTGCACATATGCATCATGATCTCGTCCCGTACGATAAACTCAAAGAAGAAGAGAAGCGCAAAGACAGCAAGGTCGCTGCGTCAGTATAGTCTGCAGGGCTCCCCCCTGACAATAAGACTCTGAACAAAATGGTATATTCGTTTTGTAAGGAACGGATCCAAACGAAGAATACCAAGGAGGAATTATTATTATGTATGATCCAAAACCGATAGATTTAAGCGATGTTGTACTGCCGGAGGACTTGCTTGAGCTGACTGAATTGATAGCCCAAAATGTTCACGATGTATGGGCGGCAAGCAGGATCAAAGAAGGCTGGAAGTACGGCCCTGTAAAAGATTCTGAGAAGAAGGAAACCCCTTTGCTGGTACCATATGAGGATCTGCCGGAGAGTGAAAAAGACTACGACCGCAATACAGCATTTGAGACATTGAAACTTATCGTCAAAATGGGATACAATATAACAAAATAATCGAAATGAATGCTTCACTATAAAAAGTGAAGCTTCTTTTTCATGAGAATGAAAGGCGAACAGTGACATGTATGATTTTTCCTGGCTCTCTCTGACAATAGTTGCAGCAGCTGGTCTTGTGAATATTATAGGACGTCAGCAGCGTAAGACCTGGGCATTCCGGTATTCACTGGTTATTTTGAGCAGTGCTGTTTTTGTTGCACTCGTTCTGGTCTATTACCCGTTTGTCCATGCAGACTATCTGGAGACTTATCAGGAAGACAACATCAAGATCACAGTAATCACTCTGATGCAGTGTATACAAGGAGCACTTCGTACATTCGTACTTGACGGAGAGTGGGCGGATTTCATCCGTAACGGAGCTGAGATATCTCCGCATGCTTCGATCATCGGACTGCTGCTGAACATTATGGCTCCTGTACTCACTTTCTCAGCGATCCTTTCGATGTTCAATGAAATACGCTCGAGATACAGACTGTTCAAAATGTCGATAGGGGGCCATGATCTCGCGATCATGTCTGAACTCAACGACGATAGTATCTGTCTTGCAGAGGACATCATAAGAAAGAACAAAAAAGCCGGGGTCGTATTTACGGATGTTTATCCCGAAGACGACGAGTCCAATTTTGAACTGAAAGAAAAAGCGAAGAAGATCAATGCTGTTTTCCTGCGCACGGATATTTCCGAGCTGGAGATCAGAGAGCGAAATGCCCTGACTGAATATTTCATCATAGGACATGACGAGGAAGAGAATGTCATGCAAGCAGAAAAGCTTTTCCGAAGAAATGAAGACAGGGAACAGACCTCTATTTTCGTCCGCGCTGTTCATGAAAGCAATGCGGTCATTCTCGATTCGATAGGTGCGTCTATCAAGGACGAACGCTTCACCACAGATGGAAGGAAAAATGATCTGACATATGTTCAGATGAAGAACCGTATCAGTGACGGGAGGGTCATTAAATTCAGACGTTTTGATCCTGAACTTGAAGTCGCCTGGAGAGAAATCCCGGAGATGAATTTCCTGAAAGAAGCTTTCAATGGGCAGGCCGATCCGGATAAGATCCTGTCTGTTCTTGTGATCGCAAATACTCACTTTGCTTTCACTATAGTCAGAACTTTACTCTGGTATTGCCAGTCTGACAAGTTCAAACTGAAACTCAATATTGTATATACTGACCGCAGCAAGCTTGAGACAGTTCAGGACGAATCAGAAAGCTGGCCTGCAGACATCAGATATTTGCTCGAGCAGGAGTGTCCGGATATCATATGCACCAACAAAAAGTGTGCTGACGGAGATGCTTACTACGATATAGAATTCTTCGAAATAGATGAATTTGAAGAAATGTACAACAAGTCTCCATATGGAACCGAGCAGAAGGATCCTGAACCGGACGAGACTCTGAGCGAAGCAGAGAAGAAGAGACTTGAAGAAAAGAGAAAAGAACAGGCACGTAAATGGGCCAGGATCAAGTCTACTGCCGCAGTCATTATAGATACTCAGAACGATGTTACTACTATCGAGACCGCTCTCAAAGTCAGGACGGCCTTTACCAGAGCGGTTCTTCTGCCTGAGATCTATGCAGTCTGCACTGATGACCAGAATATACTTGCCGGTCTGAATGGCGGAGATGGGCGATCTGCGATAGTTTTGTCGACTTACAAGAAGGACCCGTATGGGATCACTTTCATCGGCAAACGGAGCGATATTTACAAATATGACAACTTCCGCAATACCGAAAACGACAGACAGGGCTTTATCCAGCATATCAAATGGTCGAGTGTACACGAGAAAAACTCTGATTTCCGCTCCAAGCTGATCTCTTACGAGCAGCGTGAGTATAACAGGCTTTCATCTATGTCCAAAGCGATCTATCTGCGGAACGCTATCTGCATACCTCCTGAGAAACCTGACGAACAGAATCGCAGCGGAGCGATCAAAGACCAGACTGCTTTCTCAGAAAATCAAAATGCGATAGACGATACTGTTAAGTTCGAGAAGGGGCTGAGGTTCCGCGACGAGTATAAGTGTGAAAAGTATCCTGATGACCCTGAAAAACGTTGGGAGTGCCGATGCAGCAAATGTATTCTCAGACGTAAGATCGAGCATAACCGCTGGAATGCTTATATGAGGACGATAGGATATAAACATGAAGTCAAACCTGCTCTTGCCGGTAATACAGATGTAGAAGTTGCGAAAGCACTTGCAAAAGTCCATGCTGACCTCGTACCGTTCAACAAGCTAGGTGATGACGAAATTCTCAAAGACAGTTAATAACAGAAATGAAAAGAATCAATGTAGTTGCAGCAATAATATGTAATAACGGCCGTATCTTCGCGACTCAGCGTGGGTACGGCAATTATCAGCACAAGTGGGAATTCCCGGGCGGAAAAATCGAGCCAGGCGAAACACCGGAAGAGGCTCTCGTAAGGGAGATCAGGGAAGAGCTTGAGGCAGAGATTGAAGTAGGTGAGCTCTTCGATACCGTAGAATACGATTATCCGGAGTTCCATGTCAGCATGAGATGCTATCTGTGTTCGCTGGTGTCAGATAATCTGACCCTTGTCGAACATGAGGCGGCAAAGTGGCTTGACCGGGATAATATCGATTCAGTAGACTGGCTGCCGTCTGATCTTGAGATCATTGCGAGGCTTAAAGCACAAAAGGGTGACATAACGGGTCCCGTTCATGTATAATAGACCCATGCTGAGGGTAAAACAATTTTTCAATAAGAATAAGACAAGCAAGAAGACAGTCAGAAGGCTGGCTCTTGGATTTATCATTTCAGCACTTCTGATAACCGATATAATTCTGGGAGCTGCTCATGTCGCAACACTCACACCTTACGCCATAGCGAATGACGATAAGGTGATTTGTTATGTCAGAAGCCATGAGTCCGCGAAGGAAGTTATGAACAAGCTTTTCAGCTATCTGGCAGAAGAAAATACCGACATCGCTGCGGTCAGCTCCGATATCCATATCGAGAAGGCATCGGGCAAGCAGGAAACGGTTTCTGTCAGGAAGGCGGCAGAAGCAGTCCTCGAGTCTGCAGAAGACAGCGATGCAGAGATCAAGATCGTTTCCACGGCGACAGAGACCAAGGCGTATGAGCCGGATCCTATCTATGAGAAGGACGAAACGATGTTTGCAGGTCAGTCAGAGGTCCGCGAAGAGGGAACTGACGGAGAGAAGAAAGTTTTCGTTTCCTATACGACAGTCAATGGCAAGAAGAAAGAAACGAAAGAAACAACAATGGATATCCTGTCCGAAGGTAAGCCTGCTGTCATTGCGAAGGGAACCAGAGGCCTTCCTGAAGGAGAGAGCTGGGAGACCTATGAGGGCTATCCTGTGGCAAGTAACGGTGACGATATAATAGCAACTGCACAGGACTATCTGGGACTCCGCTACGTATGGGGCGGCAAAGACCTGACGAAGGGTGTCGATTGCTCGGGCTTCGTTATCGCGATATACAGACTCTACGGTGTTGAACTTACATATCCGCTTGAGAATGAGGGCATCAGTGTTCCATACAGTGAGGCCAGACCGGGAGATATTCTGTACTTCCCGGGACACTTCGGAATGTACATAGGTAACGGAATGATGGTCCATGCTTCCAGCACAAGGAAAGGCGTGTGCATAGGAAGTGTCGGCGGCAGGAAGATCCTTGATGTAAGAAGGATCATTACAGATTGATAACAATGATCGGAGGATAAGGACTTGGATATTTTCAAAGAAGTAGTTCTGGAGGATTGCCCTTTCTGCGGTGGAGCAGGCCTGCTCGAAGAGGAAGAAGGGTGGTGCTGGTATGCGATCTGTGTAGACTGTGGTTCGCAGACTGCGCCTATTGAATACAGAAGAGCAGAGGACAGAGAAAGCGCAGCCCGCAAGGTCGGACAACTTTGGAACATGGGCAAGGTAGTCAGATCTGATCTCGGAGAATAATAAACAATAATATACAAGCGGGCAGGTCGCCCGCTTTTTTGCAAGAAAGAATCAGGAAATGATCATGAAGTCTGAATACAGCGAGTTGAAGGAAATAATAGCAAGATCACGCAGGATCGTGTTCTTCGGCGGAGCAGGGGTATCGACAGCGAGCGGTATTCCTGACTTTAGATCTGAGGATGGGCTTTACGCCGGAAAGTACAACGGTCTTCCTGCAGAAACGATCCTCAGTGCTACTTATTTTGCGCTGCACACTAAGGAATTCTATGATTTCTACCGCCGTTACATGGTCTATCCTGACGCAAGACCGAATGCTGCCCATCTCAAGCTTTACGAACTTGAGAAGATGGACAAACTGAGAGGGATAGTCACACAGAATATCGACGGGCTTCACAAGATAGCAGGCAACAAAAGGGTATATGAACTCCACGGAAGCATTCATGAGAATTATTGCGTAGACTGTGATTCTTTCTATCCGCTTGTGACGATCATGAATTCAGACGGGGTGCCAAGGTGTGCAAAATGCGGTGGGATAATCAAACCATGGGTCGTGCTCTACGGGGAGATTCCTGATAAATACACCGGGATAGGTGCATGCAGAGAGATATCCGGTGCGGATACAATGATAATCGCAGGAACTTCACTTTCGGTCGAACCTGCAGCCTCTTATATTGAATATTTCAGCGGGAAGAATCTTGTTATAATAAATAAAGAGCCGACCCCGGCCGACTCCCGTGCAGATCTTTTGATCCGCGATGATGTAGCAGAAGTAATGAGCATGATATGACAAATACTGTCAATACTTCCTGAGTATCACGTGACCGGTCAGTTCAGGCCGGCCATTTTTGATGTTTATGGAAATAAGTCCGCCCGGCTGGAGCACATCAGTCACATAACCTGCCGCATCAGCGCCTTTGCTTGCATTGATGCCGCGCATGAAATAGCGGTAATAGCCGATCGCGGTGCTGCCGGTAGCACATCCGTGTTCCCATACCAGAGTATCTGAATCTCTGACATAAACAAGAGGACGCATCTCGACTGAAGCATCAAGATCCCGGATGTTTTCAGGCTTGATGTTGCAAAGAAGTATCCCGAGTGCCGGAACGTCGAGATCATTAGCAAAGCCTTTTATCTGAGACACAGCCTGCGCATCGGTGAATTCCTCAGCAGAGACGATCAGATGTGAAATCCCGTCAAGATGTACGACAGGATGATCTCTGAAAGTGCTGACATGCGGAACCGGCATCATGATCCTGCCGGTGAAATGAGGATAAAGATCTCCGGAATCACAATGACGGATATCTTCAAGACGGCGGAGGTAGACTCTGAGGGTCTCGCTGATGCCGGAGGAATCTACCAGAACCATTGTTTCGTCATCCCTATCAAGCCCGTCGCTGTATGCCTGCCAGGAAGCGGCAGAAAGGGACGCGTTACCGCAGAACTCATATCCCATCATCTCGAGCTTGATGTGTCCCGGCTTAACAGACGAAATAAAACCGACCTGCTCACAGGCAGGTTCCAGTTCAAATGCTGTACTTATTATCTTGTCGCGGTCATCTGCTGAATATGGTGATCTGACAAGAACTGTAATATTACCGGTCGGATCCGCTACTATATAATCTATATCCATATGCCAATAATAACAAAGCTGCTTTGTGACTTCAATGAAAAAGGGAGCCGGAACTTCGATCGTTCCGGCTCCCCTTGTGACACATCAGATGATAGGAATTTTGATTTTGAGGTCTGAGGTCGGGTATGCTGAGCAGGCATGGAACCAGCCGAACTCTTTGTCCATTGCACGGCGTCCGTCGCTGATAGGGGAGACGAAGATGTCTCCTGCGAGGAGCTGTGAACGGCAATATCCGCATTCACCGCCTCTGCAGTGAGTATCGATAGGGATACCTGCTCGCTCGAGGGCAACGGCTACCGGTTCATCTGCAGCTGCATCGATCACATCTTCGTGGATACCGCGGAGAACAGTGATCTTATACTTCTTGCCGACCTGATCCATAGGGAATCCCGGGATCAGCTTTACACCAGGCTGTGCTGCCGCATCGTGTCTGAACCTGCGGAGCGGAACATTCATTTCCTTCATGATCTTCTCGATCATAAAATACATGACCGGAGGTCCGCAGAAGAAATACGAAGGATCTTCCGGAGAGTATTTCTCGATAAGCTCTCTGGTCAGGAAGCCTTTCTCACCGTCCCATTCAGGATCATCTGACATAACATGTACAAGATGGATCTTGTCAGGGCAGGCATCTGCAGCCTTCTGAAGTTCATCACCGCATACGATGTCAGTATGCTTGACAGAGCCGTACATGATCGTAAGATCGATATCCAGCTTGCCGTGAGCGATCTCTTTTGCCATCGATGCGAAAGGAGTGATGCCGGAGCCGCCTGCGATACCGACGACATTGCGTGAATCGCGGAGAGGCTCATAATAGAACTGTCCGAATGGCAGTGCTGCTGTTATCTCTGAGCCTACTTCTACATTTTCCAGGAACCAGTCAGGAACAAGATAAGGAACATTGCTTCTGATAGTTACCTCGAAGTACGGGTCTTTGAGTCTTGCTTCATAAGGAGCCGATGAGATCGAATAAGCTCTTGTCAGGACGCTTTCACCGATTGTGAGATAGAAATTCGCATACTGTCCGCACTGGAATACTGGAACATGACCATTCTTAGGTGAGAATCTGTATGTCTTTGCGGTAGGGGATGCATCTCTTATCTCGGTAACAGTAAATACCTGCTTGCCAGGGTGAAGAGCATCAGCGAGCTCACGGATAGGATCCTTTGGCTGAGGGATCGGGGAACCCTTAGCGATGAGTTCTTTACGCATTTTGGTGACACGTGAAGCGCCGCCTACATCTTTGAGAAATCCTTTTACTTTCATTTTGCGGCCTCCTTCTTAGCTAAATCGTCAATGACCGCCTTTGCAGCTGCACGGCCGTTAGTAACAGCCGGTCCCATTCCGTTTCCGGAAATAGCGTGTGCTCCGGCGAACTCGAGACCGTCGATGAAGTGATCGTCTTCTTTCATCTGAAGACGGGCTACAGCGTGGTCATCGATGCTGTGGGAGTAACCGTAAATGCTGCCTTTCCATGCGCCGACATAGTGTGCGATGGTGACAGGCGTAGATACTTCGATCTCTACGATATGGTCGTGGATGTTGATTCCTGTTACGCGCTCATATTCAGCGATCATCTCGCTTGCCATTTTGCGCTTGAAATCATAATAGTCTTCTTCCTTGAGATCCAGGAACGGCTTTACGAGCGGAAGGTTTGTGATCGAGAACTGGCACATTCCCTCAGGTGTAGCACCCGGATTTGCGAGGTCGAGACAGATCGAAGTCAGATATGTGTATGGTCCGAGAGTCTGATTCTGCTTCCAGATTTCATCAGTATCCATTGTCTCTGCTGAGAAAATGTTGTAGTCCTTGATGCCGAGGTTCTCCGGTGTATCGTCAAGTACCATCATTACAGAAGCTGTTGTGACAGAAAGTCTGCGGCCGTTGACCATCTTGATAGCTCCGTCAGGAACTTCTGAAAGAGGCTCGATCATCTGCGTATAGACCTTGTTAGGGTATGCGCCGCTGATGACATAATCACAGTTGATCACATCACCACGCTTTGTGCGGACACCTGTGACTTTCCCGTCTTTGACCAGGATCTTTTCGACTTCCTGGCAGAACTCGATCTGAGCTCCGTTCTCTTCAGCTTTGCGCTGGAGTTTCATGCTCATCTCATGTGAATATTTCTTAGGGACATAGCTGCCGCCGCGGAAATAGTCTGCCATGAGGAATGCATAGATCGTGAACGGAAGGGTGCTCATCGGATTTCCGACATAGATCCAGTAAGGAGTGAGGATATCTACGATCTTGTCAGGGAACTCGAAAGTATCCATTACTTCCTTGGCTGTGTAACCTGCAGTTTTGACGAACTCAGGATGCTTCATGAGCATAGCAGGCTTGCTCATCGGTGTGACGGAAAGGATGTTCATGGAGTTGTAAACTGTATTGCAAAGGTTCATAAACTCCAGGACTTTCGGACCCCATCCCGGGAACTGAGCGTCTATCTCATTGCTCATTCTCTCGAATCCTGCATGCAGGGTGATATCGATCCCCTTGGATGTCTCGATGAATCTGTATGCTTCAGGGACCTTGAGCCAGTCTATATCCACACCGACTTCATCGAAGAAAGTACCGACTTTAAGTCTGTCTTCTTTGTCACCGATACTCATCATTTCGTGGAGAGTAGCTTCGATCTCGATACCGCTGCGGACATAACTTGTGGCAAGCCCGCCCGGGAGATTGTGCTTCTCCAAAATAAGGATGTCGTTGATACCTTTCTGCTGGAGCTGGAGTGCAGCCGAAAGACCTGCAAGAGCTCCGCCGATGATCACGACATCATAATGATCTTTGTAGAATTTCATTATTGTTTCCTTTTCAGAATAATCATTTCAGACAGAAATAACTGTAAAAAAATGTGCTGCTTCACGTTTTAAGAGGCGAGAGCCGTTCTAAACATGCTGAGCAGCACACTTTAAATTCAAATCAGTAGAATCAGATCTTTAGAAGAATCTCTCTACGAGCTCGCGGCTGTATTCAGCTGTCTCATCCATGTCACCGAATGCCATGATCTCGCCGGCATAGTAAGTGTCATACTTACCCTGCATTGCTTCGACCTTGTCATACCATCCGTCTGCATAGTCAGCACTGAATACATGTGGGAAGTAGTAAACTGACCACTCGTTGATCACTTCGCTTGCAGGGTTGCCCATTGTCTTGAGGTCGTCCTGTACCTGCTGACGAACCTTCTCATATGGGATCTCGTTAGTATTTCTGTGCTTGCGGAGTGCGTAAGTTGTGATGACCTGATCAACAGTTTCTTTCCATCTGCGATAGTAAACCATGAGGTGTCCGAGTCTCTCAGGAACCATGTTGTCGAATACATAGTAGGAGATCTCAGGGTGATCTTCAGGCTTTGTCAGAACTGCCTGAACATCATATCTTTCATAATCGATCTTCTTGAAGAGTGCCATTTCGTCATCTCTTACGTCGAAGTAGTCGACCATTCCCTTCATTCCGTCTGTACGTGTTCCAGGGATGTAGAGAGGAGCAGTGACGATGATCTTGTCATACTCTTCAACTTTGCCGTTTACTGTTACATAAACCTTGCCGTCTTTACGCTCAACCTTCTCAATATTGCTGTTGAGTCTTGCAGGGTTCTTGAGCTTGTCATTGAGGCATTCCCAGATGTACTGTGTTCCGTTCTCCCATGTCCAGAGGTTGACCTTGACGAAGTTCATTGTTGTCTGGAAGTCGAGGTACTTGATAACGTATCCGGCAGGGATCTCATCAAAGTATCCGTATCCAAATGCTGTGAAAGGTCCGATCCATACATCCTGGATGAGTTCAACGCCGTTCTTCTTGCAGAATTCATTGAATGGAAGTGCAAGATCCTTGAGGTTAGGGTTAACGCCGCTTACAGGTTCACGCTCAGGTGTGCATGCAAATCCGTCGTAACGTCCTTCAGCAACACCGCGGTGTCCGTTGATATCATATCCTTTATACTTGGTCTCAAGAAGTTCACCGAATTCTTTGAGCTGCTTCTTCATCTTGAGAAGTCTTGGAATCTTGAGAATGTTCTTCTTAGGTTCGAATGGCTCGATGACCTTACCATCCTTATTCTTGTAGTTACGGTTCAGCTGTGGACCATCATGTGTGATACCGCAGAATTCTTCAACATCGTGTACTGCATAGTATGAAGGAACTCCCATGATAGCTCCCATTTCATAACGCTTGCCGTTGTATGTAGGGGACCAGCACTTTCCGCCTACACGGTCGAGTCTCTCGAGAATTGTGTAATTCTCATAGCCTTTCTGCTCGAGATACATTCCTGCGGACAGACCTGCAGGGCCTCCGCCTACGATGCAGATACGCATATCTTTCTTGTCCATTTGAATTTTTTCCTCCTTGAAAAATGATATAGAGAACTCTTTGTATTTATTATATAATTGTGTTAATAAAATGGCAATATAAACGAACGATTGGTAACTAAAAAATGTCATAGATCGTTCGGCTAAGAAGGGAGTGTTTCTTATGTATACAAGATTTACTTCATTCCGGGAACTCATAGAATCCTTCAGATCCAGGGAAGGCGTCGCGATCAAATACGCAGACGAGGACGACGATATCATCAAAGAAGTTACATATAATAAACTGGCTGATCTTATCACATCCGAGACTTTTCATGTCAAAGCCGCCTGCAGCAGTGTTGAGGTCATCAGGACTGAACAGACTCTTGAGTCAGTAATAGATATATTCGCTCATGTATTGGCGGGCTGCGATGTGATAATGGCTGATCCGCTTGTTCCTGAAGAATTCACAGATAGAGCTCTCATGGCCGCAGAGGCAGCCAAAATTGAAAGAGAAAGCAAGCGTGATTCGAGAGGAAGGCTCGTATCGAAGCAGCCTGAAGGAGAGCTTCTGTTCTTCACATCAGGTACTACCAGCAGATCCAAGATCGTAAGGCTGACATCTGAGTCATTCTGCACAAGTGCATGGAGCGGCCAGAGCATGCTTGCCTGTGGGGAAGGTGATGTCATCCTGTCCATCCTGCCGCTCTCTCATGTGTTCGGATTTGTATGTTCCTTATTATGGGGACTTGCCTATGGTGCGTGCATTGCTCTCGGGAGAGGCGTGAGACACATTATTGATGACACGCTCTTCTTCAAACCTACGATACTTCCGGCAGTACCATCTCTGGTTTCAGCAATGATGAAATTCAATACACTGAATCCCCAGCTCAGAGTGATACTTATCGGAGCAGCGCCTTGTACACCGGAGACTGCAGCAGTCCTTCGTGAGAAAGGTATCGATGTATACTTTGGATATGGACTGACGGAGACTTCAAGCGGCATTGCGATCACTCAGGATCTTGATGAACCTGAAGCACTTTATCCGTGTCCGGGAGCAGACATCACACTTGAACCGGATGGGGAAGTGACTGTGGCTACACCATGCATGATGCAGGGTTACATCGGCGCGATCCCTATGTTCGACAAGGACAGGTTCTTCACGGGGGATATAGGAAGATTCGATGAGAAGGGAAGACTCCATCTGCTCGGACGTAAGAAGGACGTTCTTCTCATGGCTGACGGGACCAAGATTTTCTGCCCTGAATATGAAGAGGAACTGGCAGAAATGACCGGCATCACTGATCTGGGCATGATAATGAAGGACGGACATGCGGTGCTTATTGCGGGCAAAGGCAGTGACAAAGAGGCCTTAAAAATGGCTGTCGCTGAATACAATAAGACGCTGCAGAGATCCCAGCAGATCTATGATGTTATCATTTCGGATCATGAATTACCGAGGACTGTTACCGGCAAGCTCAAGAGATACGAGCTTGCGGAGCAATATAAATAATAATCAATTACATTATTAAGGAGATCAGATATGAAAAAATACACCAGAGAGGAACTCAAAGACATTACTATCAAATTGATCCACGATTTTATTCCGGAACTGCAGGACGCGGAGCTGGACGAGGATTCTACGATCAATACTGATACCAATATCGATTCACTCAGCCTGATCATGCTTGTAACAAAGGCAGAATCGACATTTGATGTCCGCATCCCACGCAGAGAGTGGAGCAAGATCACCACACTTGGAGAACTCCTGGACAAAATAGAAAAGCGTCTGCCTGACGCATAGAGAGCTATGTCAGATAATTTGGTTTATGAAAAGAAAATACTGATCCGCAGTGAACAGGTGGATATGTCAAGGAGACTTAGGATATCCGAACTGTTCAGGATCATGGAAGAAGCATCGATAGCACATACTGAAGAGCTTGGCTGCACGAGACATAAGACTCTTGACAGGGGGCTCCTTTGGGTCATAGCAAGACAATCCGCAGAGATTTCAGAACTGCCGTATTATGATGATGAGATAGTCATAAGAAGTTGGCAGGGCAATATGCTTCAGATGTTCTTCCCGAGAATCTATGAGATATACAAAGAAGGCCGCTGTATCATCCGTGGCTACGCTTTCTGGACACTTATCGATGAGGAAAGCCGTGATCTGGTGATGCCTGAAGACTATGACATTTCAATCCCGTCAAGACCGGACAGTGAAGAATTTTATCTTCAGGCGGTCGTGATCCCAAAGGGGGCAGAACCGGTGATGAGCCGTGACCTGAGGGTAAGATTCAGTCAGGTGGATATTAACGGGCACATGAACAATACCCGCTATTTTGATATCATTGACGATGTCACCAAGGAAGATCCGGCCAAAGCAGCCCAGGAGACAGTGCCTAAGAGTATTCTGGCGAATTATGTCAGTGAACTGACGCTCGGAGAGAACTTCACCCTGAATGAATATTCCTCCGGTAATGACCGCATATTCGAAGGAACAGACAGTAAAAATAAATTCAGAATAAAATTTTCATACTGAAAAGATGCCTTAACAAGGATCCCGAAAGATTAGCGCTTCGTTATTAGAAGTACTAATCTTTTTATTTGGGGATGACAAATTGACCACATCATAGTACAATAATGTTTAGTTTTTGGGGCTCATATATGATCTGCTTATATATAGGGGGCAGATCATTTGGGTTGCAAATATAAAAACGTAAGGAGGTAAGGAGGTCAAGTGGCAAAATATCTTTTAAAACGTGTACTGCTCGCTATAGTTACTATCTGGGCAGTCGCTACTATTACCTTCTGTCTGATGAACATGGTCCCGGGAGGACCGTTCCTTTCAGAAAAGGCTATCAGCCCTGCTGCAACTGCAGCACTAGAAGCGAAGTACGGGCTGGACAAACCATTTGGTGAACGTTATGTTACATATCTCAAGGATGCGTGTCATGGAGATTTCGGGCTGAGCCTCAAACAGAGAGGCCGTACAGTTATGAGCATCATTTCCGCGAAGTTCCCTGTTTCAGCAAGGGTTGGCGGTATTGCCGTAATAGTATCGCTTCTCCTTGGTGTACCGCTCGGTGTACTGACAGCATTTAAGCGAGGTACCGCGATAGACAGTACATTCAGTGTCATAGCGACACTGGGCATTGCCGTCCCGAGCTTCGTAATATGTACCGTACTGATGTATTTCTTCGGAGTAAAGCTTGGCTGGCTGCCTACGCTGGGTCTCACATCCGCAAAGCACTATATCATGCCGGTATTTGCTTTGGCTGCGTATCCGACTTCATACATCATGCGACTCATGAGATCTTCAATGCTCGATGTACTCGGACAGGATTATATGAGAACTGCAAGAGCTAAGGGCCTTTCCCAGAAAGTCTCCCTGTTCAAGCATGCTCTTCGTAACGCGATTCTTCCGGTCATCACATATCTCGGACCTATGATCGCATACACATTGGTAGGAAGCTTCATTGTTGAGAAGATCTTCACCATACCGGGACTCGGCGGCGAATTCATCAAGGCTATCAACGGACGTGATTACACCATGATAATGGGAACTACTATTTTCCTGGCTGTATTCATGGTAATAATGCTTCTTGTAGTCGACATTGTATATACGATCGTCGACCCGAGAATCAAGCTTAAGTAGGGAGGTGGAGTATGAGTAAGAAGAATCCACTGAGCCTTCAGCTGAATATCACTCCGGAAGATTTCCTTCCGGCAACCAATGAGGAAAAAGAAAGCCTTGTCGTTATGAGAGAGAGCGTTGGCTTCTGGCGTGACGGTTTCAGAAGACTCCGCAAGAACAAGGTAGCTATGACCTGTATCGTGGTTATTGCTATTATCATGATATTCGCTTTCATAGTTCCTTCATTCTATCCATATACTTACAGTCAGCAGATCCAGGGCGCCAATAATCTCAGCCCGTTTGAATTCTCTGAAGGTGAGCAGGCAAGGATAGCTGCAGGAGAAAAGCTTTTCCCTCATATCTTCGGAACAGACAAGATGGGCCGTGACTATGCTATCCGTGTAATGATGGGAAGCAGGATCTCACTGCTCGTTGGTATCGTTGCTGCGCTGATCATTCTCGTCATCGGATCGATTTACGGATCGATCGCTGCTTTTGCAGGCGGATGGGTAGACCTTATCATGATGCGTATCGTAGATATCATTTATACTATTCCGGACATTCTGCTTATAGTACTTCTGTCGTTCGCTTTCAAGGCACCGCTTGCTGCACTGGCTTCAAAACCGGGATTCCACTGGCTGGCAGTCATGGGAGAGAACCTCGTAAGTATTTTCGTAGTATTCGCTCTTCTGTATTGGGTAGGTATGGCACGTATGGTACGAAGCCAGATCCTTCAGCTCAAAGAGAGTGAATATGTTACTGCTGCAAGAGCTCTCGGAGCATCGAGTGGCAGGATCATCAAGAAGCATCTCCTGACAAACTGCATCGGAACACTGATCGTAATCACGACTCTGCAGATCCCTTCATCGATCTTCACAGAGAGCTTCCTGTCCTTCCTCGGACTCGGAGTTGCAGTTCCTATGCCTTCCCTCGGAAGCCTTGCAAGTGAGGCCATCAACGGAATCAATACATTCCCTCACTTGCTGTTCATCCCGGCGATAGTCATTTCGCTTATCATCCTGAGCTTCAACCTGCTCGGAGACGGTCTCAGAGATGCTTTCGACCCTAAGCTGAAGAACTAGGAAGGAGGGAATCATGTCACAAGAGAAAACGGAAAACAAATACCTTGTTAAGATAGAACATGAGCGTCTTTCCTTCTTCACTCCGGTAGGAGAGGTCAAGGCACTGAACGATGTTTCGTTTACCATGAAGGATGGTGAAGTACTCGGTATCGTAGGAGAGTCCGGCTCAGGTAAGTCGGTCACTGCATACAGTCTCATGGGTCTTACCGCATATCCGGGCAAGCTCATCGGAGGAAGCCTGGACTTCAACGGACACCATATCAATGATATGACCGAAGCTGAATTCAGACAGATCCGAGGTAATGAGATATCGATCATTTTCCAGGATCCGATGACTTCACTGAACCCTGTTTATACAGTCGGCAATCAGATCGAGGAAGTTATCAGACTCCACACTGATAAGAACAAAGCAGAAGCCAGAGAGCGTGCCAAAGAGCTGCTGACTCTTGTAGGTATCAACGAGCCGGAGAAGAGACTCAAGCAGTATCCTCACGAACTGTCAGGCGGAATGCGTCAGCGTGTCATGATCGCGATCGCTCTTGCGTGCGAACCAAAACTGCTCATCGCTGACGAGCCTACAACAGCCCTGGACGTAACGATCCAGGCTCAGATCCTCGAGCTCATGATGGAGCTCAGAGACAAGCTGGGAATGGCGATCATCATGATCACACACGACCTTGGTATCGTAGCGAGCATGTGCGAGAAGATCGCAGTTATGTATGCCGGAAGAATCGTTGAGTATGGTACTACTGACGATATTTTCTATAATCCTAAACATGAATACACCAAGGGGCTCATCAAGAGTATCCCTAGACTGGACGCAAAGGACCACGAGAGACTTGTTCCTATCGAAGGTACACCTGTAGACATGCTCAATCCGCCTGCAGGATGCCCGTTCGCACCTAGATGCGACAACTGCATGAAGATCTGTCTCAGAGAGATGCCTCCGGTCACATATTTCAGCGATGTACACTACACACAGTGCTGGCTCAATCAGAAAGCAGAATTCGAAGCAGCAGCGGCAGGAAAGGAGGGAGCAGATGAGTGATTATCTGGTAGAAGTTGAACATCTGCAGAAGCATTTCCCTGTCAGAGGCGGAGGCTTCGGCAAGAACAAAAAAGTAGTTCAGGCGCTTGATGACCTTACATTCGGTATCAAAAGAGGCGAGACTCTGGGTATGGTAGGAGAGTCCGGCTGCGGCAAAACAACTGCAGGCAGAACGATCCTCAGACTCCATGAGCCTACAAGCGGAAGGATCATTTATGATGGTGACGTATTGTTCGACAAGGACAAGAAGATCGCTGTCAACATGCTGCCTTACCGCAAGAAAATGCAGATCGTTTTCCAGGATCCTTACGCAAGTCTGGACCCTAGAATGACTGTAGGAGATATCGTTGGCGAGCCTATCGACATCCACAATCTTTGTTCAAGCAAGCAGGAAAGATATGAGAAGATCATCGGCCTTCTTGAGAAAGTAGGACTGAACTCCGAACATGCTAACCGTTATCCGCACGAGTTCTCAGGTGGACAGAGACAGCGTGTCGGGATCGCCAGAGCTTTGGCTGTAGATCCTCAGTTCATCGTCTGTGACGAGCCTATCTCGGCTCTTGACGTTTCCATTCAGGCGCAGGTCATCAACATGTTCGAGGATCTGCAGGAACAGATGGGCCTTACATATCTTTTCATAGCTCACGACCTTTCAGTAGTAAAGCACATTTCCGACAGAATCGTCGTAATGTACCTCGGAAGAATGGTAGAGCTTGCTGACAGCTATGAACTGACAATGCATTGCATGCATCCGTATACGCGCAGCCTTGTATCAGCTATCCCTATCGCTGATCCTAAGCAGGCACGTGCAAGCAAGAGAATCATACTTGAGGGTGATGTTCCAAGCCCTATCGATCCTCCTAGCGGATGCAGATTCCGTACAAGATGTCCGTACGCAGACGAGCGCTGCGCAGCTGAGGTTCCTGAATTTAAGGAAGTAACCAGCGGACATTTTGTTGCCTGCCACCATCTGGATAGAGTAAAATAAGATTCGGGCATTATTAATAAGCAAGCACTATGCTCAGCATATTGCCAATAGATAGTTCAATTTCATTATTAAGAAGCTATTTAATTATGGAGGGAATAATATGAAGAAAAGAATACTTGTCCTTCTCGTTGCTATGGCTATGATCGTAGTTCCTCTTGCAGGCTGCGGCGGTGGCGGCGGCGATGCAGCAGCTGAGAAGCAGCTGGTCGTTCAGGTCGGACCTAACCCTGAAACTCTTGACCCTGCTCTGAACAGCGCGGTTGACGGTGCTAACACTATCCTGCACCTCTTTGAAGGTCTTCTGGTAGTTGATGAGAACAGCCAGCTCGCTCCTGGACAGGCTGAGACATGGGAGACTTCAGAAGATGGTCTTACATGGACATTCCATCTCAGAGACGGACTGAAGTGGTCTGACGGATCAGACCTGACAGCTAACGACTTCGTTTACAGCTGGAAGAGAATCGCTGATCCTGCACTTGCTGCACCTTACCTCGATACAGTTCTGAACCCGATCAAGGGATACAATCCGGAAGGAACAAACCCTGATGATCTCGCTGTAAGTGCTCCTGATGACAAGACTGTTGTTGTTGAACTCAACGCTCCTTGCACATTCTTCGGAAGCCTTGCAGCATTCGCAACAATGATGCCGGTTCAGCAGGCTACTATCGAAGCTAATGGTGATGCATGGGCAACTTCCCCTGACACTTATGTTTCCAACGGTCCTTTCTATATGACAGAGTGGGAACAGGGATCACACATCACAGTTACAAAGAACCCTAACTACTGGAATGCAGACGCTATCAAGCTCGACTCCATCAAGTTCATGCTGATCGAGGACAGCAACGCTGCTTACAGTGCTTATCAGAACGGCGAAGTTATGTTCATCAAGGACGTTCCTACAGAGGAGATCCCAAGCCTTGAGGGCAATGAAGAGTTCCACGTTGATCCTATCATCGGAACTTACTACCTCAACCTCAACTGCAACCTTGATCAGTTCAAGGATGCTAAGGTTCGTAAGGCTCTGTCCCTTGCTATCGACCGTAACTATGTTGCAGGAACAATCATGCAGGGAACATACACAGCTGCTGGTAACTTCATGGGACCTGGCTGGGTAGATCCTGCAGGCGGAGAGTTCATGGAGAAGTCAAACGGCGGCAAGCCATACATCGACAATGACAACTTCGAAGCTAACCTCGCAGAGGCTAAGAAGCTCATGGAAGAAGCCGGATATCCTAACGGAGAAGGTTTCCCTGAGATCACATATTCAACAAACGACTCCGGTTATCACAAGGCTGTTGCTGAGTACCTCCAGCAGGCTTGGGGCGAGCTCGGACTCTCAGTCAAGGTTGACATCGTAGAGTGGGCAAGCTTCACACCGATGAGACGTAATGGTGAATATCAGGCAGCTCGTAACGGCTGGGTAGGCGACTATGACGACCCATCCAACATGATCGAGCTTCTGTACTCCACAAACGGAAACAACGATGGTAAGTACAACAACCCTGAATTCGACAAGCAGATCGATATCTCCAGATCAACACTCGACCTCAATGAGCGTTCCGCTGCACTGCACAAGGCAGAGGATATCCTCATGGAGGACGCTGGATGCATCCCTGTAGCTTACTACAACGACTTCTATCTGCAGAAGCCGAATATCACAGGTGCATGGCACTCACCTTATGGTTACTGGTACTTCATGTATGCTGACATTACTGAATAATCAGTAACTATGCATTTAAAACAAAGTGATTGAACTATCATCTATACTTTGGAAACACACACCTTTCCCGGGTGTGTGTTTCTTTTTATGCCGTATTTCTGACGCGGGTTCTACCGCAGCAACACGTGTGGTATAATTTTTGACATGCTGGAGCAGTATAAAGGCCTTAGAAAAGAATTATATATTCTGGCTTTCGGGCGTCTTGTGACAGGGCTCGGATCGATGGTCTGGCCGATGATGACGCTTATTCTCAGTCAGAAAATGAATGTCGGAGCCACGGAGATCTCATGGCTTCTTTCTGCTGCAATGATCATCATGGCCCCTGCGATATACGCAGGAGGCAAGATCGCTGATGTCAGAAACAAAAAAATGACAATAGTCGTTCTCGACCTTGTATCTGTTGTATGTTACGGGATATGTGCATTTATCCCGATGTCATGGGGCACGAT
The DNA here is from genome assembly GCA_017403955.1 of Mogibacterium sp. Lineage (GTDB taxonomy): Bacteria > Bacillota > Clostridia > Peptostreptococcales > Anaerovoracaceae > Crickella. The sequence continues at coordinate 267,708 of JAFRDH010000007.1, forward strand.
CTTCCTGATTTTTATAGGCTCCCTCTGCCAGAACATGGAGAATCCGGCATATAATGCTTTGACAGCAGATATCAGTATCACAGCAGACAGAGACCGTGCGTATTCACTCCAGTACCTTTGCGCGAATCTCGGACTCGTTCTGTCACCGACACTCGCGGGACTTCTGTTCAAGAATTTCCTGTGGGTCGCTTTTCTGATCAATTCAATGTCGATCCTCAGCTCAGCCATCCTGATTTTCTTCCGTGTTAAAGATATTCGACCTGTAGCGGAGAACACTGAAAGTTCTGTTTATCAGAAAGAAAGGCGGGGTGAGTCGATCCGGAGGATCCTCGGCGATAACAAGGTCGTTCTCATGTTCATAGCAGTTATGAGCGGTTATTATGCGGTTTATCACATGTATGTATATCTGATGCCGCTTGACCTCGCAGTCCTCCATGGCGACAGCGGAGCTGTGATTTATGGTTCTGTAACGAGCATCAACTGCATCGTCGTCGTTCTGTTCACACCGATCATAACTAAACTGTACGGCAACAGACCGGAGCCGGAGAGGGCGCTTGCGGGTATAACCCTGATGGTTGCAGGATTCATCATGTTCTACATATTCATTGGAAGTATTCCTGTTTACTATATTTCGATGACTATACTGACATGGGGCGAGATTTTCGCGATGACTTCAGAGAGCGCATATATTTCAAGGAGAGTCCCGTCGAGCCACAGGGGACAGATCAATGGCGCATTTACTGTAATAAGGACACTGCTCGGCAGTGCTTTCCAGCTGATAATTGGTGCTGTTTACGGTTCCTCCGGTTCATCGGCTGCCTGGATAGCTGTATTTGCAGCAGGAGCATTTTTCATCCTGATAGCTGCATTGATGCGCTCACAGGACAAGAAAGAATACCCTAATCTATACTGATGCGGTTGTAATAATCCATCAATCGTTATATCATTTAAGTCGATTATTCGAATGTAATAAGGAGATTGAAAGAATGAAGAGAGTTTTGACTATTCAGGATATTTCATGTCTTGGCAAATGTTCGATCACGATCGCTTTGCCGATAATATCCGCTCTCGGCTCGGAGACCGTGATCCTTCCGACAGCGGTTCTCTCGACACATACGATGTTTCAGGGCTTTACCTGTAAGGATCTCTCTGATCAGATCGATCCGATCGTAGAGCACTGGAAGAAAGAAGGCGTAGAATTCGACGCTATTTATACCGGCTATCTGGGAACGCAGGAGCAGATCGATCAGGTCAAGGAGATATTCAGATCGTTCCGCAAAGAAGGCACAGTTATCATCGTTGACCCGGTTATGGCAGATAACGGCAAGCTGTATCCTGCATTTGACATGGATTATGTCAAGAAAAATGCCACACTTTGCAGTGAAGCAGACATCATAGTTCCTAACATCACCGAAGCCTGCTTCATGACAGGCATGGAATACAGAGAACACCATGATGAAGCATATATCAAAGAACTTCTCTCGCGGCTCAATGAATTCGGAGCTAGGGTAAGTGTACTGACAGGGGTCTCGTTCAGCGATGGCATGACCGGAGTGATGGGATATGACAGAGAATCTGATGATTATTTCCTCTATCAGAACAGAAAGATCGATGCAACTTTCCACGGAACCGGAGACCTTTTCACGAGCACCTGTGTTGGTGAGATCATGAAGGGCAAGAACTGGAGAGATGCAATGAGGATCGCTGCGGACTACACCGCTCATACAATAGAAGTCACAATGGAGAATCCGGATAAGCCTTGGTATGGTGTAGATTTCGAAGCAACTATTCCGTATCTGATCAATGCAGAATAGTAACACAGGGATGAGAAAAGGGGACAAAAATGCGTAAGACCAAAATCGTTTGTACAATGGGACCGAGAGAGTCGGACAAAGCAATTCTGGCCGAACTCGCCAAAGAAATGGATGTCGCAAGATTCAATTTCTCGCACGGAACTCATGAAAGCCAGCTCGAAATGCTGAAGGCTGTCCGTCAGGCAGCAAAAGAAGCAGGCAGACCAATCGCTGCTTTGCTTGATACTAAAGGACCTGAAATTCGTACCGGCCTTCTTGCAGGCGATCAGGCTGTAAAGATCGTAAAAGGCAGCAAAGTAGTCATTTCACCAATGCATAATGATGAATTGACTGACAGTGAGCATATTTATGTCACATATGAAGATATTGCCCAGGATCTCAAACCGGGAGACGCTGTCCTGATCGATGACGGAGCTATTGAACTTACAGTGGAAAGCATCAATGGCGAATCTCTCGAGTGCAAAGTTATCACCGGTGGTTATCTCGGCGCGAGGAAGGGTGTAAACCTTCCGGGCGTCAAAGTCGGTCTTCCGGGAATCACAGACAAAGACATAGAGGATATCACATTTGGTCTTGAGAATGACTTCGATTATATAGCGGCTTCGTTCATCAGGGATGCAGCTACTATCGAGAAGATCCGCAAAATGATCACTGATGCCGGTGCCAAGACCAAGATCATCGCCAAGATAGAGTCAAAAGAAGGTATCGACAATCTCGATGAGATCATCGACGCGGCAGACGGCGTTATGGTAGCAAGAGGTGACCTCGGTGTAGAGGTCGAAGCAAAATGCATTCCTCAGCTCCAGAGAGAGATGATCGCGAGATGCAACGAAACAGGCAAGATCGTAATCACAGCAACTCAGATGCTTGATTCCATGATCAGGAACCCTCGTCCGACCCGTGCCGAGGTCACGGACGTGGCAAATGCTGTATATGAAGGCTCTGATGCTATAATGCTTTCCGGAGAGACAGCAAGCGGTGATTATCCTGTAGAAGCACTCAGGATGATGGTTTCTATTGCAGAGTATACAGAGCAGTTCCTCGTTCACCAGAAGGGCGGACTTATGAAATCTCCTGAACTTGACGAGGAAAACCTCAGTTATAAGGAGGTGCTGGCTATCCGCAGGAAGAAGGTCGCTGAGACGACATGTATCGCAGGTGTGACTGCTGCAGAGGAACTCCACGCAAAGGTAATAATCACACCGACATCATCCGGACTGACGGCACTCCAGATGTCTAAATGCCGTCCGACATCGGATATTTACGCTTTCTCACCGGACCCGGCGGTAGTCAGACAGATGATGCTGTATTGGGGAGTAAGACCGTATCTTGCTGAAATGGCTGAGTCTACAGATGCATTGCTTGATGACTGTATCGATATCCTGAGCAGCAAAGAAGTCGTTGAGAAAGGCGACCTTTGTGTATTCATCGCAGGTGTTGTCTCAGGCAAAAGAAAGTCGCAGAGATCCGAGACTAACACGATGAGGATCATCGAGATCTGATAAGAATGACGAAAGGGCGAGGATGAAGATCTTCGCCTTTTTTCTTTTGCAGTAAACGCAGGTTAATGCTTGTTAACTTTTTGGTTCCTGTATGTTATTATGGGTTAGATATCATCAGAAAAGGATTTTATAATAATGACACTCAGGGAATTAGGAATCGGAAAAAGCGCAATTATCAAGTCCGTCGGAGGAGCCGGTGCTCTGAGACAGCATTTCCTTGACATGGGCGTGATACCGGGAGCTAAGGTAAGTGTTATCAAGTATGCACCTATGGGCGATCCGGTCGAGCTTATGATACACGGATACGAGCTTACACTCAGACTTGATGATGCAGCAAAGATAGAAATAGAAGAAATCATGTCTGCTGAGAATGTTGAAGCATCAGAAGCGGATAGCGGCAATGACAGTTCCCGGAGTATCAGGGAAAGAATCGAGCATCCGGGACTAGGTGAAGGAGGGCGATTCCATCCGAAGGGTACAGGCAATCCGCTTCCTGAGGGAACGACTCTCACATTCGCCCTTGTCGGGAATCAGAACAGCGGCAAGACGACTTTGTTCAACGCACTGACCGGATCCAACCAGCATGTCGGTAATTTCCCGGGTGTAACAGTAGACAGGAAAGACGGGCCGATCAAAGGACATCCGGATACGATAATCACTGATTTGCCGGGCATTTATTCGATGTCCCCGTACAGCAACGAAGAAATCGTTTCCCGGAACTTTGTCATATACGACAAGCCTAAGGCAATAATCAACATCGTCGATGCGACCAATATCGAGAGGAATCTGTATCTTACCATGCAGCTCCTTGAGATGGATATCCCGATCGTTGTCGCGCTCAATATGATGGATGAGGTAAGCGCCAACGGAGGAACGATCGATGTAAATGAGATGGAGCGGCAGCTCGGTACACCGGTTGTTCCGATCTCGGCCGCCAAGAATCAGGGTATAGACGAACTTGTTGACCATGCGATCCACATTGCCAGATATCAGGAAAAACCAACAAGGAATGATTTCTGCGATGAAAATGATAATGGCGGAGCTGTCCACAGATGCATACATGCGGTCGCGCACCTGATACAGGACCATGCGATCAGAACGGGGCTTCCAATCAGATTTTCCGCGACCAAAGTCATCGAAGGGGATGAGCTGATAATCGATCAGCTCGGGCTCGATCAGAATGAAAGGGAGACGATGGAGCATATCGTGCTCCAGATGGAAGAGGAGCGAGGACTCGACAGGAGTGCGTCCATTGCAGATATGAGGTTCTCCTTCATCGAAAATGTATGCGGCGAAACTGTAAGAAAACCTGCCGAAACAAAAGAACGTAAGAGAAGTGAGAAAATCGACAGGATACTCACCGGCAAGTACACAGCAATACCTGCTTTTATAGCAATCATGGGTCTTGTCTTCTTCCTGACATTCAACGTGATCGGCGCGTGGCTGCAGGAGATCCTCGATCTGGGCATAGGCGCGCTTACTGATGTTGTTGACGGCGTCCTTACATCTGCTAATGTCAATGAAGCGGTCCACGGACTGATCGTAAAGGGGATTTTTGAAGGCGTCGGGAGTGTAGTGAGCTTCCTGCCTATCATAGTGACACTGTTCTTCTTCCTCTCGATCCTTGAGGATTCAGGTTATATCGCGAGAGTGGCTTTCGTCATGGACAGGCTGCTTAGGAAAATCGGTCTTTCCGGCCGCAGCATCGTGCCGTTACTCATCGGTTTCGGATGTACGGTACCTGCTGTAATGGCCACCAGGACCCTTCCGAGCGAGAGAGACAGGCGAATGACGATACTGCTGACTCCATTCATGAGCTGCACGGCCAAGCTCCCGATATACGCTTTCTTTGTGAATGCGTTCTTCCCGGGGAAAGGCGGCCTCATAATGACAGGACTGTATGTTCTCGGTATCCTGATCGGTATCCTGATCGCTGTCCTGTACCGCGGGATATTGTTCAAAGGCGAAGCTGTACCATTCGTTATGGAACTTCCTAACTACCGGATGCCGGGGGCAAGGAACGTAATGCAGCTTCTCTGGGAAAAGGCCAAAGACTTCCTGCAGAGAGCTTTCTCGGTCATCCTGATCGCAACGGTCGTAGTATGGCTGCTTCAGAGCTTCGACTTCAGGTTCCATATGGTCACAGATTCTCAGGACAGCATGCTTGCCATGATCGCCGGACTTCTTGCGCCGCTTCTCAAGCCTGTCGGTCTTGGGGACTGGAGGATCTGTACAGCGCTCATTTCCGGATTCATGGCCAAGGAAAGTGTGGTCGCTACTCTGAAGGTAATGTTCGGTGCCGGAGTCAAAACCGCTTTGTCAGCAGCTTCGGCAGCATCACTTCTGGTATTCTCACTTCTGTATACGCCTTGCGTTGCGGCTATTGCGACGATAAGAAGGGAGATGGGACCAAAGTGGGCAGTGCTGGTCGTTCTGTGGCAATGCTTTGTAGCATGGCTTGCAGCACTAGTGATATACATGATCTGTATGTGATCTCAAACAGGAGCAAAGCTCCTGTTTTTTTATGTCCGGAACTTGACAAGGATGTTATATAGTGATATAAAAATGATATCAAAATGATATCAAACACTGACGCGGCAAGACCAATCAATTTTTACGGAGGTTAGTGATGGAAAGAGAATATATGAATATTGAACAGAAGATACTGAACCCGCCAAGTGGTATCCTGATGCTGCTGATCCTTATCTGCCTCAGCATTTTCTCGATACTCGGATTCGTAGCAGGGATCGCAGGTGGCGTATTCCCGCTGATAATGATCTGCATCTTGCTTTGGATAGTGCTGCCGTTCATGTTCGCAGGACTGAGGAGCGTCAGACCTAATGAGGCGCTCGTTCTGACATTGTTCGGCAAATACTACGGAACTATCAACAAACCGGGCTACTTCTTCGTGAATCCTTTTGCAAAATATAACAATCCTGCTTATGAGGCGCAGGTTGCTCAGAACGCTGTTGATACAAGTGAAGCGCTTCTTGAGGGCAAAGGTAAGCGCAGCAGGACTTCTGCAAACAGAGTCAGGAAGACAGTATCCCTCAAACGTTCCACTCTCGATAACGGAACACAGAAGGTAAACGATGCTCTCGGCAATCCTGTGATCATCGGTGCGGTAGTTCTCTGGCACGTAGAAGACCCGACCAAGGCAGTCTTCAATGTAGAGAATTACACGGAATTCCTCTCGATCCAGACGGATTCCACGATCAGGAACACGGCAAGGCTGTACCCATATGATGTATTTGACGATGGTATGGATGATGATGAAGGCGGCAAGGCAGAGCAGACTCTCAGAGGCAGCTCGCAGGAGATAGCTGACAAGATGAAAGTCGAACTTGCAGAAAAGGTCGCTTTCGCAGGACTCGTTGTTGAAGAAGTCAGGATCACACATCTTTCATATGCTGAAGAGATCGCTGCTGCAATGCTTCAGAGACAGCAGGCTTCAGCGATCATAGCTGCAAGGACCAAGATCGTTGACGGAGCTGTCAGCATGGTCAAAATGGCTATCGACAAACTCAATGAGGACGATATCGTAGTTCTCGATGAAGAACGCAAAGCCCAGATGGTTTCTAATCTGCTGGTAGTCCTCTGCGGCAACAAAGATGCTCAGCCGATAGTCAACAGTGGTTCGATCTACTGATCAATCAGATTACCAAAGAGGCCGGCGCACATCAGGTAGTGATGAACGTGTGCCGGCCTCACCCTCAGCAATAATATAACTACAATTAAGACGGAGTATCATAATGCCGGATACAAGAGAAGACAGAGAACTGAATAAGAAAGAAGAACGGCTTCTTGCGAGGAAAGCTGAGCTTGATGCTCTTGAGCAGGAGATACGTGCGAGAGAGAAGGAACTGAAAGCAAAAGATGCCCGGCGCAAGCAGATCATTTTGCGTCTTCCCGAGTCGCTCTGGCAGGACATCGCGAAGTGGGCAGATGACGATTTCCGTTCTATCAATTCACAGATCGAATATCTGCTTACCAAGAGCGTCCGCGAGCACAAGAAGAAATGATGGGCTTGCGGATTTGAAGATGGAGCTGATATATGGTACTATAACTTGTAAAATTATGTGAATTGAGAGCCAGACAAGTTCAATGAATATAGTAGTAGACGGTTATAATATCAATTATAAAATATCGGGTCCCGATGATGCGAAGGGGACCATCGTAATGCTGCAGGGATGGGGCACAAGCCTTGACCTGTATGATTTTGTTTCTGGAACTGTTGACGATGCATACAGATTCGTTCAGTTCGATTTCCCCGGTTTCGGTGACAGCGAAGAGCCAAGAGAGCCTTGGAATGTAGAGGCTTACACGGAGTTCTTCTGCAAGTTCATGCAAGCTCTTGAGATCAGAGAAGCTGCTCTGATCGGGCATTCATACGGCGGGAGAGTCATCATCAAACTCGCTGAGCATGATGATCTGCCTTTCAGGATAACGAAGATCATGCTGATCGACAGTGCCGGGATCATGCCTGAGAGAACACCAGCCCAGAAGGCCAGGATAAGACGCTACAAGATCATGCGCAATTTCCTGACCAGCAAGCCAATACATGCGATGTTCCCTGAGGTAATTGATTACTGGATGAGCAAACAGGGTTCTGAGGACTACAGGAATGCCAGCCCGATGATGAAGAAATGCCTTGTCATGGCAGTTAATGAAGATCAGAGAGAATCGCTTCCTAAGATAAAACAGGAAGTCCTCCTCGTATGGGGTGATCTTGACGATGCTACCCCGATAAGTGACGCGCATCTTATGGATGAACTCATCCCGGATTCGGCACTTGTTGTACTCGAGGGAACAGGCCATTATTCATTCCTGCAGAAACCGCAGCAGTTCAGAGGCATCATAAGAGCGTACTTCGGAGCAGATATGCAGGAAGGAGGGGCTTTATGATAATAAGAACTACCATTACAGCGGCCCTTGCAGTTCCTGCTTTCTGGCTGACGATGAGATATAACATGCACATGTTCCAGCTCAATGTTTACATGAACGGAGAGCAGAAAGCCTGGATACACAAGAACTTCAGACTGCAGTGGATCCTGGTGTTCGCGATGATCCTCGGAGCATTGAGACTTCTTGTGTCATTCACAGGTCCGGGATGGCTGACATGGGCAGCAGATATACTTTGCTGGCTGACACTTATCACCATCATCCTTGTTTACAGAGTCATGAAGGAAATGAACCAGAAGAAGAAGCTGGTCTTCACTCCGAGAGTCAAGAGAATGGTCGCTTCTATTTCTGTCATTTCGGTACTCATTATGGCTGCTTCCGTGATTGCCGGCAAACTCAGCGCTCTTAACGGCGCGCTTGTATTCATTGTCGGCTCACAGCTCTGGATGAATATGCTTGCAAGGACTGTCAACCAGCCAATAGAAAAGGGTGTCAACAATCACTACATCAATGACGCGAAACGCATTCTGAGAAGTGTGCCGGACCTTACAGTGATCGGTGTGACAGGAAGCTATGGCAAAACAAGTGTCAAGTTCTTCCTGCAGACACTTCTCCAGCAGAAATACAGTGTTCTGGTAACGCCTGAGAGTTACAACACTCCAATGGGCGTAGTTATTACTATCAGAAAGTTCCTGAGACCGAACCATCAGATATTCGTGTGTGAGATGGGCGCAAGATATGTAGGCGAGATCAAGGAGATCTGCGATATCGTTCATCCTCAGCACGGAGTCATCACATCGATCGGCCCGCAGCACCTTGATACTTTTGGCAGTATCGACAACATCAAAAAGACCAAATTCGAGCTTGCTGACGCTCTCCCTGACGGAGGCCTGCTTTTCCTGAACGGGGATAACGAATATATCCATGACTATCTTGAGGCAAACAGCAGAGTCTCAGGCAAGAACAAGAGCGGATACAAGAACATCACCTTCTATCACTCAGAGAAGATAGGTGAGGGTTATTATGCTTCGGACATATCTGTTTCCAATCTGGGCACAGAGTTCACGGTCACAGCGCCGGACGGAGAGACTGAAAGATTCAGCATGAAACTTGTCGGTGCTCACAATGTGATCAATGTAATGGGCGCTATTGCAGTTGCAAACAGGTTCGGCATCAGTCTCAGCGATCTGAAGATCCCGGTAAGGAGACTCAGACCGGTGCCTCACAGAATGGAAATGAAGGACAACGGAAACGTCACTATTATTGATGACGCTTTCAACTCCAACCCGATAGGATCGAAGGCTGCTGTTGAGACGCTCGCTCTCTTTGACGGCATAAGGATCCTTATCACGCCGGGAATGGTCGAACTCGGTGCGGAAGAGGCTGAATACAACAGAAAATTCGGAACCTATGCTGCTGATTGCTGCGACTATATCCTGCTTGTAGGCAGGAAGCATACAGAACCTATCCTTGCAGGAATCCAGAGCAAAGGCTTCCCGGACAAGAACGTAGAAGTCTTCGATAATGTCGGAGACGCGATCAACTACGCTTACCAGATCAAAGGGCAGGGCCACAAATACATCCTGCTCGAGAACGATCTGCCTGATAATTATTAGATCATAGGAGGATCACATGAAGACAAGAGTAGCTATGATGTTCGGCGGCAAAACCGTTGAGCATGAAGTCTCTGTTATTTCGGGGATCCAGGCATGCCTGGCTATGAATACCGACAAATACGAAATAATCCCTGTCTACATGACTAAGGAGAACGAGATGTACATCGGACAGGGTGTAGGCGATATCAAGTCATACAGGAACATTCCTGAGCTTCTGGGCAGATCCCAGCGCGTACTTATGGTGAATGACGGCGGGAGATTCCAGCTGATGCCATATCCTGCCAAAAAATGGGGAGGACCAAAGCCTGTTGAGTTCGATGTGGCTTTCCCGGTGGTCCATGGCACAAATGTAGAGGATGGTGCGCTTCAGGGATATCTCAAGACGATCGGCGTTCCTTTTGTCGGTCCTGACGTGACGGCTTCTGCTGTAAGCATGGACAAGTTCATCACCAAGACCGTGCTCAAAGAAGCCGGGATACCAGTGCTGGATGCTAAAGTCTATACTCTTGCAGATTACGCGGAAATGGACAAAATGGTCAAGGATATCGAGGCGTCTATAGGCTATCCGGTCATAATCAAACCGGTAAATCTCGGTTCGAGCGTAGGCATCAGTGTTGCCAAGACACATGCTGAACTCATCAATTCTCTTGATGATGCCTTCAGATATGCCACAAGAGTCCTTGCAGAGCATGCTATCGCAAATCTCCGCGAGATCAATTGCTCGGTGCTCGGTGATGAGAACGAGGCTGTCGCTTCAGAATGCGAAGAGCCGCTCCACACCAAAGAGATCCTCAGCTATGAAGATAAATATGTGAACAGCGGCGGCAAGAACGGAAAGACCGGTTCAAAAGGCGGCAACGGATCAAAGGGGGCAGGTATGGCAAATCTTGCAAGGAAGATCCCTGCAGATCTGAGCCCTAAAGAAAGAGAAGAGATCCGTGATATGGCAGTCAGATCTTTCAAAGCACTCGGCTGTAACGGTGTTTCAAGGATCGATTTCATGATAGACGAAGACACAGGCAAACTATACTTCAATGAGATCAATCCGATCCCGGGTTCCCTTTCATTCTATCTCTGGGAACCTGTAGGCGTTCCTTACTCCGAACTCCTCGACAGAATGATCCAGCTTGCATTCAAGAGACTCAGAGCAGAAGAATCGATCACATTCTCATTCGACACAAACATCCTCGCAAACGCAAACATAGGAGGAAGTAAAGGAAAATAATAATTCTGATCAAAGACAAGCGCCTGTAGTTATGCATCCGTAGAGTACGGTTCTCGCCTCGTTGCGCTTCTTCGCAGCGGCACTAACCTCTGACTTCGCCTTCGGCTCGTCAATCGCTAAGTGCCGGCGAGCGCAAAGCCTCTACGTATGCATAACTGCAGGCGCTTTTGATTTGAATGAATTATTTTATAGGAAAGGGAGGAAAGAGGTAGAGCGCGGCTGCCGCCTCGCTCTGATAGTTATCTGCTGACAGCCTCTTAAGTTGATCCGAACTGTTCTTCGCTTTTCTGATCACTACAATGTATTGCTCGCAGGCAGCAGATCCACTGGTTTTCCGTTCCGAAGCCATACAATAGCAGGCTGCAATGCACTGATAGGCTTTAACTCTTGGTGCTCATCAGTAAGACTTCGGTCAGAAATGGTTTTTTCAGACCGCATTAGACGAAAAGCTGCAGATAGTGAGAGGCTATTCAGTTTAGGTATTCGTCTGAAACAGGACTTTTGATATCAGGATGGCCCAATGTGGATGTCGTTCAAAGACTATTCCATCAGGATACTTCGGTTATCTAGACATCAAGCTCAAGGTTCCAGATGAAGAATGGTGCTGTGCAGGTAATGTGTTCCTGTTTTGCAGTAAGTTCCCTGTCGTTTTGGGTTCTTTTACGGCGGTGGAATCGTTGAAAAATCGGGGAAAACAAGGAAAATGTAACATTTGTTAGCACTCTTAGTAGGTGAGTGCTAAATTTTTGTTTACAAATGGTTCCGGATGTATTATTATAGTTTCAGTGAAATAGTTAAGTAAGAGGGCGGGCCATGCTGCCTGCCTGTCAAATATATATTTTTACTTCACAGGAGGTAATTGAATGAACATTGAGAAATACACACAGAATGCTCAGCAGGTAGTACTTGATTGCCAGAACATCGCGACTTCTTCGGGACATCAGATGATAGATGGCGAACATGTCCACTTTGCACTTCTCAATCAGAAGGACGGGCTCATTCCTAAGCTGCTCACCAGCATGGGCGTTGATCCTGCTCTTGTCAGGGCGGATGTTGAGACAGAGCTCAACAAACTGCCTAAGGTCACCGGCGGATCGGACAATATGTACGGTACCAGAAGATTCAACAAGATCTTCATCGATGCTGAGGAGATCGCTCAGCAGTTCCAGGACGAATATGTCAGCGTAGAACATATCTACCTCGCACTTATTGGTGAGAGGGGAACTGCAAGCGCAAGGATCTTCTCCAAATACGGTATCACCAGAGACGGATTCCTTTCTGCACTCGCTAAGGTCCGCGGCAACCAGAGGATCACAAGCCAGAACCCTGAGGACAATTACGAAGCTCTTGCCAAATACGGCAGGGATCTTGTTGAGATGGCCAGAGCCGGCAAACTCGATCCTGTGATTGGCAGAGACTCAGAGATCAGACATGCTATCCAGATCCTTTCCAGGAGAACCAAGAACAATCCGGTCCTGATCGGTGAACCGGGTGTTGGTAAAACGGCCGTTGTCGAGGGACTGGCGCAGAGAATTCTTAATGGAGATGTTCCTGAGGGACTTAAGGACAAGACCATCTATGCTCTTGATATGGGCTCTCTTATTGCGGGCGCTAAATACAGAGGTGAATTCGACGAGAGACTTAAGGCTGTTCTGAATGAGATCGAGAAATCAGACGGAAGGATCATTCTCTTCATAGATGAGATCCACAACATAGTAGGCGCAGGCAGGACGGAAGGTTCCATGGACGCAGGCAACCTGCTCAAGCCTAAACTCGCAAGAGGCGAGCTCCACTGCATCGGAGCTACGACACTCGACGAGTACAGGAAGTACAGTGAGTAGGATGCTGCTCGTGAGAGAAGATTCCAGAAGGTACTTATCGACCAGCCTACAGTCGAAGATACGATCTCCATTCTGAGAGGTCTCAAAGAGAGATTCGAGATCCACCACGGTGTCAGGATCACGGATAGTGCGCTGATCGCTTGCGCTACACTTTCTGACAGATACATCAGCGACAGATTCCTTCCGGACAAGGCTATCGACCTTATGGACGAGGCTGCAGCAAGGATCAGAACTGAGATCGACAGTATGCCTTCCGAGCTTGATGAGATCTCCCGCAAGATAATGCAGCTCGAGATCGAAAAGCAGGCCCTCAGCAAGGAAGATGAGGATGACAGAGGAGCTAAGCAGAGACTGGCATCAGTAGAGAAAGAACTTGCAGAACTCAAGGAAAAGAGCTCAGGTATGCGTGCTCAGTGGGAGAACGAGAAGAACGACATACTTGAGGTGAAGAATATCAAGAAACAGATCGAGGACGTCAAGCTCGAGATCGAAGATGCCGAGAGACAGTACGACCTCGAGAAACTGGCAAAACTCAAGAACGGCGTACTTCCTGAACTCAACAAGAAACTCAACGCAATGAAAGAAAAGACCGCTGCTGCAGAAGAAGAAAGACTTTTGCAGGAAGAGGTCACCGAAGAAGAGATCGCTGAAGTCATTTCGACATGGACAGGTATCCCTGTCAGCAAGCTCGTAGAGACTGAAAGAGAGAAGCTCCTCAGATTGCCGGATATCCTTCATAAGAGAGTCATCGGCCAGGACGAAGGTGTCGAAGTAGTTTCCCAGGCTATACTCCGCGCGAGAGCAGGCCTCAAGGACGAGAACAGACCGATCGGATCGTTCATTTTCCTCGGACCTACAGGTGTTGGTAAAACAGAACTTGCCAAGGCGCTTTCAGAAGCACTGTTTGATACAGAGAAGAACATGATCAGGATCGACATGTCTGAGTACATGGAGAAGCATTCAGTCAGCAGACTGGTAGGAGCGCCTCCGGGGTACGTAGGATATGACGAGGGTGGTCAGCTGACCGAGGCGGTACGCCGCAAACCTTACAGCGTAATACTGTTTGACGAGATCGAGAAAGCTCATCCGGATGTATTCAATATCCTGCTGCAGCTCCTCGATGACGGAAGACTTACGGACAACCAGGGCAGGACGGTTGACTTCAAGAATACTATCGTTATCATGACTTCCAACATAGGAAGTGCGGATCTTATCGATAACATGAAGGAAGACGGATCTATTGATCCTGAGATCCCGGAAAGAGTCGAGAAGCAGCTCAGGAATTATTTCAGACCTGAGTTCCTCAACAGAGTCGATGACGTCATCGTGTTCACACCGCTTACCAAGGATCAGATCAAGGGCATTATCGATCTGCAGTTCAACGATATCCGTGAGAGACTTGCGGCTAAGGACATCACTCTTGAGGTCACAGAAGCAGCTCTTGACTTCATTGCTGATGAAGCATATGAGCCGCAGTACGGAGCAAGACCGGTCAAGAGATATCTGCAGAAAAATGTTGAGACTGAGATCGCGGAAGGTATAATAAGAGGTACGATCATAGACGGACAGACGCTGGTCTGTGACTCGGACGGAGAGAAGCTCATATACAGTTAATATCTGAACTACTGGCATTGCCTGCGTGAATGGTTATATAATATGGTCGGAGGTGCTGTTATGAAGAAGATACTGACAATTATTATCACACTGCTTGTCGGCGCTGCTTTGGCCATGGGCGGTATGTATTACATGCATCTCAAGGCTCAGCCTAAGGTAGATGCCAAAGGGCTTTTGGAAAGACTCGAAGAGTCTTCGGAACTGACCGTTGTCAAGAGTTATTACAGCGGTATCGTCAGATTCAGCGAGGGAACTGTTCCTCTGATCAATAAGAATGGCTTCACTATGAAATATGATGCCATAATCGATGCGGGATTCGATCTTGAGAATGTAAGTATCGAGGTCACGGAAGACAAGGTCATCGTGACTGTTCCTTCAGCTGTGATACAGTCGATCAATATAGATCCGGACTCACTTGAGTTCTATGATAACAAGACTTCATTATTCAAGACCGACCGCAAAGAAGCGACCAAGAAAGCTCTTCAGGAGGCCAGGAAGGACGCTGAAGCGAATGCCTCAAAGAAGGGCATCCTCGAAGAGGCAGACAAACGCGCAGAAGTCATTTTCAAGGGGATCCTTGAGGGCGGAGTAGGTAACCGCGAGATCGTGATCGTCAGACATAGTGAAAGTGCGGCCCCTGATGAGGCGGAAGATGCTGCCACAACGGAGGATCCTGTCATACTTGATGATGAAGGTGAAGAGATAACTGAGGACAATAACTAACCAAAATGCAGGAAAGTGCAGTAAAGAATCTCAAAAGAAGAGACAGTTTTAAATATGTGCTTGTATTGGAGGGCGTTCTTATCGGGCTGATAACGGGCGCCCTTATCAGCGTATTCAGGCTCATGCTCACAGGGGCGGATGCCCTGAGAGGAAGGCTTGCAGAATATGCAGCATCGGGAATAGGAGCAGCTGTCATCAGCGCAGCTGTTCTTATTGTGCTTACGGTCATAATCAGCTGGCTTCTCGGCGCTGAGCCGGATATCGCAGGTTCGGGTATTCCGCAGGTCGAGGCGGAGCTGAGCGGTCAGAAAGATATGTGCTGGTGGCGTGTGATAGCTGCCAAAATGGCCGGATGTGCGCTTGCGATAGGCGGCGGACTTGCGCTTGGCCGGGAGGGACCGAGTATCCAGCTCGGTTCGATGGTCGGCAAAGGGTTTGCGAGGGCCGGCCATCGCCTGCTCACGGAGGAGCGGCTGCTGATCACATGCGGGGCTGGAGCAGGTCTCTCGGCCGCATTCGGGGCACCTCTCGCCGGAGCCATATTCACCCTCGAGGAACTGCATAAGAACTTTTCCGCAGAGGTACTTCTTTCAACAATGGCAGCCAGTGCAGCCGCTGATTTCGTAGCTGCAAATGTATTCGGACTCACTCCGGTATTCGACTTTGAAGTAGAACACGGACTTCCTCTGAGCCATTACTGGGCAGTCATAATCGTAGGAATTGCAGTCGGCTTCTTTGGTATCCTTTACAACAAGACGATCGCATTCATGCAGGACCTGTTCGACAGGATCGGCAAGGACGCAGCAAGATTTGCAGGCAAAATGCTGAGGAAATCTGCGTTCAATCTTACTGACGCGCACCTCAATACTTTTGGCGAGAAAGCATCAAGGACGGGAAAGCTTCTTGTCGTTTTCACACTTGCATACATCATGCTCTTTAAATGTCCTCATGCACTGGGGAGCGGGAGCTTTCTGGTGGGAGAGATCAGCCGCGGAGAGTTCACACTCACAGCACTTGTCATACTGCTTCTGATCAAATTCGTATTCTCAACAGCAAGCTTTGGCTCCGGATCACCAGGAGGCATATTCCTTCCGCTTCTTGTTCTCGGTGCAGTGACCGGCGGACTTGTATGCAGGATACTCGGCCTTTTCGGCTTTGACCAGATCTATATAACAGAATTAGTCATCGTTGCTATGGCAGGATATTTCTCGGCCATAGTCAGAGCTCCGGTGACCGGCGTAGTCCTTATCACGGAGATGACAGGGAACTTCACATGCCTTCTGCCTCTTGTACTGACTGCGCTCGTAGCTTATCTTATAGCCGAATCATTCAGGATCGAGCCGATCTACACGCAGCTTCTTCACAGGAGCCAGCGCAATACACGCACGGCCCAGAGACGGAGCAGGTTCCTCACAGACCGTAAGACTATCGTTGATGCGGAGGTCCATATCGGTTCATTTATGGACGGAAAGAGTGTAATGGCATTCGGTCTTCCGGTCGGGACCCTGATCGTTTCGGTAGTAAGGGACGGCGTTGAAATCATTCCGGACGGAAATACGATATTAAGAGGCGGCGATCAGCTTGAGATCCTCATGAGAGAAAGAGATATCACTGATGTAGAATCTATTCTGGATGAACGCTGCAAAACTGTTACAGGACAATAGAGGGAGTATAGTGATCAAATGGCTATCCATATAGTACTGGTAGAACCTGAGATACCGCCTAATACCGGCAATATCGCGAGAACGGCCGCCGCTACAGACAGCGTGCTTCACCTTGTGAAGCCTTTGGGATTCTCTCTCGATGAAAAAAGCCTGAGGCGTGCAGGCCTTGATTACTGGCCATACGTCAGGCTTGAAGTACATGATAGTTTTGAAGAATTTCTGGAGAAATATGCAGGACGCCGTATGTGGCTCTCCACGACCAAGGGAGACAAGCTTTATACTGATGCTGAGTTCTGCGATGAAGATATGATACTGTTCGGCAGAGAAACTGCCGGGCTTCCGCGGGATTTCATTGATGCGAACAAGGAATGGGCGATCCGCATTCCGATGAGCAAAGACACGAGGCTCCGCTCATTCAATCTTTCCAACTCAGCCAATATCGTTCTTTTCGAGGCGCTCAGGCAACTTGGCTTTCCCGGCCTTGAGTGATCATGCCATCAATCCGGAAATGACCGGACGGAGCTTTTTCGACAGAACACTTGCGAGAGTGATTTTGATAACATCGGGGATGATATAAGGGATGACACACCAGCCGAGAGCTGTTGCCAGACCTATTTCTCCGGTGTTTTTTGTATATACTGTCATGAACCATGCAGTTCCGAAAGCATAGCATACGATGAGGCCTGCGGCCATAGAAGCAGTCAGCACCCACATGCTTTTACCAAACATTTTCTCTATGACCCACATGAGAAGGGCGGAGAAAAGAAACCCGATAATATATCCGCCTGTTGCTCCGAGCATATAACCAAGCCCCCCGGCGAAACCTGCAAAAACAGGTGCTCCTATAGCGCCGAGCAGAAGGAAAACTGCTACAGCAAGGCTTCCGCGTTTGCCTCCGAGCAGGCCGACCGTCAAAAATACTCCGAAGGTCTGCATTGTAAATGGCACTGCCGCAGGAATAGATATCCATGAGCAAATAGCCATAACGGCTGCAAAGAGAGCAACTGCTGCAAAATCACGGGTCCCGAGTTTATCGTTCATTTCTTACACTTCCTTTGATCTGTATTTTGTCAGGGATCAGTTTATGCGGATGCTGATCTCACCGCTTCTGAGGATCTCTTCAGTCCCGTCTTCATAGCGGACGAGAAGGCCGCATTCATCATCAACATCGAGGGCATGAGCTGTGCGAGGCTCTTTGCCCGGCATCAGAACCTTTATATCCTGACCCAGGACGAAACATCTCTCCCTGTATTTGCGGATATAATCAGGTTTTCCGGAGCCTATACACGAAGCATAGGCGTATGCTATGAAGTGATCAAGAACAGAAGCTGCAAGACGGCTCCGGATGTCCGGAGAGTTGAGGACTGATTTGTCAGATAAGTTGAAAACAGCACCGGCAGTGTCCTTTATTTCCTCAGGGAATCCTTTCTCCGGGACGAATACATTGATCCCGATCCCGACGATCGCGTAGTCAAGTGACCCGCCTTCAAGATCAAAAGATGCTTCGGTCAGGATCCCACAGACCTTGCGCCCGTCCATGAATATATCATTGACCCATTTTATCTCTGCCTTTGAACCTGAGATATCTTCAATAGCCTCACATACTGCAACTGCTGCCATTGTCGTGAAGCGGAGTGCTTCCTGCGCAGAATAACCTGACGGGCGGAGAAGTATGCTCAGATAAAGCCCTGTCGCTTCCGGTGAATAGAAGTTTCTTCCCCGGCGTCCGCGTCCGGCAGTCTGATTGGCTGCGACGGCAACATATCCATCCGGCTCTCCTGCGACAGCTTTCTTGCGGCAGATGTTATTGGTGGAATCTGTAGACTGGAATACTTCGATATTGGGCAGGAGAGAGCATGAAGAATTGCGCATGGATCTCATGTAATTGTAAATGCTCTCTGCGGACAAAACGTCTGAGTCCGCTGACAGCTGGTAGCCTCTGTTAGTTACGGCATTGATGACATATCCTTCCGAGCGGAGTTTCCGGATCGCTTTCCATATGGCAGTGCCTGAAACTCCAAGCTCATCAGAAATGTATGCGCCTGAAACAAATTCGCCAAGGTTATTCTCAAGTATTCTGAGAAGTTCATCTCTGGTACTCATAACAACATCCTCCGATTTTAAGATGCAACTGATAATACTATAACCTCATTCGGGTTGATTATCAACCATTAACTTTTCATAAGGTTGATAATTGCTACTGTATTTCTTTAGTACAAAACAAAATGACTGTATAAATATTGCTAAGAGAAGTGTATGAGGTGCATAATAAATCCAACTGCAAAAAGAATTCGAGGTGACAGAAATGAAAATGCCTGAATTACTTGCCCCGGTCGGAGGCAAAGCACATCTGATAGCCGCTGTCAATAATGGAGCGGATGCTGTCTACATGGGCGGTCTGGCTTTTAATGCAAGAATTTTCGCGGATAATTTCAAGGACCACGAACTGCCTGAAGCGATCGAATTCGCGCATGTAAGAGGCGTCAAGGTATATATCACACTCAATACACTCCTCAACGACGGAGAACTTGTCAAGGCACTGGAGTATGCCAATTATCTTTACAGCATAGGTGTAGACGGACTGATTGTGCAGGATATGGGACTTGCAAGACTTTTACACAGGAACCTCCCGGATTTTCCGCTGCATCTGTCCACGCAGGGGACTTTGTACAACAAAGAAGCTGTAGACCTTGCATACAAAATGGGTTTCTCAAGAGTCGTACCTGCAAGGGAACTGAGCCTTGAAGAGATCAAAGAAGTCGTCGAAGCGGGAAAGACATGCCCTGAGCCCGTCGATGTTGAGATTTTCGTTCACGGAGCTCTTTGCATGTGCTACTCAGGTCAGTGCCAGATGAGCAGGATGATGGGAAAAGGCAAGAACACCGGAAGCTGCAGGAGCGGTAACAGAGGGACCTGCGCGCAGCCATGCCGTCAGGCATATACTGATGATTCCGGGAACACCTCATATGCGCTTAGCCCCAAAGACTTATGTCTGATTGAGAATCTGCCTGATCTCATAATGTCCGGAGCCGCTTCGTTCAAGATCGAAGGCCGGATGAAAACTCCGGAATATGTAGCGACTGTGACAAGGATCTACAGAAAGTACATCGACAGATACGCTGCCCTTGTCAATAGATACGGTGATGAAGCGAAACAACATTATACTGTCGATGAAGAGGATATGCTCATGCTGAGACAGATCTTCAACAGAGGCAATTTCACGGATGGATATCTGTACGGAAATCCGGGACAAGACATTCTTTCCGGTCATAGTCCTAAGAATCAGGGCATATTTGCAGGACGGGTAGTCGCTGTCATAGACAGTGAAGCGAAGACATCTGAACCTGACGAGAGAAAAGCAGTCAGAGGCGCTCTTAAGAGAGGCAAAGTTCTCGTATGCATCGCTCTCAGCAGGAGCTTTGACTCAGGCATCTCGGCAGGGGATGGTCTCGAGTTCAGATCGGAAGACGAGGATACACCTCGTGAAGCGATCGGAAGCGTTACGACTTATATCAAGGATATAGGCGGAAGAGAACTCATCATCGGAGATTTTGACAGAGGAGTCAATACAGGAGACCTTGCATTCAAAGTCACGGACAAGAAACTGACAGACGATGCGCTTTCTGCACCTGACAAGAAACTCCCGGTCACCATAGTTTTCACAGCGAGAGAGGGACAATATCCTACGCTGACCATGACTGACGTAAAGTCCGGATATTCTGTAGATATATCTGCTGATCATGTTGTCGAACGCGCCCGCAAAGTCGCTACAGATGCAGACCGGATCGCTGACAATCTCTCAAGACTCGGCGATACTCCGTATACTCCGGGATACACAGGCATAGATGTTCAGATCGATGATGATATAATGATGCCGCTTTCGGTGGTCAACAGGATGAGGCGTGAAGCTGCAGATCAGCTTGTAGCTGAGCGAAGAGACGGAGTGATAAGAAGCCGCGAACCTCTAAGCCGCGCAAAACTCGATGTGATCGAGTCGGGCGAGATGCTTGGCTATAATAATCTTGATCTAGACGGATATAAGGAAAAGCTGGCAGAGCGCAAAGTTATCCCAGTTCCGCTCGAGGAATTCATGAGCAAAGGAAAAGAGCATTACGGAGACCCTTCTAGGAAGATACTTCCGTATATTCTCAATGTTTCCAAGGGCAACCTTGATACCTACATCGAGAATAACTTTGACAAAATCGTAAAGGCTGTAAGTGAAACAGGCATACTCATTGGAAACCTCGGATGGATCGAGCGATTCCGTGACGCAGGAGTCAAAGTCTATGGCGATTACGGCCTCAATGTGTTCAATGAGCAAGCGAGAAAAGCATATGAGGAATTCGGTGTCGAACTCTATATGCCATCGCATGAGACAGGAATAGAGGACATCAGAGGCATCCCTTATATGATAACTGAGCATCCGGTACCAAGTGATTTTCTAAGAGACAGGAAAGGCTTCGTGCACAGGATCATAACCGCTCCTTCAGGAGACAAGACATTAATATTCTGAGAACAAAAAGACTGCCGCACATTCTGATATATGCGCGGCAGTTTTATTTACATGAGAATCAGCTTGCGAGCTGTGAACGAAGATTCTGGAACATGTTCTTTACAGCAGGGATGAAGAGCACAAGTACAGTTATCGCGCCTTCTGCAGCAAGATATGTCAGATTGTACCACAGAGACCATGTCCATGCGTTGAATCCTTCAGGTGCATATTCGCCGAAGAAGATCACACCTGACAAAACAGCACAGATATAGCGGCACAAAAGTCCGATAAGATAACCTTTGACAAGTCCGTTTTTGGAATTGCGTGTGAGTCCGGCAAGCCCGACTGCTCCGAAAGCGATAGGATAGTCCATCAGGAGCTGAACAGGATGAATGACATAAGGCCCGAAAATGAGGTTCAGTAAGCCTACGCAGAAACCTGCCATGACACCGCGGCGCGTTCCGAGGAGATATCCGCAGACTGCGATCGGCAGAATGCTGAACAGAGTGACTGAACCGCCCTGAGGCATCGAGAATACTTTGATCTCTCCGAGAACTGTTGCCAGCGCGATCATCAAAGCAGAGATGGTCAGAGCTCTTACGTCTGTTTTCTTTTTGTCTTTGCCGCCGATCGCGATCAGCATAAGAAATACTACGATGACAGCCATTACCACGACTTTACCGGTCGTTGAATCAAAAAACTCTTGCATTAAAAAATCCTCCTTAATTAGTGAATTAAGGAGAGCTTGCCGGGAATGGTACAGCAAAACAACTGCACCGCGAATATAGTACCTCCCTACGTCGGTATTATCCGAATCAGGTATGAGGGTCATCCCATACGGGATATCTCAGCAATTGCTCCCCTGGTTTTGTTTTTAATAAAACCAATTATACGCTCGCTATAAAACAAGTCAAGGCGAAACAAAAATATGTTATAATATTTCCATATAATTCACCGAATGCTTGAAAAAATCAGGGCTTTTACAGGGGTTATACAATGAAGAGAAATGGAAAAAAGATCAAACTGACGCCTGTCAGTACTTTACATTACATACGTCTTGTATACCGCTCGGCATTATTACTTGCTTTCCTGGCAGTTTACATCTCGTACAGATTCAGGAACGGCGAATCTGTAGAAAAGATCCTCGAAGGAAGACCGATCATTATTACTGTGATCTGGACTGTTTTCACAATAGAAATGATAATGCGTTTCTTCCCCTCAAAACTCGAAAGTCCGGGATGCCAGAAGCAATTTGCCCGTAACTATGTCAAAACCGGTAAGACGAATATCGATATTCAGGACAACAACGGGGTCATGCTGGTCGCCCTTATATGGATCATGTTCAATGGAGTATTTGGAATGCTCCACATGTTGGGCATCCTTGATGACGGTATCATGATACTCCTTTGCTGTGTTTATTCAGTATGCGACCTTATATGCATCCTGTTCTTCTGTCCGTTCCAGTCGTGGTTTCTGAGAAACAAATGCTGCAGTACATGCCGCATCTATAATTGGGATTATGCAATGATGTTCACACCGCTGTTCTTCGTCAGGAAAGCGTATACATGGAGTTTGCTGGTGCTTTCCATTGCACTGATGCTGAGATGGGAAATAACATTCTACAGACATCCTGAGCGCTTTGCCGAGTCAACGAATGGTTATCTCTCATGCAGCAACTGCACGGAGAAGCTCTGCACTCACAAGAACCAGCTCAAGAGTCTGTGGAAACAGATCGCAGAGTACTCTGATAACAGGATCAAAAAGCTTATCAAGTAGAAAGAACAATTAATCAATTTTTAATGATTGTTTTAGACACATCATGGTATACTAAACAGGAAGTACATGGACAACCAGCACTATCAATAACTCGATCTCAGGATAAGGAGGACACAATAATGGCAAAAAATGAAACCGTCGAAAAAGTAAAATCTCTGCTTGAAGGTCATTGCTACGGACCTCTGAGAGAGGCAGCTGAAAAGTGGCTTGCTGTTGCTGATGAGAAGTATGATGTTAAGGACAAAGCGGGCAAGGCTTGGGACAAGCTGAATGAAGCTGCTGACAAGTTCTCTGATGCTTCCCTTAAGTTCAATGAGAAGATGGATCAGGTAGCTGACAAGGTCGCAGATGCTGTTGATGATCTCTCAGAGAAAGCAGGTCCTGCACTTGATAAGCTTGGTGACTATGCTGAAAAACTTACTGACAAAACAGCATCTGCAGTTGAGAAACTGGGTGATGCAGGCGAGAAGGCCGGCGATGCTGCTGAGAAGCTGGCTCAGGGCGAACTCATTAAGCAGCTCAAGGAAGGTATCTGCTCTGTAGGCGATCTGATCGAGACATTCGGAGCAAAAGAAGCAGCTGAGAAGTTCGGTGATGAGTTTACAGCTAAGATGAAGGAGCATGCGGAAGCTCTCAAGGAAAAGGGCGAGAAGTTCTGCGACTGTGATGCGTGCAAGAAGGCAAGATCGATTCTGAAGGACTTCGGTGAGGACCTCGAGGAAAAGATCGATGAGTTAGCAGATAAGGTCGACGATGCTGATAAGCCGGAAGAATAATTGATATTAGATATATTATTATTATCAGATCGCGGGCACATGCCCGCGATCATACTATATGTCATAATTACTGAATTATAAGGGGGAAATCAATGGTAACAAGAGAACAGGCGTGGGAACTTCTTAAGAAGTACAATGAAGAGCCATTCCATCAGCATCATGCTATAACGGTAGAAGGCGTAATGAGATACTATGCTGAAAAGACCGGAAATGATCCGGATTTCTGGGGTATATGCGGACTGCTTCATGATATCGACTTTGAGAGATGGCCTGAAGAGCATTGCGTCAAGGCACCTGAACTGCTTGCAGAGATCGATGCTCCGGAGGAACTCGTTCATGCAGTATGCAGCCACGGCTACGGCCTCTGCTCTGATGTTGAACCTACGCATGATATGGAGAAATTCCTTTTCGCAGCAGACGAACTCACAGGACTGATCGGAGCAGGTATCATCCTCAGACCATCGCACAGCTGCAAAGATATGGATGTCAAATCCGTAAAGAAGAAATTCAAAGACAAGAGATTCGCAGCAGGATGCAGCAGAGATGTTATCAGGAAGGGAGCAGAACAGCTCGGATGGGAACTCGACCAGCTCTTTGCGGAAGTCCTTGAAGCGATGCAGTCGATGCCGGATCCAGACGAACTTGACGCGATCAACGGTATCGGATAATTACAGAGCGGTCATATGAAGATCACAATTTTAGTAGATAATAATGATGGACATGACCCGGCCGGAGCACCGCTGAAAGGGGAATGGGGCCTCTCGTTCTATATCGAGTATAACGGCAGGAATATCCTTCTTGATGCAGGCCTTTCCGGACTTTTTGCGGAGAATGCAGCTAAGCTCGGCATCGATCTTGGTAAAGTCGATTATGCTGTTCTTTCACATGCTCATGATGACCACGCGAACGGAATGGATACATTCTTTGAGCTCAATTCGCGCGCTCCTCTTTATGTTGCAGATGGCTGCGAAGAGAATTGCTACGACTTTGAAAATGGAAGCTACAGGTACGCCGGTATCCCGCGCGGTATTCTGTCAAGACACAGAGACAGGATCATAAGAGCCTGCGGGGATGAGTATATTGATGAGGGGATAAGACTTCTCGGACATACAACGCCGGAACTTGACAAGCTCGGACTTGCAGAGAATATGTTCCTGCTGAAGGAAACCGGCGAAGATGCCCCTGTATTCATTCCGGACGATTTCAGCCATGAACAGAGTCTGGTATTTGAGCTGCCTGAGGGTATCGTGATCTTCAACAGTTGCTCACATGCAGGAGCAGACAACATAGTGAATGAAGTGACTGAAGTATATCCGGGAAGGAAAGTACTGGCTATGATCGGAGGATTTCATTTGTTCAATAAGACAGATGACTATGTCAGGGCTTTTGCTTCAAGGCTTGGAAATACAGGCGCAGAGAGTATAGTGACAGGGCACTGCACAGGTGACAAAGCACTTGGGATACTTAAAGAGATTCTGGGTGACAAAGTCATCCCTATGGAAACAGGTCTGGTGCTTGAGATCAGATAAAGGTGATGCCGAGAAGGTCGATCAGAATTCCCCAGGCGATACCGGAACCGTAGAGTGCTGCGATGACTCTTAAATTCTCGGCCTGATGTCTGTTGGTCCTGATGAGTACCAGGATACCAACACCTGCACTGACAAGAAGACCTGCCATCAGCTGACCGGCAGTAAGGAAACCTTCGAGATACAGCTGTGTTATAACTACAGATGCAGCGCAGTTAGGAATAAGACCGATAAGACCTGTGAGGAACACACCGATCACAGGGATCCCGGTCAGGAAAGAAGCTATCGCGGACTTGCCTATGAATCCTATAAGCAAGCTGATAACAAGTGAAATAATGAAGATAAATATAGTTATCTTGATCGTATGAATGAGGGCGGAATGAAGAATTCCGCCTTCTTCGTCTTCACAGCCGCATTCGTCCTGCTCACACAGGTCATGTATATGCTTGTGAGTACGGAAAGTATAGTGAATGATCCTGATCATGATGTCAGCTGCAAGGCCTGTGACAAGGGCGATCATAAACTTGGTCAGCAGGAGCTTGCCGATAACTGAAGGGCTGACTGCAGAGGAAATGAAGATCGGCACCATCTCATCAGATGTTGAAAGGAAAACAGCGAGGACTGTACCTACGCTGATGACTCCGCCTGAATAAAGACTTGCCGCTGCAGCAGAGAATCCGCACTGCGGGATGATCCCGACACCCGCACCGAATACCGGCCCGAATTTGCCTATACGCGAAAGCAGAGCGACTGACTGGTCTTCAGTCCTTCGCTCGAGCCACTCCATCGCAAGATAAGTGATGAAGAGGAACGGGATAAGTGTTACGGTATCCTTTACAGTATCAAATAATGAATCAAGTATGATCTCTGCCACTTGCTTGCCTCCAACGGTCAATATTATACGTTAACATCTGTCAATTAACAAGTAATCTCTTAACTATCTGAGACAGAGTAGCCCTGCAGGTGGTATACTGAAGAATAATAAGTATTATCAGGAGGCAGTAAATGAACAAAGCAAGACCTATCACACAAGACATGATCAGCGGATTCCGCAGAGCCTATGACGCAGATGAGACAGCAAAAGTATTCGAAGCAGCAGTCAGCTCCAAACCTTTCGAAGATGTTACATTCAGCCTGTCCAATGCTTCAAAACTTCAGAATCACTTCTCTATAGATCTGCATGCATCCAAGGTCATGAACCAGAAGAGGTCAGGAAGATGCTGGCTCTTTGCGTCCATGAATATCATGAGAGAAGAAGTTGCTAAGAAATGCAATATCAAGAACTTCGAACTCTCGCCGGCTTATGTTTCATTCTGGGACAAACTCGAGAAAATCAATTTTACCCTTGAGGCAGGCATTGACTCTGCAGACCTTCCCGCACATGACCGTACACTCGATTTCCTGATGGAAGGAATCGGTGACGGAGGACAGTGGGACATGATGGTATCCATCGTGAACAAGTACGGAGTCGTACCTTATGAAGTCATGCCTGACAATGCTCAGATGACCAATACCAGGAAACATATGTCTCTCATCAACAGCAGACTCAGAAAAGACATCGTCGAGCTGAGACGGCTCGCTGCTGCAGGTGGAGATACAGCCGCACGCAAAGACGAAATGCTTGCCGGATATTACAGAGCCCTTTGTATCCTGTATGGACAGCCGCCTGCGTCATTCGATTTTACATACGAAGACAAGGATGACGCATTCCACGTTGACCGCGGTCTCACACCGCTTGAGTTCTACGACAAATATGTCGGTATCAGGCTCGGAGACTTCGTAAGTCTGATCAATTCACCGACAGACGACAAGCCGTTTAACAGATCTTTTACCGTAAAGTATCTCGGCAGCGCTGTAGAAGGCGAGGTCAGATATCTGAATCTTCCGATGGAAGAAATAGAACGCTTGACTATCGAACAGCTCAAGGCAGGAGAATTTGTCTGGTTCGGAAGCGATGCCGGCAAATACGGTAACGGCGATACCGGTTACTGGGATCCTGACAGCTACACTGCAGAAGCGATGCTTGGCCTGGATGCGACAATGACCAAGGCGGACAGACTGGACTACAGCGACAGCCGTATGAATCATGCAATGGTCATTACCGGAGTGAATCTCGATGAGAACGGTAAACCTGACAGATGGAAGATCGAAAACAGCTGGGGCAAGGACAGAGGGATCAAAGGCTATTTCATATGCAGTGAGAAATGGTTCAGAGAATTCGTATACCAGGTAGTTATTAACAGGAAGTATCTAACAGAAGAGCAAATCGCACAGTATGAGGCAGAGCCTGTTGTTCTGGATCCGTGGGATCCGATGGGCTCACTCGCATAATGAGGCATTGATGCCGGGGGTGAAAAAATGAGTGAACGCAAAATAGTTATTCTTGATGGTTTTACTGAGAATCCGGGAGATCTTGACTGGGCGCCGATCGCAGCTTTCGGAGAACTTGCGGTCTATGACCGTGTATCATATGAAGAATCAGATATCATAGCTGAGAAAATCGGAGATGCAGAGGTCGCTATCGTCAACAAGACTCCTATCAGCCGCGCTACTATTGACAAATGCAGCAATCTTAAGGCTATTCTGGTGCTCGCAACAGGATACAATGTTGTTGATGTGGCATATGCCAGAGAAAAGGGTATCGATGTAATGAATGTTCCTACATACGGCACACAGATCGTAAGCCAGTTCGCAGTCGGACTGCTGATGGAAGTATGTTCGCATATCGGTCATCACGACAAGGCTGTTCATGAAGGACGCTGGGAGAACAATGCTGACTGGTGCTTCTGGGATTTCCCTATGATCGAGGTCGCTGGCAAGACAGCCGGAATCATCGGACTCGGAAGAATTGGACAGGCTACAGCAAAGATCCTGAATGCACTCAACATGAAGGTTCTTGCTTATGATTCGTTTGAATCAGATTCGGGAAGACAAGTTGCAGAGTATGTCGATCTTGATACTTTATTTGCAAATTCTGACGTTATTTTCCTTCACTGTCCGCTTTTCCCTGCTACGGAGGGAATCATCAATTCAGAGAACATCGCTAAGATGAAAGACGGCGTGATTCTTATCAACAACAGCCGCGGACAGCTCGTCAAAGAGCAGGATCTCGCAGATGCTCTTAACAGCGGCAAGATCCAGGCAGCAGCTCTGGACGTTGTTTCGACAGAGCCGATCAAAGGCGATAACCCGCTTCTCAAGGCTAAGAATTGTATTATCACTCCTCATATTTCATGGGCAGCAAAGGAAGCAAGACAGAGGATCCTCGATATCACTGCTGACAATCTGAAATCATGGGTAGATGGTGAACCTGTAAATGTAGTTAACAAAGCGAAATAAACGGAGGTCCGGTACATGGCAAGCGGAAGAATGGAATTCCACGCTTATTCGATCATGCAGCATGCGAATTTTGCGTTTGTGATACCTAATGATGTTGAGATGGAAGAAGTCTTCGACAAGAGCCATTACGAGCGTGAGAGGAAGAATCTGATCCTTCTTCACGGTCTTACTGGTACTGATACAGACTGGCTCTACGGGGGCAACGCCCAGGAGATGGCGATCCAGTACAATATCAACATTTTCATGCCGACTACGGGCAATTCGTTTTATCTGAACAAAGGATATACCGGCGGGAATTGGGCAGACTATATCGCAGTCGAATTCCCTGAGTATATACACAAGACTTTCGGTATCGAATTCACAAGGGAAAATACTTTGATCGGAGGTCTTTCGATGGGAGGATTCGGCGCTATCAGGACAGCACTTGCATATCCTGACAGATTCAGCGCATGTATTGGACTTTCAGCTGCGATCCATCTTCAGGATGTTGCGGAAGAGATCAAGAAAAAGCTGCCCGGACTGATGCCGACTGAGATGCTCCTTGGCATTTTCGGAGATCCTGACAAACTGCTTGCATCGGACAAGAATCCTGCAGTTCTGTACAAGAAGCTTAAGGCCGAAGGTTCTGAAATACCTAAGATCTATTTTGCCTGCGGTACAGAAGACAGCCTTGTCACCGCCAACAGGGAATTCAGAGATTTCCTGAAGAAGGAAGGTGCGGATTTTGTATATGAAGAGGGTCCGGGCGCACATAACTGGACTTTCTGGAACAAGTATATCAACAAGGGTCTTGGCTGTATCCTCGGAAAAGGGGATACGAAATAGATGCGCTCAAAGGCACATCTGGCTGTCGGAATGGCAGCTGCTATGACTGTATTGATGCCGGAAACAGCAGGTGAAGCGATCCCTGTTGTTTTCGGCGCTGCTTCAGGCTGCGTGATCTGCGATATAGATGCTGAAGGAGCGTCTGATAAGATCGATGCTTCACGCGGCAGGATACTGTGTGTGATAATAGCGGGGCTTGCGCTTCTTATCGATTATCTGAGAGACGCAGAGTTTCTCCGGACAGCAATGATACACTGGCCGTATCTGTGGTTTGCAGGTCTTGCCGGTTTTCTTGTTACGTGCGCTTTTGCAAGCGTGTCGAGTCACCGAGGCTTTTCGCATTCACTGATAGCCATGGCCCTTGAAACCGGTTCACTTTGGCTGATGTTTCCGGGAGCCGCGGCACCGTTTGCGATCGCATTTGCTACACATATTCTTCTTGATCTGCTTAACAAGAGAC
The DNA here is from genome assembly GCA_017403955.1 of Mogibacterium sp. Lineage (GTDB taxonomy): Bacteria > Bacillota > Clostridia > Peptostreptococcales > Anaerovoracaceae > Crickella. The sequence goes on from JAFRDH010000007.1 coordinate 297,803, forward strand.
CTGTCCGGCTACTGTATCCTCTTAAGAAAGGGGTTTGCTTCAGGCTGTTTTACGCGGACAGGCTGGCAGATAAGATCTTTGCGGCAGCAGGTATCATCTGGCTTATCATAGTGATCTACAGATGTGCTGCGGTCTCCTGAAATACAGGGATTTGACAATATGGCAAGAAAGACTAAAGAAAACAAACCAGTAATAGCTATTTGCTATGATTTTGATAAGACTCTGTCCCCTGACAATATGCAGGCACAGGGGTATCTTCAGGCGATCAATTATGAGAACCAGAATGAATTCTGGAAAGAGACTAACGAACTGGCTCTCGAAAATGAGATGGATACGACACTTGCCTGGATGTATCTAATGCTCAAAGGTGCGAGAGGCAAGGAGATCTTCAGGAGAGAGATGCTTGCAGACTACGGGGCCAGAGTAAAACTGTATCCGGGTGTCAGGGAGTGGTTCAAAAGGGTAAGAGAATATGCTGACTCAAAAGGTGTCATAGTAGAGCACTACATTATTTCTTCAGGACTTCTCGAAATGATAGAAGGCACATCTGTTGCAGATGAATTCGAGAAAATCTATGCAAGTTCGTTCTTCTATGATGAAACGGGAGTAGCGATCTGGCCGGCACAGGTAGTGAACTTCACCAACAAGACGCAGTTCCTGTTCAGGATATCCAAGGGGGTTCTTGATATCAACGATGATGCTGTCAATGATTATTTCCCCCCTGATCAGATGCGTGTGCCGTTCCGTAATATGATCTATATAGGTGATAGCGAGACAGATATTCCTTGTATGAAGCTCGTAAATTCATATGGCGGATATTCGATCGGCGTTTATGATCCTGAAAAAGAGAGCAAGGAGCGCGTATATAAAATGATACGTGAGAACCGTATCAGATTCTTCGCAGCTGCGGATTATACCGAAGGCTCTGAACTGGATCTTCTTATAAGGAGGATAATCGACCGGACTGCTATCGGAGAAGAACTTGAAGATATCTATTACAGGAAACTCAATGAAGGGCAGCACAGAGACTGCTGAAAGAAAAAGGAGACTGGAATATGAACAAAGGATCAGTTAATGTACAGGCAGTTATTTCATACATCACATGGGTAGGCTGGCTGATAGCTATGTTTACAAGAAATCTGTCTGACAGATTCGCCGCATTTCATCTGAATCAGGCACTTGTACTTAATATCTGCGCTACACTTGCAGGTATTCTCAGGATCGTGCCTCTTCTCGGAGCGTTGGCATACAATATTGTCAGTATCGTTGTTTTCGTTCTGTGGTGCATCGGACTTTACCGTGCGGTCATCGGCAGCGATGAACCGATTCCTATCATCGGACAGTTCAGACTGTTCTGATCCAATCAATACAAACCTCATCAACACAGGGATACACAATAATGCTTTATATCATAAGACACGGACAGACCGCAAATAACAAGAAGAAACTCCTCCAGGGGAGAAGCGATATGTCACTCAACGACAAAGGGTTCGAACAGGCAGAAAGTGCCAGAGAACTCTTTGATTCGCTTGGAATAGAATTCGACAAAGTATATACCAGCCCTCTGAAGAGAGCTGTAGAAACAGCTTCTGTCGTATCAGGAGGAGCTGATATAGAAATCGATGACAGGCTGATAGAAATGGATTACGGCCCGTATGAAGGTATGGATTTGACAGATCCTGCGCCGGAAGTAATGGCGTTCTTTATGGATTTTGCCGGAACACCTGCTCCTGACGGAATGGAGCAGCTCGATTCTGTTGTCGGAAGGCTCGGAGAATTCCTTGAAGAGATCCGAAGTGAGGCAATGGTCAGGAACATCCTGATCTCGACTCACGCGATCGCAATGAAGGGTGCGCTTGAATACCTCACACCTGAGTCACGCGGCAGTTATTGGTCAACGTATATTGGTAACTGTGCCGTATATGTGTCGGATACATCAGAGGGAACCTACATGATCCCTTATGAAATAACAGTAAACAAATAAAAAGAAACGGAGCATTTGGTTTGACAGATAATAATTATTCGGCAAGTGAGAGAATAGAGAAGCAAATCGCTGAAGAGCTTGGAATAAAAGGCTGGCAGGTCACTGCAGTTATCGAACTTATCGACGGAGGATGCACGATTCCCTTCATCGCAAGGTACCGTAAAGAAGCAACAGGAGCTCTCGATGACGAAACTTTGAGAGCTTTCGATGAGAGACTTAAATATCTCAGAAATCTTGAAGACAGAAAAGAAACGATCCTTTCTTCAATAGAAGAACAGGGAAAGCTTACAGATGAATTGAGAGCTAAGATCGAGCAGGCTGATACTGCGGCGGTGCTCGAAGACCTATACAGACCATACAAACCTAAGCGTAAGACCCGTGCGGATATCGCAAGAGAAAAAGGCATGCAGGGACTTGCCGATTTTCTTTTGTCCGGAAAGCCGGGAGACCCTTCGGCAGAAGCTGAAAAGTATTTCAATGAGGAATTTGAGATCACCGATGCAAAAACTGCGATCCAGCTTGCGTCAGACATCATAGCAGGAGATATTTCAGATAATGCGGACTACCGCGCGTGGATCAGAAACAAGACTATGAGGAATGCGGAAATCGTTTGCACTCTCGGGGCAAAAGGCAAAGAAGCTGCCCTCGCCGGTGAGAGTACGGTCTATGAGAACTATTATGATTTCCGTGAGCCGGCGTCTAAGATGCCCGGACACAGAGTACTTGCGATCAACAGAGGAGAGAAAGAGAAGATACTATCCGTTTCTCTCGAAGCACCGGTAGATGATATAACTTCCTATCTTGAACGCAAGGTCGCAAGAAAGGTCTCTGATGAATGCATAGATATCGTCAGAGAAGCGATACTTGACAGTTACAAGCGGCTGATAGCACCTTCGATCGAGACAGAGATCAGGAATTCTATAACTGAAGCAGCTCAGGAAGGCGCCATCAAGGTGTTCGGTTCCAATCTCGAGCAGCTTCTCATGCAGCCTCCTGTTCACGGCAAGACTGTGCTTGGCTGGGACCCTGCTTTCCGGACGGGATGCAAGCTCGCTGTATGCGATCCGACCGGCAGGATCCTTGACACAACAGTCATATATCCTACCGCACCGCAGAACAAGGTCGCCGAAGCTAAGAAAGTCCTGAAAATGCTTTGTGATAAATATGATATAGACATCATCTCGGTAGGAAACGGCACAGCTTCACGTGAATCCGAGAAGATCATCGCGGAATTTATCAAAGAATATGAAGCGGCTTCCGGGAAGCGCGGCAAGAGACTCCAGTATGTTATCGTCAACGAAGCGGGTGCATCAGTCTATTCTGCAAGCAAGCTTGCGACTGAGGAATATCCTGATCTTGATGTCGGAGAGAGGAGCTCTGCTTCGATAGCCAGAAGACTTCAGGACCCTCTATCAGAGCTTGTCAAGATAGACCCTAAGGCGATAGGAGTCGGACAATATCAGCACGATATGAACCAGAAACGTCTCAGCGAGGCTCTTGGCGCAGTCGTTGAGACATGCGTAAATAAAGTCGGAGTCGATGCCAACACAGCATCTCCTTCGCTTCTCGGATATGTTTCCGGCATCAGCAAGCAGATCGCTGAGAACGTAGTCAGATACAGAAATGAAAACGGGAGATTCAATAACAGAAAGGATCTTCTCAAGGTGCCTAAGCTCGGACCAAAGGCATTCGAGCAATGTGCGGGATTCCTGAGGATCACGGGAGGAACTGAGCCGCTAGATGCGACAGCCGTCCATCCAGAGAGTTATGAGGCTGCAAAAACGATCCTGCGCGAATGCGGATTCGATGTAGCAGATATCCTTGCAGGAAAGGTAAAAGGGCTAGCTTTGAGAACGTCACTCGGTGAGAAACTCGGGATCGGCAAATATACTTTCGCAGACATTGCATCAGAACTCGAAAAACCGGGAAGAGACCCGAGAGACGAAGCACCGGCACCGGTCCTCAGGAGTGATGTGCTTGATATTTCGGACTTAAAGCCGGATATGGAGCTTAAAGGTACAGTCAGAAACATCGTGGACTTCGGCGCATTCGTGGATATAGGTGTTCATCAGGACGGACTTGTACACATCTCGCAGCTTTCTGACAGATATGTCAAGCATCCTCTGGACGTAGTAAAAGTCGGAGACATTGTAGATGTAAGAGTCTTGTCGGTAGACGGGAAAAGAGGCAAGATATCACTGACGATGAAGAAGAAAGGCTAGCAGACAGATCGTAACTATGGATCAGAAGAAAGCAAAAAGCGGCAGTATGGGAATCGTCGTTATCGGCGCAACTTTCGTTGACATCAAAGGGTATCCATATTCGCAGTATATTCCTGCGGGCAGAAACTCGGGACGGGTCGTTGAAGTACATGGGGGAGTGAGTCGTAATATTGCTGAAGATATAGCCAATGTTGAACTGAGACCTACATTCATCAGCCTGGTCGACAACAGCGGCATGAGCGTAGATGTGATCAAGAAACTCAAGAAACATCAATGCAATACTGACTATATCAGGAAGGTCGAAGACGGACTCGGAACATGGCTTGCGGTATTCGATAACAGTGGCGATGTCGTCGCTTCTATCTCCAAGCGTCCGGATCTTTCGGAGATCGAAAGGATCCTCGACGAGCAGGGCGATGAGATCTTCGCAAATGCTGACAGTATTGCAGTAGAATTCGATATAGAAGTACCGATCCTCAAGAAAATCCTCACACTCGCCAAGAGACACAAGAAGAAGATCTATTCACCGGTCTCGAATATGTCGATAGCAGTCGAGCGCCGTGATCTTCTCAAGAATATCGCTTGCCTGGTCTGCAATCTTCAGGAAGCAGGCATCCTTTTCTCAGAGAATTATGAGGACCTCGAACCGGAAGAAATCGCAGATCTGCTGTACAAGAGAATTACGCTTGCCCAGATACCGGGGATCGTTGTGACCATGGGCGGAAAAGGCGCAGCTTATGCTATGATCACAGGAGAGAAAGGATTCTGTCCGGCGCATAAAGTCGATGTCAACGATACGACAGGATGCGGGGATGCATTCTTCGCGGGGATCGCGATCGGCCTTACTTATGGCAAAACTCCGGGAGAGGCATGCCAGATCGGTACGAGACTTGCTGCTTCTGTAATAGTGACAGATGAAAATGTTTGTCCAAGATTCCTGCCTGCGGAGTTCGGACTTGATGTAGAGAAATAAGAAAATAAGATCAGGAGGTTTGCTATGCTGCTTGTATGTTATCCGAGGTGCGGGACCTGCAAAAAAGCTCAGAAATGGCTCGAAGACAATAATATTGCATATGATTACAGAGACATAAAACTCGACAATCCTACAAGGGATGAACTTGTCAGATGGCATGCTGCCAGCGGACTTCCTCTTAAGAAGTTCTTCAATACAAGCGGCATGCTTTATAAGAGCATGCAGCTCAAGGACAAGATCCCGGGCATGACAGAGGATGAGATATTCGATCTTCTGTCGACAGACGGCCTGCTTGTCAAGAGACCGATAGCTATCGCAGGCGATACAGTACTTGTAGGCTTTAAAGAAAAAGAGTGGGAGGACGCACTCTGCGGGGGTAAGTAATAATGGAATTATACGAGAAAAAACATATAGAGACTTTGAGAAGTCTTCTTCCTGAGTGCACGGTGCTGCTCAAAAAGAACGGTGCATTCCCGCTTGAAAGGCCGTGCAGGATCGGTGCCTTCGGCAGCGGTGTCAGATTCACAGTCAAGGGCGGTACAGGTTCAGGCGAAGTCAATTCAAGATATTTCGTCAACATAGAAGAGGCACTCTGGAAAGCAGGGTTTGATGTAGTGGGCGGAGGCTGGTCAGGCCTCTACGGATACTACTATGACAAAGCCAAAAAAGAGTACTACGATTCGATCAGACAGAAGGCCAGAGACGAAAAGATGAACCTTATCTCGGCTTCGATGGGTGCTGTCATGAAAGCCCCGGAGCACGATATACGTCTGGATTTTGACTGTGACGCAGCTATTTATGTGGTATCAAGGATCTCGGGAGAGGGCAATGACCGTCTGCCTGAAAAAGGCGATTTCAAGCTCACTGACAGCGAGGTGAATGACATCCTTGCTCTTGATGCAGCATATGATAAGTTCATGCTCGTGCTGAATACGGGCGGACCTGTAGATCTGTCTCCGGTGATGGAAGTAGGCAATATTCTTGTGCTTTCGCAGCTCGGAGTAGAAACCGGCTCGGCTCTTGCGGACATTCTTCTCGGCAAGACTTATCCGTCCGGCAAGCTGGCAACGACATGGACTATGTTCGAGGATTACAGCACAGCAGGTGACTTCGGTCTGCGTGATGATACCAGATACAGAGAGGGCATCTATGTCGGTTACAGATATTTCGATGCGTTCGGAGTAGAGCCGCTGTTCCCGTTCGGATACGGTCTCGGATATACAGATTTCGAAGTGTCTTCGGATGCTGTGATGGTTGGAAAATCTGTAGTTGATGTCAGCGCGGTCGTAAAAAACACAGGTGGTTTCAAAGGCAAGGAGACCGTTCAGGTGTATATCTCATGTCCTGCGGGAGAACTCGACAGAGAGGTCAAGAGCCTTGCAGGTTTTGCCAAAACAGATGAGCTCGAACCAGGAAGCGAGCAGCGTGTCAACGTGACTTTCGATATCAGAGATTTCGCTGCATTCGATCAGAAGAGCGGAACATGGATCCTCGAGAAGGGAAAATACATCATACTTGTCGGCACCAGCAGCGAAAACATCGTTCCGGCAGCATACATTTATCTTGATAAGACTGTCACAGTCAGAAAAGCTTACGGCAAATTCGGAGAAACAGATTTCGCAGATATAAAAATGATCGGCGAAAGGCAGTTCGAAACCGACGGACTTCTGACACTGAAGTTCCACAAGAATAATCTGACAGATGAAAGACCTGAGGGCAAAGTATTCACTGACGATGTTCCTTCGCTTGGTGAGTTCACAGAAGAAGAACTGGCTCTTCTCAATGTTGGTACATTCAATGCCGGCGGGATCATGCAGAGCGTTATCGGCGATTCTGCTTCGAGTGTCGCAGGTGCAGCAGGCGAATCTTCAGGCGCATTCGCAGACCGTGGGGTCAGCGGGATTGTTATGGCAGACGGTCCTGCAGGCATCAGGATATCTCGTGAATATTATGAAGACGAGAAGGGCAAACACAGTGTCGGCGGACTTCCGATCCCTGAGAGCATGAAAGATATGATGCCTAAACCTGTCAGAATGATTCTCGACAGAAAACATGTCAAAAAAGGCGTCGAGATCAAGACGCAGTATTGCACGGCTATTCCTATCGCGACAGCTATCGCCCAAAGCTTCAATGTGGAACTTGCGGAGAAGCTTGGAGATATCGTCGGAAGCGAGATGGAGCTGTTTGGTATCGATCTGTGGCTTGCTCCTGCACTCAATATCCACAGGAGCGTGCTTTGCGGACGTAATTTCGAATATTATTCAGAAGATCCTGTCGTAAGCGGACTCATTGCTGCCGCTGTGACCAGGGGAGTGCAGAAACATCCGGGATGCGGAGTCACACTCAAGCATTTTGCCGCAAATAATCAGGAGACCAACAGATACGCTAACAACAGCGTCATAAGTGAGAGAGCACTGAGAGAGATTTATCTCAAGGGATTCGGTATCGCGATCAGAGAATCTGATCCTATGGCTTTAATGACATCGTACAACCTCCTGAATGGTGAGCACACTTCAGAAAGTTACGCTCTCACAACAGATGTGCTGAGGCGTGAGTTCGGGTTCGACGGCCTTGTCATGACTGACTGGGTGATTGGAGGAGATCTGCTTCTTGCGGGAGGCTCAAAATACGGAACACCTGATCCTGCCAAAGTCGCTGCAGCAGGCTGCAGTCTGTTCATGCCCGGAAGGAAGAATGACAAAGAGGCGATCCTTAAAGGTCTTGAGAACGGCACTGTGACATATGATCAGCTGAGAGAAAATACCAGATGGCTCGTTCACGTAGCCGGAAGACTAGGTAAGTAATAACATGCGAATATGAAATGAAGCCGCCCGGAATCACCCCGGACGGCTTTTTTATCATTCATTTGATTCTTTAGGTCTGAAGTAGCGGTGGTAGTTGCGGATGCTCCTCAGGTCTGCTTTGGTCTGGATGAAGAGCCTCTTCGCGTTGCGGTCTTGTGCTTTCCGGTAAGTACCGCCGGCTTTGCCTTTTATGATGAGCGAAAGAGCATGATCCCTCTGTTCTTTGTTCTCAACATATCTCATGATGAGTGCAAACGGAATATCTGACCAGAGATATTCGTCATATGAACGGACAGTCTCTACATCCTTGTGCAGAACGACATCATCCACGACACATTTTGCAAGATTGTGGCCTGCGAGAGTCACATAATAGCTGCTCCTTCCCATTCGCGGGTTGAAGTCGAATACTTTGTATTTGCCGTCTCTGCTGTCATACTTGAGATCCATGTTGAAGTATCCCAGATACGGGATCGATGTCAGGAGCTTCTCAACTGTATCATAGACATCATCATTCCCTGATGCCAGGATGACATTGTAATTGCCTACTGCCATAGGGTAGTAATCTTCAAGGAGAGGCTGTCCCATGGAAATAAGCGCCAGCTTGCCGTCGGAACGCTTGTAACCGTTGACTACACGCATATTGCCGTCGGAGCCCGGGATGAATTCCTGGATGATCATTTTGCCCGAATAACCTGACGCGTAGGTGCTGATCGCCGCAGCATTCAGCTCTTCACGCTGATACAGGATGAATGCTTTCTTCTGTCCGTCGAACGGGTGAGCATAGTAATCATCAGCATCGTCCGGTTTGAGGACAAGAGGGAAGTCGAACGGGAGCTCAGGTATCTTGTCACTGGAAATGACAACGGTTGACGGATACGGGATCCCGGCTTTCTCACAATATTGATAGAAGCTGACCTTTGAATTGACTGAGTCTACGATCTCATAATCAGGACAGACAGGTATGTAAACAGGGTCCAGGCGGTCCTTGACCTTGGCCAGTAAACGTGTGTAGTTGTCGCCGCACGAAATGAGGATCGCTTTCCGGCCTCTGTATTTGCGTGCTTCGGAGTTGAGCACCCTGATAAAGCTCTCAGGGTCTGTGAAATCCGGATTGCATATAACATCTACGAATTTGGATGCAGCTGACTGAGACAGCGGATATACTCCGTATGCCACGCTTCTGATGCCGTATTCTTCATAAAATGAACGTGACATGTTATAAACATTAGTCTCTGTGCCGAGGAGTATAGGGATGAATTCGTTTGTTTCTTCTGTCTGCTCTGCCGCAGTCGCAGCATCCGCCATGACTTCTCTGAAGACACTGACGACCTTCATGACTGCCTCTTTGGAATGTCTCGTCGGCAGGAGCGCGATGCCCTCAGAACATGCGACAGCGACAGGACAATCGCGGTATGCCTGATTGAGTGAGAAGGCTTCTCCATCCTTGACACCCGGGAAAAGAAGCGGTCTTCCCCAAGTGCTGCTGTAGAATCCGTTTGCAGCGAGCCTGGAAACGATTTCTTCAGCAATTTGCTGCGATCCTGTGATGACCGGGAACCAGAGAAGCGGTCTGTATTTCTCAAGAGCGCAGGCCGGGATTCTGTAAGATCTTCCGGCATCCGGCGCAAGCTCTTTTGCATAGATCGAAACAGCTACCTGCCTCTCAGCTTCATTTGCGTTGATATCATCAAGAGCAGCGAGGATCCTTGATACTACATCCTGGCCAGGTACGGATGGATCAAGAAGCGTCTTTCCTTCAAGCTCAGTTTTGTCGATCGCAGGAACAAATGCTTTTCTGGCTACCCAGCGGTCACGGAGAGGGCGCTTGATCCTTGCCGGAACATGGTTCAGTACTCTGATCCTGGTGGTATAAGTCGCGACAGAGCGGAGGACTCTCTTGTTCGTAGCAGGAAGGCTTGCAAAATGTCTCCTGAGCCGGTCTCTGAGATCCTTGTCTTCCATATCCGGATCGATCCATGTGATCGCGCCGAACTGAGTGTTGATCATTTTCTCTACACCGAACGAATGAACGGAAACATCTACAATAGGCTTGCTTTGATCATTGAATGCGACTCTGCCTGCGCGGTGGGAACAGTCTTCTATAAGAAGAGCTCCTGCCTCACGGGTCCTGGCTGCTACTGCGTTTGTTCCGGCCTGATTGAATATTCCGTAAGTATGCTGAAGGATAACAGCTCGGGTATCACTTCCCAGAGTCAGTTTGTCAGGATCAAGCGACAGATCGTCTTCAGAAATATCTGAGTAAACCGGTCTGAGACCACCTGCTATAACTGATTCAGGTACGGTAGAGCATGTAAAAGGCTGAAGAACGACATCTCCGTCGCCGCGGGATACTCTCAGTTCTTCAAATACTATCTCCATAGCTTCTCTTGCGCGGAACGTCAGAAACCAGTCGTCAGGATCGGTCTTGGTCCTGCGCGCGATCAGATTCCGGAGTTTTGCGCCGTTTGAAGGCTCGTTGATTCTTTTCTCGTTCATAATACTCATCCTCGTGCTCAAAATTTAATTTCTATATAATAATAACAAAGGGTCGTGATAATATCAAAGGCTCGTGGTATGATATATAGTCAGAATAAATGAGAAATGACCTGTACCGGAAGGAGTTTACCTGAAAATGAACGAATGGGGCGACAAGGTCGAATTTATCAAAGAAGAAGATATCCGGGCACTTTTCCCGCCCCGGCCTGCAGACTGCCATAAGGGGAATTTCGGATATGTTGCGCTGATCGGAGGTTCTATAGAATACAGCGGCGCAATACGTCTCGCTGCTTTGGCGAATGCCGCTATGAGAAGCGGAGCAGGCGTTGCGACTGTTGCAGCACCTCGCAGCATCTGTCCGGTCATAGCGAAGGATATCATGGAAGCAACGCTTTTCCCGCTCGGTGATGACAACGGAGAGCTTGTTTTCAAAGAGTCTGAATTCGAGCCATTATGCGCTAGATATGACTGCATAGCGATCGGTATGGGTATCGGTAATACGGAAGAGACCGGAAAGGCAGTTGAGTACCTTCTGACGCATTATGACAAAACTCTGATAATAGATGCGGACGGCCTGAATGCCATGTCTCGGATAGATCATTCGGTCATCAGAAACTGCAAAGCCAGGCTGGTTCTGACCCCGCACCTGAAAGAATTTTCAAGGATATCAGGTGTCCCTGTTGAGAAGGTCAAAGCAGACCCGGTGGATGCTGCAGCGGATCTCGCAAGAGAGCTTGATGCTACGGTACTTCTCAAAGGGAAGGACACTGTCGTTGCGGGACTTGACCCGGCTTGTGAAAACGGGGACGTCAGAATAATGATAAGCAGCAGCGGATGTCCCGGAATGTCAACAGCCGGAAGCGGAGATGTGCTGTCAGGGATTCTGTCAGCGTTATGCGTGAACAGACAGGATATCGTGAAGTGTGTCGCCGCCGGAGCTTATATCAACGGAGCAGCCGGAGAACTTGCTCAAAGTATGAGAAGCGAGGTCACTATGACATCTCTTGATACTGCAAACTGCGTCGCTGCTGTGATAGAAAGGATAATCAGAAATGAGTAAATTCGATTTTGAATCGATCATCGATAGAAAAGGAATGGACGCGATGGCTGTGGACGGCCTCGGCAAGATCCCGGGATTTGCGCCTGAGCTCCCTGAAGAGGGTTTTGATATCATCCCTATGTGGGTCGCAGATATGAATTTCAAGGTACCTTCATGTATAACGGATGCAATCAAACGCAGGCTTGAACATCCTCTTTTCGGCTATTTCCGGCCAAGAGACGAATACTTCCAGTCTATCATCAGATGGCACGAGACAAGAAATGGCGTCAGGGGAATGCTTCCTGAGCATATCGGCTATGAGAACGGCGTCCTCGGCGGACTTGTCTCAGCACTTAACGCACTTTTGCCTGAAGGCGGCAAGGTCATGCTTCACAGACCTACATATGTAGGATTCACATCCAGCATCAGGAATGCGGGATTCGAGCTTGTGCACAGTGATCTTGTGCTCGATGAGAACAATGTCTGGCGCATGGACTATGAGGATATGGACCGCAAGATCAAAGAGAACGATATCAAGGTCTGCATCTTCTGCAATCCTCACAACCCTTGCGGAAGGGTCTGGACTCCTGAAGAGATCAGAAAGGCTGCAGAAGTATATGAAAGGAACGGATGTACAGTCATTTCTGACGAGATCTGGTCGGATCTTATTCTGAACGGCAATCACTACACACCGTTCCAGTCAGTCAATGATTTTACAAGGAACAATACTGTAGCTTTGTATGCTCCGAGCAAGACATTCAATCTTGCCGGCCTTATCGGAAGTTATCATGTGATCTATAATGAAGAACTCAGAGAAAAGGTAAGAGCTGCTTCTAGTAAGAGCCATTATAACGGCATGAATGTTCTGTCGATGCATGCTCTCATCGGTGCGTATACAGACGAGGGCATGGAATGGGTCGATGAACTATGCAAGGTCCTGTCCGCGAATGTCAATTATGCATGTGACTATATAGAGAAGAATCTCACTGACTTCAGCACAAGTGTGCCTGAAGGTACATACATGCTCTTCCTGAATTGCGAGAAATGGTGCAAAAACCACGGAAAGTCGATGGATGAGCTCCTGAAGGCCGGATGGAATGCAGGTGTTGCATGGCAGGACGGAAGGCCATTCAAGGAAGGCTATCATATCAGACTCAATCTGGCTCTTCCAATGAGCAGAGTAGAAGAGGCGTTCGAACGTATCAGCAAATATGTTTACTGAGATCGGTGGAACCAGTTTATGATCGATATAGATGAATTCTTTGAAATATTGACAGAGGTATGTGATGAGCTCCCTGAAGGAATGTTCAACGAGCTCCATCTTGGCGTTATTCTCGAGGAAGGGGTCAAGATATCTCCACATGCGAGGAATGATGATCTGATCATCATGGGTGAATATACCAAGTCAAGATACGGCAACAGAATCGTGATCTACTACGGGTCTTTCGCCAGAACTTACGCGATGGATGACCGTGAGTTTATAAAAGACAGACTCAGGGAAGTTGTCAGGCACGAGTTCAGACATCATATGGAAAATCTGTCGGGAATGCACGGTGTGGACTCCCTTGAACATGAAGACAAAGTCAGTCTCCGCAAGTACCTGCGCGGAGAGTGAATAACGGAGGTTTAAATGAGAAAGAAAATACTGCTTCTTTTTACTGCGGCAGTAGTGTTGATGATTTGCTGCTCCTGCTCGAATACGCTCGAAAGCTTTGCCGGATCGTATTTTAATGAAGCAGACGGCTGGACAGCAGATGAGAAATCAAACACTTTTGTAAATGACGCCGATACTGTTCATTTTGCCGGTAATTATGTAACATTTACACATGTTGCTTCGGCTGAAGAAACCATGGACAAAACGCAGATCGCAAAGTTCTTCGTTGATCTGTCAGATGCTGCAGGCATTACGAACGGAACGGTCGATTATACTTATTTGGTCGATGAAGCGGCAACAGAGCATTTTACAATGAATTATCAGGAAGCTAAAGAAGTATTGGGGGAATAACAGCAGATGAGTAACGGTGCACGCAGTTCGGACAGAATGGGAACAGAACCTGTCCACACATTACTGCTCAAAATGTCATTCCCGCTGATGATATCGATGTTCGTATTGGCCATGTACAACGTGGTCGATTCTATTTTCGTATCCAGGATCAATGAGAATGCGCTCGCAGCGGTCTCACTCTGTTTCCCGTTCCAGAATCTCAACGTAGCATTCGGTATCGGTACCGCTGCAGGTATGAGCGCTCTTCTGTCGAGATACCTCGGAGCCAGAAGATACAGTGATGCCGAGAAGGTAGCACATAACGGGTTTATCCTGGCATTGATCAACTATTCGCTTTTCTTCGTCATCGGATGTCTCGCGCATACTATCATCAGACTCCAGACCCACGACGCACAGATCATTGACTATGGAACTGTTTATCTGCAGCTCACGCAGTGGCTGTCGATCCTTCCGATGATCCAGTCGATGTTCGAAAGACTTCTGCAGGGCACGGGCAAAACATTCCCGATCCTGCTCATGCAGATCACAGGTTCGATCGTGAATTTGATTATGGACCCGATCCTAATCTTCGGACTGTTCGGATTCCCGGCTCTGGGTGTCAAAGGTGCCGCGATCGCCACAGTCTTCGGCCAGTTCACGGGCTGTATCATGGGTATTATTTTCAATAAGACACTCAACAAAGAGCTCGGGCTGTCGCTCTCCAAGGTCAGACCGCATCTCAGAACAATGATCGATATATACAAAATCGGTATCCCGATCATCGTGCTTCAGTCAGTCGGTGCGATCATGAATTTCTGCATCAACAGGATCCTGATCGGATTCTCATCAACAGCAGTTGCGACATTCGGAGTATACTTCAAGCTCCAGAGTTTCGTATTCATGCCGATATTCGGAATGAACAACGGATCTGTCCCGATCATTGCATACAACTACGGTGCCGGAGAGAAGCAGAGACTTGAGCAGGCAATGAGGCTGGGCGTCAGATACGGTATTGCGATCATGTCCATCGGTACACTGATATTCTGGCTCATCCCGGAAGAACTCATGGCTCTGTTCGATGCTTCGCCTGAAATGACAGCTATGGGTGTCGTAGCTCTTCACATAATGTCACTGAACTTCCCGTTTGCCGGATACTGCATCATGAGAGGCGCATCCTTCCAGGCACTCGGAAGAAGTGTCTACAGCATGAACATTTCGCTGGTAAGACAGCTGGTAGTGATCATTCCATGCGCTTTTCTCCTGTCCAAGATAGGGGGAGTGAATATGGTATGGTGGGCGTTCCCGATCGCCGAAGTCGCAGGTACCGCCATGTCGATCAATTACTACAGAACGATCAAGCGTGAGATTATAGAAAAACTCGGCAATGAAGAGAAAGTAAGCGAAGAAAACGTAAAGCAGGAGGAATAAATGCAGGATATAGATAAACTATGGGAGAAAGCAGCTTCTTTTCACGGACATGTCTGCCCGGGACTTATGATAGGATTCAGAGCCGCGCTTTATGCTGCGGAGCTGCTGGAAACAGATTTCTCTGAAGATGAAGAAATCGTATGCATAACCGAGAATGACTCGTGCAGCATAGATGCGATCCAGGTGGTCCTCGGCTGTACTGTCGGCAAAGGCAATCTTCTTTTTCACATGAGAGGGAAACAGGCCTTTTCTTTCTATAACAGAGTGAACGGCAAATCAGTCCGACTTGTCCAGAAACAGAAACCTGCCGGACTGTCAAGAGCTGAGTCTTTCAGGTACTACGCAGAGTGCAGCAACGAAGACATGTTCGAAGTCAAGAAACCATCCATAGAACTTCCGCAGAAAGCAAAGATCTTCGGATCGTATATCTGCGAATGCTGCGGAGAGAAAACCGGAGAGAACTGGATCAGACTCCTTGACGGCAAAAAAGTATGCCTCGATTGCTATGAACAATACGACCGTCTGAATATTTGATGAGAATCGCCGGAAGTGCCATTGGATGTGTCATTGGGGATGTGTCATTGGGGACGGTTCTCTTTGACACACTTACATCTAAAGTAGCCTGCAGACATAGGGTCCAGTACATGTACTCGCTGAGCCTCAAAAGGGTTATTTTATTAACCCCAAAAGCCCGATTCCGCTTTTTCAGGGTTATCAGCTTTTTTGCAAAGACAATCTTTTGTATATTCTTTCTCATCCATTAAATATTATTCACCAGATATGTTCATGATCGATAGAATAATTCCACTATCGCTTGATCATATCTTTTTTTTCAGCTGTTAAGAGTGAAAAAGATACTCTCATCAGGGAGATAGACGGGTGTACCGATTCTCAGGTGCATCATCTGTTCAAAGAGCAATAACGCTAAAAAATCGAAAAAAGTAGAAAAGGATTAAATAATTAACCCCAAACCGGCATATCGGTAAAAAATGGGTTATTTATAATTATTCATGGCTCTAAAACCACTTGAAACAATACAGCCACATCAATGATACTTTCCCTCTTTTTGAACTTCTTATTTGATTGTATAATAGGATTTAACTGGACGATATTGACGTTTTATCGACCAAATAATTCGAAAACGATTATGAGAAGAAAGAAAGGGGAGCACAATGGGCAAATATGTGGTAAAGAAGACTAAGACCGGGTTCAAATTCGATCTTAAGGCCGGTAACGGTGAAGTAATTGCTAACTCTGAAGTATACAAAACCAAAAAGACATGCTATGCCGGCATCAACAGTGTTAAGAACAATGCGCCTGTTGCTGCTGTAGAAGACCAGACAGCTGAGGGCTTCGAGGCATGCAAACATCCGAAGTTCGAAGTATATGTTGACAAAGCCGGTGAATTCCGTTTCAGACTGAAAGCCAAAAACGGACAGATCATAGCTACCGGCGAGGGCTACAAAGCAAAAAAGAGCTGCCTGAACGGAATTGAGAGCGTCAAAAAGAATGCAGACTCTGAAGTAGTTGAAGAAGAATAGAAAGCATTGCGCCTTTTGCTGAATTCCTGTAACATTTAGGTAACAAGCTCAGCCTTGAAAATCCGGTTTTCACAAGATGTTGAAGACCCGGTAACCGTTGTTTCTGATGATAGTGAAAGGAGCTGATGATCGTTATGAAATCATTAAAGAAAATTGGCGCTATTCTTTTGATGCTGGCTGTTTTCGTGGCTTTTTCACCTCTTACATTCGATGGCGAGGTATATGCTGCTTCTATCAAGCTGAGCAAGAAAACAGTTTACATGTCCAAAGGCTCTACTTATAAGCTGAAGGTCAAAGGCACCAAGAAAAAGGTAAAATGGCAAAGCAGTGACTCCTCAATTGTGAGCGTTTCCAAGAAGGGCAAACTCAAAGCCAAAGCATATGGAACAGCCACTATTACCGCAAAGGTAAAAGGCAAGACTCTCAAGTGCAAAGTCAAAGTTGAGAGAAAAGGGGAGAAGAACGCAAGAAAGCTGAGAGATTATCTCATCAAGTACGGCAAGAAATCCGGTAAAAACCGGTATATCAAGAAGTCGTATCATAGTGGTGACAAGGACGAAGGAACGACTACTACGATCACCATTACGGCTTCTACAAAGGACAAGATCCTTACGTTCCGTCTGGATCAATCAACGATCGAACCACCGGAAGGCGAGAGTGTAGTAATGCAGATCGATCTCATGAACGGCACTACAGCTGTAAAATCCGGTACACTCAAATATGTCTATGAAGATGGCTATGGTATCGAGAAATGGGATGAATACTATGGCACTGTTACAACATCGTTCAGACATACATTTGACGATACCGCGGATGATATGGTCGAAGGTATGACTATCACAAAATGCATTATGCATGAGGATGGTTCAACATCTGAGGAAACAGATCAGGCTGTGCTGAATAAGGTCGAGAATCTCAGGGCTCCGGCTGTAAATCTTGGCTGGGCATTCCCTTACTGGAACAAGCTCATGGCAAGCAAGAGCACTCTCAAAAAAGCCAAAATCACGATGAAGACACTCGGCTTTACAAAATTCTGATACTTACAACAATCAACAACAGGGAAGTCGGAATGCTCGGCAATTCCGGCTTCCTTTTGCGATTCAATACCTGCTAATGGGTTTTGAGCGGACTTCACTTAGTGTATAATTGTCGAAAACAGCTCAGATAATAGAGGCCATATATGAAAACCAAGACTAATACATTACAACTTAATCTCCATGGCGTCGATATGGCATCAGCCATAATACAGGAATGGCTGGAGTCGGTAGGCATTGAACGCAAAGACATTTTGCGCATAAGGCTTACGATGGAAGAAATGCTGATCGCGATATGCGAGAACGGAGACGGTAAAGTCGAAGCAGAGCTTCGTTTCAGCAAAAGAAAAGGCGACTGGTGGCTTCGCATAAATTATGACGGAGAACGCTTTGACCCTACAACTCCGGCAGAAAAC
Organism: Mogibacterium sp.; assembly: GCA_017403955.1. Classification (GTDB taxonomy): domain Bacteria; phylum Bacillota; class Clostridia; order Peptostreptococcales; family Anaerovoracaceae; genus Crickella. Next base: position 315,724 of record JAFRDH010000007.1, read on the forward strand.
GAGCTTGGCGGCTGGTCGGAAGCCCTTCTTGCAAGAACCGGTTTCGTACCTTCATGGCGCTGGAGAACAAATCACAATGAGCTGTCTCTCCTGATCCCGAGCAAGAAACGTCAGACCGGGAATGTAATGCTCATAGTCGTTGTAATAGCGATCGTTACAGGACTTCTGGGGCAGTTCCTGCCTGAGGCCGTTAAAACGATCTCTACAGATTATGCATTGACATATCTTTCCGACTGTTTCCTGCACCTTCTGAACACCTTTATCGGAATGATGGTATTCCTGTCGATCGTTACTGGTATTTGCGGTATCGGAAGTGCTGCTGATTTCGGGCGGATCGGAAAACTTATGATGTCCAGGTTTGTGGCTTCGACATTTATCCTTTGCGCTTTTATTGTATTCGTATCGCGCTTCTTCTTCCCGCTCGGAGAAGGTGGGGACGGCGGAGGCTTTAAGTTCGAAACGATTCTGAAAATGATTTTCGACATAATACCTGCTAATCCGGTCAGCCCTTTCCTTGAGGGCAATACTCTTCAGATCGTGTTCCTGGCAACAATTATAGGTATTATTATGCTTCTCACAGGAAGTGAAACTGAAGGTATCAGGAACCTGTTCCTGCAGGCACAGACCCTGATAATGCGCTGCGTTGAAGTCGTCTGCACATTACTTCCGTTATTCATTTTCTGTTCACTGGTCATGCTGTTCTGGAGCAGCGGTACGAAAGTCCTGCTTCAACTGTGGAAACCTATCGTTGTCGGAACTGTACTCAGCGCTATTATCGCAATAGTCTATATATTCGTGGTGTGCAGGAAACTCAAGGTCAAATTGCCTGTGCTGATAAACAAGCTGATCCCGGATTTCATTATCGCGCTTTCGACAGCTTCATCCGCTGCAGCTTTTGCGACAAGCATGGAGATCAATGAGAAAAAGCTGGGTATCGATCCATCGTTCTCAAGAACAGCAGTCCCGATCGGAGGCATCCTTTGCGCAGGCAGTTTCTCGATGCTCTATGTAGTGACTGCGGCGTTTCTTGCAGAGTATTACGGGATGCATGCCGATATAGCATGGTGGATCATTCTTTGGCTCGTATGCTCGCTCCTGTCTATGGCGACCCCGCCTGTAGCCGGGGGTATGATCTCATGTATGTCGATCCTGATACTGCAGATGGGCATTCCTCAGGCAGGACTAGCGATCGGAGCTACTCTGACTATGGTGCTGGACTTTATCTGTACAGCTTTCCGTTTCCCGATCCTGCATGCTGAACTTATCCTTCAGGCAGATAAACTCGGTCTCCTCGACCACGAAATACTTCAGAGAAAATAATAAAGATATTATGGCAGACGAATTGAATGCATATCAGGGGAATGAGCCTTATATATTCGTAAGTTATATGAGGTCGGATAAGGAAAGAGTGATGGCGATCCTCAACATCCTTGAGAGAAGAGGGTTCCGTTTGTGGTACGATTACGGGATCCATGCAGGGGATGACTGGCGTAAGGCCATAGAAGAACGCATCGATTCCAGTAAGGCATTCCTCAGTTTTATTTCAGAAAATGCGTCTGATCACGGCGTTGTTGTCGAAGAGATACAGCGCGCTGTTGATATTGCCGGTTCAGATCCGGATTACAAGATCGTATTCGTTTTCCTCGACAAAGTATCTCCTTCAAGATTCCCCAAATCAGTTGAAGAGTATATGCGTGCGAAGCAGTTTATTGACCTTAAGAAAGTCGGAGGCATAACCAACAGGCTGAAAGCGGCTCTTTGCCTTGCAGGCTGGCCTGAAGGCGTGATCGCTGAGGACAATATGACGGATAAAGAAAAGCTCCGTTTGTCGGGCGAATTCGATGAGATGAGAGGATACTTCACCGATGATGAGCTCTTTTCGACTGACTATGAAGAACTGTTCAGGAATCAGTTCGAACCTTCAGAATTAGTTGCCGGCGGCAAAACAATTACTTTCTACAAAGCCCGCCCGGAACAGATCGACACCAAAACAGTTTATCCGATAGTGATGGACAATCAATGGGTGCCTGACAGTATTCGCAATGAAGAGGAATTTCGCAGCAAGGGATTTGCAGGGAATGGCATATCTGTAAGAATCGTAAGCAGGCAGCGCGAAGAGGTTTATCGAAGTCTTCTGCACAATAATCAGATAGTCGTTAACCGCGCTTCTATCATCAACAGTGAGGTTTTTGCATCCTGGTACAAATCATCCGGACCGGAACACGACGCATTGGGGCAGCTCTTTTCAAATGGTGACATTGTCATTTATCTTCACAGAGAACATGACCCGGTGACCAGACCGCAAAACTATGACTACAGCTCACAGAAAATGGACTCATGGCTTGAGTTCTGCTCGAATTATCCGGTTTATTGTCTGCGTATGGACTGGATAGATGAGAGTAATGATTATGAGACGGTCATTACTTTGGATTATAAATTCCAGAATTTTTGTCTGACTATAGCCGAAAACAGCTATCTTCTCGATCGTATTGCTGAGAGATTAGGCATCATTGACCGTAAAGATGATTTCAGAGATTGCTGGCTGGAAATTCAGAAGCATATCATTGATTTCCGCAAGGAGGCAAGAGAGCATAACATGAACCGCCTGTATACAAGAGACGCATTTTACAGGAAGTTCCTCATAGCAGATGGCAGCAAAGTCAATCAATGTGTCCTGGACCTTGACCGCGGTCCTTTTGTCTGGGAGAAGAAGCAGGTCATTGACTATATTTATTCTACTAATCTACCTGCTGCTCTTGGTATTACTCCGCTCATACCGCTTGATAACAAGATCACGCCGGATCTTTTCATCGACACGAGTGACTCAAGGAATTACCGTGAGCTTTCAACAGATGAGCTCATTTTCTCGGTAGATGAATTCAGGACAGACTTCCTTTCGGGCGAGATATATTATCCGGACAGCATCAACATCGGACTTGAGGATATCCTTAAGATCCGGAGTCTGGACAAATGGAAGCATTACATGTCAGCGCTGTCCGAAGGCAGGAAAAAGTCACACCTCGACCAGACTGACTATTATGATATTTTCAAAGTGTGGAAACGCTTTGCTGATCTGATGGAAGATGTGAGTAAGATCCGGGGGATAAGCTGCAGAAAACAGCCTTCAGCGGTTTCCGTGATCTATAAATTTGAAGGTGTCACACTGACCACTGTTTACAGAGCCGGCGAGTGTATAGTTTCAACGGATCATCCGCTCGAAGAGGTCAGGCAAATGCTCAGGAGAAAGGTGCTTCTTGAGATCAGTTATGTATGCACCGATGTACTCAGAGACGGATGGCAGAACATTCTTATTTCCGAAGAGAAGCTTTTCGAGGGTATCACAGCGGATGAAGGGTCCAAATTGTATGATGCGCTCCTCTGCAGACTTCAGAAAATGGAATCAAATGGTGAGGCCGAAGGAGAACAGTAAATGGTTAAAGAAGAATATTTTAATGGAGAAGAATGGCAGGAATACCTCAGACTGCAGAAAGAAAGACCTGAGGCTTTCGCTCCGAGTGATTATTATACGATCATTACAGAACCGGACAGAGTGTTCGATTTCGTGAACCGTACCGGCAGGAAGATCGGAGTTCTGTACAGGAGTTCATTCTCGATTCTCGTGGTCGATCTTGTATCTGACAAGTCAGGGGACGAATTTGCATATGAACGGCTTCTGCCTTCTGCGACGGGCAGTGCTGTCGTTATGATACCTGAGCTCGGAGACAAATTTGTTTTGCTCAGGCAGTTCAGGCATTCGATCAGGCATGAGCAGCTCGCATTCCCGAGAGGCTTCGGCGAAGAGGGACTTGGAGCAGCTGAGAATGCTGCCAAAGAAATATACGAAGAATTAGGTGCTGAAGTAACAGAACAGAGAGTTCTTGGAGAAGTGACCGGCGACAGCGGGATCCTCGGAACGAAAGTGACCGTGATCGAATGTACTGTCAACAAAGCTGCCCCGGAAAAAGGCAATGAGGGAATTATCGATCTGTTACTGCTGAGTGAGGATGATATGAACCGTTATATCTCCTCAGGCAAAATAACAGACGGATACACACTTGCCGCTTGGGCATTCCATTCTGCTAAGTGACTTATTATTCCTCTGCGCTTATCCAGAAACCATTTTTAATGAACAAATCACATTTTTGAGCATGTTTATAGAGACGGTCGAACTGGCTGTCTCCTTTTTCTATTCCCAGTTTTTCAAGAAGGTCTGTTCTGGACTTACTGATCTCAAAATCCAGGAATATTGGAGGCAGTTCGTCCCAAACACCTTCCTTACACCCATGAATAAATTCCGGGCAGCCGGCATCAAGCGCTTTTGCCAATCCTTTATTGGTATATTGCAGCAGATATTTACTTCTTTTTCTTGACAGTGTTGCCAGTTTGATATCATCCCAGTGAAGGATGACCTTCCTTCTATCCATGACAGCCGTTTCCTTTCCGGATCTTTTTTAATAGGATACCAAATATGATCGCTGAATGAAAAGGGATATCATCCACCCCGGCCAAAACGATTAGATTGTTTGTATAACTGATTACATGCTAAAATCAATATGTATATTCCCGGTACAGAAAGTGAGGATATGTTTATATAATGATCAAGGTGCTCTTTATTTGTCACGGCAATATTTGCCGCAGTCCGATGGCTGAGTTCGTTATGAAGGATATGGTCAGAAAGCGCGGGCTTGAGGATCTGTACGAGATCGCTTCTGCTGCAACGAGCAGGGAGGAGATAGGCAATCCGGTCTATCCTCCTGCGCGCAGGAAGCTGGCCGAAAACGGGATCGGCTGCAGTGGGCATCATGCGAGACAGATGACAAAGGCAGATTATGACTATTACGATTTGATCATTTGTATGGATCAGAACAACATCCGTAATATATACAGGATCACTGGCGGTGATCCGGATGACAAAATCAGTCTGCTGCTTGACTACACAGACCGGGCAGGTCAGCAGGTCGCGGATCCATGGTACACCGGCAACTTCGATGCCACCTGGCGTGATGTGACGGAAGGGTGTGAAGGGTTGCTCAAAGCATTAAAATAAACAAAAGGATCATCATGAAAGAAGGGCTGTTAAAGGAAGCAATCATCAAAATCGTATCCGGCATTATTCTGCTGGGGCTGTTGCTGTTCCTGCCGGCGGGTACTATCCACTGGAGAGACGGCTGGCTTCTGATGGCGATCCTTTTCATCCCGATGTTCTTTGCGGGCATCATCATGTATATCAAAGCGCCTGATCTCCTGCGCAGCAGGCTCAGGGCGAAAGAAACCCAGAGTGAACAAAAGGATGTTATAAAATACAGCGGGCTGATGTTCATTGCTGCGTTCATAATTGCCGGACTGAATTACCGCTTCAAGTGGATTATTCTCCCTGACGCGGTCGTCTGGGCAGCTGCAGTGGTATTCCTGCTTGCATACTGTCTGTTCGGTGAAGTCCTGCGGGAAAATCAATACCTGTCACGGGTGATTGAAGTGCAGGAGGATCAGACAGTCGTCGATACAGGACTGTATGGTATCGTAAGACATCCGATGTATTCCGCAACTGTACTGCTTTTCCTGAGCATGCCTCTGGTACTCAACTCCCTGCCATCCTTCGTGATCATGCTTGTATACTTACCGATCATCGTGAAGCGTATCAGGAATGAAGAGCTGGTGCTGGAGCAGGAATTAAAAGGATATAAAGAATATAAAAACAAAGTGAAATACAGACTTATACCTCTGATATGGTAACTTTGAAGGAGAATAACGGATGATATACATTGGGAATCACGTTTCTGTGACTGCCGGCTACGAGGCTATGGGCAGGGAAGAACTGACGCTTGGAGGCAATACTTTTGCATTCTTCCCGAGAAATCCGCGAGGCGGAAGGTCAAAACCGGTCAAACCGGAGGACATCGAGGCCCTGAAGGTGCTGCTTGAAGAGAACGGATTCGGCAGGCTTGTAGTTCACGGAGCTTATACCATGAATCTCTGCTCGTCAAGAGAAGATGTCCGCGGCAATTCAATTGAAATGATGAGGGATGACCTTATATTGCTTCAGGACCTTCCGGGCAATTACTATAATTTCCATCCGGGAAGCCACACAGGGCAGGGAATAGAAACGGGAACAGACCAGATAGCACATGCTCTCGCATCTATCATAGAGCAAGTGGAGGGATCGACCGGCAGACCGATCGCCAACAGGATCCTGCTCGAAACGATGTCCGGAAAAGGCAGCGAGGTCGGAGGCAGGTTTGAGGACCTGAAGATAATAATAGACAAATTCCTGGATATTGCAGGCGCTGAGAGAAGTAAGGACATTGGAGTCTGCCTGGATACATGCCATATATGGGACGGAGGATACGATATCAAAGATGACCTCGATGGTGTGCTGGCGGAGTTTGACCGTGTGATCGGTCTTGGATATCTGCATGCGGTCCATCTGAATGACAGCAAAAACAAGTGTGGGTCACATAAGGACCGCCACGAGAAGCTCGGTGAGGGAACCCTAGGCAATGATGCACTAAAGAGAGTTGTGAGGCATCCTCTGCTTCAGGACAAACCGTTCATTCTCGAGACCCCGAATGACGATGAAGGGTATCGCAAGGAGATCGCTGCTGTCAAAAGCTGGATAACAGCAAGGTAGTTAATGGAAAGGACTTATATTACATGAGTACGATTTTTGAGTATCTCGACTGGCGGGGAGATGTGCCGTTCGATGCTGACCCGTTCAATGATGTCGATAATATTGTGCTTGCCGAACTGGCATATTCGGAATTTGACGGGATAGTGCCTGAAGACGGCACTCAGATATCTCTCAGTGAAGTATGCGAAGCATTCTTCACAACTCATACGAGGGAAGAACTGATCGAAGATGACAATCCGATCGCGAAAGCTCCGCTCCTTATGGACGGGATGCTTTCGGGCGGAAGATTCGGCAGCATGATGGTGTCAGACTATGTAAACATTATCGATACTGAAAGAAGTCTTCAATTTTCTGCGATGACCTTTTGGCTGAGCGACGGAACTGCATATATAGCATACCGAGGCACAGACAGCACAATAGTCGGTTGGAAGGAAGATTTCAACATGAGTTATCTGCCGGAGACGGGAGGCCAGCGGGAAGCTATAGAATATCTCAACAAAGTCGCTTCCGGGCTGGATATACCTATAAGAGTCGGAGGGCACTCAAAGGGAGGCAATTTCGCAGTTTATGCTTCTGCTTTCTGCGACAGCAGCATTAAAGACAAGATCCTCAATGTTTATTCAAATGATGGGCCGGGTTTCAGATCAAATGTCATGGAGGCAGAGGATTACAAGTCGATCCTGCCAAAAGTTATAAGCATCGTTCCGGATACATCTATTATCGGTATGCTCCTGACAAGCAAAGTCGAGAATCATGTAGTGAAGAGTTCAGCTTTCGGTCTGATGCAGCATGACTGCTTGACATGGCAGGTCGCACGCAACAGATTTGAGTCTGCAGAATTGTCGGAACTAGGACAGTTTATCTTCAAAACTCAGGTCGATTGGCTCAGCAAGATCGATGACAACTCAAGAGAACTGTTTGTCAACACGCTGTTCTCACTGTTTGAATCTACGGGTATGGGAACTTTCGGCAAAATGAGCGATAACAAGCTCAAAAGCGCTGAAAGCATCATTAGCACCTTGACGGGTCTCCCGCGTGAGAGACAGAAAGAAATGAAGCGTATTTTACGGGAACTTCTCTCAAGCAGCAAAGAGACCGCCAAGGAGTCGATAAATGATTCCCTGAACGATCTCATCAGTGATAAAAAGTGATAACCGTGAATATCATTTGCGCTGCAAGGTAAGAGGTTGCTGCAGCTGACTGATCTCAATAAATTCCTTTAGCGCACGGCTCATCATACGGTGCTTGCGTGTGTAATAGAATACGTCTCTGATCGACTCCGGACTCCGGACGGCATAATATCTCATTTTGCTGCCCCAGTCCGGAGAATATTTTATCAGGGTATCGCTTACGACCGTGATCCCCAGACCCGATGCTGCCATACCGAAAGCGCTCGACAGCTGGTTGAATTCATATTTTGACTTAACATCAAGCTTGTAATCATCAAAAATCGCATCACATCTTTTTCTCGTATCGAATCCTTCCTGGAGCAGTATGAATGGCTGGTTCCTGAACAGTGACAGGTTTGTAAGATAAGGCTTGCTGACATCAACGTGAATCCCTCTTGTGATATCGAAATATGTATAGGAGTAGTCGCTGAGTCTGTCGTTTATGCTGTAATCTACCGGAACTGCGATAAGGAGATATTCAGTACCCAGATAATGCTTATCGAGTTTGCTGTTGTCTTCCGGAAGATTGTCTATAGCGATATCTATCTCACCGCTGTAGAGCATCTCAATGAGAGACGGGCTGTCGTGGTCGAATAGGCTGACATGTACGCCCGGATGCTTTTCAGAGAATTCTGACAGGATTTTGGGTATTATATTCGAAATATACAGCGTGTTGCCCCCGAGAGCTATTTCACCTGTCTCAAGCCCATTGATCTCATTTACATAATCCATGAAGTCATCTTCAATAATTGAAATACTCTCGCAGCATTCCAGATATTTCTCGCCGATCTGTGTGAGCCTTATCGGGTTCGTGCTCCTGTCGAATAGTCTGGCTCCGATATCGCTTTCGATTCCTGACACCATAACGCTTAGTGACGGCTGAGCGATACGAAGCACTTTAGCAGCTTTAGAAAAACCGCCTTCACGGTGAATAGCAGCTATTATATCCTTTTTTCTGAAAATATCCATTGACTGTACGCTCCTGACGTGCCATTTTCTCTCGAAATGATAATAGTAATAAACTGACCCAATGTATACATATAAGGACAATCTTATATGATTTATATTATTATTTATATTTGATTATAGAGTATACGCGTTATAAAATAAAGATAACCTTATATATGTGATATTTTAAAGCAACATGGCAATCACGAGGAGGTCAATATGCAGGTAATACCAAGTGATGAGAGGACTACCGCGATCTCGAAAGTAATGGAGATTCTTGATCCGGGAAGTTTTATGGAACTCGGGGAGCGTGTATCTGCCAGATATACCGAATTTTACCATCCGGACTCCGTACTGGAATCTGATGGTGTTGTTACGGGATACGGCACGATAGACGGCAGCCTCGTTTTTATTTTTGCTCAGGATGCGGAGGTCATGGGCGGCACCTTCGGTGAACAGCATGGACGTAAGATCATTGATCTGTACGAACATGCCATGAAGGCAAGAGCCCCGATCATCGGACTTATGGATTGTGCCGGGTTCAGAATCGAAGAAGGACTCGACGGTCTTTATCAGTTTGCGAAACTGTACAAGAGACAATCCGAAGCTTCCGGAAAGATCCCGCAGATCATGGCTGTTATAGGTCAGTGCGGCGGCGGTATGTCAATTGCAGCTGAACTGGCAGACTTTGTTTTCATTGAAGAAGGCAAGGGCAGCATATTCGTTAATCCTCAGGGCGTTGTTGCAAATGCTATAGGCAACAACCCGTTCGTTTCTGCCGGCGATGACGGCAAATTTGCATGGGAAGAGATCGTAGAGAAGATCAGAACTCTTGTAGGCATCCTTCCATGCAGCAGTGATTTTACACCACATGTTCTTGATGTCTCAGATGAGGAACTGAACAGAGATTGTCCTGATATGTATAGTATGCTGGGAGATGCCAGAGGAATTCTTTCAGAGCTGTCAGATGACTATACTCTGTTCGAATCACACCCTGATTACGGTCAGGATATGATCACAGGCTTCATCAGGATCGCAGGACAGCCGATAGGTGTAGCAGCATGTAACACAGTAAATGGAGAGAAGCGCATCACATCAGAGGGCTGCGACAAAGCTGCTGCGATCATCAATCTCTGCAGCAGATTCAACATCCCGATCCTTACGATCACCGATACCGACGGATATCAGACAACATCTGAAAATGAGAAATATCTGCCGGCATCAGCAGGCAGGCTTCTTAAGGCTCTTGCCGAATCCGATGTTCCTAAGATCAACCTTATAACAGGGACCATCGTAGGAAGCGCATACAGTTTGCTCAACTCCAAGGGACTTGGTGCAGATTATGTATTCATGTGGGACAGTGCGGATGTAAGCTTGGTCGATCCTCGTCAGGCGACAGAAGTTATCTTCGGAAGATGGAGCAGAGAACTCGAACAGCAGTATCGTGATACACAGTCAAGCGCGGTTGCTCTTGCCCGCCACGGATTTGCTGATAAGGTCATCGCTCCTGAAGACAGCAGAAAATATCTGATCGGAGCTCTCCAGACATTCGTCAACAGTAAATAGGCAGGTGATCGTATGAGTTTAGGAGAGATATTGAAAATCGCGCTGATAGATACGGCGCTTGGAATGGGGACGGTATTTCTCATACTGATCTTCATTTCCATATGCATCTGGCTCATGGGGCTTGCATGCAGAGAGAAAAAGCCTGTTGCTGCAGCTGCTGTTGCTGAGCCGCAGGCCGCAGCAGAGCCTGAAGGCCTGCAGCCTGAGATCGTTGCAGCTATTACAGCGGCGATCCATCAGCAATTGAAAGAAGAAACCGGCGATGATGAATATATCGTAAGGAATGTACGGAGGGCATCATGGAAACATACATCGTAAGAGTAAATGGCGTAGAATACGAAGTTGAGGTCGAGAAAGTAGGCGGCGGCAAGGCAAGTTCATCTGCTGCAGCTGCTTCTCAGAGCCAGCCAGCAGCTTCCAAACCTGCGAAAGCTGCAGCAAAGAAAGCCGCTGCTGCAGGAGAGCCTGTGGTATGCGGAACATCAGGCAAGGTGTTCAAAATCGTCTGTCATGAAGGTCAGGAGGTCAAGAGCGGAGATACTGTTATCGTACTCGAAGCTATGAAGATGGAGATCCCTGTTGTTGCACCTAAGGACGGAACAGTGAGCAAGATCGTTGTTGCAGAAGGTGAGAATACTTCATCCGGACAGACTGTTGCCTACATTGCATAGGATCACAGGAGGACGATATGGGCGAAACATTAACTAATCTGGCTCATCAGACGGCCTTCTTCAATCTCGCATGGGGCAACGTGTTAATGATAGCGGTAGCCCTGGGACTGTTGTACCTGGCAATCGTCAAACAGTATGAGCCGCTGCTGTTGCTGCCGATCTCTTTCGGTATGCTGCTTGTAAATCTATATCCGCCGATAATGGAAGAGGGAGGACTTCTGTACTACTTCTTCATGCTCGATGAGTGGACCATACTCCCGTCACTTATTTTCCTGGGAGTAGGAGCGCTGACAGACTTCGGCCCGCTTATCGCCAATCCGAAGAGTTTCCTTCTCGGTGCGGCGGCGCAGTTCGGAGTTTTCGGAGCATTCTTCATGGCGATGCTTATCGGATTTACACCTGAGCAGGCTGCAGCAGTAAGCATCATCGGAGGCGCGGACGGCCCGACCTCCATATTCCTGGCTATGAAGCTGGGACAGAGACAGCTTATGGGACCGATAGCTGTGGCTGCGTACTCATATATGTCTCTTGTACCAATTATCCAGCCGCCTATCATGAAATTGCTGACCACAGAGAAGGAACGCAAGATCAAGATGGAGCAGCTGAGAGATGTATCGAAGAGAGAGAGGATACTCTTCCCGATCATCGTTACTATTATCGTATGTACACTCCTTCCTTCAACTGCTCCGCTGGTAGGTATGCTGATGCTTGGTAATCTTTTCCGTGAGAGCGGTGTAGTAAGACAGCTTCAGGATACGGCTTCCAACGCACTGATGTATATTGTAGTTATTCTGCTCGGTACATCCGTAGGTGCTACAACAAGCGCAGAAGCCTTCCTCAGATGGGATACTATCAAGATAGTCGTACTCGGACTTCTCGCTTTCTCATTCGGAACTGCGGCAGGTGTGCTTTTCGGAAAACTCATGTGCAAGCTCACAGGAGGCAAGATCAATCCTCTCATCGGATCGGCAGGTGTTTCTGCAGTACCGATGGCCGCAAGAGTATCACAGAAAGTCGGCGCAGAAGCAGACCCGACGAATTTCCTGCTCATGCATGCTATGGGCCCGAATGTAGCAGGAGTTATCGGAACCGCTGTAGCAGCCGGAGTATTCATGGCTATTTTCGGAGTGTAATTGCTGAAGTCATCTCGAACTGATAACAGCAATCAGATATAGAGAGGAAATAAAAATGGAAAAGAAACTCAAGATCATGGAAACTGCGATCAGAGATGGTCAGCAGTCGCTGATAGCTACAAGAATGCCTTTCAGCGACATGGAGCCGGCACTCGCTCTTCTTGACAGCGTAGGATATGACGCTATTGAGTGCTGGGGCGGCGCGACATTTGACGCATGTATCAGATTCCTGGATGAGGATCCGTGGGAAAGACTGAGAAAGCTTCGTGAAGCCATGCCTAACACAAGACTCCAGATGCTTCTCAGAGGCCAGAACATTCTCGGATACAGACACTATTCAGATGATGTAGTCGATTACTTTGTCAAGAAGTCGATCGAAAATGGTATCGACAATATCAGAATCTTCGATGCGCTCAATGACCTTCGTAATGTCCAGACAGCTGTTAAGTCGACAAAGGCTTATGGAGCGCACGCTCAGGTAGCTATGGCATATACTATCGGAGAACCGTATACTCCGGAATACTGGAAAAATCTGGCACTCCGTATCCAGGACATGGGAGCTGACTCGATCTGCATCAAGGATATGGCGGGACTTATGGTGCCGACTGCTGCTACAGAAATGGTATCGATGCTCAAGGCAAACGTTGAAATTCCGATCCATCTGCATACGCACTGCACCAGCGGTGTAGCACCGATAACATACTACACAGCTGTTCAGGCAGGCGTTGACTGTATCGATACAGCGATTTCGCCGTTCTCAGGCGGAACCAGCCAGCCTTCAACAGAAGTAATGGTAGAGACCTTCCGCGGAACAGAGCATGACACAGGTCTGGACATCAGCAAGCTCGAGAAGATCGCAGCTCATTTCCAGACTGTCAGAGATAAAGCTCTCAAGAGCGGCCTGATGAACACAAAGGTTCTCGGAACAGATATCAAGACACTGATCTATCAGGTTCCTGGCGGAATGCTTTCTAACCTCGTATCACAGCTCAAGGATCAGAATGCTGAAGACAAGTACCTTGACGTGCTGCAGGAAGTTCCTAGAGTAAGAGACGACCTCGGTATGCCGCCTCTGGTAACTCCGTCATCACAGATCGTCGGTACTCAGGCTGTACTGAACGTTCTCATGGGTGAACGTTATAAGATCCTTTCCAAGGAAACCCAGCAGATTCTCATGGGTAAATACGGTCAGACACCGCTTCCAATGAACCCTGAGATCCTTGCCAAGATCGATCCGAAGGACATCATCACATGCCGTCCTGCAGATCTGCTCGAACCGGAACTTGAAAAACTCGAAGCAGAGATGATCGATTATAAGGAACAGGATGAAGACGTACTGACATACGCACTGTTCGGAAAAGTAGCTATCGACTACTTCAAGAGAAGAGCTGCACTCAGGAACAAAGTAGACCCTGATGCGATCGATACGAAAAATAAAGCTTATCCGGCTTAATACAGGAGGATTGCTATGAATTTTGTAAAAGAAAACAACAGAACGATACCTGCAGAAGATAAGGTGTTCGCGCTCAGCGGACGTGCTCAGGCTGCAATAGCTAAGAAGGGAAAAGACGCTGTTATCAATGCAACAGTAGGAGCTCTGCTCGATGACAACGGGGATCTTGTCGTGATGTCATCGGTAGTTGAGGCCATCAAATCCCTCTCACCTGCTGATTACGCTGCTTATGCGCCGATCACAGGCACACCTGAATTCAAGAAAGCAGTTGTAAAGGCTCTCTTCGGAAACTATGAGCCTTCGGGTGCTGTTCAGGTCTGCGTGACTCCGGGCGGAACAGGAAGTATCACAAGCGTCATCAAGAACTATTCCCAGGTAGGCGACTGCGTTCTGACTCATGACTGGTGCTGGGCAAATTACCGCAATATCGCAAGTGAGCACGGCCGCAAACTGGCAACTTTCAGATTCTTCGATGAAGATGGCAACTTCGATGCTGACGATCTCGAGAACCGCCTGAATGAGCTTGCAGTTCATCAGGATCAGGTAGTGCTGATGATCAATTCACCTGCACACAATCCTACAGGCTACTCACTCAGCAATGATGACTGGGAAAAGGTCATCCGCATTGTCAACAAGGCTTCATGCAAAGTCGTTCTCTTCCTTGATATCGCATATATCGATTATGCAGGCGAAGAAGACGAAGTAAGAGCATTCATTCCACTTCTGGCAAAGCTCGGTGATCATGTGCTGACCATTTTCGGATACAGTGCTTCCAAGACTCTGACAGCTTACGGAATGAGATGCGGAGCTATCGTATGTATGGCCAAGACTGAAGAAGATGCAGAGGAGTTCCGCCGTGCAGCTGAGTATTCCGCTCGTTCGACATGGTCGAACTGCAACCGTTCAGCTATGGTAGTAATGGGCAAGATCTACAGTGATCCTGAACTTCAGGCCAAAGTAGACGAAGAGCGCAGGATGTATCGTGACATGCTTCTCGAGAGAGGCAAAGTTTTCGAGAAGACGCTTAATGACAATGGTATTAAATGTGTTCCGTTCAGTGCCGGATTCTTCGTCACCATCGCATGTGATGATCCTGCATCAGTAGGAAAGAAACTCGAAGAACAGGATATTTTCTGCCTTGCTCTCGCAAAGGGAATCAGAGTATCTATTGCTTCAATATCCAAAGAAAAATGCGTCAAGTGCGCTGAAGCAATCAGCAAACTGCTCAAATAGGAAATGCATATATAGAGAGGAAGGTGAGATCATTGCTCAAAACTATAGGCATTATGGGCGGAATGGGACCGGCTTCGACTGTTGATCTTATGAACAGGATCATCAGTATGACAGAGGCGGATTCAGATCAGGAACATATCCCGATGATCGTCGACAACAATACAAGAATACCTGATCGTACTGAGGCTATTCTTTTCGGCGGTAAGAATCCTGCTCCGGAGATGGCCCTGAGTGCCGCAAAACTGGAAGCTGCAGGCGCAGATTTTATCGTTATTGCTTGTAATGCAGCACATTACTTCATTCCTCAGATCAAAGACAAGATCAGCATTCCTATTCTTGACATGACAGAGGAAACAGCCAAACTCCTGATAATCAAAGGCGTTAAGAGAGCTGCTGTACTCGCTACAGACGGTACGATACAGAGCGGATTCTTCGAACATGCGCTTGAACGAGTCGGGATCCAGACTGTATATCCGAACGAAGAACAGCAGAAGCTGGTAATGTCGCTTGTTTACAACTACATCAAAAAAGGCGTAACAGATGTCAATGACCTGCCAAAGGAAGAGATGACCAATCTGGTCGGAGATCTCAGCAATCAGGGCGCAGAAGTCCTGATCCTCGCTAGTACCGAACTGCCTATCGCGTTCAGCATAATGGGACTCAGGTCTGATGCTTTCGTAGATCCGACCAACATCCTTGCAAAATCAGCGATCAGGATGGCAGGTGCTAAGATCCGCAAATCGCACGATAATTAGACTGTAGAAGTAAACAAATAATTGTGCTACATTATATAAAAAAGTTATTACGAAAAGGGGGATTATTATCCTAATGTACAAAATCATAGGCATAATCGGCGGAATGGGTCCGGCAGCGACTGCTGACCTCCTCAAAAAGATCACCGATATGACTGATGCTGCAAGTGACCAGGAACATATCCAGATACTGATAGACTCTAACACGAATATCCCTGACCGGACAGAAGCCATTCTCCACGGCGGAAAGGATCCGGCACCTGAACTGATAGCCAGTGCTAAGCGTCTTGAAGCAGCAGGAGCTGATTTCCTGATAATGTCCTGCAACACAGCACATTATTTCATCGATCGCATTGAGGAACAGGTCAGAATCCCATTCATCAACATGCCTGTGGAAACAGCCCGGCTCCTCAGGAAACGAGGTATTAAAAAAGCCGCAGTTCTCGCAACAGACGGGACTATTCAGAGCGGACTATACGGTAAAGTGCTCCATGACGAAGGTATTGAAGCAATTTATCCGGATGAGGAGCAGCAGAAACTTATCATGTCAGTTATATACGGACACATCAAGAAAGGTATCCTTGATAAGGAAAAGCTCCCTTGCAGGGAGATGGAAGCCATCTGTGATGATCTCAGAAAGCGCGGGGCAGGAGCATTGCTTCTCGCATGCACAGAACTTCCTGTAGCATTTGACAAAATGGACCTTACAGATGATACTTGCTTTGATCCTACAAGTGTACTTGCAGGTGCAGCGATAAGAATGGCCGGCGCAAAGGTCAGAACGGGCTGGAATTATTAAGACCATTTAGGAAAACTGGAGGTTGTTTTCTTTGTGGTATATAGGTGTTTCACACATTTTAAAAAGGTATTTCAGAGGTAAAACAGAGAGGTAAAGACTATGCAGAAGATTAAAGATTCATTACCATTGCAGATTTTTATCGCACTTGGTCTTGGTATCGTAGCTGGCCTTATCTTCCTAGCTATGGGTGCTGCAGACTTCACAACGGCTTATATCAAGCCGATCGGAACTATCTTCCTGAACCTGCTCAAGTTCATCGTAGTTCCTATCGTTATCACTTCTATCGTACAGGGTGTAGTATCGCTTTCTGACATCAAGAAAGTAGGAACGATCGGTCTCCGTACCATCATCTACTACTTCTGCACAACAGCATTCGCTATCACTATCGGCCTTATTTTCGCTAACCTGTTCAAAGGAACATACAAGGTTCTCGAAACTTCTGACCTCGCTTATGAGGCAGCAGAGCCAACAAGCCTGATGGATACTATCGTTAATATCTTCCCATCAAACCTGTTCCAGCCGATGGTCGACTCGACAATGCTCCAGATCATCGTGATCGCACTGTTTGTCGGATTCGGTATCATTATTTCAGGTGCGAAGGGCCAGCTGATGAAAGAGTGGATCGACAGCTGCTATGAAGTATTCATGGTAATCATGCGCGGAATCATCAAGGTCACTCCGATCGCTGTATTCTGCCTGATCACACCGGTAGTCGCAGTTAACGGACCTGAAGTACTCGGCTCACTCGCTATGGTACTCCTCACAGCATATATCGCATACGCAGTACACTGCTTCTTCACATATTCGCTGTCAGTTAAACTGCTCGGTCACATGAGTCCGATCGCGTTCCTCAAGGGAGCTCTTCCTGGATTCCTGTTCGCCTTCTCCAGCACATCCTCGATCGGTACTCTTCCGGTAACTATGGAATGTGTTGAGAACATGGGCGGCCGTAAGGACGTAGCAAGCTTCACACTTCCGCTCGGTGCTACGGTCAACATGGACGGAACTGCTATCTATCAGGGTGTCTGCGCTATCTTCATCGCAAGCTGCTATGGCATCCCTCTGACATTCGGTCAGATGATCACTATCGTACTTACAGCTACACTCGCATCGATCGGTACAGCAGGAACACCTGGTGCAGGAATGATCATGCTCGCTATGGTACTCCAGAGCGTCGGCCTGCCTGTTGAAGGTATCGCTCTTGTTGCCGGCGTCGACAGAATCTTCGACATGGGCCGTACCGGAATCAACGTAGTAGGCGATATGTCTGCTGCAATGATCATCAGCGACTACGAGAACAGAAGAGAAGCAAAGGAAGCTGCAAAGGCATGATCCTGCTTCAGAATTCTAAGTAAATCAAACTTAATGGAAGCCGGGGCGATGAACCCCGGCTTTTGTGTGGTACAATGTTTTTCAGAAAAAAGCAGAAAACGAAAAGGGGGGATAAGTCATGCGGTATATGATCATAGGGATCGGAGGCACCGGCGGGGCGATAGGTGCACATCTGGCGAATGCAGGCAACGATGTGATCTTCATTGCCCGCGGCAGACACCTGGAAGCGATGAGACAAAATGGCCTCAGAGTCATCAGACCTGATGGGGAATTCGTGGTGGAGCCGGTATGTGCTTATACAATGGAAGAATACCCGGAGACTTCAGACAGCGCGCCGGATGTTATCTTTGTATGTGTAAAAGGTTATTCGGTGGACAGCATCATTCCTTTCATAGCTGAAGCAGCAGGGTCGGAAACGATAGTGATCCCGATCCTCAATATATTCGGGACAGGCGGCAGGATGCAGCAAAAACTGCCTGAGGTAACAGTACTTGACGGCTGTATATATGTTGCGTCTGAGATCAAAGAACCCGGCTGTATCCGGATGAACGGAACTATCCTCAGAGTGGTGTTCGGACTCAGAAAAGATCAGAAAGATCTCGAAGCAGAGCTGAGACCGCGTCTTGAGAAGATCGAAAGCGACCTGAATGATGCGGGCATACGCGGGATTCTTTCAGACAACATTGAAAGAGATGCCATGAGGAAATTCTCCTATGTATCTCCGCAGGGCGCGTGCGGACTTTATTATGATATACCGGCAGGACCTATCCAGAGCCCCGGCGAGGCACGGGACTGCTTCGCCGGCCTGGTAAAAGAAATATCTGATCTCGCTGACGCTATGGGGATCGGTTTTGGCTGTGATGTAAGAGAGGAAAGTCTCAGGATACTGGATGCGTTATCGCCTGACATGACCACATCGCTTCAAAGAGACGTTGCTGCAGGCAGATCATCAGAGGCAGACGGCCTCATATACGAGGTCCTGAAGATGGGCGAAGAGTATGGTATCGATCTGCCTCTGTACAAAAAAATAGCGGCAGAGCTAAGAAGAAGAGGCATTAAGTGATATACTTATCGGGTATTGTGATCAGTATTACAGGGAGGAGACTATGAACGTTAATATCACGAAGAGAAATGAACTCCTGGCGGAAAAGGTCATAAAAGGCCTGGCTTCGAGGAATATGAACGGATTCTATGCTTATGACAGAGAAGAAGCTCTCAAGCTGGCGCTTGAACTGATTCCTGAGGGAAGTACAGTTACGATGGGAGGCTCTATGAGTGCTCATGAGATCGGCCTGGTAGATGCACTCAAGGATGGCAACTACAATTTCATAGACAGAGATGCCTGTGAGGACAAAAGAGCAGCAATGCTCGCTGCATATGATGCAGATGTCTTCCTTGCGAGTGCGAATGCGATGACAGAAGACGGCATTCTTGTCAATATTGACGGCAACGCGAACCGGGTATCTGCTATCGCCCAGGGACCTGAGAAAGTCCTGTTCATCGTAGGAATGAACAAGGTCTGCAGCGATGTAGACGGAGCTATGAAGAGAGCACGCAATGTAGCAGCTCCGATCAATGCGCAGAGATTCGGTCTCAGCACACCATGTGCAAAGACAGGTTCGTGCATGAACTGCAAATCACCTGACACGATCTGCTGCCAGTTCCTGATCACCCGTTACTCCCTGCACAAGGACAGGATCAATGTGATCCTTGTGAATGATAATCTCGGTTTCTGATCGACTGAACAGGAGGATACAATGAAAGAACTATATCTTGCCGGAGGTTGTTTCTGGGGACTTCAGAAATTCATTGACCAGTTTGACGGCGTCACTTTGACTGAGGTCGGTTATGCGAACGGACCGGCTGAATGGGAAGGAAAGCAGCCTTCCTATGAGGATGTATGCAGAAACAGCGGTCATGCAGAGACTGTCAAAGTTGTTTATGATGAGTCAAAGCTGTCCACAGCCGGCCTGCTTGATTTTTACTTCATGGTCATAGATCCGCTTTCAGTCAATAAACAAGGACATGACAGAGGTATTCAGTACAGAACAGGAATATACTACACGGATCCTTCAGACCTTGATGAGATCAGAGAAGTATACGACAGAGAAACGGTAAAAGCTGGGCAGCCACTGGCAGTTGAGCTGATGCCGCTTGAAAACTTCTATTCTGCAGAGGAATACCACCAGAAGTATCTGGATAAGAACCCGGGCGGTTATTGCCATATACCTTCAAGCTATTTCAATATTCAGTAAATACTTTTGCCGGACAGGCATCAATAAGCATCACAATGAGTTATAAGATTTTTGTTATCAATCCGGGGTCGACATCGACCAAATTAGCATATTTCGAAGATGAGAACAAACTGTTCGAGACGAGTGTTTTCCACGATGCGCCGTTTCTCGCAAGTCTTGGAGCTGTAAGCAGCCAGATACCGCACAGACTAGAGCTCATACGCAAATTCATCAAAGACAATAATATCGATCTTACCGGTGTTGACGCTATAGTAGGAAGAGGCGGAGCCAGCATGCCTTGCATAGGCGGTACATACGAGGCAAATGATCTGCTTGTTCAGGATAATTTCAATGCTGTCACCGGAGTCGATCATCCGGCAAACCTTGGTCTGCCGCTTGCAGTAGAGCTTCAGAAAGAATACGGTGGACGTGTTTTCATGGTAGACAGTCCAAAGACGGATGAATTCTGCGATCTGGCGAGGATAACGGGCGTGGCAGGAATATACAGGACATCCAGTACGCATGCTCTGAACCTCAAGGGTACCGTCAGGATGCATTGCCGCAAAATGGGCGTGAAATATGAGGACGGGAATTATATCGTATGCCATATAGATGGCGGGATGACGATCTCGGCTCATGACCACGGCAGAATGATAGATGCTACGAACAATGCCGCAGGTGAGGGGCCTTTCACACCTACACGCACAGGCGCACTTCCTGTAAGTTCTGTGATCGATTACTATTTTGACAATGAGCACAAGAGCAAGATCGGCATAGCTGACACCGATTTCAGGGATTCCGGAGAGGCTGTTCGTGCTGCCAGGGAGATCCTTACACGCAATGCGGGTCTCACCGGACATTTCGGTACATCCAATGCAGATACCATCCATGAGATGGTAGAAGCCGGTGATCCTAAGGCAACGAGAGTCTGGAATGCCATGATCTACAATATCTGCAAATATATAGGCGAAATGGCCGTAGTCCTTTCCGGTAAAGTGGACGGGATCGTATGCGGCGGAGGCCTTTTGAGATTTGATGATCTTAAGCAGCAGATCACGGACCGCTGCGGGTGGATAGCTCCGGTCAGTTTCTATCCCGGTGAGGTGGAGCATGAAGCTATGGCTGCAGGAGCTCTCCGTGTATTAAGAGGCGAAGAAGAGCCGCTTATCTATACAGGAAAGCCGGTATTTGAAGGGTTCAACAATTGATCTGAGACATAAAAATCCGGAGCAGACAACTTGTGTCTGCTCCGTTTTTCGTGGATCGTATGTGGAATTATTCTACATATTCGAGGTTGCGTTCTGCGAGCTCGAGTACGATGCGCTTATATTCATCCTCATCGAGAATGTAATGCTTTTTGTAGAGAATATATGCAAGTCCCATCATCAGAAGCGGGATCAGGCACATTACCAGGAGAAGACCATGGCTTTGTCCGCTGTTAACAGATGCGATAACAGTATCGATCTGAGCCAGTTTCTCAGCTTCTGTAATAGAACCGATGTTGGCTGCCTGCTCGAATTCAGAGATCTGATTGGTATAGTTGGTAACATTGAATATCAGATAAGTAACGGTCGTCAGCAGTACACAGAGTGCACTTCCCATTTTGGTGAAGAATGGTCTGATTGAAGCTACGATCGCTTCATCTCTGCTGCCGTTCTTGTATTCATTGTACTCTACAGTATTGATGATCGAGAGCATCATGATGACGTAGTAGCAGTTCATTCCGAGCTGAGCGAGCATATATCCTACTGTAGTGATCCAGAAGGATGTCATGGTAGCCGGCAGGAAGAGACCTGCTGCAAGCATGATACCGAATCCGACAGTGAGGATGATCCCGAAGCTCTTGAGAAGAGTTTTCCTGTTCCACTTTGAGGACAGCCATGGGTACGCGATCAGCAGGAATGCCGAAGCAGAGAGTCCGATGGTCGAGAAGAGGGAATAGAGTCCGCCTTTGTATCCGTATGTGAAATAGATGTATGTTGAACCGATACCTCCGATGATGAGGTCCGCTCCAATCTGGTGGAGCAGGAAGATCAGGCACATCCATGAAAGCTGGTCGTTTTTGACGATAGTCGATACGATCTTCTTGAAGCTTACAGGAGGAGGTGTGATATCCATGTAAGAACGGTCTTCCTTTACACCTACTATTGTGATCGCAAGGAAGAGCGGAGCAAGGATGCAGAAAACTGTCGCTACGATCCCGTATGCTGTCTGGGCATTGCCGCCGATAGTGCCTGAACCTGTTGTCAGCATAGGGATGAGAAGACCTGCGAGACCTCCGCCGATACCTGCTACGAGGTTGGTCATAGCTGTGAGCTTATCTCTTGTGCCTCCGTCTCTGCTGAGCGAAGGGATCATGCCCCAGTAAGAAATGTCGTGCATCGTATAAGTGATACTGTAAGCAAAATATATGATGCCGAAGAACCAGATGAACGACCATCCTTCAAGTTTAACGTTGAAAGCAAGATATACGACGACCGAAGTGCTGAGGATACCGATCAGGAGCCATGGTTTGTACTTGCCCCATTTTGTACGGGTACCTTCGATAATGTTGCCCATAAGAGGGTCGTTTAGTGCGTCGAATATACGAGCTCCGATCATTATTCCGGTGATCGCCATCAACTGAGCAGGAGTCAGCTTGTGTGTAAACAGTACATACAGAAGTATGTAATTGGTGAATAGATTGTATATCATATCTCTTCCCAGCGTTCCGATAGGGAATAAGAAGAGATTTCGTTTGGCCTGCTTGGCAGAGATAGTTGTTTTGATTTCGTCCATTATTATTGTTCCTTATTCTTTTGATGTGAGTGTTCTAAAGAGTACTGAGAAAACTCAGATCGGTGTAGTCTTTGTCTTTCCATATCCTGAGATATTCATTGTAGCGATCGAGCTGGCTCCGGTCATATGTCCCCATGTTGTCTGAAGTAAGAAGCAGACTTCCGTATTGTGCGCAGACTCTGGCATGCATATCTTTCTGCTCATCTGTCAGCTTGATATTGTCAGTTCTGAGGAAGAAAACATCCGGATCATTCAGGAATGCTCTTCCGTCAAGCTGCCTTCTGTAATAGATATCTCCGATAGCGTTCCTTGTAGAAACGATTTCGCGGTTGACATGCCTCATGAGATATGTATTCTCCCAGTCGAGACTCGCATCGCATCCGATCCTGCAATAATCAACTTTTCCGAAAGCAGGACCGAGAGGTACTCCGCATCCGAGGATGAGTCCGTCGCCGCACCAATCTCTGAGGTAGTCCATTGCGCGGCACATTCTGCCTCCGCGGCTTTCACCGAAGTATTTGCCTTTGATCGTCGGCCAAGGAGCTGCTCCGTACAGGAAGTCGAGCTTTACAAGATCGAAACCCCATTCACCGAAGATCCTGTCGAATACCTGCTTGAGATGATCCTGAACTTCGGGATTGTCGATATCGAGTCCGTAGAATCCGCCCCAGTTGCAGCCTGCGTACCAAGGCTTGCCGTTGTGTCTGAGAAGCCAGTCAGGATGCTCCTTGACAAGATTTGATCTGACGGCAGCAGAATATGGTGCCAGCCATAATCCCGCAAGATAGCCTCTTGAATGGATATCTTCGACAGAAGCCTTCATGCCGCGCGGGAATTTTTCAGGATGCGCATCCCAGTCGCCGACATTGATCTGCCATCCGTCATCGATCTGGAATAGATCGCCGGGCTTGAGGACTTTGGAGCATCCTTCAAGATCCTCAGTGATTGTCCGGTCGGTGATCTTGTCAAAGCGGTTGTACCAGCTGGAATAGCCTGCGAGAGGCTTTGCCGGACGGCATTTTATGCCCGATGCTTCGAACCAGGCGTCAAAGACTTCGTCTTCCGTTCCTTCGAAACAGACTACGTGAAGATCTTTGTCGAATTTGTTCGTAAACCCGGCATCCTTCACGATCTTAAGCTGTCTCATCATCGCATCATAATAGAAGATAGTATATCCGTTGGACTCATCCGTGGAGCCAAACAGGGTATACGTATCTCCAATACGCCGGTACATATAAGTAAAACCATGGAAACAGCCAGGCTTGCCGGCATAATCAATGAAGAAGGCATCACCATATCTGGTGGTACCCCAAGGCATTCCGGCTATCCTGAAGAATGGTTTGATAGGAGCGAAGGTCTCAACAGGGGAAACTTCATGAGATGGAGTCCATGTCTGATAACCATTGAAGAAAAGTTTGTCAGAAGAAGAACATCCGAAATCGAGCACGACCTCTGATTCAGAGCGGCTCTTGATCATAGTTTTCAAATCTATCTGTCTCATTAAAACCTCCATTCGGGAAGTAATATATTGTAATAATAATAACATATATGTCGCCGAACTACTAAGTATTTCGCTGTATGATCAAAATCTTGTATGGAATATCTTAAGTTCACATGGAATGTCTTTCACAAACTGCGGAAAAAGACTATAATCGATGGAGCGGATTTTTAAACATCAGATTTTGGAAGGGTGATGAGATGGAATACAGAGAACTTGGCAGAACAGGTCTTAAAGTCAGCGTGATCGCAATGGGCTGTGAGGGCTTTGTGGAAGATAACAGCAATGCGAAAGCGTTTATGGATATTGCGGAGGAGAGCGGAGTCAACTATTTTGACATGTTCACTTCAGATCCGGCAGCAAGAAGTGCTGTTGGTGAAGCGCTTAAGGGGAGAAGGAATAAGTTCATGATCCAGTCTCATATCTGCTCAGTCTGGAAAGACGGCCAATATGTCAGGACGAGAGACCTTGAAGAAACCAAGGCCGCTTTCGAAGACTCGCTTGAAAGGCTGCAGACAGACTATATAGATGTCGGCATGATCCATTATTGTGATGCTGAAAGTGACTGGGAGGCGATCAAGGCTAATGGCATTATCGACTATGCAAGAAAACTGAAAGAAGAGGGCAGGATCCGTCATATCGGCCTGTCTTCTCATAACCCGAAGGTCGCGATCAAAGCAATCGAGGAAGGTGACATCGAAGTTCTGATGTTCAGCGTCAACTATGTCTATGATATGCTCCCGGGAACGGAAGATGTCAACGATCTCTGGGCGGACAGCGTATATGAAGGCGGATTCGAGAACATGGATCCTGAGCGGCAGAGACTATATGAACTATGCGAGAGCAAAGGCGTCGGCATAACCGTAATGAAAGCTTTTGCCGGCGGAGATATTCTTGATGAGAAGCTTTCTCCGGCAGGTGCGGCCCTGACTCCCGCTCAGTGCATAAGCTATGCGCTCTCAAGACCTGCAGTTGCAACTGTATGCTCCGGAGCAAGGAATGTAGAGCAGCTGAAAGAAAGTATCGACTACTGCAATGCTTCGCCGGAAGAAAGGGACTACGCAGAGGCATTCGCTAACTTCCCGCGTGTCAGCTGGAGCGGCCACTGCATGTACTGCACTCACTGCGATCCGTGTGTGTCATCTATCAATATTGCGGATGTGACAAAATTCCTCAATCTCGTCATAGCGCATAATGAGTCAAACGGCATTAAAGAGGGCACAGAGGCCTTCCGTGTTCCGGATACAGAGCGTGAGCATTACCGTTTGCTGGAGCATCACGCCGGCGAATGCGTGCAGTGTGGGCTTTGCGAGGCACGCTGCCCGTTTGGTGTAGAGATCCGGGCAAATATGCGCCATGCGAAGGAGATATTCGGATACTGATAGATCTGTTGTCTTGTGCTATAATGACTAAACCAATCAATACAGGCAGGTTACTAAGATAAAATGAAAAAGTTTCGTATAGGCATAGGTGTGCTGATTTCATTATTGCTGATTGCTATTGCAGGGACAGTGTATTATCTGCTCCTCAGCCAGTGGCATACGGCAGCTTTTGCTGCGGGCAATTCCAATACTGTAAAAGTCTACAGACTTTCTGATGAAGCTGCTCCGGAAGAAGCCGGAACGCTCATCAGGGGAACTGCAGTAGAAAAGTACCGCAAGAGTATACAGGCAGATGGAGTCACATATTATAAAGTCAAAGCAGATATCGATACAGGTGAAGAGGCTGCTGATGATCCGGAACTCTACATGACCGAGGAAAGTCTTGTAGATTCTGTTGAAGAATCGGTCCTCGAGACTGAGGTTTACGTCAGGACTCCTGCCACGATTTATGCAGAAGCAGACGGACCTGCGATCGCTTCTTTTGCCGCCAAAGGAACATGTCTCAGGATAACAGGCTTTGACAAACTTCAGGACAACGGTTTTATCAACAAATACAAAGTAGAATATGATGCCGGAAAAGGCAAGACCGGTGAGGGTTATGTCTACGGCAAATACATGGCCGCCACTCAGGAAGAGGCAGACGCTGTATATAACAAGAACAACGAGACCAAGAAGGCTAAGAAGGATACGTTCAGGTTCGATTTATATGGAGGTAAGCCGGAACATCTCGACTATTATCCGTATGAAAGACCGGCCATTGAGGGGAACGAGTTCTGCAAATATGCGAGGACCATGTACCTCAACGGCGCAGCCGCAGTCAATCCGTCGAGCTATATCAAGATCATCGAGAGCACTGACTGCAATGCGGTCGTAATGGATCTCAAGGACGGTTATGTCGCTTACCAGTCGAATGTTGCCAAAGAACTTTCTCCGACTTCGTACAAAGGATCTTATGCATCGATCGAGAACTACCGAAAAGGTGTGGAAGCTTTGCGCAAGACCGGGGTCTATCTTATCGGCAGAATAGTCGTGTTCAACGATCCTCAATATGCAGCTGACCATCCTGAGGACTGCATCAAGTACGGAGGAAACAGGAGTTGGCCTAGTGCATATTCGAGAAACGTCTGGGAGTACAATGTCAGACTTGCACAGGAAGCAATCAAAGAATTCGGGTTCAATGAGATCCAGTTCGACTATGTCAGATTCCCTGAAGCTTCTTATGATATGTCAAAGTCCGGTCAGGCGGATTTCCGCAACAAGTATAAAGAAGAAAAGGGACAGGCTATCCAGAACTTCTGCTTCTATGCAGCAGATCAGATACATGAAGCCGGAGCATACCTCTCAATCGATGTATTCGGCGAGAGTGTATACGGATATATGACTGCTTACGGTCAGTACTGGCCGGCAATTTCAAATATAGTCGATGCGATAAGCGCGATGCCTTACACCGACCATACAGGCGGAGAGGGCGCATGGAAGAGACCTTACAAGACCATGAATGACTGGGCGTCCAAAGCCAAAAAGATGCAGGATCGTCTTCAGGATCCTGCGGTCGCAAGGACATGGATCACAGGCTACAATACTCCATACTGGGCTCCGACTGAGAATTATAACGAGAAGAAACTGAAAGATCAGATCAAGGGCATGGAAGATGCAGGTCTCATAGGCGGATTTATCCCTTGGAACGCTTTGTCAGATGTGAACAAATATAACCAGTACAAAGGGATATGGAACGAGAAGTAGCGATTACAGAAATAACGATAGCTTAGGAGAGAGCAATGACAGTTTTCGGAATGATCATTTTATTAATACCATACTTTTTTGCCGGAGTGTCACTCCTGATCGCGATCCTCCAGTTCCTGCAGATAGGGATCCCATTCAATACGGCATATATTTTCAGTTCAAAGATTTGCCGGGAAGCGATGAACAAAAAACCGCTTTTCATGCAGTCCGGAATAGCATTTCTCTTTGTGACCGGCATATTCCTTATGATGGCGTTTGATATGCGATATGAAACCGGTATCTTCATGCTGATCCAACTTCTTCTTATTGCCGGACTGATCGCATTCATAGTGATTTCCAACAAGAAACTCAAATGATCCGCTATGCACCGCATAGCACATGACCGAAATGAAAGAGGTGAGCGTTACCGCCCACCTCTTATTTGTTTTGTCAATTGTCTGAACACCTGTCCGTGTCTTAACAGATCTTATTAGATCTTCATTGCTACGTCCCAAGCGCCCCAGATTACTTCTCTCAGAGCTCCCCACTTGACGCATGTTCCGCATCTGTGGAGGTGCTTGTTCTTGATGGAAGCGAACTGATCGTTAGGAACGAAACCGATACCGTTTACTACGCAGTCGCATTCTTCCTTCCAGGTCTCGCCTGTCTCAACATTCTTGATCATGCAGTAGCCATCGCCGATCTCGGTAACAGTGCTGCGCAGATGTACAGGAACGTTCTTGAACGGCAGTGCTTCTCTGAGGAATGAGGAGTTAGCAAGGCATGTTCCCGGAGCAGTGATGAGGTCGTCCATGAACTCAACGACTACAGGCTTCTTGCCGGCAAGTACTGCGTCATAAGCAGCTTCGCAGGATGAAAGACCGCCGCCGATGAATACGATCTTGTTGTATTTATCTTTGTTCTCGCCGATAAGGAGATCGGTGAAAGTGATAGCCTTGTCGAATCCCTTGATCGGAAGTGACTTAGGGAATGTACCGATGGATACAATAACATCATCATAAGCCTTGAGCAGGGAATTGATATCCTTGATCTCGGAGTTCAGTCTTACATCGATATCCCACTTCTTGAGCTCTCTCTCATACCACTTCATGAGAAGCTTGTCTGCATCCTTGAAGGACATTGCTGCAGCTGTATTGTAGAGACCGAACATCTTGTCGGATTTCTCGAATACTACAGGCTTGTGGCCTCTCTTCTTGAGTACAAGAGCTGCCTCGAGTCCGCCGAATCCTGCGCCGACGATAGCTACGTTCTTAGGCTTGTTGGTAGGAACGATCTTGTACTTGTTGTGCTGCATTGTCTGAGGTGTCAGAGCGCAGCGTGCGAGCTGCAGTGAGTCGAACAGAGGCTGTGTATTAGGAGTATGTTTCGACTTGGCAAAGTTGAAGCAAGCGTTGTGACATCTGATACATGGCTTGATCTCGTCTTCTCTGTCTTCGAGGATCTTGGTTACCCATTCAGGGTCAACAAGGTTCTGACGAGCGATACCAAGAGCATCGATCTTGCCTTCTTTGATCTTTTCAGCAGCGAACTTGATATCCATCTTACCTGCGCATACAACAGGCTTGTCTGTGAACTGCTTGATGTGAGCAACGTCTTCATAGTTGCAGTTATCAGGCATATAGACAGGTGGATGTGCCCAGTACCATGCATCGTATGTACCGTTGTCGCAGTTGAACATATCGTAGCCTGCGTCTGAGAGGTACTTGATAGCCTTCTCGGACTCACTCATATCACGGCCGAATTCTACGAAGTCTTCGCCAGGCTGTGCGCCCTGGAGCCATCCCTTAGTCTTGGAAACTACTGAGTATCTGAGTGCAACAGGGAAGTCCTGTCCGCATTCTCTCTTGATTGCCTGTACGATTTCTACAGGGAATCTGAATCTGTTCTCAAATGAACCGCCGTACTGGTCAGTTCTGTAGTTCATATTAGCAATTGTGAACTGGTCGAGCAGATATCCTTCATGAACAGCGTGGATCTCAACACCGTCAACACCGGCATCCTTGCACATCTTAGCAGTCTTTGCGAATGCCTCTACCATTTCGTGGATCTCTTCGATAGTCATTGGTCTTGACTTGATCTCAGGATACCATCTGTTAGGTGTTTCTGATGCGGATGCGCAGCAGTATTCGATATCTACTACCGGCTTGGAAATAGCACCGAACGGCTTGTTCTGGAGCATCTTTACGAACATGTCATTGATAGCCATAGAACGTCCGAATCCTCCGGCGAGCTGAATGAACAGCTTGGAACCGGTTTTGTGGAATTCAGGGATCCACTCAGCGAGATCTTTGAACATCTTCTTGTTCTGATAGAGCCATCTTCTTCCCATTGTGTCTCTTACGCACTGCATGCCCGGAAGTACCAGACCTACGTTCTCCTGCGCACGATTCAGAATGTGGTAAGCTGCTTCCTTGTCGAAGTGACAAGGCTCAAGCCATCCGAAAAGAGAAGTTCCTCCCATGGAAGTCTGCACGATTCTGTTAGGAATCTCAACGTTGCCGATCTTCCAAGGCGTGAATAGAGGTTCATATTCCTTCTTCATCCTTCTTAATCCTCCTAGGTTACATAAGTTAATCGCTATGTGAATGAGCACATAACAAGCGACTATATAATATTGAATTCATTTTATAAAATCAGCAATGTAATAGTCAATCGCAATGAGGTGAATGTAAGCAAAAAAACATCAATTTTTTCAAAATATCAGTTACCACGCGGTAATAATCAGCCCGTTGCGGTATCATATAACTGAGCAGGTTCAAAAGGGGCGGCAGATGCAATGATCAGATAAGAAATACAAATAAGTTATATTCCTGCCCGACTGTATGATACAATTACAGCAATAGAGTAAAATTATAATACCGGAGGATCAAAGAATGCTGGAGCTTAAGAACATCACGTTCGATGTAAATGACGAGGATGGAGCAAAAGAAATAATCAAAGATGTCAGCCTGACGATCCCTGACAACAAAATGATAGTTGTCACAGGTCCGAACGGCGGAGGAAAATCAACACTTGCAAGAATCATTGCCGGGATAGAGAAGCCTACAAGCGGCAGGATCTATTTCAACGGTGAAGACATCACCGATATGAGTATAACAGACAGAGCAAAGAGCGGGATCGGGTTTGCGTTCCAGCAGCCGGTCAAGTTCAAAGGTATCAGGGTCGTGGACCTTATAAGACTTGCCAAAGGCTCTGAACTGTCAGTCGCAGATGCCTGTACATATCTCTCAGAGGTAGGTCTATGTGCGAGAGAATATATAGACCGAGAGGTCAATTCGAGCCTTTCAGGAGGCGAACTTAAGAGAATCGAGATCGCTACAATACTTGCCAAGGCTTCCAAGCTTTCGATTTTTGATGAGCCTGAGGCAGGTATAGACTTGTGGAGTTTCCAGAACCTTATCCAGGTCTTCGAGAGCATGAGAGATAACATCCATGACAGCTCGATCATGATAATCTCACATCAGGAGAGGATCCTTAATATTGCTGACGAAATCGTCGTTATCCGTAACGGCGTTCTCGCTGCACAAGGACCTAAGGATGAAATACTGCCAACGCTTCTTCATACGGAGTCGGCGGTAGATGGCTATTGCTTCAAGCAGCAGGGCAAAGCCGCAAGAGCTGCTGCAGCAGCAAACTGATGGAGGACCGGATAAATGAGCGAACTGAAAGTAGATGAAATTCAGAAGAGACTTCTTGCAGAGGTAGCGGATCTCCATGAGATCCCTGTAGGAGCTTTTAACATAAGATCAAACGGAGGCTCGATCGGAAGAGTTTCCACAGCTAATATCGAAATAACATCCAAAGAAGACGTAAGCGGTATCGATGTGCGGATCAAACCGGGCACCAAGAGAGAAAGCGTCCATATCCCGGTCGTCATGACGGTCAGCGGACTGACTGAGATCGTATACAACGATTTCTACATAGGTGAAGACTCAGACGTTACGATCGTTGCAGGCTGCGGTATCGATAACTGCGGACCGAAAGACTCAGAGCATGACGGCATCCACAGATTCTTTGTCGGAAAGGGCGCCAGAGTCAAATATGTCGAGAAGCATTACGGTTCAGGCGACGGAAAGGGCAAAAGGATACTGAACCCGGGAACTGAAGTCTACATGGAAGAAGACAGCTACATGGAGATGGATATGGTTCAGATCAAAGGCGTTGATGACACGAATCGTACCAGTGTCGCTGAGCTCGCAAAAGGTGCCAAGCTTGTAGTAAGAGAGCGTCTGATGACACATGGCGAGCAGAATGCCGTAAGCATTTATAATGTCACATTGAACGGTGAAGGATCCAGCGCTGATGTTGTTTCAAGATCGGTAGCCAGAGACGATTCATATCAGAAGTTCGATGCCAAAATCATCGGCAATGCGCCGTGCAGCGGACATACTGAATGCGATTCGATCATTATGGATAATGGCAGGATACTTGCAGTACCGGGTCTTGAAGCCAATAATGTGGATGCTGAGCTCTTCCACGAGGCAGCTATTGGCAAGATCGCGGGCGACCAGCTGATCAAACTGATGACTCTCGGACTTACGGAAGCAGAGGCAGAAGAACAGATAGTTAATGGATTCCTCAAGTAGAAGGGGAACCGGACAGGAGGCTTAAATGGACTCTTTTTATAAAATCACCACACTCGCGGAAGAAAGAGCTTATCATAATACCGCGATCCTGATTTATCTCAAAGCGGTAAGGGAAGTTCTCGGGAATGTGAATGTCAGGATCGGTAACTCGCTCAATCAGGGCTATTTTACATATATCGAGAAAGGTCTTCCTCTGACGTCGACAGATATCCACAAGATCTGGAACAAGATGGAATCAATTGTCGACAGAGATCTTCCGATCAATACAGAAGAGGATACTGTTGCCCACGCAAAGGAGAAATGGGAGAAAGTCGGATTCCATGAGAAAGCGCAACTTCTTGAAGGAATGGATCCAGAGGATACCGTTCAGATCGTCGAGCTTGACGGATACAGGAACTGTCTCTACAGCAGAGTGCTTCCATCGACAGGTTATATCCAGCTGTTCGAGCTGAGACATTACAGACAGGGACTCCTCCTGAGACTCCCGAATGTGCTTTCACCTGACTCGCTGCCTTATTACAGGGACGATGACAAACTGTACGATGCTTATGCAGAGAGTAAAAGAATGCGCAGAGAGACCGGGATCTATTATCTGGCGGACATGAACAAGGTCATACGTGAAGGCAGGACAGAAGAAGTCATCAAAAGGAGTGAAGACCTGCATACAAGCGAGCTTAATGAGTTTGCCGACACGATAGTCAATAAAGGCAAGAGGATCGTTCTGATCGCAGGTCCGTCATCAAGCGGCAAGACAACTACTGCGAAGAGACTGTGCAAAGCTATCGCTGAGAGATCGGTAGAGCCTCTCTATCTCGGAACTGACGATTACTATATCAACCGTGACCTCACACCGCTCGGACCGGACGGCAAACCGGACTTTGAGAGTTTTGACGCCCTCGATCTGCCTCTTTTCAACAGACAGATGACAGACCTGCTTGCAGGCAAAGATGCTGATATTCCGGAGTATGATTTTATTTCCGGCAAGAAGATCTTCGGTAAGCGGATAACCTCTCTCGCTCCGGGACAGGTGCTCGTTATCGAAGGTATCCACAGTCTTAACAACACACTTACTGCAGGAATAGATCCTGACGACAAATATAAGATATACATAAGCCCGCTGACCCAGATGGGTATCGACAGGCATAACAGACTTTCTACCGCGGATACAAGACTCCTCAGGAGAATGGTCAGAGATAACCAGTTCAGGGGTTACAGCGCCGAGAAAACGCTTGAACTGTGGTACAAGGTAAGAGCCGGTGAGAGTGTGAATGTATTCCCGTACAGCTCTGCTGCAGATGTAGTATTCAATTCGAGTACCGTGTATGAAACCAATCTGCTCAGGAGCTTTGCGGAACCGATCCTGCGCGAGATCGGAGAAGACAGTGATGTTTATCAGGAAGCGCAGAGGATCCTGTACTTCATCAAATATTTCGAAAGAATCGACACACCTTGGATGGTCCCGCAGGAATCTATTCTCAGAGAGTTTATAGGTAAATAGTGCAATAAGATAGACAACACCATCTGTTGTGTAGTATTATGAAAGGCACCATATATATGGTGCCTTTTTTATTATTTGCTAACAATTATTCATGGCTTTGCAGATAAGCCGCTAATAAACAACAGGCAGAACTGAGGTAAGACTAATGAAGAACATATTTATTGAAGAACGTGAAATCAAGAAACCAAAACTATATCATGCGCTGATATCGCTTCTCGGTCTTGTGGCGGTAATGGTGATAGGCATCGTGATCTTCGGGGCGGACCCGCATATCCCGATGTTCATCGGCGTTATCATTGCTTCCATAATGGCTATGGTGCTAGGCTATAAATGGTCAGACATCGAGGGTATGATGATAGACGGAATATCAAAAGCTATGCAGTCTGTCCTCATCCTCGCTATAGTAGGCATGATGATAGGAGCCTGGCTGCTTTCCGGAACGATCCCGACTATGATTTATTACGGACTCAAGCTCCTGTCACCTAAGGTATTCCTTATTGCGACTGTCCTGATATGCTCGATCACTTCACTGGCTACAGGTACTTCATGGGGAACGATGGGAACGATGGGGCTTGCTCTCATCGGTATTGGCGCAGGTCTTGGCATGCCTGTAGGACCGACGGCCGGAGCTGTTATTTCAGGTGCATATTTCGGAGACAAAATGTCGCCGCTGTCAGATACGACGAACCTCGCTCCCGCTATGGCCGGTACAGATGTATTCACACACGTCAAATATATGCTCAAACCTACACTTATAGCTTATACGATAGCACTTGTATTCTTCGGAGTTTACGGGTTCACTCATGCGGCTTCGGGAACAGTAGATGACTCACAGGCTGTGATCATTATGGATGGCATTAAAAATTCATTCAATGTCAATCCGCTGCTTCTTCTCCCTCCGCTGATCGTAATACTTGCTATTGCGCTCAAGATTCCTGCGATCCCGGGCATCACCCTCGGATTCATTGCTGCAGCGATTCTGGCGCCTATTTTCCAGCCTGGCGTATCATTCGACAATATCCTCGATGCATCGCTGAACGGATTTGTCTGCGAGACAGAGATCGAATCGCTGAACAGCCTGCTTTCATCGGGCGGACTTCTGAGCATGGCTTTCTCGATCCTGATGGTACTGATCGCTATGATGTACGGAGGCATCATGGAAGGTTCCGGGCAGATGGAGACGATCATCAACGCGCTTCTCAAGGTCGTCAGAGGCCCTGCTGCACTGATCGGAGCGACAGAGGTAACTGCGTTCTTTGCAAATGCGGTAATGGCAGAACAGTACATTTCGATCCTGATTCCGGGAAGAATGTTTGCGCCTGCTTACAGAGAAAAGGGTATCCATCCGAAGAGCTTATCCAATGCTCTTGAGTCAGCAGGAACAGTTACTTCATGCCTCATTCCTTGGAACACATGCGGTGTATTCATTGCCACAACACTGAAGATAACGACTGCTCAGTATGCACCATGGGCTGTATTCAACTATACAATGCCGCTCATCACATTCCTGCTTGCATTCGCCGGGATCACTGCAACTAAGATGACAGCTGAAGAACAGGCGAAAGCAGATGCCGGAGAACTTGTGTGATCATTTGCACAGAATGGAGGGCGAAATGATTAGAAAGCTGACTGATAAGAGAGGCAAAGGATCAGGCTATGTGATCCTTATTCTGGTCTTACTGGTAGCCATAGCTATAGCTGCAATGTTCATCAAACTGAACTGGCGGAGATTCAAAGCCGAAGCCAGCTTCGGATTCACGGTAGCTGCTCTTGTTGTATTCCTGATAGCTATACTGGTACTGGTGATCAGGATCAAGATCAGAAGCGCGCGAAAGGAAAGAGAACGGAAAGAAAAAGAAGAGCAGGAGAGACTTGAGAGGGAACGCCTCGAGAAAGAAAGACTTGAGAGAGAACGTCTGGAAAGAGTTGCTGCCGGACTTGAAGACCCGGGCGTGGAAGACGGATACCTCGGTGACGGCAAATTCCAGCTTTCAGATATCAGGGATGCAGCAGGTAAAGTGGGTGAAAAGATCGATGATTACCTGTCTGCCACTGATGAGGAGTGACACTCCCCATTTCTATGTAAAAAAGGTGGGAAATCCGACTTCTGAGCACCTTCTATATATGGTGTGAAGTGGGGGATACAGCCACAAGACACGAAAAAATGTAAAGAATCTTTTACCTATATATTGGGCAAGAAATAGCGCCAACCACAACATATAGTGGTTGGCGCCTTTTTTTACCCATTTTTCTTTTTTGTAAAGACAGCTTTACATAAAAAAGTGGGGGGTGTACACCTCAAAATGAGGTTTTTTATTTGAATAAGGGGTGGATGTGGAGTAAAATGGAGTTACATTCAATCATGGGAGGGGGAAGTTGCCCTCTCTGAACACCAAGAACCCATTTTTCAGGATCCGGATACATATGTTCACAGGCACTTTTCAGAACTCAATAGACAGCAAGAACAGGCTGATAATCCCTTCCAAGTACAGGGATATGCTCGGCGGACGCTGCATGCTCACAAGAGGGTTCGACAGATGCCTTTATATCTATTCGATAGAGGATTATGAGGTGCTGGTGGAGAAGATCAAGAAGCTTCCGCAGTCAGACAGAGATGTACGTAAGTTCATCAGAGAATTCTTCTCTAACACTGAAGATTGCCATCTGGATGCTCAGGGAAGGATCCTTATTCCGCAGCATCTCAGAGATTACGCTCATATCACTAAGAACCTTGTCACAAAGGGTGCGATGGACAAGATCGAGCTGTGGAGCGCTGAAGTACTTCAGGATCCTAACGGTGAGAACATGATGGATAACGATGAGTTCGCCAGCAAGCTCTCCGCATTCATATAGAAAACGGAGGCAGTAATGGAATTCGAACACATACCGGTCCTTTATAACGAAGTGATGGAGACTCTCAATATCAAGCCTGACGGTATCTATGTAGACGGTACAGTAGGCGGAGGCGGACACTCATCCGGTATCTGCGAGAGACTTTCCGAAAAGGGAACACTGATAGCAGTTGACAGAGACCAGGACGCACTGGATGCAGCGCAGAAGCGACTTGCCGGATACAAGTGCAACAAGAAATTCATCCACACCAACTACAGCGACTATGAAGCAATAACAGAGGCTGCAGGAGGAAAGGTAAACGGAATACTCCTAGATCTGGGAGTTTCATCCTTCCAGCTTGATAATGCTGAACGGGGCTTCTCCTACATGCAGGATGCTCCGATGGACATGAGGATGAATGAAGAGGACAGTTTCACAGCATATGATGTTGTGAATACATACAGCGAAAAGGAGCTGACAAGAGTCATTCGCGAATACGGTGAAGAGAAGTGGGCGTCGAGGATATCTCAGTTCATCGTAAGAGCAAGGGCAGAATCACCGATCAGCACTACAGGACAGCTGACAGACATCATCAAGGCGGCTATACCTGCAAGGGCAAGAAGGACCGGACCACACCCGGCCAAGAGAACCTTTCAGGCGATCAGGATCGAAGTCAATGATGAACTCGGACACCTGAGGGAAGCAGTTCAGAAACTTCCGGACCTCCTCGAAAGCGGCGGGAGGATAGCGATCATAACCTTCCACTCTCTCGAAGACAGGATCGTCAAGACAGAATTCGACAGAAGACTCGATCCGTGCACATGTCCTAAAGAATTTCCGGTATGTGTATGCGGCAAGGTCGCAGATGTCAGAAAGGTGACACGCAAGCCTCTGACAGCTTCCGAAGAGGAACTTGAAAACAATCCGAGAGCAAGAAGTGCGAAACTCAGAGTGATCGAGAAGCTCTGAAACAATAAACCGATAACGACACACTAATCATTATTTTCAAGGGGATGCAACAATGTCTACGATGACAGGTACGTTAACAAGTACGTTACATTTGAACGAAATGCTGCTTGATGAGATAACACAGGCATCAGCAAATGAAACCGCTAAATCAGACAAGCTCAGCGCAAGACGTGAACAGGTCAAGGCGGCACAGAGGAAAAGATCAAAAAGAGCATCAAGGAACTTATTCCTTTCTGCAACCGCTCTTATCCTTGCAATATTCGTCCTCATAGGGCTCAGCGCATATGCAGCAAGCATCCAGCATGCCAACAACGTCCTTCAGGAGGAGAACGCATACATCCAGGCTGAGATCGACTCACTTAACAGCCAGATCGTAGATGCGACCAAGGTCACCAAGATCGAGAAGATCGCAACGGAAGAATATGGCATGATTTATCCAACAGCCGAGAATTGCATAGTGATTAGTGAAGATTCAGAGTCCGGAGAGAATCTGGCAGCAGTAATAAGAAGCGAAGCATACAACTGATTCAGAGCTGAAATGCCTTCACAGCCACCGGTCCGGGAACGGATTGGTGGCTTTTTTTCACTAAATAGTGGGGGCGGCATTTGCTCTGAGATACAATATGTAGTATAATAACTCGGAATGGCAAAGAAGAAGAATAAGAAAACCAAAAGCAAGAAAAAGCAGGTCGAGTACGGACTGGATAGCTTTTCTTTTGAAGAATACCGCAATGAATATCCTGAGCAGGAACAGCAGATATCTTTTGCTCAGGAACAGCCCGGGACCAGACAGTCACAGAGGCAGAATGCGGCAATAGAGAAGAGAAGAACTCTCCTTCGTGACAAGGGCACTGAGATAACTCCTTCCAACAGGATAAGGCTGGCAGGAGGTCTTTTCGTGCTCCTTATTCTTATGTTTGCCCTTATTATAAGAATGGGTTATTGGCAGATCGTCAGAGCTGACGAGCTCAAGACTATGGCGATCCAGATGCAGAAGGTCGATACAGAGATCGAACCTGCAAGAGGTGTGATCTATGATTCCAAGATGGGTACACTCGCAGAGTCAGTAACAGAATATGAGCTCTATGCTTATACACAGTATCTGTACAAGACGAGCGATATAAGTCTTGTCGAAAAAGCCAGGACTCTCAGGCAGCTCGTCGAGATCACAGGCCTTGATGATGAGACTATCAAAAATAAACTCGAAGGTGATGAGAACCTTGTGCTCATCGCAGACGGACTCACAAGAGAACAGGTCGAGAAAGCCGAGGAACTGTGGGAAGGCAAAGTAATGGTCAAGACGAAGACCGCAAGATATTATCCGAACGGAGCTTTTGCGGCACAGGTGCTCGGCGGTGTCAATTCGGACAATGTCGGGAGGACCGGCCTTGAGCTCGAATACAATTCGGTTCTCGCCGGTGTCAAAGGACGTACTGTCAGGACCACGGACCGTGACGGAAACACTCTCTCAGGCAGTAAGACCAAGTACTACGAGCCGCAGGATGGTAAGAGCATAGTCACGACTATCGACTCTGTCATTCAGCATTTTGTCGAAGAAGCCCTCGATTCAGGAATGAAGAGGATCGGAGCAGAAGCGATCACATGCATCGTTATGAATCCTAAGACGGGCGATGTCCTGGCTATGGCAACTACTCCGGACTACGATCCGAACAACTCATCGAGTCCTAATACTGAAGCCGCCAAAAAGAAATTCGAAAAAATGACACCTGAAGAGCAGACTGACTATCTCAGCAGGATGTGGACAGTCCGCAGTATCAGCAGTATTTATGAGCCGGGCTCGACATTCAAGCTGATCGCCGCAGCTTCGGCGCTTGAATCAGGCAGTGCCGACAAGAAGTCTACCTACAACTGTAAGGGATATATCCATGTAGGCAATTACAACCTGAGGTGTCTCGGCGTACACGGCAAACAGTCACTCAAAGAAGCCGTCGGCAATTCATGTAACCCTGCTCTTGCAAGAGTTGCGCTCGATATGGGAGCCGATACTTTCTACAACTACATAGATCTGTTCGGATTCAGAGACAAGACGGGGATCGATCTCCCGGGAGAGACGAACTCTATTGTAAAGAACCCTAACGGCATGGGAGATGTAGACCTTGCTACAACCGGTTACGGACAGGGAATCGCGGTCACTCCGCTCCAGCTTCTCTGTGCTGTCAACTGTTTCGGTAATAATGGTGTGCTCATGCAGCCTAAACTTGTCAAAAAGATCATTGACAAAGACGGCAATGTGATCGAAGAGAAAGAAGATGTCGCTGTAAGACAGGTAGTCTCTGAAGATACAGCTGCCAAGATCGCAGATATTATGGAATACTACGTATCTGACGCATCAGGTGACAGGGCATACGTTCCGGGATACCGGGTAGGAGGTAAGACCGGTACTGCTAACCTCGTCGATGGCGGCAGGACATACAGCAGCAAACATACTAATACATCATTCGTAGCTATGGCACCGATGGATGATCCGCAGATCTCGATGATCGTAATCGTCTACAGACCGACCAAGATCCACTACGGTAACTTCACCGCAGGTCCGATCATCGCTGAGATCATGGAGAAATCCCTCCAGTATCTCGGAGTAGAGCGCAAATACTCGAAGGCCGAGAAGCAGGCACTCAAGCATGAGAAAGTCAAAGTGCCTGATGTAACAGGCATCAAGAGTACTGATGCTATCCGTATCCTCAAGAATTACGGGCTCAAATACATCATTGCGCCGGAACCTGAGGACAAAACAGCTGCTTTCATGGTACTCGATCAGTATCCGAAGGCAGGCAAGAAAGTCGCAAGAGGATCGTCTGTATATCTATACAGCGAGTAACACTCAGCCGATCAACACTAAGCAAGGAGATGTTTTCAAGGGATGCAGTTATATAAATATGCAATAATAGCGGTCATTGCTTTTGCGGTATCGATGCTCTTCACAGCGAAGATGATACCTGTCCTTAAGCAGAAGCAGTTCGGTCAGTTCATTAGAGAAGATGGCCCTCAGGCGCATCTGAGCAAGGCGGGCACACCGACAATGGGCGGTGTCGCGATGGTCATAGGTATCACGGTCGCTTTGATAGCAAGCGGATTCCTGACAGGAGGCTTTGGCTCTGAAAAGCTCGCGATACTCCTCAGCATGTACGCTTTCGGATTCATCGGCTTTATCGATGACTACAATAAGATCGCCAAGAAACAAAACGAAGGACTTACGCCAAAGCAGAAACTCATACTTCAGGTCGTATTCGGACTGGCTCTCTCTATCTACATGATGATGAGAGAGGGTAGTTATGTCCTGATCCCGTTCTTCAAGGTCAATGTCAACTTCGGCGTACTTTACATACCATTCATCGTGTTCGTAGAAGTTGCTATGGCAAATGCAGTCAATCTGACTGACGGACTCGACGGACTTGCTTCGAGCACATCAGCTATCGTAGCTGCAGCTTTCGCAGTCGTAGGCATTTTCATAGTGAAGGGCGGCGATGAACCGATGGCATCTGCTGCGCAGGCGGTTCTTGGAGCTACTCTGGGATTCCTGATGTACAATCATTATCCTGCAAGGATATTCATGGGAGACACCGGATCCATGGCGCTCGGCGGCGTCCTTTCAGCAACAGCGATCGTAGGTCATATGGAATGGCTTCTGCCGATAGCGGGTCTCATTTATGTATGTGAGGCACTTTCAGTTATAATTCAGGTCACATATTTCAAGAAAACAGGCGGGAAGAGAGTCTTCAGAATGGCTCCGATACACCATCATTTCGAACTCGGCGGATGGCATGAAACCAAGGTCGTCAGGGTGTTCTGCATATTCACATTTATTTGCTGTGTGATAGCAGTCCTGTCTGTCAGATAAATCGTTAAAGGGGATCAGATAAATGGATCACAATAGTTTCAGAGAAAAGGTCAAAGACATGAACGTGCTTGTCGTAGGTCTCGGCAAATCAGGCAAGGCTGCGACAGAAGCGCTTACAGAAATTGGTGCATGTGTTTCGGTGCAGGATGCTTCGGATACGAGCAAGATCGATCCGGAGTTTCTGGCATATCTTGATGAACGGAATATCAAGGCTTATCTCGGATGCCTGCCGGACGATTTGAAAGCATATGACATGCTCGTACTCAGCCCGGGAGTTCCTCCGGAAAAGGATTTTATCAGAGAAGCCGAGGCGAATGGTGCCGAGATCATCGGAGAGCTGGAACTTGCATACAGACTCACACCTGCGCATTTTATCGCGATCACAGGCACGAACGGCAAAACAACGACAACTACTCTGGTCGGGGAGATTTTCAAGCGCTCAGGCCGTAAAACGTCCGTTGTAGGCAATATCGGAGACCCGGTAGTAGCCGAGGCTGTAAAGGCGGGAGAAGATGCCTGGATGGTCACGGAAGTATCATCCTTCCAGCTCGAGACCACGAAGTATTTCAAGCCTGTCGTATCAGCGATACTCAATCTTACTCCTGACCATCTCAACAGACATAAGACGATGGAAGCATACGGAAATGCCAAGGCAAGGATAGCCGTAGAACAGGATGAGAACGAGTTCCTGGTAGTCAATCAGGATGATCCTGCTGTACTTGAACTCGCAAAGCAGAGCCGCGCGCACATCATTCCGTTCAGCAGAAGGGTCAAACTTGATTTCGGAGCATTCGTTGACGATAGCGCGATTATCGTTAAAGACTTCGACGGGACCGAATATTTCATCTGCAGCACAACGGATCTGAATATCATCGGTGACCATAACGTGGAAAATGTTCTTGCCGCAGCATCGATCGCTTATTTTGCCGGCATAGATCCTGTTGTTATCTCGGAGGCTGTCAAAGCATTCCCGGGTGTAGAGCACAGGATCGAGTTCACCGGAAGATATAACGGAGTGGAGTACTACAACGATTCCAAGGGAACCAATGTAGATGCTGCGATCATCGCGATCAAGGCTCTCAAGAACAACATCATCCTCATAGCAGGAGGAGATGGCAAGGCACAGGATTTTACAGACCTGGCCAAGCACCTCAACGGTGCAGTTGACGCACTTGTCCTTCTTGGAAGAGATGCTTATCAGATAGAAGAAGCTGCAAGAAAAGAGGGTTTCACGGAGATCTTTAACTGCAGTGACATGGAAGAGTGTGTACGCAAAGCATCAGAGATCGCAAGAGAAGGAGATAAAGTGCTTCTTTCGCCTGCATGCGCAAGCTGGGATATGTATACCAGCTATGAAGTAAGAGGAAAACACTTCAAACAATGTGTCAAGGACCTTCTGGGCTAGGCACAGGAACCAGAGGAAATCATCAGGAATGGCCAAAGCGGAAAGCGCCAGAGAGCGCAGGAAGAAAAGCAAAGAAATAAAGAAAGCCAGAAAAGCCGAGCTCCGTCAGGAGAAAGCAATGAACCGGAGAATGGCCCGCGGAACAACAGATGGATCGGGCAGCAGGATCGGTGCGCTTTTTTCAGGATTCGACTTTACTGTTGCTGCTCTTGCTATGCTTCTTTCGATCTTCGGAGTAGCTATGGTATTCAGCGCAGGTTATTACCAGACGATCAATATCTCTGAACCGCAGCCGCTGTACTATCTGATAAGGCAGCTTGTATTTGTTTTGTCAGGCTGGGTACTGATGTTCTTCCTAGCCAACTTTGACTACCACTATTACACCAAGCTGGCATATCCGGCACTTCTTTTGAGTATCGGTCTTCTGGTGCTGGTACTTATGATCGGTTCCTCATCACATAACGCGCAGCGATGGATCTCGATCATGGGTGTCAGGATCACACCGAGTGAGTTCTCCAAACTCTTC
Organism: Mogibacterium sp.; assembly: GCA_017403955.1. Classification (GTDB taxonomy): domain Bacteria; phylum Bacillota; class Clostridia; order Peptostreptococcales; family Anaerovoracaceae; genus Crickella. The sequence goes on from JAFRDH010000007.1 coordinate 358,718, forward strand.
GTGATCATCTTCACATCTTCGTTCCTTATCGAAGATCCGAGGAACGTCAAGAGCTTCAAAGGCTTGTTCGTACTGTTTGCTGTAATTGGTGCACATTTTGCGCTGATCATAAGGCAGCCGAATCTGTCTACAGCTATCGTTATCGTAATGATCATTATGGCTATCATGATCGTTGCAGGACTCCATCTGGTGTTCCTCATCCTGCCTGTAATAGGAGCTGTAGCAGGTTATTTTTACATCATAACATTCAAGACCCCGTATCACTGGTATCAGAGACTTACGAGCTTTATCGATCCGTTTGCGGACAGACAGGGCGACGGATATCAGGTGACGCAGGGACTTATTGCCCTCGGAAACGGAGGGCTGAAGGGACTCGGCTTCGGCAAAAGTATAGCCAAAAACATGTACTTGCCTGAGCCGCAGAACGATTTTATTCTTGCAATTATTGGAGAAGAACTCGGGTATATAGGATTCCTTGTGCTTATGGGCATCTATATCTTCCTGCTCTGCAGGCTGATAATGGTGGCGCTCAAAGCATCGGACAGACTGGGATTCTATCTTGCAACAGGTGTTGCAGTAATGCTCGGGCTTCAGGTCATCATAAATGTAGCGGTCGTAACTTCATCGATGCCGGCGACAGGAATCACACTCCCGTTCATCAGCTACGGAGGAACATCCATGTGGTCTTTCATGATGTCGATGGGAATAGCGCTGAATGTCTCGCGAAAACACGACCGGTTAAGTGGAAAGAAGAAGCGCCGCAAAAAGAACCGTATGGTGACAGAGGGATAAGAAAGGCGGTAGATAAATAATGAAAATTGTACTTACAGGCGGTGCCACAGGCGGACATATCTATCCCGCTCTGGCTATCGGCGATACTTTCAAAGCGAAAGATCCCGGCTGTGAGATCATATATATAGCAAGCGGGAACTCACTTGAGAAACAGATCATTCCTGACAAGGGATACACACTTTATGAAGTGGAATCAAGGCCGCTTGACAGACGTAATATACGGAAAATAGCAAGTACACTGGGAGGTACGCTCAAGGGAAGGAAGCAGGCACTCAAGATCATGAAGGGCTTTAAACCTGATGTAGTAGTCAGTACAGGCAGCTACGTCAGTGTCCCTGTCGTTCTTGCAGCTCACAGCCTCGGAGCTTCTGTCTATTTACATGAGCAGAACGGATTCCCGGGTGTAAGCAACAGATTCCTCGCAAGATATGCCAGGAAGGTTTTCCTGGGATTCGAGGGAGCAAGAGAGATCTTCGAGAAAAGTGTCAAAGACCCGGACAAAATCATTTACTCCGGGAACCCGGTCAGAAGTGAGTTCAGTGGCAGGATCCGAGAAGAGGACCGGAAAACTCTCGGCATACCGGAGGAAGACTTTGTGATCATGGTGTTCGGAGGCAGTCTCGGATCTGAGACCACCAACTCGATAGGGGAATCAGTGGCAAGAGAATATGCTGACAAGCCCGGATATACGATTATCTGGGGAACCGGAAGCATGTATTATGATGAGATCATCTCAGGCTTTGCGGCAGAAGGATTCGCTCCTTCCAATGTACGCATCTTGCCTTTTATCAAAAATATCCCTGAAATGCTCAGCGCTGCGAATCTGACAGTCAGCAGAAGCGGAGCGCTTTCGACTGCGGAGACAACTATGGAAGGAAGGGCTGCAATCTTCATCCCTTCGCCAAATGTCACTGCAGATCATCAGTACTATAATGCCAAAGCTGTCGCAGATAACGGAGGTGCGTTCATAGTTCGTGAAAGCGAATACACAGCCCGTGATGTGCTGCGTATCATCAGAGAACTTGATGCCGACAGGGACCAGATACTGCAGATGGAGATCGCAAGCAGAGAAGTTGCGCCGGTTGACGCGACAGATATCATATATAACACGATCATGCAGACATACAAATAAGGAACCGGTAATCGAATAAGTGAAAGATGACAAGACTGAAGAAAAACTGAATAACACAGATGATAGACCGGTTCAGGAGGACATTTTTCCCGATTGGACACTTACTCCTGCTGATGTCGACATCGAGGCAATGCTCGAAGAAGCAAGGCGCAAGATGGAAGAAACCGACGAGACCCTTGAGGAATACATTGAACGTACGATGGGTCTCAGTCTCGATGAATATATCGAGCGTACACTCGCGGTTTCTCAGACACGTCAGATGACGCCTGATGAGACGCAGCAGATCGACATGACCAAAACCCTTGTCGCAGGCGAGATCCCGGAAGAAGCGGTCTCAGAAGCAGCTTCAGAAGAACCGCAAACGGAAGAACCTGAAGCTGAGGAGCCTGAAACCGGATCCGGCGAAGATATGACCCGCACGAAGGTGGTCACAGAGCCGATAGACTGGAAAAAGGCTGAAGAAGAGGAAGCCGGCTATAAAGGAAATGAGGGCAGGAAAACCGTAACATACGGTCTGACAGACAGCGATGTCCGTGACACGATCGGAATGGAACCGCCGGAAAAAGTCTCAGATGAAATCGAGGATTTCAACGAGAGAATAGAGAAGAGGAAGAAGGACAACGCCAAGCGTGATGTGCGAAACAGGCTCAGACTCAAATTCCTGCTGATCGCTCTTGTGACTGCTATTTTCCTGTTCGTATTCTCCATGTCGTCATTCTTCACTGTGGATGCCATAGAGGTAAGAGGGAACTCTTACTTCACAGCAGAAGAAGTCATCAATATCGCTCATGCGGTCCCGGGCAGGAACCTTATTTACAATACGGGCAGCAAAGAGATCATAGAGTATCTGGAGCAGAATCCGTATATCAAGGAAGCCGTAGTCGCACGCAAATTGCCGTCGACTCTTGTGATAAGCATCACAGAACGCAAGCAGGCGTGTGCACTCAAGTACGACAAGGATTACCTGATCCTGGATGAAGAGGGCATTCTGCTCAAAAAAACCAGAACTGCGCCTAAGATCACTCTCATCGAGGGACTGGTAGTAAGCAAGATCAAGCTCGGAGAAGTGATCGGTACCAAGGACAGAAAACTCTTCCTTAAGACGCAGAAACTGATCCAGTCAATGATCAAGTCGGATATGTATTTCATCAGGGTCGATATGATCCCTGATGAATCAGATTCGAAACTTGTCAAAGCATATATATATGATACTTTCGTAGTTAAAGGAGACTATGATCTTGTCATAGCGAACCTCGAAAACGGCAGACTGCACCGGGTAGTTGAAGAATTATTCAAGCAGAAAATCAAGCGAGGTACGATAACATTCACAGAGGGCGGCACGATTTCATTCGAGCCGGGATTGTAAAAATCGATCAAAAAAGGCTTGACAGTTTACAAGTAATTGTGTCAGGTAAAGCAATTCACCCCTAAATGTTGTGTTTTTTCCCGAAAAACTAATGCATTTAGGGTAATGATATGTTAAGATAACTATATCTATTTATGAGTTCAACGAGGAGGGCTATACTATGGAATTTGTTTCTGACTTTGTTTCTGAGCAGGACAGAGCAGCGATTATTAAAGTCATTGGCGTCGGTGGGGGCGGATGCAATGCGATAAACCGAATGGTTGATACCGGTCTTCAGGGCGTAACTTTTATAGCAGTAAATACTGACCGCCAGGCACTGGCAAAATGCAAAGCTGAGGTAAAGATCCAGCTGGGCGAGAAGGTTGCCGGAGGAAGAGGCGCAGGCGCTAACCCTGAAATCGGTCAGAAGGCAGCAGAAGAGACCATCGACGAGATCATCGGACATATTCAGGACGCAGATATGGTATTCATTACTGCAGGAATGGGCGGCGGAACAGGAACCGGAGCAGCTCCTGTAATCGCTAAGGCTTCCATGGACTGCGGAGCACTTACAGTTGCTGTTGTTACCAAGCCGTTCACTTTCGAAGGAAGGAAGCGCTGGAACAGAGCTGCTAAGGGAATCCAGTATCTGAGCAACTTTGTAGATTCACTTGTCATCATCCCTAATGACAGACTGATCGACACAAGCCAGAAGAACACTTCGATGCTCGAAGCATTCGCTATGGCAGATGATGTACTCAGACAGGGTGTACAGGGAATTTCAGACCTGATCAGCGAATACGGTCTTGTCAACGTCGACTTCGCGGACGTAAGAACTATCATGGAGGGCAGAGGCGTTGCTCACATGGGCGTTGGTGTCGGAGAAGGCGAGAACAGAATCGAAGACTCCATCCAGAATGCACTCAACAGCCCGCTGCTTGAGACATCTATCGCAGGCGCTAAGTCGATCCTGCTCTACGTCTCCGGCGGATATGACATGGGTATGCTGGATATCAATACTATTGCTGAGAAGGTTCAGACTGAGGCAGATCCTGATGCTAACATCATCTTCGGTGCTGCTATCAGCGAGGAGATGAACGACAAGATCTCCGTAACTATCATTGCTACAGACTTCAGCAACCTCGGCGGTGTAATGCCTAACGGCATCCTTGAAGCACCTGAGAACAACTCCAAGGGAGCATATGGCAAAGAGATCGAAGTTGATGGAATGAAGGCAAGAGAAGTTGACCTGAACGAGCTGTTCGATGATAAGGGATCAACGACCAACTCTGAAACTGATTTCGATATTCCTGATTTCCTCAGATAATCGCAAGACAGGCAGGTTCTTTGAATGCTGATCAGAATCGGATCGAATGATAACAACAGAATCAAGCTGGTCCGCAAACTTCAGACAAGAAAAGGCAGAACTGCAGAATGCAAATTTGTCGCTGAAGGCATCAACCTCGTAAGTGAGGCGGTGCGCAGAGGCATGGATATAGACTTCATCATGGTACCGGAGCAGGCTCTTTCAGACGGCAGCCGGGATATGCTCATCAATGAGTATATCAAGTCGGACCATTTGACAGTCTGCGCTGTTCCGGACAAGATTTTCGATAAACTCACGGATGCAGATAACGGTGTGGGTATTCTGGCAGTCGTCAGAATGCTCACACGCGATATTTCGTATATCAGGGAACTGCCTCCTGAGTCAAATATCCTGATCCTTGACAGACTGCAGGATCCGGGCAATATCGGAACTATAATCAGGACAGCAGTTGCTGCAGGATACGGCATGATCATAGGGATCAAAGGAACTGCGGATGTATGGTCGCACAAGGTACTGAGAGCGACCGCAGGGATGATTTTTGACATTCCTTTTGCATACGCGGATAACGCACCTGATCTCTGCAACATGATCAGAAGCACCGGAAGACGTATCACAGTCACAGATCCGGCAGGAGGCAAGCCTTATTATGAGGAGAATCTCCGGAGCGGAACTGCGCTGGTTATCGGTAATGAAGGCAATGGCATAAGCGATGAAGTTATGTCGCTGGCAGACGTAAGAGTGACACTCCCGATGAAGGGAGAGATAGAATCTCTTAATGCAGCAATATCTGCTGCAATACTCATGTATGAAGCAGTGAGGAAATAAGGGAAACCAGATTAATAGCAAGGGGACATTTTATGGAAAAGAACAGAGCTGATGTAGTGATCTGCGGATCCAATTACGTACTCTCGAGCGAGAAGAGTGAAGAACGTATCAAAGAAATAGCAAAGTACGTAGACGATGATCTCAGACGTACAAGCAAGGCGCTTAATGTCAATCCTAACTATAAGGCTGCAGTTCTGACTGCACTCAATATCACTGAAAAACTCATGGACGCTACAGATACTCTTCTGAAGCTCCAGACAGAGAACTATCAGCTGGATAATGACGTTAAGCATTATATTGCTCTCTGGGAACAGACCAAGAAGCAAGTAACAGATCTCAAGGAACGTATGTCCACAGAGGTCGACAGGCAGTCCCAGAGTGTGGAGGATTACAAGAAGCTTCAGGAGAAGCTTGTTGAGATGGAGAATGCATATTTCGATCTCCAGATGGAAAACGTCAATCTCAAGAACGAACTGAAATCTCTTAAGAGAATGAATACGGAAGATGAATTCTAAGATATTAGGACTTCTTGAATTTAACAAAATAATAGACCTGCTTCAGGAACAGGCCGGTTCGGCGCTTGCAAGAGAGAAGATCGCCGGACTTGTGCCTATGAACAACAGACATCAGGTGCAGGATGCATTAACGGAAACTACTGAGGCGGTTTCCGTTATTCTATGTAAGGGGAATATTCCGATCGGAGAAATGGGAGACATTACCGGAATGGTCAATCTTGCCAGAAAGGGCAGATGTCTGACCATGAGGGAACTCCTTCAGATCAGGACCAACCTGCTCATAACAAGACAGGCCAAAACATTCCTGACTAACGATATGCCCGAAGGCCTCAAGGTACTTCCTGAGATATGCAGCCTGCTTGAACCTGTTCCTAAACTGGAGCAGGATATTGGCATGTCTATTCTCAGTGATGATGAGATCGCAGACAGCGCATCCCCTGAACTCAGGAGGATCAGAAGAGAGATCCGCAATAAGAACGACCTGATCAAGTCAAGACTCCAGAAGATGGTCACGAGCGGATCGGCCAAGACACATCTCCAGGACGCTATCGTAACTATGCGTAATGGCAGATATGTAATTCCGGTCAAGAGAGAATATATAAGTCTCTTCCCGGGAATGGTCCATGATCAGTCATCTACCGGGGCAACACTTTTCGTGGAGCCGCAGGCAGTTGTCAATCTGAATAACGAGCTGAAGCAGCTCGCCATGGATGAGCAGGCAGAGATAGTAAGGATTCTCGAGCTTTTCTCAAGCAGGGTAGCAGAGCATTATAATGAGCTGATGAATAATCAGAAGCTGCTCGTCGAACTTGACGTGATAAGTGCAAAAGGCAAACTTTCGTATATGATGGAGGGTACAGAACCGCATCTTAATGATGAGGGATATATCGATATCCTGAGCGGAAGACATCCGCTTATCCCGTCAAGCAAAGTCGTTCCTATCAACGTTGAACTCGGACGTGACTTTTCGACTCTCCTCATTACCGGACCTAATACCGGAGGCAAGACCGTAACGCTCAAGACGATCGGGCTTTTGTGTCTTATGACGCAGAGCGGACTGCATATACCAGCTTCTGACAGAAGCGACATGCCTATACTTGATGAGATTTTCGCGGATATCGGGGATGAGCAGAGCATTGAGCAGAGCCTTAGTACATTCTCATCTCACATGAAGAATATCATCGGGATCTTCGAAGGCGCCGGCAAGGGTACTCTGGTACTGCTCGACGAACTCGGTGCCGGAACAGACCCGCTTGAGGGTGCTGCTCTTGGTATTGCTGAACTTGAGAAGCTCAAAGAAGCAGGAGCGCTTGTCGCGGCAACTACGCACTACACAGAGCTCAAGAAATACGCTTTGGCAACACCGGGAGTCGAGAACGCTTCGATGGAATTCAACGTAGAGACTTTGTCTCCTACATACAAGCTGCGAGTCGGACTTCCGGGCAAATCCAATGCCTTCGAGATATCCAGAAAACTCGGCCTCAGCGAAGAAATCATCGCGAGAGCGGCAGAACTTATGGGCGAAGAACAGCTGGAATTCGAAGAGGCTGTCTCAAGAGTCGAAGCAGATCATGCCAAAGCCCAGGAGGCTTTGAAAGAGGCCGGGATCGAGCGGGAAGCTGCAGCAAAAAGCAGAGATGAAGCTGCTCGCGAACTGGCTGCTGCAAAAGCGGAGGCAGACAAGATCCTTGAAGAAGCAAGAGCGAAAGCCAGAGGAATGCTCCGTGATGCCCAGCATACTATCGATGAGATCTCGGATGAACTCAGAAGCATCAAGAATATGCAGAAGAATGCAGGATTCGATGAGGGACATATTGCGGGCGGAGCAGCAAAGGGAAGGAAAGCCCTGAGACAGGCTGAATCAAGTTACAAGCCGCAGGAAGTAAAGACTCCGCAGACGGTCCAGACCGGCAAAGTGCCTGAGCCTGAAATGATCCGTGTCGGCATGAGAGTCAAGTATACCAAGCTCGGCCAGACCGGAGAAGTCGAGTCACTTCCTGACAGCAAGGGCAATCTTGCCATCAGACTGGGCGCGATCAAAATGACTGTCAATATCAAAGATCTTGTGATCGCTGAGTCAGAAAATCCCGGACATAAAGAAAAGACACGCGCCAGATACGGCAGCATGTCTTTCGGCAAGACTAAGACTATCAAGACAGAGATCAATCTCATCGGAAAGAATCTCGATGAAGCGATCGATCTCATGAACAAATACATTGATGACGCGTTCCTCGCCGGACTCAAGACCGTTCATGTCATTCACGGAAGAGGCGAAGGAATACTGAGAAACGGCCTCAGAGACGAGATGAAACGCAACAAACACATCAAGTCGTTCAAATCCGCTCCGTACAGCGAAGGAGGCGACGGATGCACGGTCGTTGAGCTCAAAGACCGCAGATAATCGTCTGAATGCCTGCAAAATAGCGTGAAATACGGCAAATGTGCCAAATGATATAGAATAATTGTAATAAGATTTGTTATAATAATTAGTCAGAAAAATTATTGTAACGAGGGTTTTGTTTTTATGTTTATTATCAGTAGATGCCTTCTCGGTTTTAACTGCAAATACGATGGAGGCAATAATTTAAACGAGGATCTTGTAGAGTTCTGCAAGACACACGACTATGTGACGGTTTGTCCGGAGACAGCTGCAGGGCTGACATCTCCGAGAGTCCCGGCAGAAATAGTTCCTGTGGACAATGAGTACTTCAAGGTCCTGAATAAGAATGGCGAAGATCTGACCAGACAGTTCGATTACGGTGCAGAACTGTCACTTCAGTCAGTACTTGTCGAGCACGGGAGCCGCAGGAGAGGTACCTGTGTGATAGAAGGTGCGATCCTCAAGGCAAAGAGTCCGTCATGCGGATCGGGCGTCATTTATGACGGATCATTCAGCGGAACTCTTACCGGCGGCAACGGACTTTTCACGGACAAGCTGATCGAGGCCTGTCTGGAGGAGCGAAATGACCCTGAAATATCTGAGCAGGACCGCGTTTTCTCTCCGGATTTCAAGATTTGCGATGAGAATAACTTCAAGAGAGTGTTCGGTGACAGATAAAAAGTTATTGATACGAACGGAATAAGGACAATTTATGGTAGATTTCAAAGATATTATTGCTAATGAGATATATGATGAGGCACTTGGCCTCAGCATCGATGACATCAGGAATCTTATAGAGATCCCTGCAGATGAGAAGATGGGTGACTTTGCGTTCCCTTGCTTCAGACTTGCCAAAGCTCTGAGGAAGGCGCCGCAGATGATCGCTGCGGATATTGCCGGAAGGATCTCGGGCAATGAAGCTTTTGCCAAGGTCGAGAACGTCAACGCATATGTAAACTTCTTCATCAACAGGGCATATTTTGCGAGCCAGGTAGTAAGTGAAGTCAACGATCTCGGAGATCAATACGGAAGATCGGATCACGGCGCAGGCAGGAAGGTCATTGTAGAGTATTCTTCGCCTAATATCGCCAAGCCATTCCATATCGGACATATCAGGAGTACCGTTATCGGAAATGCGATCTACAAGCTCTATGATGCGATCGGTTTCGATGTAGTAAGGATCAACCATCTCGGCGACTACGGAACACAGTTCGGAAAGATGATCGTCGCTTACAGAAAATGGGGAAGCGAAGAGGAACTTGCACACGATCCTATCAAGACACTTCTCAAGTACTACACAAGATTCCACAAGGAAGCAAAAGACGACCCGTCACTTGAGGATGAGGCCAGAGAAACATTCGTAAGACTCGAGGCAGGTGAACCTGAAGAAGTCGCACTCTGGAAGAAGTTCAGAGAACTCAGCCTTGCCGAGTTCAACAGAGTATATGACATGCTCGACATCACCTTTGACTCATATGCAGGAGAGAGCTTCTATTCAGATAAAATGCCTAGATTCATTCAGGAACTCAAGGATAAAGGTCTCCTCATCAAGTCAGAAGGCGCTCAGATCGTAGATCTTGAAGAGTACGGAATGAGCCCTGCTATGATCACCAAATCAGACGGTTCAAGTCTCTATGTAACAAGAGATATCGCTGCTGCAGTATATAGAAAAGAACACTACGATTTCTACAAGTGCATCTACGTAGTAGCATCACAGCAGAACCTTCATTTCAAACAATGGAAGAAAGTTCTCGAGCTGATGGGATATGAGTGGGAGAAAGACTGCATACACGTTCCGTTCGGACTTGTCAGCCTCTCTGACGGAGACGATATCAAGATGATGTCGACCCGTGAGGGAACTGTCGTATTCCTCGAAGACGTTCTGAATACTGCTGTTGAGAAGACTGCAGATATCATGAGGGAAAAGCAGACATCCGGAGTGGATATCGACACTGTTTCCAGAGAAGTCGGTATCGGAGCAGTTATTTTCCAGGAACTTTCCAACAACAGAATCAAGGACTACGTCTTCTCATGGGACAAAGTCCTGAACTTTGACGGAGAGACCGGACCTTATGTGCAGTACACTCACGCAAGAGCGTCCAGCGTACTCCGCAATGCTTCCGAAGAAGACCTTGCAGGTGTGAGAGCCGGAGAATTTGACTGGAGCAAACTGAACAGCGACAGCGCTTACACACTCGTCAAGCTTCTCTACAGAGTACCTGAAGTCGTGCTCGAGGCAGCAAACAAATACGAGCCGTCCATTCTTACTAGACATCTTGTAGATATCGCACAGAGCTTCAATAAGTTCTACCACGATGAACATATACTAGTTGAGGACAAAGACGAGAAACTCGCTAAACTCGCACTGGTTCTCGCTTCCAGGACTGTTATTGCTAATTGCCTTGGCCTCCTTGGCATCAAGGCCCCGGAGAGGATGTGATTTTATGAAGCTGCTTCTTACCACAATCAAAACTGACTGCAACTATACGGATTATGCAATGAGATATCTGTATTCGGTGGTGGACGAGTCACCACTGGATGTAGAGATGAAGACCTACGGCAGACATGAGCTTGACGGTTACATCTACGAAGATATCATCAAAGGACAATATAATATCGTATATTTCCATATCAACGCTTTCAACGAGAGACAGGTTTGCAATGTGATCGAAATGATCAAGAAAGCCGTTCCAAGCACTGCAGTAGTGGTGGGAGGCATGCAGGTCTCATTTGATACCAGCAAATTCATGAGGGCCAATCCTTGGGTCGATTACGTTATCAGAGGAGAGGGAGAGTCTGTACTCTTCAGCTTCCTCAAGTCTGTATATGAATATGAATTTGACTTTGAGAAAATTCCGGGTCTCGCATACAGAACAGATGACCAGATCATAGTGAACAGCTATGACGATCCTGTAGAGCTTGATGATCTGCCGTTCCCATATGAGAAAACGGATGCAGACGGCAGTGTTATCTACTATGAGTCAATGAGAGGCAATGCCGAAAGACTTGCTTACAAGGCGCAGATCCCTGATTCAAGAGTCAGGGCGCTTGATGTCGAAAGAGTCATCAGAGAACTCAGATACTTCCTCGTGAAAGAACCTGAAAGAGTAGTTTTCTTCGACAGCTGCTTCAACTTCAACAGTGAGAGAGCTTTCAAGATCTTTGAATATCTCATCAACAACGACAACAACATCACTACTTTCGAGTTCAATATCAGCGGAGAGAATCTTGACGATGAGACGATCAGACTTCTTTCCGGAGCCAGAAAAGGACTCTTCGTATTCAATGTTGATGTCGCAAGCACCAATGCAGAAGTTCTCGCTGCTGTAGGACGCAAAGAGAACATTTATCAGCTGATGTACAACATCACCAAGCTTCTGCAGTGCCGCAAGGTCAGAGTCAATCTCTCTGTCACAGCAGGACTTCCGTACGAGACAGAAGATCTTTTTGCCCGCTCCTTCAACAAGACATTTGGTCTTGGAGAAGGTTCTCCGCTCAAGATCAAAATGCTCAGGCTCGCAAAGGGCGCTCAGCTCAGAGCGGATGCTGACAAATACGGATATCTCTATACATCGGCTGCACCATATGATGTGATCGTAACTGACTTTATGTCTGCTGAAGACATGATCAGAGTCAGAACGATCGGAAGAGTCGTTGATGCTTTCATCGGAGAAGGCAACTTCAAAGAATCACTTCCTAAGATCCTGACAGATACAGGCATCAAGCCATACGATCTCTTCAGCGGCCTGACTGACTATATCTATACACACGGCCTGGCCGGCAAACTCGGCAAGCCGGACGAAATGGCAAGAATGCTTTCTGCATATGCCCGCGACCTGTATGTAGGGTTCGAGGACGAATCGAAATTCGATTCACTTGCAGACGCGATCCATACTGACCTTGCAGAAACCGTTTCTGAAGATGAGATCATCAGATTCGAGAGCAAGGGATGGGAGTTTGAGAATTGAACGAAAATCCAAAAGACAGAATAACCAAATTCCTCAGCATCGGGAACAGGGACATGATGTTCAGCGAGCTGAGTGATGATCTGCTCCGTGCGATGGGGGCATACGAGATCCTCAAAGGGGTACTCGTCCCTATCAGCGGCGGAGAGAATGGACAAATTGCAGTAAGGAGCATCTTCATCGACATGGCAAAGGTAGTCGGCGGAGATGCTGCCTTTGTATACGCTGACAAATATCTTGCATATATCAAGGCAGTTGCAGGAGACGATGCGGAACCGATGCTCGTCTCTGAAGGTGCCAAAGCAGCCGATGAGGGAAGGTTCGAGGATGCATGCAAGCTTCTGAGGACCGCGCTCATGATAGATCCTAAGTCACAGGCGGCGCTTTACCTGTACGGAAGAGCGGCAAAAGCCTGCTATGAGACCGCTTCAGCTGCAAGTCAGGAAGGTGAACTTGATTCGCTTACTTATCTCAGCGCAAATAATGACAACATCGAAGAATATATCGGATGCTTCAAAGCAGAGTCAATGGACACGTTCGAAGTCCTGACGATGATGCATCCGGATTTCGCTATGGGATATTACTTCCTGGGTTATGCGTATCTCAATATGGGCCTTTACCTCAAGGCCAAACTGACATGGGATGATTTCATCAGACTAAGTTCTTCGGCAGATGAAAATGAATCTGGCCTCGATGATGATCAGCTCGAGGACCTGAGACATGAGATAAACGGAATGCTTCTCGATCTGGATGAACCTGTTCAGATCGAACGCGGATGCAACCAGATAATGGGCGGAGACTATGTCGGCGGAAGAGACACGCTCTCGAAGTTCAAAGAGGGCAGGTACGAAAACTGGTGGCCTCTCTGGTATTATCTCGGAGTCGCGGAAGCTTCTCTTGGAAATATCGATGAGGCGATAGCAGATCTTAAGAAAGTACTGACATTATCCCCGAGCAACACTGATGTCATGGATGAACTGGCTCAGCTGTATGAAGCGGTGGGAGATAAGGTCAATGCGGACAAATACATCAAAAAAGCACAGTTGATACGCAATTCTGACCATTAACCGTTTGGAAATGTTAAAAAGATAACCGAATTGTGTTGAAATTGTGAAGGAATAGTGCCATACTTAAATATGTTAAATTCCCTAATGGGTTTTGATGTGTTTTAAGGAGGTATTTATTATGTCTAATTTTTGGATGGGATTAGTTGGACGTGAGTCACTGATCGCAGCTGATGACATGTGGGGACTTCTGGTAGTCATGACGATGGGCGTATTCTTCTCCATCTGGCTTGAGCAGAAGTATGCATGGGCTTCAAAGGTTTCCGGAGCAATCATCGCTCTGATCATCGCTATGGTACTCGCTAACGTAGGCGTGATCCCGACATCATGCGTTCTCTACGATGATATCGTATGGGGCGTAATCGTTCCTCTCGGCATCCCAATGCTGCTTCTCCAGTGCAACCTGAAGAAGATCTGGGCAGAGACAGGACGTATGCTCGTTATTTTCCTATTAGGAGCTCTCGGAACCGTTGTAGGCGCTTATCTCGCTTACTTCCTGCTCAAGGGACCTTACGGCAATGCTCAGGACCTCGCAAGAGTAGCTTCAATGATGACCGGTTCCTACATCGGAGGCGGTGTCAACTTCGCTGCTATGGCATCACAGTATGCTGCAGGTGAAGACGTTACTGCTGCTGCTACAGTTGCAGATAACCTGCTGATGGCTATCTACTTCTTCGTACTCATCTTCTTCGCAGGCAACAGCTGGTTCCGCAAGAACTTCAAGCACCCTCTGATCGAGGAAGTCGAGTCCGGCGCTGTAGATCTTGAAGAGGCAAAGACACTTGCTGCTAAGTTCTGGAGCCGCAAGGACATCTCCCTCAAGGATATCGCTGTCAACATTGGATACGCTGCTACAGTAGTATGGGTATCCAGACTGATCGCAGGTATCTTCGGCGGATTCGAGCCGACAGGCGTATTCATGAACTTCGTAGTAAGATTCCTCGGATCTCAGTACGTATGGATCACAACCATCTCTGTACTCGTAGCTACATTCATGACAAAGACCGTAAAGGAAATGCACGGATCTCAGGAGATCGGTACTTACTGCATCTACCTGTTCCTCTTCGTAATCGGTGTTCCTGCCAACATCTACACCGTTATTACCAAGAGCCCGCTCTTCCTCGTACTCACAGCTATCATGGTATTCGTCAACATGGTATTCTGCTTCGGAGCTGCAAAGATCTTCAAGTTCAACCTTGAGGACGCTATCATCGCTTCCAACGCAAACATCGGCGGACCTACAACAGCTGCAGGTATGGCTATTTCACAGGGTTGGGTCGACCTCGTAGGACCTGCAATGCTCATCGGTACTTTCGGATACGTTATCGGAAACTATCTCGGAACTATCGTTGCTGTATCGCTCGGTTTGTAAATAATCAAGTTGATCAATCACAGGCTCTGGGCTTATGCTCAGAGCCTGCTTATTTAGAAGGAGTATAATACTATGAAATGTTTTGATGCTCACAGTGACATCTGGACAGATGTTACTATCAAGAGACTCAAAGGTGAAACTGACGTTTTCCACAATCATCACTTTGCAAGACTGAGCAAAGGTAATGTCGAAGGTTCGATTCTTGTTCTCTGGGTAGATCCACCTCATATCAGAGACTATGCCAAGAGAACCAAAGAGATCTTCAGCTGTGTTAAAGATGAGATCGCAGAAGCCAAAGATTTCAGGATCGTCAAGACTTATGACGAGATGATGAAAGCAAGACAGGACGGAGTGTTCTATATAATGATCGGTGTTGAAGGTATGGCTTATGCTTCATACGATCCGACCTTCGCGAAATTCGATGAATACTATGATTTTGGCGCAAGACACGGAATGCTCACATGGAACGAAGAGAACGGATTCGGCCACAGCGCTGCTTCCGGCAGCACCGAAGGTCTCACTGATCTCGGCAAGCAGGCTGTCAGAAGAATGATCGAAAAGAAAATGATCGTCGACACATCCCACCTCAACGAAGCGGGTTTCTGGGATATCGCAAGGATCATGGACGGCAGACCATTTATCGCTTCGCATTCTGATTGCAAGAAGTTCAGTTCACACCCGAGAAACCTCACGGATGATCAGCTTAGAGCTATCCGCGATGCAAACGGCTGCGTTGGTCTCAACGCATGGAATGAGTTCCTCGATGAAGATCCTGCAAAGGGAGACATCAACAGACTCGCAGACCACGCTGAGCATATGATAGATATCATGGGAATCGACCATGTAGGATGCGGATTTGACTTCTGCGGATTCCTCGGCGACCCGAATGATCCTGAAGTATACTCCGGAATGGACGCTGTAACAGGCGGACTCGAAGACGCTTCGAAGATCCCTGATCTCTTTGAGATCTTCAAGAAGAGAGGAATGACACAGGAAGAGATGGAGAAGATCGCATTTAAGAATTTCCATCGTATCGTCAAAGAAGTAGTTGGCTAGGAGGCAGTACAAATGATTGTTTTTAACAAACCAATTCCGGCATTGCCGTTTCTTTCGAACAAACTCCCGGTAGCTGATCCGTCAGATGAGCCACTGGTATATATGGACGACGTATTTCTCTGCGACTCAAAGTATTACAGATGGGTAGAGCAGGATGGTGCAGCACTTCCGGGTTCGAGCCCGAGCATCATGTGCCGCAAGACTGTATGCGAAATGGTCAAGAAGGCGGAAGAGCTTCTTCCTGAAGGATACAAATTCGTAATATTCGATGCATACAGACCGGCTGCTGTCCAGCAGTCTCTTTGGGATTATTTCAGAGCTGTAAAGGTAAAGGAATTCCCGGATGCTACTCCTGAAGAGATCGATTACCAGACAATGTTCTGTGTATCTTTCCCTTCATACAACATCCTTCTTCCGTCCCTCCACAATACCGGAGGAGCAGTAGACCTGACGATCGTCGGACCGGATGGCAAGGAAGTAGATATGGGATGCGAGTTCGATGAATTCACAGACAGAGCCTGGACAAGATACTATGAACCGGGCGAAGCAGGTGATGGTGTAAACGATACCGCAAGAGCAAACAGAAGAATGCTGTACAACGCTATGACTGAAGTAGGCTTCACAAACTTCCCGTCAGAATGGTGGCATTTTGACTACGGCGATGAGAAGTGGGGTCTTGCTACAGACAATGCACCTATCTACGGCGGCATCCTTGATGCAGAAGTAAGAAACACTGTTCCTTACGAGAATATGGAACTCGTAAGAGAGACTAACAGAAAACAACAGGAAATGGTCAAAGAAATCAAGGCACTCCGCGCTAAGTTCAAAGAACTCGACGAGGAAGTTGCTAAGGTTATGAGAGGCTGATTTTCAAAAAACTCCCGGCTTGAAAACGCTCCGCATGTTAAGGGTATAATAAACATGCGGAGCTGATCAGGCCTGATGTGGATCTGTTACGCATTAAAACAAGTACAATTTTTGGTGTTGACAATCCATCCGATATCGGCTATACTAAACGAGTCGCAAACAAAGAGTTTGATGTTCCGAGGTAGCTCAATGGCAGAGCAACCGGCTGTTAACCGGTAGGTTGTGGGTTCGAGCCCCACCCTCGGAGCCATTTTTTACTAAATGCGCCGGAGTGGTGGAATTGGTAGACACCTGGGACTTAAAATCCTATGAGAAGCGATTCTCGTACCGGTTCGAGTCCGGTCTCCGGTACCACTTCAAATTAACTATGATGACGCGGGATAGAGCAGTTGGTAGCTCGTCGGGCTCATAACCCGGAGGTCGGGGGTTCAAGTCCCCCTCCCGCAACCATTTTCAGGGCTCTCGGAGTAAATTCCGGGAGCCTTTTGTTTTTACTGGACTTCGTTGAAATTTCAATATGTGTTATCATATTGGTGTCGCAGCACAGTGCGACAAATCGCAATTTTCCGAGATGATTGCATAGAAGAAGAGTCGCTGGTTGAATGAGTGATTTGTGCGAATGTATTATTATACTCGCCGCCGGGGTCACGCAAATATCCCTTTTTTTCTGAATATACGTGATAGTTGTCACGTCTCCGCTTATTATTACGATATACAAGCGTGACCTTAAGGCAATTCATGATTTTGCGAGAACTACTGAAGGCTAAGATTCTTGGATAATATCGGTAAAAAACGTGAAATAGTTTCCGCACTGATGACTAAAGTAATAATTCAACAGCTTTCTCATCGCTCGTCACAACCTTCAGTAACGCTTATAGTACAGATTTATCAGGATATACGTGACAAAAGGCACGCTTTTTCCTTGAAATCGGCCGAA
>JAFRDH010000008.1 GCA_017403955.1 Mogibacterium sp.
GATAACATAATCAATGGCTCGGAAATGATGTACCGTTTCAAGAATATCATCTACAGGGATACCATCACCTATATCGATGGTCTTCGTCTCAAAGATCAGTCGTGTTTGTTCTTCTGAAAGCTTGCTGCCCTCTATGTGATTCGAATTGTATGTCATCCTGACCTGAAGTTCATGATAAAGACCTCCGGACAGCCTCATTTCCTTTTCATCCCTAAGCGTCTGAAGGATGCTGTTATCCGAAATTTCTCTCACTATCTCATCAGCAGGCAGGCCAAGATAATCAGCTATCTTTTGTATGCTCCTTGCTGAAAGATTCTCACCCTTAGAGATCTTTGCGACCGTTCTTGAAGAACGCCCCAGATCTTCAGACAGCATCGTCTTGCTGATCCCTTTTTCCTTTAAAGCTGCTTCCAGTTTTTCATATGAAAACATCTCTGCTTGCTCCTCTCTGAAATCTTTACTTATTATAGTGTATTTAGCTGCTCAATGTAAAGATTTGCGGGCTTGTCTGATGAAAGAGTAAAGAAGCTGCGGAGAATTTATGTTCTGACTTTATTCTGAAAAACTTTAAGCTGGTCTGTCATCTCCTGAGCTGTTTTCTGATCCATCTTGTATCTGATAAGCACAACCCCTAAATAGATCACCACGACACTGCCAGCTACTGCAGCAGCCTGCATGGCATATCCACTTATGTTTCCTTTGAAAACCATCGCTTCGATTATTGCCACAATGATGATCAGCTGAATGATCTTATGTATCAGCGCCTGTCTTACGCTCAGTTCCCTATTAGTATACATGATGAAGCTTGGAATGCAGGCAAGAAAACCGTAGATCAGAGGATAGATCATTACTTCGTATCCGAATTTCTGATCAGGAGCGAACAGTGAACCGGTCACATACATCGCGACATTGATCAGGACCGTGCTTATAAAGAAATATTTTGCTGTCTCTATTATCCTTTCTTTCATTTCTTACCTCGAGATTTTTTCCTTGACTTCGGTGACATACTTGCGCGAAATGATGACATCCTCGCCATTCATCAGCCGGCACATGTATCTCCCGTTCAGGGCGGGTCTTATGGATTCGACCTTCATAAGATTGACGATCACAGATTTCGATATGCGGACAAATCTGTTCCCGGAGAGAGCTTCCTCAAGCTCATACAGCCTGAGCCCGGACTCATAGCAAGCCTCCTGCAGATAAATGAAGGTTTTGTTATCTACAGATTCTGCATAGAATATGTCCGCAAGCGGAATGCTGACCTGTGAGTCTCCGTCCTTTCCGTCTATCCTGCCCTGACGCGATTCTATGAAACGTACTATCTCCTTTATATTGGAGTCCACTCTGTGACAGCCTATTCTTATATACTCTTTCTTATCTTCGCCAATCGTGATTACTTCTATTTCCATATCTCATCAATAGCTTTCTTCTACAGTAAATGTTCCGCTCCCTTTCAGGTAGTGATCGAAGAATCTGAGGACAAGCGTATTTACCTGATCAATACACACTTCCGGATCGACGTCACCCGTACCAAGAGCCTTAGCTATAAAAGGCGAGATGAGAGGCAGATCCGTAAAGTTCATATGACCACTTCCCTTGAAATACGTCGTGTGACCGTCGGCCGCATTGTCCATTATAACATTATTCACATAATCCTTTTGCAGTTTGTATGCTTCCTCGCAGCTTTCCTGATGATTCTGATTCCTTACATCAAGGACAGGTGTTGCATATGGCTCAGTGCTGCATATCTCCTCGCCGTCTTCGATGCCTAGAACCTCTCCGAACATCGTTCCGTCGAGATCTATGACCGCGGAAACATCGCTTCTTCGCCCGGCGGTAACGGAAGTGGCTCCTCCCATTGAGTGTCCGAAGAGTCCGATCTTCTCTGTATCAATGAGCGAGAGTGCGCGGCCGACATCACTGCGGCTTCCGTCGCTACTGAATGCCCATGATCCGTCAGGTTCTGCCTTGACGGCTGATTTGATCGTATCGAGTACAAAGTTCATATCATCGAGCCGCAGCTTCATCGCTTTGGACATGATATCAAAAGTCGTTTCCGCGTCATATTCATTGTTCTCGATTTTTATTGCGGACTGTATGAAGCCCATATCCACCGGAACCGTCTTGCCGGCCGAATCAGTCGTAAAGAATGAATGATGCGGATGATCAAGTGCGATGACCACGTATCCGTTGCTTGCAAGTTCCATATACGCAGACATATTGCTCTGATAATAACCGAAAGCGCCATGGCTGAAAACTACCAGCGGCAGTGAATGAGCTTTTATCGCATCTGTGCTTTCCGGATAGAAGAAATGTACCGGTACCTCGCGGTAAGATCCGTCGTTTTCGAATTCATCTGCTCTTGATGAATCGATCAGAATTGCCTCAGTCTCCGCTACAGAATATTCACCTGACAGCGGGCGTCCATGGTAATCGGTAAAGATAAAAGCCGGAATCATAGCCAGTGAGATAATCAAAATGCCCAGCACCGTTCTTATAACGATCGACGGTTTACCTTTGGCAGTTTCCTTCTTTCTCCTGATGAGCCAAAAGATCGCGGAAATAATAAGCTGCAGAACAAGGATCACCAGTACTCCTTTGAATCTGAAGCTGAAATCGATTCCCGGCAGCAGCGTCATGACCAGGAATGTCACTAATTCGACCGCTGAAACGCAAAGACGGCGCTTCGCCCATTCTCCGCGAGTGATCTTTCCGGACATTGCAAAAGCTGCAAAACCTATCTCTGTCAATATCAAAACCAGCAGCAACAGCATTTCCATGATCGGCTCCTTTCAAATGTCTTTCTCTGTCTGACTCTATGTGATTGCCCGTTTCGAGTGTAAAAAAATAAGAGGCTTCTCTTCAATAGCCTCTACGGTAAGATGCATTTTAAGCCTGTAAGATGCAAAACTCCTTGCAAACATCAGCAGTATGCGTACCATAGTCAAAGGTTATTTTCGAGTACGAAAAAAGCCTGAAATCGTTGAAATTTCAGGCTTTAACAATGGTGGACGAAAGGAGAGTCGAATTCTGTTTTCAAACCGTTGCGAGTACTGAAATGATAGTATTCAGCGGATTGCGTGAGCCTCTGATCCGGACTGCTATTCGGACCATTCACTGAGTACCGCCTCAACCTGCTCAATCAGCCTCTCTTTGTCCGGTATTACATAGGTATACGTAGATGCAAAAATGTTATTTGAGAGACCTCCTAACGCATACTCTGCTGTTACGCTACTCTTGTCTGTACAAAGAATAATTCCAATTGGTGGATTGTCTCCTTCCTCATTAATCTCTGCAGAATAGTAATTGAGATACATATTAATCTGACCGACTGCCTCAGGCATCAGCTTGGCTGTTTTCAATTCGATAAGAACATATGCGTGAAGTTCTTTGTTGTAGAAGACCATATCCACATAGTAATTAGTATTGTTCAGAGTCACTCTTTGCTGCGTGCCCACGAACATAAAGCCCCTGCCAAGTTCAAGAAGAAAGTCTTCTATTTGCTTTACCAGTGCTTTCTCCAAATCACTCTCAAAGACAGGTTTCCTGTCTGGCAAGCCTAGAAATTCGAATACATAAGGGTCCTTCACTACATCTTCCGGACTGGATAGTTCCTGCCCTTTTTCGGCCAATTCCAGCACCTTTTTCTTATTTGCCTTGCCTTCCGACAACAGTAGTCGTTCGAACAGCGAAGTTGATATCTGTCGTTTCAGTTCTCTTACAGACCATCCGGATCGCTCGCATTCCTTCTCATAGAAGCTGCGCTTATCCCGATCCGATATAGATAAAAGTTCGCAGTAATGTGACCAGCTCAATTTAACAGACACCGTCTGTTGAATTTGATACGTTTGATAAAACCGTCTCATAAATTGCAGATTTGACACAGAAAAGCCTTTACCAAATTCCTTGGTCAGTGTTCTGGAAAGCAATTTCAGAGTGTTTTGTCCATATTCTGCACGCTCTTTACTGGCCTGCTCATGCTCAACTATAACTCTGCCAATATTCCAATATGCTGCTAACAACTCACTATTAACTTGTTTTGCAACATTCTGGCGGGCACTGTTCATTATGCCTCTGATTTCATTTACCATTTCCTGCGGAATCTTTACCTCATTCATCATGTTTACCTCCTTAAAAAAAATAGCACCAGGATGCGTGCCAAAATCACGCTTATCCTGATGCACTCTTGCCTACAACGGGCCCGATCGGAAAAGACCTAAGTATTTATTTTTCAAAATAATAACACAGCTCAACAGCGCAAACAAGTGTTTGACATTTCACTCAGTGAAATACTTATAATGAAAGAGCCCCAGAGATTATTCTCTGAGGCAGTTCTAATTGGTGGAGACGGTGGGAATTGAACCCACGTCCAAGAGCATTTCCGGACGACTTTCTCCGAGCGCAGCCGGGTCTTTGATCTCACCCTCGGAGCGTCACTCGGCGGACTATCCTCGGGCCATCCCGTTTGGTCCCCTTACGCTAACGGGAGGTCACGTAAGGGTTTTCCTGCATAAATGACGCCGGTTGCTGTGCCTGCAGGTGAACTCAGGCCGACGCGCGGGGTTGAACTATGCAGCCAGTGCGAAATTGTTGTTTGTTTTTGCGTTTCTTTTGAACGGGCACTTTTAACGTGGATCACCGCCACGGCTCGCTTATCCTCGTTCCACACACCTGTCGAAACCAGTGCGTCCCCTCAGATTCCGGCGGCCTGTTCGCCGCCGGAATTCTATTATATCTATGATAGGCCGATTGTCAATAAGCAGTTCCGGGTAATCAGAGAATGCTCTCGAATTCTCTCATCTCCTCGTACTTCTTCCTGTCCTCTTCGCTGACACTGGATTTGACCTTGCTCAGAATATCCAGCATATCCTTAGTGCTCACAGGAGCAGCCTTCCCGTCTGAACTTACTATCTGACGTTTTACATAGATCTCCTTAGCTTTATTCGCTACTGCAACGATATCCGCGCAGGTATAGCCGTCGAGCTGTTCGGCCAGCTTATCCAGATCGATGTCGAACGGGATCGGCTCAAGAGTAGACTTGAGAAGCTCTTTGATGGATTCCTTGTCCGGCATCGGTATATAGATCTTGGTGTCGAACCTGCCTGATCTCATCAGTGCGGCATCAAGGCTGTACGGTCTGTTGGTCGCTGCTATTACGACTACTCCGTCAAGAGAATCCATACCGTCCATCTCTGTAAGCAGCTGATTGATGATGCGTACTGAGCCGCTGTCTGCGCTTCTCTTACCTGCAATAGCATCGATCTCATCGAAGAAAATGATCGACGGCTTTGTCTCTCTGGCGTCTCTGAACTTACGTCTCAGATTTGCCTCAGACTCGCCCGCTCCTGCTCCGAGCAGTTCCGGACCATTGACTACATAGAAGTTCGCATTACTCTCATCCGCAGCAACTTTCGCGAAGAATGTTTTACCGCATCCCGGAGGGCCGAACAGCAGGATTCCCTTGGATGCCGGGATCCCGTATTCTTTGTATTTATCGGCATTGACGATAGGGCTCTCGATCTTGTCTTTGAGTATTGCCTTGGTCGACTCCATTCCCTTGATATCATCCCAGCTGAGTTTCGGCTTTTCTTTGCCCCTGTTGTCATTCTGAGCAGTGGATGATCTGGTATATTTCTTACGGTACAGTTCATATCTCTCCTGGAGATCCAGGGTATAGGACGGCAGTGTCAAAGCGATCCTGTCGACCAGATCTGCTTCTGTCACCTTCCTGAAATCATTGTCCCTGTACGCGCCTTCACAGACGGCCTTAATGTCAGCACCTGTGAATCTTTCCGTAAGATCCGCAAGCTTGTCCAGGTCGATTGTCGACAGGTCGGTCTTGTCCTTCAGGTATTTGACAAAGAGAGCCTTGCGGCCTTCCGGATCAGGAGCGCCCATATAAATTATCTTATCGAAACGTCCCGGTCTGAGCGCTGCCTCGTCGATCATCTCAGGGTTGTTGGTCGTCGCAATGATCAGAACATTTCTGAGATCCTTGAATCCATCCATCTGCGTCAGGAAGACGTTGATGATAGATGTTTCATAGGAACGTTCTGAATTCACTCTCTTGCCGAGGAATGCTTCGATCTCCTCGAAGCAGATGATTGCCGGTGCTTTCGCTCTGGCCTGGGTGAAAATGTTGACAAGATTCCTTTCCGACTCACCTACCCACATTGACATGAACTGGCTGGCGTTGACCAGAATGAGATTCATCTTGCTCTCATTCGCAATGATCCTTGCCATTGTAGTCTTACCGGTTCCCGGAGGGCCGTAGAGCAGTATCCCCTTGACCGGTTTCATGTTTGCCTTGACCAGCTTGTTATA
>JAFRDH010000009.1 GCA_017403955.1 Mogibacterium sp.
CATTGCTATGCGCATCTTTTCCGCCCACCCAAACGTGAGCCCACCCGGATAAGATGCGCACTGCAGTTACATGCTATGAAAATGATGCTGTTTTCTTTTGTTTATGCTAATCTGTATGTGAAGCTTATTACAGAGCTGCTATGCTTCTCTCGCTTTCGTTTTCGATCGGGGCGGATCGGTATGATGTTCCGCGAGAGCTGGGCTTCAAGATCGGGTGGAGATATATCGCCGCGGATAAACAATCGGCAGACATGGACAGCGACAGCAAAGTTTATCTTGTAGTCATGCTTTCTGTCCTTCTTATGAACGATTACATGGGCAGCAATCAGTTCAGAGAAGTTGTACATGATCAGGCGGGCGACAATTTCGTGGCGGATATACTCCACTTTTTTTGAGTGGAAATAGAGAAGTCCCACAGTATATTTCAATGATCTGAATGATGTCTCGATGCCCCATCGCATTGAATAAAGCCGCTTGATCTCACAGGGAGGATATTTGTCTTTGGGCAAATTAGTAAGTATGACCTCATATGAGCCTTCAGAGAGTTGAAATCTCACTATTCTGAATGAAAGAGTGTACCACTTCAGAGGATCTGCTTTTCTGGAACGTGAAGGAAGATAGTCGAAGTATACATTATGAGCAAGATAATGGTAGTGGTTTCTGTCAACGAAGAGTTTCTTCACTTCGTTCGTCTGCTTGCGTGTAAGATTGAGATCAATGGCTACATCAAAGGCTCCACTTGTGGGAAGATCAAAGCCATCTGTAATACCATGAGATCCGGAATCCTTGGCCCTGATCATGAAGTACCAGCCTCTCTCAGATGCATGAGCTATATTGTTGAATGATTCATATCCTCTGTCTGCCATAACCAGCACATTATCCAGCCAGGATCTGTCTACCATTTCAATAAAAGCTTTATGCTCGTTCATTTCATTGTAATTCTGTATTACTTCATCCACATAAGTATGTTGAAGAAGATCATAAATAGCATTCATGTGCAGCATATTATATGTTTGCGTTCCCTGCTTCAGAGAAAGCAAGGTCTCTGTATGCGTGCGATCGGTCGGTATGTGGATATCTGTCCCATCAACGGCCAGCAGCCTTAGCCCATTAAAAGTTTTGGGCGATTGGATGGATTCCACGGATAAGACAAGAGAATGGAACAGATCATCAAATACTCCAGCTTTCAGCTTGCTGCGTTGTTGGAAAAAGGCAGATACGGACGGTGTTTCAGATGCCTTTGGAAAAGCGGATATTAGCTCGTTACCCATGGATTTGCCTTCCATGCGCAGCATGGTTTCAACAAGAGTATTAAAAGGCAGCTTCCTGGAGCGGGTAAAATCTATGCCTGGACATTTTGCATATTTCGATCGATCCAGAGAATTGATCTCCCGCAAGAGCAGTGTTTTTAATTCTTTGGGTTTCATTGTGCACCTCCTCGTAATGAACGTTGTTACCTCATTACAAGGGCCGCTTTTACCGGCTTTGGTAAATGACCGGTAAAAGCGGCCGCACATTTTCCCTGCTGTGTCAAGCGAAATGCAGAATTAATTCAAATTGCGTGCCCGGCGGGGGCGGGTCACATGGGGGGGCGGGTTTAAAGGCACGCAATCTTTTACGAAAAAAATACCCCCTCATCATTTCTGATGAGAGAGTATCTCTTAGTCATCTTAACTTAATGACATTGTCGCAAGAAGGGGTTTTATATTTACTTCATTTCGATGATCACTCTGCGATAAGGATCTTTGCCTTCGCTTCTGGTCTTGACCTTAGGATGTGTCTGGAGCGTGCAGTGAATGACTTTGCGCTCATAAGGATTCATCGGTTCAAGTGTCACTGATCTTCTTGTTCTCTCGACTTTACCTGCAAGTCTGTTAGCGAGACTTACAAGAGTCTTCTCTCTCTTGGATCTGTAATTCTCTGCGTCAAGGATGACTCTGATGTATTTACCATTATCCTTGTTAACTACATAGCTTGCCAGGCACTGTACTGCGTCGAGGGTAGCTCCTCTCTTACCGATGATCGTTCCAGTATCTTTGCCTGTGATCTCTACGAACACGAGCTCTTCTCCGGCTTTGACGCTGAATTTGAGATCTATGCCCATCTGCTCAGCGATATCTCTGAGGAATGCTTCGACCGGATGTCCCTCTACCGGATCGAGTTTCTTGACCTCATACAGCATAGTGTCTTCGAGGTTAAGATCATATTTTCTGCTGCGCTGAGATTTATTATTCTTCTTTTCTTTCTTAGCTCTTGCCCTTTCTCTTGCCCGGGCATCTTCACGCTCCTCAGCTTCGAATTTATCATACTCAGCTCTCACTTCATCCGGGAGCTTGGAAGATGTATTCTCAGGAAGCCCTGCGAGGATAGCGTCTATATCGTCGAATGTTGCCTTCTCCTTAGCTGTCGGTCCGAAATCCTTTGCGGTAACTCTTACTCTCGCAAGCTTGCTGCCGATACCAAGGAAACCATTTGAGGACTCCTCAAGTACTTCGATATCAGCTTCATCTCTGCTTATCTTGAGCTCTTTGAGGGCAAGTTCAACAGCGGTATCAACATCGACACCCCATTTTTCCGAACTTCTCATCTATTAAATATTTCCTTTCATTCTTGCTCTCTTCTTCCTTGAGAGCTCCTTCTCTGCTCTTTCGACGAGTTTCTTATGCTCCTTTTCCTTGTTCATCTCATCTCTGATCTTATTGATCCTGATATTAAAGAAAATCTGCATGAACTGACCGCCCGCCCAGTAGATAGCCAGACCTGCCGGGTAGGATCTTGCGAGCCAGAGAATACTCAGTGGGAAGAAATACTTCATTAATGCGTTCATCGCCTTGCTCTGTCCTGCAGATGCGCCAGGTGTTGTCGTCATTGCACTGTTGAGAGCGAACGCGAAGAAAGTGGCAACTCCTGCAGCGATAGGCAGTATCCACATATCCGGCTGTGCCAGGTCCTTGATCCAGAGGAAGGACTCATGGTTTGCAAAAATCATCTCACTGCCGGACGGCATGTATTTCATCGGATTTCTGAGAAGCGCGAAAAGTCCCATAATAATAGGGAACTGAATGAGCATAGGAAGGCATCCGCTCATAGGGTTGAATCCCATCTCGCTGTAGAGCTTCTGCATCTCCTCATTCATCTTCTCTCTGTCATTGGCATATCTGCGCTGTATTTCCTGAGACTTCTCAGACATCTCTGACATGTTGGCAGTCGATTTGATCTGCTTAGCATAGAGAGGATACAGTGCGAGCTTGACTATGAATGTAAGGATAATGAGAGCAATACCATAACTTCCTACGATCTTATATATCCACATCAGCAGATATCCGATAGGTTTTGCTATTATACCCATTAAGTCTCTCCGTTCGTATGGTACAGGATCATAACCACCCGGGCGGCCCGGATGACATCTTAGTATTCTTCTGATTCCCAGCCAGCTTCCCTTGAGTGCGCCGTATTTCTCTACTGCTTCTATAAAATATGCACTGCAAGTCGGTGTATACCGGCAATGCGCTCCTATATACGGCGAAATTGCCAGCTGGTATATCCTGACCATAACGATTAAAATGTTCTGAATTATGTTTCTCTTCTTCATCTCGCGTCCCTGTCTTTGATCAGACCGCATGCTCTGACGGCTCCGAATAATGATCTCTCTACTTCTTTCTCTCCTGCTTCATTGATAGTATTCCTGGCTACGAATACTATGTCATATCCTTGTTCAACTCTGTCTCTGAAAGAATGATAAGCTTCTCTCATGAGTCTTCTCGATCTGTTTCTTTCAACAGAATTACCGACCTTCTTGCTTGAAACGAAAGCAGTTCTCGTGTAGCTGAGGTTATTCTTTCTGTAGATCACTACAGCATATTTGCATCCATGGGATTTTCCTTTGTTATATGTACGTGTAAAATCCCTTTGTTTACGAAGCGTCAGCTCGCTGTCTTTTCTCACTGGGACACCAAATCAACTATTAGACTGTGAGGGACTTTCTTCCTCTTGCTCTTCTTCTCTTGAGTACCTTGCGGCCGTTAGCTGTAGCCATTCTCTTACGGAATCCGTGTTCTTTAAGTCTCTGTCTTTTCTTAGGCTGATAAGTTCTTTTCATATCTCTGCTCCTTCTGTATATTATAAATAGTAATTATTATTCAGGTGCTCTCTGAATTCCATGAGCACATACGCCAAAACATTATAATTTAAGGCTTTTGACAAGTCAAGTTTTGCTTTGGGTACTATGTATGCAATTGGGTGTGTCTAAATTAAAATACATGTATTCAAAAACTCATTTATACACAATATGTAGTACTGCCTCTTATTTATTAACAACTTTATCAACAATATGTGGATAACTATTTTTTTGACTATTATTTTACCCCTATTTTTCAGTTATTTTACCCTTTGAATATGTGGAAAACTTTATGTAAAATGTGTTCATAAGCGAATGGAGAAGCACATTGGACAAGAACAAGATATGGGGGACTACCCTCAGTTTTCTCAAAGCGAATACTACTAATCTTAGCTACAGTACCTGGATATCTCCTCTATATATCCATCATATCGAGGAGGAAGCAGGTATTATTTATCTTGCCTGGCCTAACCAGGCTGCTCTCATCAATCATGTCAATGATCATTATCTCAATCAGATAGAGAATGCTATCAACAGCAGCCAGGATAGACATTTCAAAGTAGTAATCAAACAGGAGAAAGAATACGAATCTAATAAAATAGATTTAACAAGGATGAAGAATCCTCTTAATCAGGAGAAACTCTTCAATCCTAGATTTAATTTTGAGAATTTTGTAGTCGGCAATTCTAATAAGTACGCTCACGCAGTTTCTGTCGCAGTAGCAGAAGCTCCCGGAGATATATACAATCCTCTTTTTATTTACGGAGGATCCGGTCTTGGTAAGACTCATCTGATGCAGGCTATTGGTGTACATATAATAAGAAATAATCCGAGCGCCAAAGTTCTGTATGTTTCTACAGAAATGTTCACAAATGAACTTATTACTGCTATCAATGACAATAAGACTAAGAGTTTCCGCAATAAATACAGAAAACTTGATGTACTTCTTATAGACGATATACAATTTCTTGAAGGCAAGGAAGCTACTCAGGAAGAATTCTTCCATACTTTCGAAGCACTCTATCAGAATAATAAGCAGATCGTAATAACAAGCGACTGCCCTCCTGTAAGTCTCAAAGGTCTTGATGAAAGATTAAGAACCAGATTCAGCTGGAATATGATTGCTGATATACAGCCTCCTGATTATGAGACAAGAGTTGCAATTCTCAAAAATCTCGCTGATAAATCCGATATAGAAATCACATCAGATGTATATGATGTACTTTGTCTCATTGCTGATCAGGTCAAGGATAATATAAGAGAACTTGAAGGAGCATATAACAGAGTTATCGGACTTTCACAGCTGCTGAATGAGAAGATAAATGTTGATAATGCCAAGAGCATTCTCAAAGACATCATCAAAGATAATGAACAGGCAGTTGCGCCTGAAAGAATAAGATCCATAGTCGCAAATCATTATAAAATCAAGATAGCAGATATGGATTCTCCTAAGAGAAATGCTGAAATTACTCTTCCAAGACAGGTAGCGATGTATCTCTGCAGGGAAACTACAGATCTTTCACTTCCTAAGATAGGTAAACTGTTTGGTAACAGACATTATTCAACAGTCATTCACGCTATCGAGAAGATAGAAGAAGCTGTCAAATATGATGAAGAGCTGCATGAAAATGTAGAGACAATCAAAGCTAAATTGCAGGCCGGAAAGAAGAAATAGAAGATATCAACATTTTTTGAACGGCTTATCAATAGCATTATCAACTATCTTAAAATCATCGAAAATATTGATTTTTGATAGTTTAGAGAAGTTATCCACATTATCCACAGAGCCTACTTATAATACTAATATAATTATTAAGATAATAGAGATGAGAGGATAAGACGATGAAGATTTACTGCAACAGATCTGAACTTAACAAAGCGCTTTCCAATGTATCTCATTCAGTACCTGTAAGAACTACATCAAGTATTCTTGAAGGTATATTGGTGGAAGCATCTCAGGGTGTGATGAAACTCACAACTACAGATACTAACATAACGATTGAATCCAGCATTGCAGTACAGTGTAATGATTCATGTGAATTTGTAGTTCCGGCTAAACTCTTCACTGCTATTATCAATAAACTTCCTGAAGAAGATGTGATGATCGATTATGATCCTTCCTCAGTTAAAATCAGTATCAAATGCGGAGGTTCCAGTTCAGAGCTTATCTGTTTCAGATCGGATGAATTTCCTAAGATAAGACTGAATGAAGGTGAGAAGGATATCATTCTCAGCAAAGAAGATGTTAAGAAACTGATAAGAAAGACAGCATTCAGCGCATCTACAGATGATTTTAATGGAATACTTACCGGAGTACTTCTTGAAATAAGAGAAGGAAGTATGAAGATGGTAGGAGTTGATCCATATAGAATAGCAACTTATAAGATAGATGCTAATAATACTGTCAGTCTTAATGTTGTAATACCTGCTAAACTGATCAATGAAGTAGCGAAAATTATCAGTGATGACGGAGAAGATCAACTGAGTTTTGAGATCACAGGCAATAAGGTGATCATGAAATTCGATAATAATAAAGTAATCATTAATACTTTCTCAGGTAAATTCATTGATTATGAAAGGATCCTTAATAAAGTAGGTTCTATCAATGTAAGAGTCAAGAGAAATGATTTACTGAGAAGTATAGAAAGAGCTTCATTGCTTGCATCAGTGCAGAATAACAATCTCATCAGATTCAATATTGATAAAGACCTTATAGTAATTAAATCACTGAATGAAGAAGGAAATATTGAAGAGAAAGTTGAGATCATCAATGATGGTGAAGGTCTCAATATAGGACTCAATTCAAAGTATCTGAAAGATGCACTCAGTGTTATAGAAGATGAAGAGATAATCATGAATTTCAGAGACAGTGTAAGTCCTTGTATCATTAAACCTCTCAAAGGAGATAAATACACCTATCTGATACTGCCAATCAGGATGAATTAGAAAAAATATGAGGGGCGCAATCAAACGATTGCGTCCCTCTTTTTTATTATAAATAACTATTTTATCTGGAAAGTTCTGCTGCTGTCAGTGCTGCAACTCTGGCATTGTTATAAACAAGTCTTATATTGGAATCCAGGCTGTCTCCTCCTGTCAGTTCTTTGACTTTAGCAAGCAGGAATGGTGTAGTTGCCTTGCCTTTGATACCCAGTGAATTACATTCTGCAATAGCCTTGTCTATTGCAGGATTGATGATATCCGGATCCATAGAATATTCATCTGGTATAGGATTTCCTACAAGTATTCCGCCTTTCATTCCGAGTTCAAGATGAGTCTGGAAGAAATGTGCTAATTCTGCAGGTGTATCTACTTTATAGTCGACCTTGAATCCGCTCTTAGATGTATAGAATGCCGGCATATCTTCAGTACCCATTCCAATTACAGGTACTCCGTGAGTTTCAAGATATTCCAGAGTAAGTCCTATATCCAGTATTGACTTACATCCGGCACAAACTACCATAACAGGTGTCTGAGCAAGTTCTTCGAGATCTGCACTGATATCCATAGTAGTTTCTGCACCTCTGTGTACTCCTCCGATACCGCCTGTAGCAAAAACTTTGATACCTGCCATATGAGCAATCATCATCGTTGTTGTTACTGTACATGCACCGTCTTCACCTCTTGCGCACAGCATGGCAAGATCTCTTCTCGAAGCTTTGGTGATTTCCGGACCTTTTTTGCCAAAATATTCTATCTCTTCCGGTGTGAGTCCCGCTTTGAGTCGTCCTCCAATGATTGCGATAGTTGCAGGAACTGCTCCGTTATCTCTGATGATCTGCTCTACATTAAGTGCAGTTTCTACATTCTGAGGATATGGCATTCCGTGTGATATTATTGTTGATTCAAGAGCAACGACAGGTTTTCCTGCTTCAATTGCTTCTCTGACTTCAGGTTTAATATCAAGAAATCTATTCATTTTAATCTCCTTTTTCTTATAATTTTATTACTTTCATGTCAGAAAATAATAGTTTTTCCATTATTTTGGTCTGATTAATATCATTATTTATAGTTTTTACTGAGTTTATTGTCATTGAAGCTGCAGAATTAGCAGCTTTTGCTGCTGTTATAAGTAAATCATCTTCATTTTCTATAGATTTAAGTTCATCTTTCAATGTGGTATATGCCCATATAATAGCAGCTGCTGCTGAATCTCCTGCTCCGGTCGTACTGACCACATCAGCATTGCAGCGACTGATAAGATATACATTATTATCATGAGCTGCAAGCATTCCGATGTTTCCCATTGAAATGAATACTTTTCTGACACCCTGATCGAGCAGTTCAAGTGCAGCCCTCTTATAGTCCCCGACAGTATTGATATTGATACCTGTCAGCAGTTCAGCTTCAAGACGATTAGGTTTGATAATATCTATTCCGTCAAGATGTCCTTTGATCTTCCGGGCATGTGACTGAGAAACAGGATCAACAAAAATAGGAACATTACATACTTCTTTGATGCGTATGAATGTTTCCTGTGTGATATTGGCATCTAATGCCAATATTTCCGCTGAATTGATCACATCCCCGATAGAGTCTATATATTCAGGTGTAATTAAATCTAATTTAATATGAGACAGAGCAAGAGCCATATCCCCTTCTTCATCATTGATATAGAGATAAGCTGAAGTAGTATTGTCATAATCTATGACAATGTGGGAGGTTCTGATTCCTGCGCTGCGGCAGTCTTTGATTATTTGAGCTCCAAAATAATCCCCTCCTACTGAAGTAACAAGAGTGACCGGTACTTCGAGGAGGCTGAGATTATGTGCGATATTACGTCCTACTCCGCCGACACTCAAACTGACAGTTCCGGGATTGGAATCGGATGGTATAAGTTTATTGAATGGCGTTCCGCCAATATCTACATTGGCACCGCCGATAACTACTACGCTTCTGTCCATATCTTTCTATAATAGAGTCTGATTGCGCTGCTTACGGATACGGTCCATCCAGCATTTATGACACATTGCGATATATCTGTCATTTCCGCCGAGAACGACCTGGTCTCCTTCTGTCACGATCATTCCGTTTTCATCAAACCGTGCATTGACGGTAGCCTTGCTTCCGCACTCGCAGATCGTTTTGATCTCCGTGATAGAATCCGCAAGTTCCATAAGTCTGCGTGCTCCCGGGAAGAAGTGTGTAAGGAAGTCTGTACGAAGGCCAAAACAGAGTACCGGTATATTCTCTTCATCGACGATCGTGCGCAGACCGTCGATCTGTTCAGGTGTCAGAAATTGCGCTTCATCAGCGATAATAACATCATAATGACCTGCAGCATGATATTCTTTGATGATATCTGTTTCAGGACTGATCACATGAGCTTCCTGACTCAGACCTATGCGGCTTCTGAGAATATTAGCGCCGTCACTCGTATCTGTTCCCGGTTTGATCAGCCACACAGTCATACCCTTCTCTTCATAATTGAATTTGGTGATCAGTGACTGTGCGGTCTTGGATGAACCCATCGCACCGTATTTGAAGTATAGTTTGGCCATATACAATACCTCCTTCTGTGCTGTTTTTATAGTACTACAACACGAGGATTCGCACAAATTATGAAGAAAAAAAGTACAAAATACAGTGCATATTTTTGGACAATTTTGATTATGAAATTCTTCAATTTTATATTTCGTTATAATATAATATAGGATGTATGGAAACATATCGTTTTCTCAAATAATGTTTATTTGTTTATTCCTTGAGGAGGGTAATATGAAGAAATTTATTGCATTACTCCTCGCTGCAGTGATGGTACTGTTTGCCTTCACAGCATGCGGGGGCGGTTCAGATTCCGGTTCGGGAGATGAAGGCGCTGCTGATGATTCGGCTCCAGCAGCAGTATCGTTCGACGATATCGATGATAACTGTGAGTCAGCAGACGGTACATACCAGATCGCAATGGTAACAGACGTAGGTCAGCTGAAGGATGGTTCATTCAACCAGTTCACATGGAATGGCTGCAAGATGTATGCTTATGAGAATGATAAGACTTATAAGTACTATCAGCCAGCTAATGGATCCAACGCTACAGATGAA
This sequence comes from Mogibacterium sp., assembly GCA_017403955.1. Classification (GTDB taxonomy): domain Bacteria; phylum Bacillota; class Clostridia; order Peptostreptococcales; family Anaerovoracaceae; genus Crickella. The sequence goes on from JAFRDH010000009.1 coordinate 10,160, forward strand.
GACAGAATCAAGGCTATGACGGATGCTTGCGATGCAGGTGCTGAAGTTATCGTTACACCTGGATTCCTTCAGGCAACAGCTCTTGAGGCTGTAGCTCCTAAGTATCCTGAAGTTCAGTTCATCTTCATTGATGGATGGGATATGGGTATCGATAACGTACTCGGAGTATTCTATCAGGAAGAGCAGGCTGGATATCTCGCAGGATATGCTGCAGTTATGGAAGGTTACACCAAGCTCGGATTCTCCGGTGGCGGTGGTGGTTCCAACCCTGCATGCATCAGATATGGATACGGATATGCTCAGGGTGTAAACGATGCAGCTGGTGCTAAGGGTGAGAAAGTAGAACTCAGATACAGCTGGGAATACGGTTCATCCTTCTCCGCATCTGATGACCTCCAGGCAATGCTTGCTGGATGGTTCAACGCTGGAACAGAAGTTATCTTCATGTGCGGCGGTACAATGTTCAACTCCGGCGCAGCAGCAGCTGAGGCTGCAGACGGCGCTATCATCGGTGTAGACGTTGACCAGTCCAACCAGTCCGATGCAGTTATAACATCAGCAATGAAGGGCCTTGCTCAGTCAGTACAGATCTCCCTCGGAAACTTCTATAACAATGGTCTCCAGAAGGGCGCTCTCTGCCTCGGTGCTGCTGATGATGCTGTAGGTCTCCCTGTTGATACATGGGCACTCCAGAACTGGACAGTTGATGAGTACAACGCTCTCTTCGAGCAGATCAAGAGCGGTGAGATCACTGTTGACAATTCTGAGGTTGCTGATCCTAGTACAGCAGGACTTGACAATATCACATTTGTTAAGTAATTCGTATTGAATAATACAGGCATTGAATGTTGAATCAAGGGGGAATTGAATTCCCCCTTTTTTCAAAGAATCAGTAATATCTAGCGTATAAGTCAGAGGGAAAAGAATATGTCAGAATACGTAATAGAAATGAACCACATCCGCAAGGAATTTCCCGGGATAGTGGCAAATGATGACATAACGCTCCAGCTGAGAAAGGGTGAGATCCATGCCCTTCTTGGTGAGAACGGAGCGGGTAAGTCAACATTGATGAGTGTTCTTTTCGGACTCTATCAGCCGGAAGCAGGAGACATCAAGAAGGATGGAAAAGTCGTAAAGATCAATAATCCTAATGATGCGACAGCTCTCGGAATTGGAATGGTCCACCAGCATTTCAAACTCATCGATGTATTTACGGTGTTGGACAATATTATTTTGGGAGCAGAAACAACAGGAGCTCTGGGATTCCTTAAGAAGAAGGAAGCAAGAGAGAAGGTATTGGCTCTTTCCGAGAAATACGGACTTAAGGTTGATGTAGATGCTAAGGTCGAGGACATCACAGTCGGAATGCAGCAGAGAGTTGAGATCCTCAAGATGCTGTACAGAGATAATGAGATCCTGATCTTCGACGAACCTACAGCAGTTCTGACTCCTCAGGAGATAGACGAGCTTATGGAAATAATGAAGGGAGTCGCCAAAGAAGGTAAATCCATTCTGTTCATCACTCATAAACTTAACGAAATCATGGCAGTTTCCGACAGAGTAACAGTACTCCGTAAGGGCAAATATGTAGGAACTGTTAATACTAAGGAAACCAATAAGCAGGAACTCTCCAACATGATGGTAGGCCGTCCGGTCCAGCTGGAACTGAAGAAGAAGCCTGCTAAGCCTGGAGAGACAATTCTGAAAGTCGAAGGACTTACAGTACCATCCAAGATCCACAAGAATAATGCGGTCAATAATGTTTCGTTTGACGTCAGAGCCGGTGAGATCCTGTGTATCGCCGGTATCGACGGAAATGGACAGACTGAGCTGATCTTCGGACTGACCGGCCTCGAGAAGGCCACCGCAGGCAAGGTCACACTTTGCGGCAAGGATATTTCAAAGGCCAGCATCAAACAGAGAGCTCTGGCAGGAATGTCCCACATTCCTGAGGACAGGCATAAACACGGACTTGTTCTGTCCTACACTCTCGAGCAGAACCTCGTACTTCAGAAGTATAAAGAGCCTAGATTCCAGAATCACGGCTTCATCAAATTCGATGAGGTAAGAGAATATGCGGAGCAGCTGATAGAGGACTTCGATGTCAGATCCGGTCAGGGACCTATCACGGTCACAAGATCGATGTCAGGAGGAAATCAGCAGAAGGCTATTATCGCAAGAGAAATAGACAGAGATGAGCCTCTTCTGATCGCTGTTCAGCCGACAAGAGGTCTGGATGTAGGTGCTATAGAGCATATCCACAATCAGATCGTTGCTGAGAGAGACAAAGGGCATGCAGTACTTCTCGTTTCACTCGAACTCGAGGAAGTCATGGGACTCTCCGACAGGATCCTCGTAATCTACGAGGGTGAGATCGTTGGAGAAGTTGACCCTAAGAAGACTACACCTGAAGAGCTCGGACTGTACATGTCCGGTGCTAAGAGACAGGGAAAGGAGGGGAACTAAATGCCTAGAAAAGATCCTGTAACAGGCAAGCTCAAATGGTATAAATCCGAAGGAGCTGTGGCAGTTTATTCCGCTCTGATATCCATACTTATCGGTATGGCTGTAGGAGCCGTTATCGTAATCATAGTAGGACTGTCAAAATCAAATATTTCCAGCTCGGGTATCGTAGAAGGTATCAAACTGGTATTCCTGGGCGTTTTCTCCACAGGAAGAGATTCCGCAGGACAGTTAGTATTCGGCTTTAACGGCGTAAATATGGGCAACATGCTCTTCCGTGCTGTTCCGCTGATCATGACAGGTCTGTCAGTAGCGATCGCTTTCAAGACAGGTCTGTTCAACATCGGAGCTGCAGGACAGTATCTGATGGGTACGATGGGCACTCTGTCAGTCGGACTCTGGCTCGGCTGGACCGGATGTCCTAAAGCGATAGCATGGCTCTGCGCATTCCTGGTCGGAGTTCTTCTCGGCGCGCTGTGGGGCGCAATTCCGGGAATCTTCAAGGCCTTCCTCAATATTAACGAGGTAATCACCTGTATCATGACCAACTGGATCGCAGCCAATCTGGTCACCTGGTGGTTCGATGCACATGAGATGTTCAAGATCTCCGCAGAGGGTGGTAAGGTCGGATATATCATCCCGCTCAAGAATGTCGGAGTTGTTACTCCTAAATTACTGATGGACAAGCTGTTTGCAGGTTCACAGGCGAATGGCGGATTCTGGATCGCAGTTCTGATCGCGATCGCGATGTGGATCATGATGACCAAAACCACATTTGGCTATGAGCTCCGTGCATGCGGTGCAAACAGACATGCCGCAAAGTATGCAGGTATCAACGACAAGAAGAACATCATTCTCTCCATGGCGATCGCCGGAGCGCTTGCGGCAGCCGGTGCTTCGCTGTACTTCCTCTCAGGTAACACGGAGTTCTACTGGTCGACATATCAGAAGCTCCCTGCTGAAGGATTCAATGGTATCCCGGTAGCACTGCTGGCAGCCAACCATCCGATCGGCGTCATATTCTCCGGAATCTTCATGTCAATGCTGAACATTTCGGGTATCCAGCTCAAGTACCTGACAGCTTACAATGAATACATCGCTGACATCATCATCGCTGTTATCGTATACCTGTCAGCATTCTCGATGCTCATCAAGATGATGCTCTCCAAGAGAATCAAGCATGACCATGGCAATGTAAACGCAGAGCCTGCGGTCAGTGCAGCACCTGCTGATGATGCGGAGGCGCCCGCCGAAATTGTCAAGAAAGAGACTAAGAAAGGAGGACAGAAATAATGGTATTCTTACTTCAACAGATGATGTTATATGCTGTTCCTCTGATGATCGTAGCTCTCGCCGGTGTATGTGCTGAGAGATCCGGTGTCATCAACCTCGCGCTCGAAGGTATTATGATATTCGGCGCGTTTATGGGAGTAGTATTTGTCAGGATGTTCCAGGATGGTGGATGGCAACAGAGCCAGGGACAGATCATCATGATCCTTTCCCTGATCCTCTCAGGTATATGCGGGATCCTGTTCTCGATGCTGCTGGCGTTCTCAGCGATCAACCTCAAGGCAGACCAGACAATCGGCGGTACTGCTCTGAACATGCTGGCTCCTGCTATCGTAATGTTCTTCATCTACATGATCGTTCAGCAGAACACCATGGGTATGTCACAGGGCGGAGCTGCAGGCTGGTTCATGATCAAGCCGCAGACCTTCGGATATCCTAAGGGATACAGCTTTGGTCCGATCGGAGATTTCTTCCTGAACAAAGTATATCTGACAAGCTATATCTGCATCCTTATCTTCGTACTGGTATCTGTATTCCTGTACAAGACTAAGACAGGTATGAGACTCAGATCCTGCGGTGAGAACCCTCAGGCAGCAGATTCCCTGGGTATCAATGTCTATAAGATGAGATACCTCGGCGTCGGACTTTCGGGATTCCTCGCTGGAGTCGGCGGATTCACTTTTGCGATGACAACAGCGAACATGACATCCAATGGAGATGTTGCCGGCTACGGCTTCCTGGCATTGGCTGTAATGATCTTCGGTAACTGGACACCGCTCAATATCGCCGGCGGATCGATCCTCTTCGGTCTGTTCAAATGTATCGCAGCGACCTATTCAACGCTCGATATCAACGGTGATGGAGTATTCCTGCTCAATGAACTCGGCGTCAGCCCGTATGTATACAGGATGCTGCCTTATATCATCACTCTCATAGTTCTGGCATTCACATCCAAGAGCTCCAGAGTACCTAAGGCTGAAGGTATCCCGTATGATAAGGGACAGCGTTAAAGCTTTACGCAGAGATCTATATCAATTGAAAGAGCCCGGATCGCATGATCCGGGCTTTGCTGTTCATATGGATATTTATGGGTAACTATGATCACAGATCGACTTCCGTCCAGCGGTGTGTTTTGCCGCTCTCACTGATTGCGTGGCAAACCGCTGAAATGTACGCACCGTCCGCGAAGGTCGGATACGATCCCGGCATTTTGCTTTCCGCAGCAGCATACACATCTCTGAAAAGGTTTACGAAGGTCTCCGTGCGGTCAGATACCTTAAGCGATTTGCTCTTCATTGATCCGGCATCTGAGAACCATAATTTATCAGGATGGAGCTCCTCCCATCTGTAGGTAGTTTTCAGATCTGTGACTTCAATCGAGAGGTCATTGAAGTGTCCCGGAGCTGTCTCAGACAGCAGCAGCGTACCGACAGCACCGTTCTCGAATCTCAGTATCACAGCAGCGGTATCTTCCGTATCGATGTGGACCTCTTCTCCGTCAGGTTCCGCAGAGAGTGTGCGGCCTTTCCTGAAGAGGACAGGATACCAGTTCTCGAGTTCGGCATAGACACCGGTGATGCGAAGGCCTGTCCAGAATCCGGAGAGGTCGATCCAGTGTGTGCCGATCTCGCTGATCGCGCGCTGCCCTTCTGAAAGATCATGATCGAATCTCCAGCTATCCTCATGCGGTGGGATATGGAACGACTGCAGATAGGAGCCGGAAATGATCCGGGCCTCCCCTCCTCCATCATTTCTGAGCAGTTCTGAGACTTCTCTGTTTGCCGGATAATATCTCACATTGCAGCAGAGAGCAGTGATCAGTCCCTTCTGCTGGTAAGCTTCTTCTGCTTCTGCGGCAAGAGCCTTCGCCTCACATGGATCGATACACAGAGGCTTCTCGCAGATGACATGTTTGTTCGCTGCAAGTGACGCGCGGATCAGATCAGCATGGCTGACCGGTGGCGTGCAGATATGCACGAAATCAGCATCCGAGCCAAGCGCCTCACTCAAGTCAGTTGTGAAATGCGGAATGTCATTCTCCTGCGCAAATCTCCCGGTCCGCTCATAGTCTCTTCCTACCATCCACGATACTTCATGGCCGAGACGCTTCAGTGCTGCTATGTGGACCTGGGCAATATTACCACTGCCTATGATGATTGCTTTCATATGGTTACCTTTCCTGCGGACTCGCAAGCAGCGGGAGGATCTTATCTGCGAATTCCGGATACTGACCGAGCAGGTCTTCAGTTCCATCTTCATAATCGCTGTCTTCATATGCCGGGGCCATTACTGTGCCGAGCAGAGCCCAATCATTTTCGGAAGAAGGCCCTATCATACATACCCCCTGCCAGCAGCCTCTTGGCACGACCGTCATCAGCTTCTCGCCATTCTTGATATCCTGGCCGAGGATCTCGGTATATCCGGTGCCATCCGTTCTTAGTACCAGCAGTTCGCATGGCGAGCCCAGATAGAAACTCCACAGCTCATCCGTCGCGAGCCTGTGCATGCGTGAGACGGATTCAGATGTAAGCAGATAGAAAATCGATCCATAAGCTGCTCTTGCTCCTTCGCGTCCTTCGAATACTCCCTCCGGGATGATTTCGTCACTGCGGAACATACCTCTCCACATTCCGCCTTCTACCTCCAGCGGGATCATTCCGAGAATATCTATCACTTCTTCTTTGGTCATTTCACACACCTGTTTTCACTGCTTCAATGGGAAAAATACTGGTTCTCTATTATTATAACCCAACGCTGTAAACGTTGCTATCTCTGACATGATTCTGTAATAATATTGTGAATAGTATAATAATCTTTCAAAATACCACCAAAAAACTGCTCCTCCACGGCCTGGAGAAGCAGTTAATTAGTTTACATAAAACCTAAATTGCATTATTTCATCCGATATCTTCCGACTGATAGCTATCACTATTCGGCGATCTCCGCAAGGAATGATGCACCGTCTCCACGGTAGCTGATACCGAAATAATCAGCGATCGTTGCCGCCATATCCGCGAAGGTATCACGCGTTCCGAGGTCAACACCCTTCTTGAGTGACGGTCCCCAGATCAGGCAAGGGACATCTTCCCTCGTGTGATCAGTTCCTGTGTATCCCGGATCACAGCCATGGTCAGCAGTGATGATGAGAATGTCTTCCGGACGCATCTTCTCCATCAGTTCACCGATCTGTCTGTCCGCTGTATTCAGCGCATTAGTATATCCAGGGATATCTCTTCTGTGTCCGTAGATCATGTCGGTGTCGACCAGATTCACATAGCAGAGGCCTTCAAAATCTGCATCCGCTATATCGATCGTCCTGACCATATTCGCTTCGTTGCCCTTGTTGGAGTAGCTCATCATGACGCTCTTGCCGGCAAAAATATCATAGATCTTGCCTACGCCGATGTTCACGAAGCCCGCTTCCTTGAGCGCGTCGAGAACGGTTTCGCGTGGTGGCTGCAGACTGTAGTCATGACGCCTGACAGTACGCTTGAACGGCCACTCCCCTTCGAACGGTCTTGCGATGATCCTGCCGCATCCATGCTCACCCTGCATGATCTCTCTTGCTTTGTGACAGATCTCATACAGTTCTTCGATAGGTACCACAGCTTCGTGAGCAGCGATCTGCAATACGCTGTCGGCACTGGTATAGACGATTAGATCGCCTGTCTCGACATGCTGCTGACCGTAATCCTTGATGACTTCAGTGCCGGAATATGTCTTGTTGCACAGAATGCCACGCCCTGTTGCTGCGCTCAGCTTATCGAGGATCTCCTGAGGGAAACCGTTCGGATAGGTCGGGAGCGGTTTCTCAGAAACCATACCGGCCATCTCCCAGTGACCAACTGTGGTGTCCTTACCATTGGACTTCTCGTGCATACGGCAGTAGCAGCCTTCGACTCCGTCTTTCGGATCATAGAACGAGGTGCCGTTGATGTTCCTGAGGCCGAGATTCTCCATGACAGGAACGTTCATTGCGCCACTGTCATAGCAGGTGCCAAAAGTATCGGCGCCAGCATCGCCGAAATTCGCCGCATCCGGAGCACCGCCAATGCCTGCGCTGTCGAGCACTATCCAGAATACTCTTTTTGCCATAAACAAATTGCTCCTTTCAATGAAGTGACAAAAGAACCGTCCCTTTGTCACTTCTTCTTGTCTTCTGCAATCATCATCCTGATTGCTTCGATCGCGACGCGGATTGCAAGGTCTGTGTCATGTTCCTGCGGATTAGGAAGGCCAGCCTTCTCTCTCTCCTGATTCGCTACTACGAGGAATACCGAGCCGACTCTGACTCTGCGATAAGCGCCGACGATGAAGAGTGCTGCGGATTCCATTTCAGATGCTTTACAACCCATGCGCAGCCATGCCTGCCACTTATTGAGAAGTTCGTAGCTGTTCGGGAGAGCTTCAGGCATATGCTGGCCGTAGAAAGCATCCTTGCACTGTACAACACCTGTGTGATATGGAGCACCGAGTTTCTTTGCTGCTTCAACGAGTGCTGCCGAGACTGTTACATCGGATACCGCAGGATATTCGATCGGGGCGTATTCTTTCGAAGTTCCTTCCATACGGACAGCACCTGTCGCTACTACGATATCTCCGCCTTTGACATCGATGTCCATGCCGCCGCAGGTACCGACTCGGATGAAGGTCTTACCACCGACATTGGCGATTTCCTCGAGTGCGATCGAAGCGGACGGTCCGCCTACGCCGGTACTGGTGCAGCTGACCTTGACTCCGTCAAGTGTGCCTGTGTAAGTTACGTACTCACGGCTGTCCGCGATTTTGACTGGATCGTCAAAATATGCTGCGATCTTAGGGACTCTGTGAGGGTCTCCCGGAAGGATGACGTACTCACCGACGTCTCCCGGTCTCAGTCCTACATGATACTGATATCCTCCACCTTCTGTATAATCGACCATGTTGTCCGTCCTTTCCTATTCCTGCTCTTTGGCTATCTTTACTATACGGCTGGTCCCGAGTCTGTCAGCGCCGAGTTCAAGGAATTTCTCTGCATCAGCAAGGCTTGAAATACCGCCGGAAGCCTTCATCTTGACACCTTCGCCGATATTCTTCGAGAAGAGTTCGATGTCTTCGAATGTAGCGCCGCCACCGCCGAATCCGGTAGAAGTTTTGATATAATCAGCGCCTGCGAAAGTCACGATCTCGCACATTTTGACCTTCTCTTCATCGGTCAGCATGCACGTCTCGATTATGACTTTGAGAACATGGTCGCCGCAGATCTCCTTAAGTGTGCGGATCTCCTGCTCGAGCTCATCCCACTTGCGGTCTTTGACCCAGCCGATATTGATTACCATGTCGATCTCGTCCGCACCTGCATCCAGTGCGTCGCCAGTCTCGAAAGCCTTGACAGCTGTGGTGTTGTAACCATTTGGGAAACCGATGACTGTGCAGATCTTGACTCTTCCTTCCGCATATGCTGCTGCCTGTCCTACGTATGAAGGCGGAATGCATACAGAAGCGGTCTGATATTTGATACCGTCATCAACTATTTGCCTGATATCATCCCATGTCGCCGTCTGTTTGAGCAGTGTGTGATCGACGTGGCCAAGAATCGTTTTGACATCCATGATAATATGCCTCCTTGTTGTATACGGTGAATTATTTATACAATAATACGATATCACAATAGAGTGAACATTACAATTAACTGGCCAGGCTCGTTGTTCACTGTTGCGCACAATTATGGTATTATAATTTTTCAGAAGAAAAATGACATAAGAATGGCTAGAAGATGAAAGAAGAAACTTACAGGAACAGATACGATATAGCGGTAATCGGTGCAGGTCACGCCGGATGCGAGGCCGGTCTTGCTGCGGCCAGAATGGGCATGAGAACGGTTATATTCTGCACAGATATTGAGTCTGTTGCCATGATGCCGTGCAATCCTTCGATCGGAGGAACAGGCAAAGGCCATCTCGTCCGTGAAGTAGACGCGCTTGGCGGCGAGATGGGTGTGAATATTGACAAAACATTCATCCAGTCCAAGATGCTCAATACTTCCAAGGGTCCGGCTGTGCACTCTCTGAGGGCCCAGGCGGACAAGCACAAGTATCATGAGGAGATGCTCAGAACGATCAGGGCACAGGCAAATCTCGAGCTGATCGTTGCGGAAGTGACGGACTTTATCGTTGACAGAGTGCCTGCAGATAACGCGAATGAAAGCCTGGAAGCCAGTAATAGAAAGGCTTTCAGCCAGATTGGATCGATCAGAGGTGTCGTAACAGCAGATGGCAGCAGATACGGAGCAGATGCCGTGATCATCTGTACAGGAACTTTCCTTGGCGGCAAGATCTTTATCGGGGATGATGTGACCGTATCCGGGCCTTCCGGCATGCCGCCGGCATGCGAGCTCGGGGAGCATCTCCGCGAGCTCGGGTTCCCGATCAGGAGGTTCAAGACGGGAACGCCGGCCCGTATGCTCCGCGATACGCTGGATTATAATGCTATGAAGGAGCAGAAAGGCGATGAGCACATAGTTCCTTTCAGCTTCCTCAATGAAGATAAGACCTATGATATCGACCAGATCTCCTGCTGGCTCTCCTATACCAATGAAGAGACACATAAGATCATTCTGGATAACATAGAGAAGTCTGCGATGTACTCAGGAAACATTGTCGGAGTCGGCCCAAGATACTGTCCGTCAATCGAGGACAAAGTATCGCGATTCAAAGACAGAAAGCGTCATCAACTGTTTGTTGAGCCAGAAGGTCTTGATACTGACTGGATGTATATCCAGGGAATGAGCTCAAGTTTGCCGGAAGACGTACAGCATGCCTTCTATGCTACGATTCCGGGCCTTGAACATGCTGAGATCGTAAGACCTGCTTATGCTATTGAGTATGATTGTGTCGATCCCCTTTCACTCAAACCAAGCCTTGAGAGCAAGCTGCTTGACGGCCTTTTCTGTGCCGGTCAGTTCAATGGGAGCAGCGGTTATGAAGAGGCTGCGGCACAGGGCCTGATTGCCGGGATCAATGCAGTCAGGAAGCTCAGGGATAAGGATCCGCTGGTCCTCAGAAGAGATGAGGCTTATATTGGGGTGCTTATCGATGATCTTGTCACCAAGGGCACTAATGAACCTTACAGGATCATGACCTCCCGTGCTGAATACAGGCTCCTGCTCAGGCAGGATAATGCAGACAGGAGACTTACCGAATTAGGACGTGAATACGGTCCGGTAACGAAAGAGAGATATGACAGATATCTGGCCAAGAAGAATCATGTTGATGAGGAGATCTTAAGGCTCAGAAATAGGAAGACGGATATCGCTTCATTCCGGAAGTTCCTTGTCCGCCATGAGTGTGAGGATAATACCGGAGAGCTCACTCCTGAACAGATCGAGCGCAAGAGACGGGACATTGCAGAAACCGGCAATCAGACTTTCGCAGATATCCTCAGGAGACCGGCGATCACTTATGATGATCTAGCGGAAATAGATGATGACACCAGACCGGAGCTGGGCATGAACGAGAAGACAGAAGTCGAAGTTATGCTCAAGTACGACGGATACATCAGCAAGCAGATCAATGAAGTCGAGAAGCTGAGAAAGCTCGAGAACAAGCACCTTCGTGAAGATCTTGATTACAAGTCTATCGGCGGGCTCAGGCTTGAGGCCAGACAGAAGCTTTCAGAGATCAGGCCGCGTACCGTCGGACAGGCCAGCAGGATCTCAGGTGTCTCCCCTGCTGATATCAACGTATTACTTATCTATCTTGAGAAGGAACAGAGATCATAATGGCTACATCCCTGGATACAGAAAGACTTACAGAACAGCTTGTTCAGAAGTACGGCAGTGAGAAGACGGCTACCCTCCTCTCCTACCTCGATCTTGTGCTGGACAGAAATGAGCATATCAATCTGACGGCAGTCAGAGACAGAGATGAAGCTGTGCAGAAGCATATCGCAGATTCTCTGTCAGTTACTGACCTTCCTGAATATGAGAAAGCTGAGAGGGTGATCGATATAGGGACCGGCGCCGGATTTCCCGGAGCGCTGCTTGCTGTTGTAAGCCCGGAGAAGGAATTTGTTCTTCTTGACTCTACTCTAAAGAGACTTAAAGTCATTGATGAATTCGCTGATCAGCTTGGCATTGCTAATATCAATACAGTACATGCAAGAGCTGAAGAAATATCCCGCAGGGATGAGTACTGCGGCCAGTTCGATCTCTGCGTTTCCAGAGCGGTTGCAAGCCTGGATAAACTGTGCGGATGGTGCCTCCCTTTCGTCCGCAGCGGAGGATATTTCATTTCCTATAAAGGAGGAAACTATCAGGAAGAACTCGATGCTGCGGGCAAGAGTCTCAGGAAGTACAGAGGAGTGCTTGAGCGAGTAGTCCCGGTTGAAGGATCTTCGGATGAGATCTCCGGACATGTACTCTTGGTAATCAGAAAGAAGTAAATAATGTTTCACGTGAAACATTGCATGAGGCGGTCAGCACCGCCTCTTTTTTATTGTGTTGCTGCAACCCCATCGGATTTGATCCTCTCCTCATAAGGTTCTCATCCTGCTCACTCTTATAAACTATAGAAGAATGTAAGAATACAATTGTTTCACGTGAAACATTCCAACACTACATATTGTAGGACGCGCCGCAAATAACACAATCTGTACAATGCACGAATTTAAGGCCACGAAAACACACGCAAACAACACATAATGCTCATTTCTCCACTTGGAATTCTCGAACAAAAAGAAGTATAATGACAGGAAGTATTTAATCGGGTATTATGCGGTTCTGTTGGTTATCAGACGCGGAAGGTATTTTCATTTGCGGAAAACAGAGC
>JAFRDH010000010.1 GCA_017403955.1 Mogibacterium sp.
ATTCGTCATATTCTCTTGTCTCCGAGCGACCATGATTTTCATGATCTCTTCCCGGCGTTCCGTTGCGGTCACGACTCAGTTCACCTCCTTTCTCTTGATCGTGTCTGTATGATAAAAGTCAAATAGGAAGGGTAATTTCCGCTTTGACAAAGTTTTGCGTAATTGTTTTAATCTGCTGCCATCTGCTGCAGTGTTCCAAATATCTCCCAGAGTTCATTAACGGTGAGGGTTTCGAGGTCACTGATGCCATAAAATGCAAACTGGCTGTTTACAACATCTGCACCGTACTTTTCTTCGATTGTCGCCGCCAGGTCATCAATGCTGGCGATCAAGCTTTCACGTTCTTTATTTCTCATGCCGAAGTTCTCCTTTCAGTTTCCTGATCTAACGGTACAATCATTTAGCGAAAAAGTAGTTAGCACAGGATTGGGCATGGTTGGCTAAGGTTGGTAAAAAAAATAGAGCCCCGGAGCAATTGCTCCAAGGCTCTGTGAAATGGGCTTATAGCATATTTACTTTATGCCGTTTAGCAGACCATATCTACCATCGTTTTCATCCTTAGTAAAATGAATTCTGTTAACGTTGTCATATGACACTGTATCCGGCACTTTATTCTCTATTATGATAGTCTGACGGGTCTCCTGATTATCTGTGAAGTATTTGAACAAAGACGCTTTCATACCCTGAGACGTTTTTATTTCATCTGCTCTTTCCTTCAACGATAATATCGGAGAGTCGATTATTAATAACTTCGGTGAATAGGTTCCATACTGTTCAAGATAGCTTTGAATTGTGATTGCCATTATGACGTTTAAGAAAGCTCTATATCCCTGCCCATATGATTTTTTCGGATGTCCATCGATTGTGACATCATAAGTATCTAAGTCAAAACTGGCAACATTGAAGGGGTCAAATTGCAAATCCCTCAACAGCGAAGAATATATCTCCATAAGTTTTTCTCGAATACTCTGATCGAAATGAGCATTCAAATTGAATGTAGCTTCGTCGGCAAGTTCCTCTTCTGTGTATTCCTCATACTCTCTCTGTAAATCCTCTGCGATCCTTTTTATAACAGACCTTTCACTATAGTTTTGCAATGAAAAGGTATACTCCGCCAGATTTTCGCGAAGTGTTTTAAGGCGAGGTCTCATATCGGATTTTATTGCCTCCTGCAATGCTGCCCGTTCTTCTGTTATTGCAGCTTTTTCTGACTGCTCTTCGTCGTATTCAGACTGCAATTCTTCCCTGGCTTCCTGTAAATCAGATATCTGCGGTAAAATCCTTTCAACCTCCGCATATGCAGCGGCTGCACAAGATTCCTCTTTTGCCTTTTCAATTTCACCATTACAAAACGGGCACCTAACCATCTCTGGAAGGCCTTCACCATGAGCATCTCCTTCTGCGATAAAATTCAGCCTTTTGATATCTGACTTATATTGGCTCATTAGAGCGTCGTATCGATTTAAAAGGACTTTATTCTCTGCAAGGCTCTCATTTAATTCATAAATCCTTGTTGCCAGTTCCTTGCTACGCTCAACGGCTTGGGACAGGTTCCCCTCTGTTGATTCAATTTCCGTGAGGGTATCACTAATCTTCTCCTCTAACTGCGACGGCGTTAGGTTTGGTGTGTTCTCTGTAAGTTCTTTCTGCCTATCACCAAGTGCTCGCAACCGTCTATCTACAAATACTGCCAGAGCTTCTTTTTTGCCCCTTTGTATCTTGGGATCTACATACTGGTGTTCATCCAGATAATTATTCCCTGTCATTAGATATAGCAAAGCAGTTTTAGCTGCCGTTTCATTGTAACCACGATCTGGCAGAATAATGCTGCTTTCTTTATCCACATTATTTTCATTAATATAAAACAGATGCCGGAACGAGAGTAACGTTAAAGCACTTGGCTTATAGTTGGCGTTACTGATGACCTTCTGTCCGTCCGGGATACCCATGAGTTTAAGCCAAACATCACCTATGACCATCTTGGCGTTTTTACGCTTATACGTTCCATTTTCTATAGGGTATGGTGCACCGCTCACCTCAATATCATTACTACCAATTTCACGTTCCATCGTCATAGTGATGCCGTTTACTACGATGGACATTGTGATCTTCTCGTATCCCGTGTCTGGTGAAATTCGTATTTCCTTTGCACCGAACATATAGTCAATACAATCCGCCACATAACTTTTCCCTGTATTTGACTCGCCATACACGATGTTTAGACCCGGTTCGAAATCAATCGAGGCAGGTTCAACACGAGAACCTGTTATAACTATTTTCTTGATATAGAACATGGTTACCTTCCCTCCATCGATTTATTTTGAATCATTTTCATTAACTCTTGGTCTGAATATTGAGAGTATTCCTTTACTGCCTTTTCTGCATTTTTTCTATATTGCGAAGCGTACATTCCCTCAAATGAGTTAGCATACTTCTTGCCTGCAGAAGAAAGGCTATACTCGTAGCCATTGGTTATCTGTATTTCTATTATCCCCATCTTAGCCATCCTGCGAATAGCTTCTTGTGCCTGCTCTCGTTTGCTGGCAATCTCACTAAAGCGAAACATGCTATCGCCATGAAGATTTTCGGCAGAAACATTAAACTCTGCACCATACACTGTTATAAAATCCAGTGCAACAAGTTTGTCTAATGATATTGGAAAGCTTATCCTGGACAGTAGCAAAGACAGTCGCAGCTGCATTTCATATGGAGAATTGAAAAGTCTATTCGTCATCGTCATAAACCCATTTCAGCCTTTCATCATTAACCAACATATGACAGACACCTTTCTTTTCTCCTGCGCCTACCCATCCAAGAAGTGACATCTCAAGATTTGGCGATAGCGGTAATGCTGCAGCAACCTTTAGAACGGCCTTCAACCGTTCAACGGGATTTTCATAATCGTCATCACAAGTATCAATGACTCCGTCATAAGTTTCGTCTTTCAAAATGTCGAAGCCATCATTTTCATTCAGTTTTAACGTGTCTCTGGCAGACTGTCGGATTGTTTCAGCTGCATAATAGTCTTTTCGCTGCCTATTGAAACTTCGTTTATGAGACCCTTTCAGCCCTTCAGGATCAATTATAGTTACCCCTTCTGTATCACTGTAAGCACGGAGCAGCTCTGTTACATATGGCAATTCATGTTCTTCGATCTCTTCCGGTGGAGGAATCTGTTCTGGCTTTGGAAATTTTTCTCTGAGTCTTCTGTATTCCTGAACCTCGGGAGAATCGGCCAGAGCTTTTTCTCTGGCTTTTCTCTTCGAGGATCGTTTGTTGTTGTTTTTACATACGATTGCATATAAAAATGTGTGCCCTAAAAAGGAACCGTAATCCTGATCATCATAGTATCCGAGCAGCTCATTTCTGACATCGTCTGCTATGCTGTCATCACCGATTATTAGTCTCCGAATTTCGTTATATACTGCGGATTCCTTTTGCGATGATATAAGTTCAGGTATTACGGTATTATCGAAGTGGGATGGAGCTTCTTTTATGATGATTGGATTGTCTGCCTGCTTCTGAAGAATCTTTACTATATTCGCCTGTTCTGACCACCAACGACTCACTTGATCTTTTTTTATTACATAAGGTTGGCCGTATTTATCGCACACAAAATCCTTGTTCGTTATGAAGTCGAACATTATTTGTGTAGCTCTAATATTATTAGGCTGTAGCATTCCCAGCTCGATAGCTTGAGCAAATGAAGCAAAATTCAGTTTGCTCATCTTGTATCACCTCTGTCCTCATTATTTAGGCAAAGTATTATAGACACTAAACAATTCGCTAAACAGGCAAAATGGAATCGCGATATCCTTCCATTTACCGCCACCTACATCTTCTGGTATGTGCTTCTTCATGACTTCCACTGGTATCTTGGCAAACTTGACGCTGCCCGACAACAGCCAAGCATAGAAATAATACCTACCCCTATTGCAAAGGCTCCATGCAGTATCCCACTCATTTCTTGAGATAATCATGTCGGCATGATCAATATCCTGAGTCGACGACTTTACTTCAATCAGTATTTTTTCGCTCGAAATCGAGTCTCTAAAGGAAATAATATCAAAACCTGCAAGGTTTGATTCTATTGCTTCCCACTCTGCATCCTTTCCTGTGCGCGCCTTCTCATATTCCAGCGTTAACAGTTCTCCTGTTCTTCCGACCTCATTATTCTTATCTTGCTTCTCCGCTCTTACTTCATCTGCAATCTTATCCCACCAATTAACAACTTGAGTTGTTACAGGCTTTTTCATAAGGCCAGATTGAATAAAACATCTTTGCTCATCAGGAGTCATGAAAAGAAATGTCTCTTTTCTCCCCTTTGGAATCAGTCCCGTCCATGCAGGCCTACTAAGAGAAACATAATCAAACAGAATTCTTTGCCATAAAGACTCACTGACAGAATACCCATTAAATGCAGAAACAATAGAGTTCCCTTTAGGTGTAATAGAAATCAAAGAACCATCTGCATTTATCCAGTCACACTGTATTGCAAAATCAAGTGCAGAATCTTTATTAATGCCATATGTAACATGTAATTCCCGAACTTGGTCTTTATCCGTACAGTTGAAATCATTGATCGACCTTAAAAGCAGCAAGGATTCAGAAACAAGTCCATCCGATATATAGCTTTTCATAATTAACTATCTCCGAAATACCTTGCAATTGCATTAATGTCATCAGTGGTTATATCGTCTTCATCAGATTCAAAATCAACGTCGTATCTCACGGTACCAATATCCAACGAAGGATCATTCAAAGCAGCAGCCATTACAGCAACCTTTGTTTCTAAGCGTTGCCTGATCACTTCATCAATACTGTCTTTGCATTCCACGATTTCTACTATTGGTATCTGATCTTCCTTGAGGCCAAGTCTATGAATACGATCTTCTGACTGCAAGTAATGCGCAGCATTAAAAGATCTGTCTACGTAAATTGCGTATTGACACACGGTGTGCAAACTTATTCCTTCAGATGCTGCTGCCGGGTTCGCCACTAACACCATCTTATTAGGATTCTTATGAAACTCTTTGATCTTCCATTCACGAGTATCGTCCTCATCTTCATCGCCTGCGTCGACACCACCGTGAATATAATCTGCACCAATATCTTTTAAACGTTCTGCTATAAGCTCTACGTTTTCAACAAACTGTGACCAGATGATTACCTTCTTTCCTTCGGAAGCAAGCTCTCTGGCACGTTGACATGCATATGTGATTTTCGGGCCACTATCATGAAGTAACAACTCACCAATTCTTTCATCAAAAATGTATTCCATATCTCGAGCGAGCAACGCCGGATTAGAGACAAACTGCATAACCTTCATGATTTTTTTATTTATATCTCTCAGCGATACCCGAGATAGATCAGAGAGCATTGGTATCAGTTGTCTTTTTGTTTCTGATTTAATTGATGTATATATTTCTCGCTGAAGCGGACTCATTTCCAGACTCACTAATCGATGTTCCACTTCCGGGATACCAAGTTGTCCACTTGTTGTCCTTACATAGATAGGCTGTATTAAAGATATTGCTGTATCCTCGTTAACAATACGATCCGGATACAGAAAAGTAAACTGTGGCACTAAATCCTTTTGACTCTGCGGCATAGGTGTACCACTCATGATCAGTTTCTGTTTCGGTAGATATGAAGCCCCGAGTATTGCCTCAGCACTAATGCCTGCCCTACCACTCTTTATTCGATGACTTTCATCTAAAAACATAAATACTTGATTATGTTCGAGATAGTGCTGTATCAGTTCTGCAACACGAGGATACTGTTGATATGTAATAATCGCAAACTTAGGAGATTCACGTAACAAAAGATCAATTCGTGCCTCTCCGCCACGCAGCCTTACAAAAGAATAATCCGATCTCTGCATGCATGATTCCAATTGTTCATCCCATGCCCCAAAAGCATTCTTTGGTGCAACGACCAGAAGCTTATCGTCCTCTTCAGCGTTTAGGAAAAAATAAGCTAATGCCTCCGTTGTCTTTCCTGCGCCTGGTACAGAAAAGGTGGCTCCTGCCGGAAGTGCTCCGATTTTACATAGGTTCGCCAATTGATTGTCTGTCAGTTTTCTTTTGAATCCAACCTTTTCAAGTCTGCTTTTAACGTATTCTTCTGACAAAGCAGTCTTTTTTGTTGCTGTAGTATAAGACTGTTTATTGGCCTCACGAAGAAATTCTTTTATTGCATTTGTTAATACAACCTTTATGCCATGATTCCCGGAGTAATCCGCAATCGTATAACGAACAGATAAAAACCGTCTTATCGGAATATAAAGATTATCGCCCTTTTTCACAATACCCGGCACACTGTCATACAGCATGCGAGTAAGGGTTATCCACTTCCATTCATCTTTATCCTCTGGGGATAAGATCGCAGTTTTAAAGTCGCTGTCATAATCGATTCTAATAATCATTTCTTTTCATCTACCCACTTCTGAATCTGGTCAGCTCTTTCACGAATAGTCTGGAGATGCTGTTCAACGCCATCGATGCTCGCGTTATCAACCATTCCGATTGATATAGCGTTTTGCAAATCGCCTGCAATTTTAGCGAGTTTATGGACTAAGAAGAGGGCTTTGTCTTTTTCATTCTGCAATTCCTTTTGTGTATCAATCGTTGATTTTATAGTTGTATGCAGATCAGACGTGGTTGCTCCATCATCCATCGCTTTGGAAACTACGCTTGCCTTATCAATTTCTACAGCTTCTCCGCCAGTAAGCAGTCCTAAATCATCATCATCATCATCGTCGTCACCATTATCGTCTGCTGGCACACTATCGGGTTTACTCTCGGGCTTATCCTCTGGCTTTTGTTCTTGTATAGGCGACTCTTCTTCCTCTTTATCCTTACTGCCAGAATCATCCGGATTATATTTTTTATATAGATCAGAGGAGATAGCATGGATGTTATCTGCATATTCTTTAATCGTGGTATACAAACGTCCACTTGGCTTATCAGCAACCTCATCCGTACTCTCACTGATCAAATCAAAAACTAATTTTTCGAACAGTTCCTGTTCATGGGGATTAGATATTTTTTTCCGGCCGTTCACTATTGATTCGAATGCGTAATACTTTTTATCAACCCTTGACCATTGGTTCTCATACCCTTTGCTCTTAAGATATTGTGCAGCAAATTGCCTGGCCTCAATTAGAGTTCTCAGTTGCTTCTTCGTGAGATCATATGATTTTGCTACCTCTTGCTCTTTATATCCTTTAGCAAGATCTTCTTCTGCCATAAGTGCTTTTGTATGCCAATGATACTCGGCTCGCATGGTTTTCTGAATCTGAAGACGCTTTTCAATATCAGAAATGGCCTTCTCATCACAACCAACTAATACGGCAATACTAATCGTTTCGAAGCTCTTATATTTGACCTTGTCTTTATAGTAAAGTTCTCGCCATGCACACAAACGGCGATTTCCGTTGACAACAACCCCTGTGTCAGTACAGATAATAGGTTCGGTTTGTTCTCTTTCACCGCTCTGGAAAGACTCCAGCAAGTCTTCCTCTTTCACCAGCTCCTTCAGAAGCTCATGCTGCACTCGTTGAGCTTCAAAAGCATCATGATCTTTTGTAAATAAATCCTTTGGAGCTTCCGGATGTGTAGACAAATACTCCAACTGGGAGCTTCTGGTTCTCCCATTAGCAAGTCTATAAACTGGCAGTTCAATACGTACCGTAATGCACGCCAGTTTGCTTTGTTTCCCCATTATTTCCATCGGAAAAAACATGTCCGGTTTTTTTAACTTCTCAGAGATTTCTTCTTTACGCTTCAGTAACGAATAGCCGTATCTTTCTAATTCCTGAACATCCATTATTATCTTTCCTCCACTATTCCGAGAACCCAATGACGACTAATGGCATTGTTATCACTTGGTTAAATATATTCAGCTCTCTCATCAACCTCTCCATCGAAGCTGTGTTTGAAGCATATTGTTTACCACATTCACTTGTTGGAACAATTATTATTCCTGCCTTTATCTCTCCCTGAACAAATAAAGTTTGCAGTTTTAGTAAATCAGCATATACTCTGCTTACATTTCCTGTCTGTATGCAAAGCCCTATATCATCTTGTTCTCCGGTAATGCTAATTTTTGATTTTCTGTCTAAGAAAATCTTGTCAGACCACCCCTTGATCTGAAGACCTGTTATTAGTTCTTTACGAATATCAGAGATTACATACTTCTCGACAGAGGTATGAATTGTTGAAAAAATATCCTTGATTTCCTTGATCATTTTGTCCGGAACAACCTCAACGCCGTTCCTATGGTTCTTTACCTCTGTATTCATTTACTCCTCCTTCCATTCCTCAGGAGTTTTTGATAGATTGCTGTTTTTCGGATCATATAGGGGCTTATCGAAAGGTCTATAGCTCACAGTGCCTGCTAACGTTTCCTCTAAACGATTATCGCCAACTTCAACATATTCATGCATCAACTCGCAACCCCAGAATTTTCTATCGTGTAGCAATGCCGCAACACCTGTAGATGCCACTCCACAGAAAGGATCAAACACTAATCCACCCTCGTCGGTCATTGACAAGACAAGTCTCTCAATAAGCCCTACCGGGAATTGACATGGATGAATCGTTTTCTCAACATGATTGCTTTTTACGTTAGGTACATCCCAAACATCCTCTGGGTTTTTCCCTAACGGATTTCCTGACAACTTACCTTTATTCGGGCCTTTAAAATGTCTTTTACCAGGATACTTCGATGGAATGCGTACCGGATCAAGGTTGAAAATATAATCATCACCTTTTGTGTACCACATTATCACTTCATATCTTCCGCTAAATCTTCTTTTATTATGCAAGCCATGTCCGAAATGCCAAATTATGCGATTTCTCAGCTGCATGTTTAAACCTTTGAAGATCGGTGCTAATTCAATATCTAACGGCACAATACTACCGTTATTAACGTAGTTGCCGACCTCCCAGCAAAGGCTTCCAGTATCCTTCAAACGTACATATATTTTCTCGATAATACGTTTTTGCCATTCAATATACTCTTCCAGAGGAATTTTCTTCTCATATTCTTTTCCAAGATCATAAGGCGGCGATGTCACTACCAGATCAAAGATTGGTTCCTCAGGTAGGCTATCTAAAAATTTTTCAACGTCCATTTCAAAAATGGCATTATCCGTAATCCGCACATTGTTAATCTCAGAGGTCTCGTTAATAATCTTTATATTTTCACTCATATCAATATCTCCCTATCTACTGCTCATCATTTGTAAACTCGATAATGTCATCGATTTTACAGTCAAGGGCAGTACATATTTTTTCCAACGTTTCCGTTGTAACATTCTCCCCTCTGTTCAGTTTATTAATAGTGTATTGACTGACGTTTGCCTTCTGAGCCAATTCCTTCTTCTTCATGTCTTTATCAATCAATAGTTTCCATAGTTTTTTATAACTCGTTGCCATTTTTCACCTCATATTATTTGTGACAGGTAAATTGCGAGTAGAATAACACATTTTCAGCATAACACACTTTTTTTAATTAATCGATACTAAATTGAGCGATAACTAAATTTTTATTCCAAAAAATAAAATAGACTTCTGGTTTGTTCCCAGAAGCCTACTTAATCCTACCTAAGAAAACGAAGAATAGTTAACTTAAGCAATCTATTTCATCCATTACATCCCCAAAGAAATGCTCCATCCCCAAAGCCATCACCTTATAGATGTCTCCTTTATTACCGCCGAGCCCATATACAAGAGCATCGACGTCGGCCTTTTCCAGACCGGGCACTCCGTTCTTCTTCTCATACTTTGTAATAACCTGCTGCAATACTTCTGCATGATTAATTTTAGTCATCGTGCTACCTCCTGAATTGTATCTATCCGAGAAATAATTAATTTACCTTGCTCGCAGTGAACCTCGATATTATCACCACAATCAAACCCCAGCCTTTCAAGCCACTGGCCTTTCAGCATGATCGTCGGCGGATCTTTATACCACTTGCCCACTGCGCCATAAACCTTGAGTTTCCTTATCTTCTTGTCTTTCATTTTGACCCCTTTCCTATTTGAGTAGTTTTGCTATACGGTTATCCAAATGTGAAAAAATCACATTGTTTTCATAGTTACGCTAAATCTTTTATACATAACAAGTTACATATTCACCCCACCCCGTTGCACAGTTTCACGACCACTCTCAGACACACCAGGCCAATGAAGGGTGCTCCGAAACCCACGATGCCGAGAAAGCCCGTGTTTCTGCGGTTTATTTGGCCTATGCGATTAGCTTCTGTCTGAAAAATGGCGATTCGCCTGTGAATAGGACACCGTTGTGGGCAAGCGATATTTCTCCGGGTACAGGATAATTACCGCCTCCTATGAGTCCTGCTCTTCCTATTGTGTGGTCAGGATGTCTGAATGGTCTGAGCAGTGACAGCTTGCCTCCCTGCCCGCCTTTTCCGGCAGCAGAATAAATGATCGATGTATCAAGCAGTTCTCTGCCGTTCATTGGAGGCATTATCGTCGGTATCCTGCTCGAAAGCATAGTCTTCCCACATCCCGGGCTCCCGATCATCAATAATCCATGTCTCCCTGTTGCAGCGATCGTAATGGCCCTTTTTGCTGCTTCCTGACCGCATATACTTGCATAGTTACCATTCTCATTGTCTATCAGGTCATCCATCCTCACTGAAGCGATTTCTTCCGCCTTTGCCCGTAATACTGCCGAGGGATATGGACGTTTTTCTATTTCACCGGTCATAAACAGAACACATTCCTCAAGGTTCCTGACAGGATAGATATCTATACCGCCTACCAAAGCCGCCTCCGCGGCATTCTCAGACGGCAAAATAACTCTGCCGATGCCTGATTCTTTCATTCTGAGAAGGATCGGTAATATACCGCTGACGGGAAGAACTCTTCCGTCAAGAGCGAGTTCTCCTATTATTCCGTAGGCCTCGGAAGAATCCGGATCTATATAAAGATTGGATGTCAGTATCCCGACCGCTATTGGAAGATCGAGGCAGCTCCCGTTTTTCCTGAGACTTGCAGGCGTAAGGTTGACGGTGATCCTCCCTCTGGGGTATTCAAAGCCGGAATTCAGGATCGCGCTCTTGATCCTTTCTCTCGACTCCATGATCATCGTAGACGCCAGTCCGACTATGAATATCCCGGGCAGACCTCTTGCAACATCGGTTTCTACAAAAACGTCTCTCCCTTCTATCCCATGACATACTGCCGATCTGATCCTGCTGTACATAAACACCTCCTTACATGCAGTCAAGTATTAACTCAGTCATCACTTCGAATACATCGAATGAAATGTAGCGCCACACGGCTCTCCTTCTGGTAATATAGCTCTCTGCAGTACGCCGTATCCTTGTTATTTTGGCTTCTGTGACAGCTTCAGCGGGATATCCGTAATCTATGCTGGTTCTGGTCTTGACTTCGATAAAATGCAGTACACCGTCCTTCAGGGCGATGATGTCTATTTCCCCATACCTTGTGGAGTAATTCCTCTCAAGTATCTGAAATCCCGATTCAGTAAGCACTTTCGCAGCAAATTCTTCCCCGCTGTCTCCGATCGTCTTCTTGTATCTCATCAATTACACCTCTTTTCCGTTCATTTTTTCATGGTTCTGAAATGATACTCCGGAACTGAAAAACTGTCGAACGAAAGCCTCACGATATCCTGCAAAAACATCACGCTCATCAAAAAGAACATAAAAAAACAAGAGACACGCAGATGTCTCCTGTTGGAAAGGCCGATTAATCGGTCGTTAATAGATGTGTTCACTTATTGAGGACGAATTTCTCGATTGCCATAGCGACTCCGTCCTCATCGTTAGTTCCCGTAATATGATCCGCATGTGACTTGGTTCCACCCCAGGCGTTGCCTACAGCGACACCTAATCCGGCGAACTCGATCATTTCTATATCATTTGGTGCATCTCCGCAGCACATAAGTTCTTCTCTCTTTACATCGAGCATACTCATAAGCGCCTTGAGTGCGGTCTTCTTGCTGGTATTCGGGCCTCCGACTTCGAGATTATTCGCAAAAGAAGAGGTTATAGTTGCCTCCGGTATCATCTCGACCTGAGGTCTTGCTTTCTCCAGATCAGGGATGCTCCTGAAGCAGAAATTGACATTCTCGATCTTGTGCTTGTTCTCGATCAAAGAACCGATGATATCCGGAACCGGAGTCCTGCTCCACAGGACATATTCGGCATTACGGTAGGAACAACCGTATTTCTTGATGTGATCATAGTATTCCGCATCGATATACGCTCTGCCGTCTACGAATATCTCTATCTTGGTATCCAGCGATCGGGCAAGTTCAGCTACTTTATATACTGCTTTTTCGGAAAGGAAATCGTTGTAGATCGCCTCGCCGGTCTTCATTATGTTGATATGTGCTCCGTTCGAAGTAATGGCATATTCGATAGCATCTATACTCTTGGCCTGCACCGGAAGTGACAAATAAGATCTGCCGGTGGAAACAACTATATGTACTCCCTGCCTGCCTGCTTCTTCAAGTGTCGCTCTAGTTCTGTCTGAGATTTTTCCGTCACTGTTAAGAGTCGTGCCGTCAAGATCCAGTGCTACCATTTTGATTGCCATCTGTAACTGACCTCTTTCATTCCGGGCCGGATCACGTTAAATTCCCCGGACCTTATTTTTGCATTCATTCGGATTTTTATTATATAACAGCCATTGTCGTTTTGCCAGCATCGGGGCAAAGACATGTTACGAAGGCATAAAAAAGCACGCGACCGGATCGCGTGCAGTGAGATGATCAGAAGCTGATTTCATCAACGTATTTACTGATGTTTTCTTTTGTGTAGAGAAGGATCTTGTCCCCTTCCCTGAGAACCACATTCCCGTTAGGGACGATCATTTTATTATCTCGCTCGATCAGAACTAAGTATGACTGCCTGGAGATATCAAGTTCAGAAATCTTCATACCATTCCATTTGTGATTTTTCTTGAGCTCGATCTCTTTCAGATCACTCAGGTACTCATCCTGTACAGCTTCAGCACAGATAATGAGGCGATCGTTCGCGAGGATTTCAACATCTCCTCTCGGAATTACAGTGTCATTTTCTCTGATGATCGTAGCAATGAGAGCTCCGTGCGGGATCCCGAGATTTTTTATCTTCTTGCCAACCCACCTGTCATTTTCTTTCACAAGTACCTCAATAAAGTGTACCGAACGTTCTTTCTCGATATCTGTCAGCTTCTTTACTTTCTGGTACTCTTCAACGAATCCCGCGGAAATAATACCTGTAGGAATGGCAACAAGACCGACACCGAGGAAAGCAATTATTATGCCTATTACCTGACCGGCAAAAGTTACCGGATAGATATCACCATATCCGACGGTCAGCAGTGTTGAAGTAGCCCACCAAACACCTGAAAAAGCATTCGCGAATACATCAGGCTGCGCCTCATGCTCGACACTGTACATACAGAGGCTGGATGCCAGTATCAGGAGCACGATAATAAATACGGATGCCATTATCTGAGTTTTTTTGGCGGACAATACGCTTCCGATTATGCTGAGAGAGTCATAATAGGCATTGATCCTGAAGAGTCTGAATATTCTGATGACTCTGAACATCCTGAACACAACTGCACCTGCCGGAAAGAATATCGGCAGATAATAAGGCAGGAACGACAGCAGGTCAATTATGCCATATCCGGAAAAAATATATTTTGCCGCGGCCTTAGCCCTTGAACATCCCGGGAAAAGCCTGTCCGAGGTAATGAGTCTCAGAGCATAGTCTATCGCAAAGAACAGTACTGTTAATGCCTCCAGCCACGACAGTAACGTGTGATGAGCAGCATAAAAAGGCTCAAATGTCATCGCTACGCTGACTATTATGTTAATAATCAGCAATAGCGTACTGACAATATCGTAGCCCTGGTTCAGTCTGTCGTTGACAACTCCGACAGAGACCATATCAAACAGGCGGTCTTTGAAATGTGTGTAGTGGCGTAATTGCTTTTCCATCTGATGCTCTTTAAGTTAAAGTATTAGTTCATAACGATTCCTGCAATGAGGAAGCATATTGCCGAGCATATAGCTCCCATAAGTCCATAAGGCAGCTGCGTCGTTGCATGATCGAAGTTATTGCATCCGCACGCTGAAGATGTGATTACAGTAGCATCTGAGTAGAAGCAGATGTGTGATCCGAATACGCCGGCACTGAGAACAGCTGCAACAGCTACGGTCACATCAGCACCGGTTGAAACTGCCAGTGGAATAACAATAGGAAGAGCTATGATGTACATTCCCCAGTTGGTACCTGTAATAAACTCCGTTATCGACAAAGCGATGAATACTGCAAGCGGCAGGAATTTTGGTGAAACCAAAGCCGTTGCTGTCTCGATTACATACAGTGTGAAGTGGATCTGTTTGCTTACATTGGCAAAGAGGAACGCAAGAACCATCAGGATCAGTGGAAGGATCATGTTCTTGAGACCTTCCAGTGCAATATCGATGAACTCTTCTGCGTCAATGATCCCCTGAGCAAGATACAGAACAAACATGACAGCGAGTGTGATAATTACGCCTGCCTGCATATCGATCTTGACTGTCGCAGCGATAAGGACCGCGATCGGAATGACCATGTTCCAGATACTTGGATGCTCCGGTATCTCCATCTGTGTTCCCGCGTGGATATCGATTTTCTCACTTCCCGGAGGAGCGAGCGGACCACCTTCTTCAACACGCTTGAATGCCTTTTTCATAGGTCCGACGATCGGAATGATGCCAAGCACTACAAGCGGAACGATAAGTGCTGCGAACCATCCGTAGAAATTGAACGGAATCGTCTTTATGAAGTATTTGAGTCCCTCACCTGCAGGAGCCCACTCATTTGCTTCGAGGATCCTGCTGCAGAATACAGACCATGTCGAAATAGGAATAATAACACACAGAGGTGCAGCTGTAGAGTCAACGACATATGCAAGGAACTCTCTTGGCACTTTGTGTCTGTCTGTTATTGGTGTCATGCAAGCACCGACTGTAAGGGAGTTAAGATAGTCATCAATGAAGATGAGGATACCCAGTATCCATGTCCATATAAGCGAAGAATTCCGCGTTTTAGCCCTTTTTGATACCCATTCACCAAAAGCATAAGCACCGCCTGAACGCTCGATGAGAGAGATAATACTGCCCATGAGACCGCATACTATGATCAGCCATGCGATATCCTCATCCATCATTGTCGCAAGCAGTGAGTCACTGAAATTCGAGAAAGTATTGCTTATCCATGTTCCTTCTCCGACAGTGACCGGACGTGAAACCATGATGACTCCCATCAGAGAAGCAAGAACCAGCGACTCGATGATTCTCTGTGTCATGAAAATATAGACAATAAGAAAGATCGCAGGTACGGTTGAGAAAAATCCAAAATTCTCTACTTCCGGCGGAAGGAAATAAGTACCGATGAATGTTGCAGCCAGTATACATATTATTGCAATAAGAGTACGCTTACTGCTGTATGTATTCCTGGTGTCCTTGAATGGATTAAACATTAAATAACCCCCTTTTCATATAATAACTAAAGATAAGTCAGGAAACGTTTTTTCTGTCTGTGCATGAAGATCCTGACATATACATGATGTAACAAATTCCGGTCCGATCTGTAGTCTATCGGATTGCTGACACGATGCGCCTTATATTGAGCATCAACTTCAGCTCTGAGTTTTTCATCCTGCACGTATGCATTTATGATCGACTGAGGGATCTTGGAATACAGATGCGGTCTGTCTGTGACGATGCATCCGTCAAAGCTCTCTCCGTCGACCCATTCTTTGACGTACCACTCGGCAGTATTATATCCTGCGCCTGTAACATAGTAGCTGCTGCTGCCGAGACGTGTATTGATCTCGAAGAACTTATATACCCCATCTCTCGGGTCATATTTGATATCGAAATTGGCAAACCCTGTATATCCGATGGATTCCAGAAGTCTTACTGCACTTTCTTGTACGTTCTTATCCGGTAATTCAGTCAGGATCGCCACAGGATTACCGATCGAATTCTCTTCATGGTCTTCCATCATTGTGTGGCCTCCTGATACGAGGCGTACCTTGCTGTTCTTATCACAGTAGCAAGTGAGCAGATGCATCCCGGTATCATCACCCGGTACGAACTCCTGGATAAGGAACTTGTCACCATAGTCAGACTTTCCTACTCTTTCAAGAAGCTCGATCAGTTCCTCTCTGGATCCGATCTTGTAGACCTTCTTCTGACCTTCGAAAGATGTATTGTAATATGCCGCGCTGTTAGACGGCTTGGCTATAACAGGATACATCATGTCAGGGACCTGAACATCAGTGTTGCTGAAATCATAGACAAAAGTCTTAGGATATGCAACCCCGTATTTATCGCAAAGCTCGTAAAAATGCTCTTTGAGCACCAGCCGGTCGAGCAGTTCACGGTCTATATACGGAACTATGAACCCCATCTCCTTGAGACTCTTTTTGTTCTCTATCACCATTCTGACCTGCCAGTCACGGCAGCCAAGAACTATTTTGTGTTCCTCAGGGTTATTGTCCGCTACTTCTTTCATTGTCCTGAGAAAAACAGCCGGATCCGTCAGTTCAGGTTCAGCGATTGTCCTGAGTATACTTGTACGCGTATTCAGGACATTCGCAGCTGTCGTAACAGCAATTGAGGTAACTCCGTATGCCTCATGAAATGTTCTTGCCTGACTGTATGCTGCAAAGTCTCCGCCTACCAGTACAGGCAGAAGATCTTTTCGTTTATTCATCTTTAATTCCTCTTATCGTTTATGAATTGTCTTGCCTCTTCAGCTGACTTGAGTTCCTGCTCGATCTCTTCGTCAGGCAGATCAAAACTGCCGGATAAAGTAGTTACACCTGCAGTCTTCGCTGCGCATTCAAGAAGATGCGCCGCAAGCCATGGATTTCTGACAAGAACCGGACCGACACAGCCGGTATAAATAACGTTGCCGCTTCTTGCGCCCTCGTTTCCGCTGCCGTCATTCCCGCGTCCGTATATCACCTTTCCGAAAGGCTTCTGTCCATCTTGAAGTGTTACATCAAGAAGCTGTATCTGATTGCCTGTGACCTCTATTCCGTCTTCTGTCATTATCCACAGATCATCTCCGTGGACTTTTTCTCTTTCGGTCATAGTCATATGGAGAAGTCCGAGTCCGGATACTGAAGAACCATCAGTCCTGATAAATTCATCTGCAAGGAGCGCTCCGCTGCTGCTGACTGCTGCGATCATTTTACCGTTCCCGGCAAATGTACGGAACTCCTCATCCCTGGTTTTAAGAGATCTAAGTATATCTTCCATACAAGTCAGATCCCCACTGGCAAAATAAATAATATCCGCCCAGTCAAAAGGTATTTCATCTGACAGTGAGTCAAGTCTTCTCATCTCTGCAGGAAGCCCCATGCTGCAGCTTACTCTCATAAGTGCCATAAGATCACCCCTGCCCCCGAACACGTTAAGTACGTCCGGATACATCCAGAGAATATGAAGAGCTCTCGTAGTTTCCGGAAGTCCGAGTGATTTCACATTGCTGAGGACAGCATCATGCCCGGATGTGTTGTTCCTTATTTCATTGAATATTTTATATTTTAAAGACATATTGTTACTCTTCTCTATTAGTTCTGTTTCTTAGGTTTTTTGTAATATGGGATCTCTTCTACAAGATAGACCGGTTTGTCGTCAAGCGGCTCGAGTGCTCCCGCAACGTCTTCTTCATAGCTCGCAGGAATTACCGTCATGTGATCCGGATCGAATCCGTCATACATCATCCTTACCGCCGCTGCACGTCCGATAGCTTTTGACATGCAGACAAAATGATTTAGTCCTGATCTTAATACAGGACGGAAATCGACGTCAAACAGTGCGAGAGTGTTGGTGAATGCAGGGTAATAGTCCAGAGTTTCATCCAGCCCGAACAGGAATATCTTATCTTCCTTATCCTCAGCGACAAGGTTGAGCGATGACTGGATGGTTTCAGGATTCTCCTGCTTCATCTTGATATAATTGAGAGTCTTGCCTGCGATACTCTTAGTAGCAAGTCTTCCCCTGAGATCTGAGAACGTCTCGAATCCGTGTGCGATCTGATCTTCAGAAAGGCCCATTTCCTTAGCTGCCGCAAGAACGGAAATATAACAGTAAAGGAAATATGGTGTACTGAAATTGAACTGATACTTGCGGCCGGATGAAGTGAATGTGTGACCCTCGTAGTCTACCTCATCTACCAGATAGTCAGCTTTGCGTTCTCCGCCGTATCCGCACGAAGGACATACAAACGGTCCGATGTTTTCGATATTGTGAGCATGGAAAACGATCGGCTCGTGACATCTTGCGCAAGGCATGGTCACAGAGAAGAAATCCGATTCCTTGTGATATGACTTGGAATTCTCTTTGACCGCATAGCTGACTGCGCGTCCGGCACTTTCGCCGAGTGCGAATGATCTTGGCTCATCCTGGTTGACAAAAGCAGTGAGATCCGGTCCGAGAGCTTCGGTTATCTTGCGTGAGATGACACCAGGCTCACCATTTCTCTGCGTCTGATCCTTCTGTATATTAGTGATAATAAGCTGATGTGCAGGAAGCTGTTTCCTGATGAATTTAAGATATCTTTCATCAGTTTCCATGACCACATATTCAGAACGGATCCTGCCTGACAGACCGGAATCTTTGATAAGGGCTGTAGCTACTCCTGTAAGCATGTTAGCTCCATCAAGATTAGCGCAGACTTTCTTCCCACTGCTTGTGAAAACATGATGCAGAAGATTGACAGTCGTGCTCTTGCCGTTTGTTCCGGTAACAAAAACAGCCTTGTCAGGATCTATCCCTTTCATATGCTGTACGAAAAGAGGATCGATTCGCAGGGCTACTTGTCCGGGCAGATTAGTACCTCTGCCCTTTGCGATGATATTGATCACTATTACTGATAATTTAGATACCCATAATGCAATAAAAAATCTGATGCTGCTCATCTATATATATTGTTCCTTTCATTATTAATCACATTATACAGTATTATTGTCTCAGTGATAAGACATAGTTATATAATATGACCAACAATATTAATTATTTTGTCAGGAGTTCATTTTAGATTCTATGAACTGTTTCTTGAGCTTCATCGACTTTCGCTCAAGAGTGAATTCCGGATCCCTTTTGCTGATCTCAAGGCCCTTCACCTCAGCAGCTGTCCGTATTATGCGGACAGTGAGCCATGGATTATTGACAAGTACCGGACCGAGCATATTAGTGAAGATAGAATTCACATGAACAGCCCCTTCTATTCCATCACTCCCGTTATTTCCTCTTCCATATATAACCGAACCGAATCTCTTAAACTGATCATTCTCTGTGAAACCATAATCCGCCATCTGTATCTGGCTGCCGATAAGTTCCATTGAATAACCGCCGTACTCAGCTCTTATATCGAGATCATTACCGTATACGAGTTCTCTCTCATATGCCTCCGTATTAATTATGCAAAGACCGTCGATCACATCGTTTTTATCGTTTTCCGGTGCCCAGCGGACGATTTTCTCGCCGAACAACGCTACGGTTGTTCCAACAGCAATAAGAATTCTCCCTGAGGAAATATATTCTGCAAGACTGTGTTTGTATCCTGAAATATCATCAATAACAGATCTGAAAGAAGATATTTCGCCAGGCCCGTAGAAAAGAATATCATAATCAAATGGATCGAAATCCTCTGTTCCGAGGTCTATCCTTCTGACATGCGGTGTCAGGCCCAGTTCCATCGTATAACGGACAAGAGCCATGATGTTGCCTCGTTCCCCATGCAGATACAAAGTATCCGGGTACATCCATGCTATATTGATTCTGTCGTCTGTCATCTCGGTTACTTCTCCCTGCTTCACGATCTTGCCTTACCGGCATATTCTTTCATCTGCTCAAACAGATACATTTTGACTGTGAGATAAATATTGCTGCATTCACACTTTGAAATGATCTCGAAGATTTCTTTTACATCACTTGTTGGAACGACCTCAATACGCGAGGAGTCAAATCCGCCGTAGATAAAGCAGTTCGCAGCGTCATATGCAATAGTGTCAGTCACAAAGATGATCTTACTGACATTTGCATCAGCTAATACCGAGTAGTCACAGTCAAAAGCGTAGAATGAATTGATATAGTGCGGATCATAGTCACTTACAGTTCCGAACCCCATGATCAGGACTTTTTCGTTCTTGTCAGCAGCTGCTGAGTTCAGGAAGTTCTGCAGTGTATCAGGATTCTCCTGTTTGAATCTGAAGTACTTAACAGTCTTACCCGCATACTCAATACTCTCGATACGGCCTTCAGGTATAGTGAATGTTTCAAGAGCTTTTGATGTCTCTTCTTCACTGATACCGGCCAGTTCTCTGCATACTGCTGTCGCTGCAGCGTAATTATACAGCATATAAGGCTCAGCATAAGGCATCGAAAAAGCAGTGCCGTTGATATTGAATGTTCCTTTGTCAAAATCAGCGTCACGCACTGTATATCCGGCATTTTCCATGCCGTTATTATTGGTATAGCCGCATCCTGAGCATTTGAAAGACCCCATGCCGTCATTGTTATAATAATCGAATACGATACGGGATCTGCATTTCGGGCATGGCAGGGTAACAAATGTGTCATCCTTGATAAAAGCACGCCCGTGTCTGTCCGCTGAGTAATAAATCACACTTTCTGCACGATCTGCGAGTGAGCACGATCTCGGTTCGTCACCGTTCAGAAAAAGTCTCATTTTATACTCATCTGCTACTGCTGCTATTTTTCTATATACAAAATCAGGGTCGCCATTTCTCTGGACCTGATCTTTTTCAAGGTTAGTTATCAGAAGATTCCCGCAAGGGACCTGGTCGCGTATCTGATGCAGATAACGTTCATCTGTCTCAAAGATGCAGTAATCAGCATTTATTTTTCCTGATATATCCGCACCTTTGACCAGAGCCGCTGCGATTCCTGATGTAAGGTTTGCTCCTCCGGTATTGGAGATCACACTGAATCCCTTAGAAGTCAGGATATGAACGATCATATTGGTAACAGTGGATTTCCCGTTAGTCCCCGTAACAAAAAGAACTCTGGAAGGATCGATCCCTTTCAGACCGCATAGGAAATCAGGGTCGATGTTCATCGCCTTCTTTCCTGCCCAGATGGTTCCTCTGTTCTTATCTATGATGCTTATAATAAACGCGCCGAGTTTACCCGTAATAAGCGCTCGTGTAAATTTGAAACTCATATCTTTATTAAAAAACTAAGACCGGGATCAAAAGCTGAACCCGGTCTTGAATGTCATATGGAAGCTGATTATTCTTCTTCCTTAGCGTCTTCAGCAACTACTTCTTCAGCGGCCTCTTCTGCAGGAGCTTCAGCTGCCTCTTCAGGGAGAGCTGCCTTGATGCTCAGGCTGATTCTTCTCTTGTCAGGGTCGATCTCCATGATCTTGACCTTAACAGTCTCGCCGACCTTAAGCTCGTCACTGACGTTATCAACTCTCTTGTTAGCGATCTCGGAAATGTGTACAAGTCCGTCAAGTCCTGCTTCGAGCTCAACGAATGCACCGTATTCCTTAGTCTGTACTACCTTGCCGTCAAGTACATCACCGATCTGATACTTCTCGCCTACGAGAGTCCATGGCTCAGGCTGAGTCTGCTTGAGTCCGAGTGAAATCTTGCCCTTTTCTTCATTGAGTGAAAGAATCTTAACATTGATGATGTCGCCGATCTTAAGAACTTCCTCTGGGTGTTTAAGCTTGCCCCATGAAATCTCGGAGATGTGAAGGAGTCCGTCAACTCCGCCGATATCAACGAATGCACCATAGTCAGTGAATCTCATAACCTTACCTTCGACTACGTCGCCGACATTCAGGTTGCTCCAGATCTCTGCTACAGCTTTGCGCTTCTCCTCAACTAGTACAACTTTGCGTGAGAATACTGCTCTGTTACGCTTAGTATCGACTCTGATAACTCTAACATCTACATTCTGTCCGAGGAACTCATCTGCGTTCTCAACATATCTGTCGGAAAGCTGTGACATCGGGATGAATCCTGTGATCTCCTTGTAAGCTGCGATAACACCGCCGTTTACTGCTCTTACAAGTTTAACATTGATTACATCCTTGTTCTCCATTGCTTCCTCGAGCTCTGTATAGTTCTCAACTGCAACGAGTCTCTTCTTGGAAAGAAGGATTCCGCCTTCTCCCTCATCAGACTTGATAACCTTAGCCTGAATATCATCGCCTTCCTTGAAAAGATCTGACAGCTTCTGTCCTTCTTCGAGAACAACTTCATCAGCTCTCAGGATTCCGTCCTTCTTGCAGCCCATGTTGACGATTACCTGATCGTCCATAACCTGCTCAACTTTACCCTCGATGATGTCTCCCGGCTTTGGCAAACGTAAAGATTTCTCAATGTCATCCATAAAATCCATCATTGGATTCTGTTCCATATTCTTAGTGACATTTTCGCTCATACTAGAAATAACCTCCTTGATAATCCACTCGGGCGTCGATGCGCCCGCTATAATGCCTATTGTATTATATTTTGAAATGTCATTCAACAAAAAATTGGACGCATTTTCAATAAAATAGCTTATTTGGTTATTATTTTGGGCAATTTCAAACAATTTCCTTGAATTCGAACTATGTTTGTCGCCCACAACCACCATAGCATCCACTTTTGCAGCAAGCTCCCTGCAGCTCTCCTGCCTGTCTCTTGTCGCATTGCAGATCGTATTGCGGATATCATAGATTATTCCCGCTCTGTCAAAAACATCCAATATTTCCTGCAGAAGCTCAGCCTTAATGGTAGTCTGGCATACTATTACAGGCTTGATGCCCTCAAGCTCAGGAACTCTCTCGAGTGCCTCTTCAGGGCTGCCTATTACAAACGCCTTATAACCGCACCATCCGTTAGTCGCCTTGACTTCCTGATGATTACGGTCACCTATAAGGACTACCGGCTGACCGGAAGCGTGAGCAGCAGAAACTATATCATGTATTTTCTTGACAAAGACACAAGTTGTATCCACAAGATGAATACCTTTTGCTTCTGCTTCTTCGTAAAACTCTCTGGGTTCTCCATGAGATCTAACGATGACTGTATCCCCCGGCTCGGCTTCAGCAAGTGATTCTATAAGAATTACACCTTTTGATTCAAGTCTTTCTACGACCGCTGCGTTATGAATGAGATGTCCGCAGGTAAGAAGCCTGCCATCTCTATCTTTTTTATCTGCTTCGGTGAAGGCAAGATTGATTGCTCTGTCAACACCGAAGCAGAATCCGGAATGCTTAGCTCTTATAATTTCCATTAACTACTTTTCGAAAGGGCTTCTGCCGCTGAATGCAGCTTCATCGCCAAGTGCCTCCTCGATTCTGAGGAGCTGGTTGTACTTAGCAACTCTCTCTGTTCTTGCAGGAGCTCCGGTCTTGATCTGTCCGGTAGCTGTTCCTACTACGAGATCTGCAATTGTTGTATCCTCAGTCTCGCCGGATCTGTGGGAAACGATAGCGTTCATGCCAGCTTCCTTAGCCATTGAGATAGCTTCGAGTGTCTCGCTGATAGTTCCGATCTGGTTGAGCTTGATCAGAATAGCATTTGCCGCCTTGAGCTCGATGCCCTTTGCAAGTCTCTCAGGGTTAGTTACGAACAGGTCATCGCCTACGAGCTGAACTCTGTCGCCGAGTTTCTCAACGAGGAGCTGCCAGCCTTCCCAGTCCTCTTCGTCCATACCATCTTCGATGGAAGCGATAGGATACTTGTCACAGAACTGTACCCAGTTCTCAACGAGTTCTGCTGCTGTGAACTCTCTGCCTGACTTAGGCATTCTGTACTTACCAACTTCATCTGTCTTCCAGCCGCTTGCTGCAGCGTCGATAGCGAATACGAAATCTTCGCCCGGCTTGTAACCGCAGTCTGTAACAGCCTTCATCATATAGTCCATTACCTCGAACTCATCCTTGAGGTCAGGAGCGAATCCGCCCTCATCACCAACGCCTGTTGAAAGGCCTGCCTTCTTGAGTTCCTTCTGGAGCTGATGATAAACCTCAGCACACCATCTGTAGCACTCTCTGAAGCTTGGTGCTCCTACAGGCATGATCATGAATTCCTGAACGTCTACAGTGTTGGAAGCGTGCTCACCGCCATTGAGGATGTTCATCATAGGAACCGGGAGAAGCTTTCCGTTAACACCTGAAAGCTCACCGAAGAACTTGAAGAGAGGCTTCTTCTGGGAAGCAGCAGCTGCTCTTGCACATGCAAGTGATGTTGCGAGGATAGCGTTAGCTCCCATGTTGCTCTTATCCTTAGTTCCGTCAGCTTCCATCATAGCCTTCTCGAGCGCCTTGATGTCAGCAGCGTCCATACCTGTAACGACCTTGGAAAGTGTCTCATTTACATTTGCAACAGCCTTGAGTGTACCCTTGCCGCCGTATCTTGCCTTGTCTCCGTCACGAAGTTCAAGAGCCTCATAGATACCTGTGGATGCTCCGCTTGGTGCATCGCCGAATGCGATAGTTCCGTCTTCGAGTTCAACCTCTACCTCAACTGTCGGGTTTCCTCTGGAATCAAGGATCTCACGTCCAAGTACTCTTACGATTTTTGTTGACATTGTTTCTCTCCTTTTCTTGTATATATTTGTGGTTAATTATTTGGCCAATAACAAATGCGATGCTGAAATCGCATCGCATTAATTATACTATATATGCTCCATACTCTCAAGGAAGAACTTATTTCATTACCAATACTGCACCTACAAGCATGATGATAAACACAGTAATAATAACCGTGATTATATCTCCTATCAGACGGTTCTCATTTTCAAATGAGAATTTACGGATCTTAACATTACTGCTGTTAACAGTCCACAGACTCGGATCACCGAGATGAGTTCTCAGATAATTTGCAAAAGCACCGGCCCTTCCGTCGCACCAAACGAATATTCTGTGCGCAATTTCCGAAAGAAGGAGGATCAGCGCATTGAGTGGTTTTCTGTAGAACCAGTCAAAGTCGATCGTTATTTCATCATGCGGTTTCATCTTCTTGAGATACAGGAAGAACGGAATAGAACCGCCTGCGAATATTGCGATGTATTCCAGAACATGTCCCATATTATACGGATCAACGATCGTAGCATTTGGCATCAAAGCGTAGAATTTTGCCGGGAAGAAGCCGATCAGCATCGTTATGATCGTACCGAGGATCATAGCGAGTTCCATAGTGAACGGTATCTTTCTGACTACTTTTGATTCCTCCGGATCATCGCACGGCCCGAAAAATACGAACCAGTTTATCTTCAGTGTGATGGACAGGAGTGTTCCGACGCCGCCTGCAGTTACCAGAAGACCCGGGATCACAAATCCACCCTCATGAAGGCCGTCCATGATAAGTGCCTTACTGACAAAGCCTGAAAGGCCCGGAAGTCCGGCTATAGCGAGTGATGAGATCAGGAAGCATATTGCAGTTACAGGCATTTTCTTTGCCATTCCGCCGAGTTCAGTGATCTTGCTCTTCCCTGTTGCGTAGATCACCGCGCCTGCACCCATCATCAGAACACCTTTGAACATGATATTAGTGATCGCATGTGCTGTAGCTGCGTCTGCGCCTATAGCTCCGCCTACACCTATTGCAGCGATCATCATACCGAGCTGGCTGATGATGTGATATGCAAGAAGTCTTCTTATGTCATTTTCCATGATCGCCATGCATGCTGCATAAATCGATACGATCGCACCGATCCATACCAGCGATTCAAGTCCGGCAAACATTCTGATCATCAGATAGATAGCTGCTTTGGTCGTGAATGAAGAAAGATATACCGTTCCGGTCGCCGTAGATTCAGGGTAAGCATCCGGGAGCCATGCATGGACAGGCGGTATCGCTGCATTGACGGCTACTCCGATAGCTATCAGCCAGAAGCAAGGCTCACCATAGCAGTTAACGATGTTCTCGATCTGATTACCATAGTGGAACATGTAGATGATGAGACCTGCAAGTAACATATTACCGCCAAAAGCATGCATCAGAATATATCGGAATGATGCTCTTGCAGATTGCCTGTCGTGCTTGGCGTAGATCACATACATCGAAGCGAAAGCTGATACTTCCCAGAATACGATGAGTGATATGCAGTCTCCTGCAAGTACTACCCCCATTACACTTCCCGCGTAGACAAGTGACATACCGCACTCATATCTGTGCTGGATCCCTTCTCCGTAGAATCCGTTTAAGATCGCAATGATACAGAATGCCAGCATGAACGCAAATGAGAGACCATCAAAATGGATAAACTCCATATGTATATATGAAGCAATATCATAAGTCAGACTACTCTCTTCTGTCATCTGGAACAATGCATAAGTTGCTGCAATTGGCGCGATAAGACCCAGAGGCTTCCTGAAAGGACGAGGAAGAAGCATCACAATAATACCGAAGCCTATCATTATAAGGCCCGGGTGAAGCATTCCCTTGATCATTTCAAAAATCATTCCTGTCATCGACTATCCCCTTGATCAGTCTTCGTTCATGTTCTCATAAATAAGGTCAAGAATAACCTTTTTGGTTGCTTTGTCAGGGAGTTCAATACCCATTGACTCAGCGATTTCAATAAGTTCTGCCTTGTTCATCCTCATAGAAGGCTTGCGCTTGCCGGTCTTTCTGCGGGCAGGCTTCTCAGGCTCAGCAGGCATTTGCGGTTCTTCCGGTTCCGCCGGAACTTCAAGCTCAGCCTCAGGCAGTGATTCAATCTGCTGTTTGTATGCTTCTTCAAGACTCTTCCGGATATCTTCAAGGTTCTCTTTATGCTCATCATGCTCGTCCGGAACCTCAGGCAGAAGGTCTTCAGCTTCAGGTCCAGACTTTTCTTCTGCTGTAAGGCCCGGCATGATTTCTTTATCGATAAGATGCATCTCGGCGGCCTGCTCAACAGATATCTTAGGATCTACATGGATATTTTCTCCTGTCAATTCACCTTCCGGATTGGTTTCCATCTCATCATTGATGCTGAGCCCGGCGCTGTTAAGCATGAGTTCTTCCTGGTACAGTTCCGCAGCATTGTAATAATCCGCAGGTCTCCTTATGAGGAACTGCAGTATGATCTTGCTCAGCACTATAAGAGCTGCCGAGCTGACAAATGCTATTAAGAAATACCGGAGTGTTTCGTGAACCATATCAGTTTTCTATAAAATAATTATCGTTACATCAGCGGTGTAAAAATAGAGTTCCCTGCCATGATCGAGAAGTCGAACAGATGCAGGCCAATATTCGGTGCGATGCCGAGTATTATTGAGATTATTGCAGTTATTACAAGAGGCACCAGCATACACAGAGAAGCTTCTCCCCTGGCTGCAAAATCAGGATTCTCAACTTCTTTCTTGAACGCGATCAGTACAACCGGCATCAAGTATGCAAGAGCCAGCAGAGCGCTGACGATCAGTGTGGCAACGAAGAAAGGTTTTCCCATTGCGACAGCACCGAATATGATATTTGCTTTACTTACAAATCCCGCAAAGAACGGGAAGCCTGCGATACCGAATGAGGCAAGTGTGAAGCATGCCATAGTAACAGGCATTCTCTTGCCTAATCCGAGCATTTCTCTGATATCTTTCTTGTGTGTTGTAACGAATATCGCACCTGCAGCCATAAACAAAGTGATCTTCATGAATGCATGCGCAACTATGTGATACAAAGCACCGGCAGTACTGAAAGGTGTCAGTATGCATATACCAAGAACGATATATGAAAGCTGCCCTACAGTAGAAAACGCCAGTCTCGCCTTGAGATTCGTCTTCTTGAGTGCGATCAGTGACGATACCAGAATAGTGAATACCGCCATCCAGGCTAAAATATCTGCTCCGTGACAGGATTTGGCAAGTGTCGGTCCGAAGACATACAGAACCACTCTGAGTGTGCAGAACGCTCCGGCTTTGACTACAGCTACAGCATGGAGAAGCGCACTTACAGGTGTAGGCGCGACCATCGCTGCAGGAAGCCAGCTGTGAAGTGGCATCACGCCGGCTTTGACCATGCCTGCTCCGACCATCATGAAGAATACGATGAGAGCCCATGGCATCGGAAGCATTTCTTCTGTCAGGAATCCGCCGGGTGTGAATTCCATGGTTCCGGATACCGCGTATACAATTACTATAGCTGCAAAGAATATCTGTCCGCTGATCAGTGTATATGCAAGATACTTACGTCCGGAGATCGTGCCTTCTTTGTCTCTGTAGTGGGCAACCAGCGGATATGTCGCAACAGTAAGTACTTCATAGAAAATGAAGAATGTTATCAAATTGGCCGCAAAGCAAATACCTGTCGCAGCGCTTAGGCACATTGCAAATGCCGCATAATAACCGGTCTGATTCTGCTCTCCATGTCCTCGCATATATCCGATCGAATAAACTGATGTAAGGATCCATAGTGTCGAAGCTACGCAGGCGAATACCATACCTGCCGGATCGACATTGAACGCAAATGATACGCCTTTGACTATACTGAATAGTTCAAGATGTATCTCCGTTCCTTCGAGGACGTACGGGATCATCGAATATACGATGATTATCTTGAGTGCCGATGCAATAAGTGTGATAGCTTCTCTGGCGTTAGGTCTGATATGTTCTCCGAGAACATATATTAGGCCGGATGCAATAAGAGAAACCATTACTGCAAGGAGGGGTCTGTATTCAATTGCCGTTATGAATGTCATAGGCCCACCCCCTCAAGTGTCAACATCAGAATGTCAAAGAGCTTGACGTTGAAAATACCGATACCGAGTATTGCGATAAAGCACACGACAACAGGCAGGATGATCGTCAGAGGGAGCTCAAGTTCGCCTTTGCTCCACTTATCATCAAGGCCCTTGTCCTGCTGAATGAATACTTTCTCGATAACTTTAAAGAAGTAAACAGCATTGAGCAGACTGGAGATCACAAGTACTGCGATATATATCCATTCGTGACGTCCCGCTGCTCCGAGTGCGAGATACCATTTACTGAAGAATCCTGCTGTCGGCGGAATACCGATCATCGAAAGTGCTGCTACTACGAGCAGTCCGCATGTAAGCGGCATTTTCTTATAAATCCTGCCGAAGTCATCGATATTTACTGTTCCATATTTGAATCTGATCGCTCCGGTGCAGAAGAACAGACCGCCCTTCATGAATGCATGTCCGATCATATGAAGGAATGAGCCCGCAAGAGCCACAGGTGTTCCGATAGCGAATCCGAGCGAAATATATCCGATCTGAGCAACTGATGAGTATGCAAGGATCTTGCGTATATCACTCTGTCCCATAGCCATGAGCGAACCGTATAGCATGCCGAATACTGAGAACACCCCAAGAAGAATGAGCAGGTATTTGACATATATATAATCTGTGCCATAGATACAGTAGAAATACCTGAACATCGCAAGAGCAGGTATCTTGCCCATTACTCCGGTGATAAGAGGCCTCGTGCCCGGTTCAGCATGTGTATATGCTGACGGCTGCCATCCGTGGAACGGGAAAAGAGCCATTTTGATACCGAATGCCGCTATCAGGAAGCTCATCGAAACCAGCATCACATCGTCATATCCGCCTTTATTGAGGATCGCGGACAGATCGCCCATATTAAGAGTCCCTGTCGCTGAATATAATATGCCGATCCCCAGAAGATAGAACGTAGCAGCTATAGTACCTACCAGCATATAACGATATGCGGAGACAACGCCCTTGCTGCCGCCCATCGCGATAAGGCAATATGCAGACAATGATGTGATCTCCAGGAAAACATACAGGTTGAACATGTCCCCTGTCGATGTCATTCCCAGAAGTCCTGTAATGAGCAAAGCGAGAATAGCGTTGGCACTGCCTTTTACTACAGGTCTGTCATCACCGAAATTCTCTGCAAACAGAACGGTCAGGAAGCCGATGATAGAGATCATGACAATGATCAAAGCGTTAAGTGAATCTATGACGAGCTCGATCCCGAACGGCGGCTCATATCCCCCTACCGCATAGTGGATCGTTCCTTCAGTAATAACTGTCCTGAGCTGAATAACAGACAGCACAAGAGAGCCTGCAGTCGCAAGCACAACAAGAGCACGCCCGAGGCGTTTATGTAGTCCTGTGAGCAGAAGACATAAAAGTGCCGAGCAGAGCGGGAGCAATATTATCAATACAGGTATATTTTCCTTCACTCCTTCTCTCCTGTTTTTGTTTTATTCTCTCGTCTGATAAGATCGTCTTCTTCGATCGTGCCGTATTTCTCAGTAATTCTGAAAAGCAATGATAATCCGACGCCTGTAGTACCAAGGCTGACAACGATAGCTGTCAGCATCAGTCCGTGAGGCAGCGGATTGATATATTCTGAAGCTTTGACGACTTCGCTTAGTGCAACAGGGATCGTACCTCCCGTTTTCTGTCCGAAGCAAAGGAAGAAGAAGATGACCGCTACCTGCATGACATTCATGCAGATAAGTTTCTTCATATAATTGTTGCACACAATAATGCCTGCCGCTCCGAGTGAAAGCAGGATCAGTGTGAGCAAATATATTCCTTTTGCAGCCAGAAATGCATTAATCGTTGTCATCATCGAATGATATCCTCTCCCTGAGGGCGTTCAGAATTGTGATGATCGTACCGGCAACACCTATCGTGACTCCGATCTCAACTGCGGTGATGCCGATTGAATGAAGCTCAGCTTCGTGGATGTTGAAAGGCAACTTGTTGTACTGCAGATAAAGGCCTCCGCCTATGAAGCAGATGATTCCTGTCAGTGCGTAGATGAAAGGCCCAAGGCCGGCTATTGCGGCAGACATGAACTTGGTAAGGTTCATGATCGGTTTATCTCTCTTGACTGCCATGACATCCAGCAGATAAGTCATTCCTATCAGGGCTCCTGCCTGGAAACCTCCTCCGAGACTGACTTCTCCATGGAACAGTACATACATTGCGTATATGAGTATCAGCGGCTCGATCGTTGAGATCATTACGTCTTTGTTGATCGTCTGATAAATCGGAGTACCGCCTGTATTCCTTGTCCGTTTGAAATCTCCCGGCGACGGAATTCTTCTGCGCGGTTTGTTGGCCATGATGAGAACGACCGAGATGCCGGCAAGGAACATTACTGTTGTCTCGAACATAGTATCGAAAGCCCTGTAGTCTACAATAACTGCAGTTACCATATTAGGAGAATTGCACTCATCGATAGCATGTTCAATATAATAATCAGACACATGAGAATTAGGGGGCGACTCAGGGTCCCCTATTGCCGGCAATACATCGAACGCAATGAACGGTACGGTGATCACCACTATTAACATGATAATTGTCAATACTTTCCTCATGTAATGTTATTTGGTCTTCCTGTTGACCGATCTGAGAATGATAATGAAAAATACTGTTGAGATAACTCCGATAACTGCTTCTGTGAAGGCTACGTCAGGAGCTCCCATAACTA
The DNA here is from genome assembly GCA_017403955.1 of Mogibacterium sp. Lineage (GTDB taxonomy): Bacteria > Bacillota > Clostridia > Peptostreptococcales > Anaerovoracaceae > Crickella. The sequence continues at coordinate 31,439 of JAFRDH010000010.1, forward strand.
TATAAAGGAACATAGTGATGAAACTGAAAGCACAGTAAATAACGACAGAGGTCATAAGATCTTTGCCGAATATGATCGCTACTGTTATTCCAATGAGTCCGAGCAGCAGAATTGCTTCAAGTATCAGTGTCATCGGTTCGTCCTTTAATTAATTATCTGTATCTGTATTCTTGTTCTTGTTATCTCCGGACTGCTTATTGCCGGACTTCTTGTTTCCTGAAGATCTCTTCCTGCCGGATGAATTCCTGCGTTTCTTGCCGGAATTGCTCCCCTTATTTTCAGAAGGCTTGTTTTCAGATGTCTTGTTCTCAGACGCCCTTTTCTCAGGAGTCTTACTTGCAGTTTCCTGCTTGACTTCATTCTTTGCCTCAGCGCTGTCCTTGTCCGCAGGCTTCTTGTTTCCTGGAGATCTCTTTCTGCCGGATGAATTTCTGCGCTTCTTGCCGGAATTGCTTCCTTTGTTGTCAGAAGTCTTGTTTTCAGAAGTCTTATTATCGGAAGTCTTACTTGCAGGATCCTGCTTGACTTCGTTCTTAGTCTCAGTGTTGTCTGTTTCTGCAGGTTTCTTGCTTCCTGAAGATCTCTTCTTGCCGGATGAGTTCCTGCGCTTCCTGCCGGAACTGCTTCCTTTGTTGTCAGATGGCTTATTGTCAGAAGTCTTATTATCTGAAGTCTTGGTATCTGCTTCCTGCTTGACTTCGCTCTTAGTCTCAGTGCTGTCTGTTTCTGCAGGTTTATCTGGCTTCTTCTTGCCCTGATTGCGTCTCCTGTTATTTCTCTTCCTCGGCTGAGACTTCTTTTCAGCCGGCTTTTCAGGAGTCTCTTCAGTACCCTTCTGTTCGGATTCTTCCGCAGAAGGCTCTTTTACAGTTGATTCGATTTCTTTCTTTTCCAGTTTAGCCGGTTCCTTCTCTTCAAGTATTGGCTCCGTTGTATCAGGAGTCTTGCGCAGTTCATCCATCTCGATCACAGGCTCATCAGAAGGCTGTCTTTCAGTAGATTTGCCCGATGCTGTACTGTTGTAGTCCAGATAATCATCTCTGCGAATCGCCGCTATCATCATAAGATTCGTGCCAAGCGGATTGGTCAGAACGATAATGAAGAAAATCAGAAGGATCTTGAGTGACAAAAGGTTAAAGCCTGTCATCAGGATCATTCCGGTCATAATCAGCAAAGCCCCAAGCGTATCTCCTATTCCCTGTGCATGAAGTCTGGTGAAAAAGTCAGGGAATCTGATGATACCGATCAGTGCAAAAGAAATGAACAAAAGACCTGCCACCGATAGGACGATCGTAAGTAACTGTAATACTGTCATCTCTTACGCCCTCCTATATACTTGGCAAGTATAACCGATGTGACGAAACCGAGGATGGAATAGCTCATTGCGATATCAATATACATATCCTCTCTTCCGTCAATAAAACCTACGGTCAGGATCAGAAGGACAATGACCGTATTCATTGCGAATATGTAATTCAGTTTGTCCAGAGTTGTTTTCCTGACAAACATGAGGACCAGCATTGCAACAAGTATCAGCACCAGTCCTATCAGCACCAGCTGCCAGAAACCTGTCATCATGCTTTTTTCCTCCTGACTATAAATCTCTTAGGAGCATAATTCTCTTCTTGTTTCACAATGTGTTCCGGTACTTCAGACTCATCTACCGGGCGGAAATTGATCGTTTCCCCATAGAGCCACGCAACTTTATTCTGCATAGTACCATCGAGGAGGCCCTCTCTGACACTCCTTGTGAGAGCGTGCACAGAGAAAATACCGCTTTCCGTAATGTCTATGGTGATTGTTCCCGGAGTAAGAGTAATAGAGTTAGCAAGTATCGCTCTGGCAGAAGGATTATCATAATCTGCCATGAACCACGCGATGCTCGGCTCAACTTCAGAGCGTCTGAAAAGAGTAACACCTGAAACATAGACTGCGGACTTGATGATCTGATAGATCAGCCAGCCAAGATACATTATGAATTTGACAGGATTGACTGCAAGCAGATAGTACGTCCTGTCAGTAAGAGCGCCCTTCATATTGAGTGTCTTCGTGCATGCAAAAGCGATCAGAATACTTGACAAAGCACCGAGGATGAGGAATTTTGTCTCAGTCTTCCCGGACATAACAAACCACAGTGCCATAAGAAGCACTGCGGTAACTATGAAATTCAAAACTTTGTTGTTCTTCTTCACACTTTCCCCGCCATATTACGCAAAATGTATCATTCATAGTATACATTAAATGCATATAAAATTGCACAAAAACAATTCGCAAAACGTTCAAAAATACACAATGGTTGTCAATTGAATAACTATCGTCGCAGTTATTTACAAACAATTGTTCGAGTGCTATAATAAGGAAACCGTTATTTCGGCATAATAAAACACACTATATCGAATGGGGTTTCCCCACTCTTATTGGAGATTGTACCTAGAATGAACAAAGTTTTTCCCAAAGTAGGACCTACCGTCACAATGTTTGTCCCTTACGACTGCAACAACGCTTGCCCTTTCTGTGTTAACAAGAAGGAATATAGGGACACGTCCGGATTTGATATCCAGAGATGTTACAGAGCTCTGGATCTGATGAACAGAATTTTTCCTCACAATGATGTAGTACTGACCGGAGGCGAACCTCTTGCAGAGCTTGAATCCCTTCAGGATATTCTCGATCATATCGAGGACGGACATCACATTTATATCAACACTACACTCCCTGTTCCGGAAGGAAAGACGATCGAAGATGTAGCTGCTGTTCTCAACAAGTATGCAGACCGTATCAGCTGTATCAATGTTTCCAGACATCTCAAGCATTATGTCAAAGAGTGTCCGGATGAGATTTTCGATCTTCTCAAATTCAGAACAAGAATCAACTGTGTAGTATTCGAAGACGCTAAGGATCCTTCCACAAGAGACAAGCTTATAGCATTTCTGAACAGATTCAAAGGTCATGAGATCCAGCTCAGAGCTAATTACTCCTACCTGAACCTCGAGAACGTATTCGATACAGAGAATGACAACCTTTTCAAGTTGATATCAGATATCTGTGAATACAAGTATCCTCTTGAGAAGGAACGCTTCAGAACAGGTTTTGTTTTTGAGCGCGAAGGCAGCAAGATCACATATCACAAGACCCTTCCTTTTGCCAAGGTCGATGGTATCGTTGGTGATATTATCATTCGTCAGAACGGAAGGATTTACGATGACTGGAATGAATATGGTTCAGAGCTTAATATCAATGATCTGGTAGATCACGCCTATAAGCTATAGCCAAAGGAGATTCGATATGAAGAAGAGCGAACAGCGCCAGAATGAGATTCTGGATTTCATGAAGAAGACTATTGCTGCAAAGGGCTACTCCCCTACAGTCAGAGAGATTTGTCAGGCTCTTGACATCAAGTCTACTTCAACAGTCCACAGCGACATCAAAGTATTGGAAGACAAAGGTCTTGTACGTAAGGACCCTTCGAAACCTCGTACAGTTCTTCCTGTCAGCAACGAATACATCAAGACGCCTGTTACCGATGATATCAACACAGTATCACTCCCGGTGATCGGCCGCGTAGCTGCCGGAGAACCTATACTTGCCGAACAGAACATAGTCGACGAGATGCCGATGCCTGCAAGATTCATTGGTCCTGGCAACAACTTCATTCTCACAGTTCATGGTGACAGTATGGTCAACGTCGGGATCAATGACGGAGACTATCTCATCGTTCAGGAATCTCATGAGGCAAACAATGGTGAGATCGTTGTAGCACTTGTCAATGACGGCTTCGATTCCGGAGCAACGGTCAAGAGATTCTTCAAAGAAAGCGATCATATCAGACTGCAGCCTGAGAACGACTACATGGAACCTATTATCGCGAAAGATGTAGTTGTAGTCGGCAAAGTCAAAGGCGTATTCAGATATCTCAACTAACAGCGTTTCATTCCACTGCTCGCCCAATTTGCGAGCAGTGTTATATAGCGGGCATTTGCATTCTGTATCTGCTTATTGTTCTATTAAGCAGTATCTGATTGTTATCCGCCCGCCTTTTTTATGTTCTTCTCACCTTTTTAAAATGACCCCAATACGCTTCTTGACATAACATAAATAAAGGATGATAATAACACTGTACTCAAGTTTGGACTACGGTACAATAAATAATGGCAATTATAATTCGGAGGTTAAATATATGAAAATAGGATTTTTCGGTGCAGGTGCCATGGGCGGCGCTATTCTTTCCGGCGCTATCGAAACTGGCGTTATCAGACCTGAAGATGCTTACGTTTACGATCTTGCCGTTGCGATCAAAGAGAAATACAAAGCTCTTGGCTGCAATATAGTAGAATCTGCTACAGAGCTTGGTGAATCATCTGATATCGTAGTAGTGGCACTCAAGCCTCAGTATGCTCAGGGCGGTCTTGCTCAGCTGGAAGATTCAGTTGATGGAAAGGCTCTTATTTCTATCATGGCAGGTCTTACCACTGAGACGATCCGTTCATGGACAAAGGGCGATTTCAGACTTCTCAGACTTATGCCTAATACTCCTGCCCTTGTTGGCGCAGGCGCATTTGCTCTCGATTCTGAGACTGACCTCACTACAGATGAAAAAGATTTTGCAGAGAAGCTGTTCACATCCATTGGTATTGTTGAGTGGATGCCTGAACACCTCATCGATACAGCTTGCGGACTCTCCGGAGCAGGCCCGGCTTATATCTATCTCGTTATTGAGGCTCTTGCAGACGGCGGCGTTCTTAAGGGACTTCCGAGACCTACAGCAATGAAGCTCGCAGCCCAGACAGTTTACGGTGCTGCCAAAATGGTCCTCGAGACAGGTAAGCATCCGGGTGAACTTAAGGACATGGTCTGCTCACCTGGCGGCAATACTATCGTTGGTATCAAAACTCTTGAAGATCACGGAGTAAGAGGCGCATTCATCGACACAGTCGGAAAAGCAACGGAAAGAGCTCAGGAGCTCGGCAAGAAGTAAGAAACGAGTCAGATCGACACAAGAAAAACACCCATTCAGTTCATCGCTGAATGGGTGCTTCTTTTTGTTTTCTTTTCAGGAGAATAACGCTCCGGCTCCATATGTCAGTGTCGTTACGATCACTCCGGCAACAAGTACTCCAACTATAATGGCCGGCATCGCCCTCTTGAGCCTCATATCCATCATCGCTGCGACAAGCGCACCTGTCCATGCTCCGGTACCCGGCAGCGGTATCGCTACAAGTATCATCAGACCCAGGAATTTATATTTCTCAACTATATCCCTTTTCGCTTCTGCTTTTCTCTCGAGTTTCTCGACCATCCTGTTCAGTCTCTCGCTCTTGGTTCTGAGCCATTCGAAGACCTTGCGGGTAAAAACTATCAGAAACGGGATCGGGAGCAAGTTTCCGATGACAGCAAGTATGAAAGCTGTATGCACACTAAGACCGGCAACGACTCCGTAAGGAATCGCCCCTCTCAGTTCGATTACCGGTATCATAGACATCAGAAAAGTTATTAGTTTAGCGTGCCACATATTATTTATTCAGCGTGCTTAAGAAATGCCTTGTATCCTTTGTATGCTTCGTAGAGGTCGCACTTTGTTATAGTTTCCCATGGAGCATGCATTGAAAGCACCGGAATTCCGCTGTCGATGACCTGCATGCCATAGAGTGAAAGAATATATGCGATAGTTCCGCCTCCGCCGACATCTACCTTGCCAAGCTCTGCTGTCTGGTAAACGACTTTGTTATCATCGAAAATCTTGCGCAGTTTTGCGATATATTCAGCGTTAGCATCGTTTGAACCGGACTTGCCCCTGCCGCCTGTATATTTGTTGAATACAAGGCCATGTCCGAACTTAGCAGCATTCTGCTTTTCGAATTTGTCTGCATAAAGCGGATCATATGCAGCACTTACATCGGATGAGAGCATTCTGCTGTTTCTGAGACATCTTGTGAGGTTGAGTTCGCTGTAGATTCCCATTCTGTCAAGGACTTCTCTCATCATGTCTTCGAAGAAATGAGATTCCATTCCTGTTGCGCCGACACTTCCGATCTCTTCTTTATCTACAAACAATCCACATGCAGTGACTTTGACTTCAGGTACATCTGTCATAGCTGCAGCTGAAGGATATGCGCAGCATCTGTCATCATGACCATATCCGAGGATCATGCTGCGGTCAAAGCCGGCTTCTCTTGCCTTGCCTGCAGGAACTGCTTCGATCTCTGCTGAAATAAAATCATCCTCTTCGATCCCATATTCGTCCTTGAGAAGTGAAAGAACTGCAGCCTTTACAGCATCCTTTTCTTCTCCCTGAAGAGGCTTCGTACCAACCAAAATATCAAGGTCTTCACCTTCAATCACTTTGGCGGCTACTTTCTGCAGCTGGTCCTGAGCAAGGTGAATCAGAATGTCACTGATGAAGAAAACAGGATCATCAGGCTTCTCTCCAATGCTGATTTTTACAACAGTTCCATCGGTCTTTGCTACAACTCCGTGAAGAGCAAGCGGCATAGCTACATACTGGTATTTTTTAACTCCCCCATAATACTGCGTATTGAGATATGCGAGTTCATCACTCTCATAAAGAGGAACCTGCTTGATGTCAAGTCTCGGTGAATCTATGTGAGCACCGAGGATATTCATTCCATCCCTGACGATATCCTCACCAATGTTGAGCATCATCATTGACTTACCCATATTGACTGCATATACTTTGCTGCCTGCAGCGAGGGCCTCATCATTAGCAATAACCTCTTCGAGATTTCTGTACCCATGAGCTTCTGCAAGAGCGATCAGCTCATCCGTACACTCACGTTCAGTCTTACCCTTGTTAAGGAAGCTGATATAATCTCTGCTGAGCTTCTCGAGTTCAGCAAGATCAGCATCCGAATAAGTAGTCCATGCATTATCGTGAATCATCTAAAACCTCCAAAAAAATAATATCGGAATGCATAAACATGCATCCAATTACGCATTATAGCATGAATGAGCATATAAAGTAAGAGTCCCGCTCAATTAAGAACGGGACTCTGATATAAATCTTTGTAAAGATTGTGATTATTCGTGATCAGCATTGACCTTTCTTGCTACGTATGAAGTGTGGAGTGCATGATGTGCCTTCTCACTGCCATATGAGCCATACCATTCATCATAGAGCTTGATGATGCTTGGATTCTCGTGAGATCTTCTCAGAGGTCTGTCAGCATCGAGGTCATAGAGGCCCTTAGCTCTTACTTCACGAACATCCATGAAGTTCTTGATCTTGGATGGAACGATTGGCTGTCCGCCGCCGTTTACGCAGCCGCCTGGGCAAGCCATGATCTCGATGAATGTGTAGTTCTTCTCACCGGACTTGACCATTTCAAGTACCTTACGTGCATTTGCAAGGCCGGATGCAACAGCAACGCTGACTTCAAGTCCGCCAACCTTGTAGCTTGCTTCCTTAACGCCTTCAACACCACGAACATCCTGGAACTCAAGGAGATCCTTACCGAACTTCTCTCCTGTGATCCATTCAACAGCTGTTCTGAGAGCAGCTTCCATAACACCGCCTGTTGCTCCGAAGATAACAGCAGCACCTGTGCTCTCGCCCAGAGGATCATCATAAGGTTCGTCAGGGAGATTAACGAAGTCGATACCTGCTTCGCTGATCATTCTGCCGAGTTCTCTTGTTGTCAGAGCGTAATCGACATCAGGGATTCCAGGGCCGGCTGCAGACTGATCGTCTCTGCCGCACTCGAACTTCTTAGCTGTACATGGCATTACCGATACGGAAACGATATCCTTAGGATCAATGCCCTTCTTCTCTGCGTAGTATGTCTTAACTACAGCACCGAACATCTGCTGCGGTGACTTGCAGGAAGAAACGTTAGGAAGAAGTTCAGGATAGTAATGCTCGATGAACTTGATCCATCCAGGTGAGCATGAAGTGATCATCGGAAGTACGCCGCCGTTTGTTACTCTGCCAATCAGCTCGTTAGCTTCCTCAACGATTGTGAGGTCAGCGGAGAAGTTTGTATCAAATACAGCGTCGAATCCGAGTCTTCTCATACCTGCAGCAAGCTTTCCTTCAACCTCAGCGCCGATTGGCATACCGAAGCATTCGCCGAGTCCGACTCTTACGGATGGAGCAGCCTGAACTACTACGTGCTTTGTTGGGTCTGCGAGAGCAGCCTTAACAGCAGCTGTAGAATCGTTCTCGTGGAGAGCTCCAACAGGGCAAGCTACGATACACTGACCGCAGTTTACGCAGGAAGTCTCAGCGAGAGGAAGTTCAAATGCGCTTCCGATATGTGTGTCGAAACCTCTTGCATTAGCGCCGATAACGCCGATGCTCTGATACTTCTCGCATGCAGCAGTACATCTTCTGCAGAGGATGCACTTGTTATTATCTCTTACGATAGATGGCGAAGAAGCATCGATTGTGAACTCATTCTTGTAGCCTGCATAATACTCTGTGTTTTCAACACCGTATCTCTTGCAGAGTGCCTGAAGTTCGCAGTTTGTGCTGCGTACACATCCGAGGCAGTCCTGATCGTGATCGGACAGGATCAGCTGGAGTGTTTTACGTCTGTAATCCTTGATCTTCTCGGTGTTGGTATGAGCTACCATTCCGTCTGTGCAAGGATATACGCAGGCAGCGACAAGAGCTCTAGCTCCTTCTACTTCACATACGCACATTCTGCAGGCACCGATCTCGTTGATGCCTCTCAGATAGCACAGTGTAGGTACGTCGATGCCCGCCTTATGGGCTGCATCCAGCAAGGTGGAACCTTCTGGTACAGTAACCGTAATATTGTCAACTGTTACTTTAATATCTGCCATAGTTCTCACCTCCTGTTACTTTCTGCTTATTGCACCGAATGCGCAGTTCTCCATACAAGCACCGCACTTGATGCACTTCGATGTATCGATAACGTGTGGCTGCTTGACAGCTCCTGAAATAGCGCCAACCGGGCAGTTGCGAGCGCACTTTGTGCAGCCCTTGCACTTATCAGGATCGATCTGGTAATTGAGGAGAGCTTTGCAGACGCCTGCAGGACATCTCTTCTCTACGATATGAGCTTCATACTCATCTCTGAAGTGCTCGATTGTTGAAAGAATCGGGTTAGGCGCAGTCTGTCCGAGTCCGCACAGAGCGTTAGCCTGAATGTAATGAGCAAGCTCATCCAGCTTGTCGAGGTCTTCAAGCTCGCCTCTTCCTTCGGAGATCTTCTCAAGGATCTCGAGCATACGTCTTGTACCGATTCTGCAAGGTGTGCACTTTCCGCAGGATTCGCTTACTGTGAATCCGAGATAGAACTTAGCGATATCTACCATGCAGTTGTCTTCGTCGAGTACGATCATTCCGCCGGATCCCATCATGGAACCGATAGCCTTCAGTGATTCATAGTCGATAGGTACGTCATATGACTTAGCAGGGATACATCCGCCGGAAGGTCCGCCGGTCTGAGCAGCTTTGAATTTCTTTCCGTTTGGAACGCCGCCGCCGATCTCTTCTACTACCTGTCTGAGTGTAGCACCCATAGGAACTTCTACAAGGCCGGTGTTGTTAACCTTACCGCCAAGAGCGAATACCTTGGTTCCCTTGGATGTTTCAGTACCATACTGATTGAACCAGCTTGCACCGTTAAGGATGATCTGTGGAATATTAGCATATGTCTCAACGTTGTTGAGAACTGTAGGTGCTGAGAACAGTCCCTTTACAGCAGGGAATGGAGGACGTGGACGAGGCTCACCTCTGTTGCCCTCGATCGATGTCATAAGAGCTGTTTCTTCGCCGCATACGAATGCGCCGGCACCGAGTCTGAGATCTACGTCAAAGTCAAATCCTGAACCGAAGATGTTCTTGCCGAGGAGGCCGTATTCTCTGGCCTGATCGAGAGCGATCTTAAGTCTGTCTACAGCGATAGGATACTCTGCTCTTACGTAGATATAGCCCTGGCTTGCTCCGATAGCATAGCCTGCGATTGCCATAGCCTCAAGAATTGAGTGAGGGTCTCCCTCAAGGATGGAACGATCCATGAATGCGCCCGGGTCACCTTCGTCGGCGTTGCAGGCAACATACTTCTGGACCTTGCCCCTGTTAGCAGAAGCGAACATCCATTTTCTTCCTGTAGGGAATCCGCCGCCTCCTCTTCCTCTGAGACCTGAATCGACAACTTCCTGAATAACTTCATCAGGTGTCATCTCATTGAGTGCCTTAGCAAGCGCCTGATAACCGTCTCTTGCAATGTACTCGTCGATGTTCTCAGGGTCGATCTTACCGCAGTTACGGAGTGCCATTCTGAGCTGATTGTTGTAGAATGCGGACTCTACATACGGGATCTTCTCGCCGTTTGAGAGTTCTTCTACCATGAGATATTCTTCAACAGGTGTTCCGCCGAGGATGTGCTCTTCGAAGATTCTGTCTACCATCTCAGGCTTTACTTCCTGATAGAAAACGTTTCCAGGATGAACGACCATGATAGGTCCCTTAGCGCACAGACCCTGACAGCCTGTCTGAATGATTTCGACCTCGTCCTTCTTGCCGGCAGCATCGATGAGCTTGTTCAGCTCTTCCATGATCTCCCAGCTGTGGTTGGAAGTACATCCGGTACCTCCGCATACGAGAACGTAGATTTTTTCAGCAGCTTCAGCAGTATCAGGATTGAACCTGATATCGATCTGGCCATGCTTCGCCGCCTTGATGTCTTTTAAATCTTGCAGTGTTTTCATGACTTACCTCCATTATGCGTTACTCGTATTTGGAGAGAACTCCGGCTACTCTGTCCGGTGTCATCTTACCATATACATCTCCGTCAACGATCATAACAGGTGCGAGTCCACATGCTCCAACGCAACGACAAACTTCCAACGAGAATTTGCCGTCTGATGTACATTCACCGTCCTCGATACCAAGAACCTTCTCGATCTCTTCGAGAATAGCTCCTGCACCTTTTACATAGCAAGCTGTTCCGAGACACATCGCAACAACATACTTGCCCTTAGGCGACATCGAAAACTGTGCATAGAAAGTAGCTACACCATAGATTTTCTCGATTGGAATGCCAGTCTCGTCAGAAATAATCTTCTGTACCTGGTATGGAAGGTATCCGTAAATCTCCTGTGCCTCCTGCATGATTGGCATAAGAGCGCCCTTCTGTCCCTTGTACTTAGCGATTACTTCAAGCAGCTTAGCTTCCTGTTCCTTAGTTCCTTTAAAAGGAACGCTCGATACTTTCATCTGCCTGATCCTCCTTAAATACTTTACATTACTTCAACGTCTACTACATCTGCATTAGTATGTATGGTTAATTATCGCACAGATAAAAAAGCATGACAAATCTAGTTATCAAATTAACCTATACCACATTAATTATAGATAAAAATATAACGAACTTCAACAGTCAAACACCATATTCTTCCAAATAATAAGAAAAAATATATAAGAATATTAGGATTCAGCAATGTCAAGGATTTCAAGTTCTCTATGCAGTTTTGCATAGGATACGGACTGATTTTCCTGCCTTCTGGTTTCATCTGGCTAGGGGTTTTTTTACCACGTATTTTGTTAAAAAAAGCTTGGATGTTCTTTAATAAGTTCAAAACACTTTTGCACTTTGATTAAGAAAAGCTTAACTAACTTTTTCGAAATTATATAGCCATTACTGCCATTTAGAATTATAATAGCTGTGTTATTATTCACAGAATATCGGAGGTTGAAATGTTTTATCCTAAGTTCCCTCAAGAAGGCGATGTTATCGGTATTTGCGCTCCGAGCGCAGGTGTAGGCGGCAAGTCAGAGTCATTCGATCTTTCTATGGAAGTATTCCATGAAATCGGTCTTAACACATATGAAACTGACAGTGTGAGGAATGATGACTGCCCTTCTGCTCCTGCATGGATTCGCGGGGAGGAATTCAACAGTCTCTTTGCGGATGATGATATATCAATAGTAATGAGTGCGTCCGGAGGCGACTTCACTGTGGAGATGCTTCCTTACATCGATCAGGAACTGGTCAGTGCCAAGCCTAAATGGTTTTCCGGTTATTCAGATCCTACAGCTATCGAAATGCTCCTCACTACAAAGCTGGATATTGCAACGATCTACGGCGTGAATGCAGGTGCCTGGGACTGGAGACCGCTCCATGAGTTTCAGGTCAAAGCACTCGAGATCCTGACAGGATACATCACTCCGCAGGATTCCTATGAAGAATACTCTGCATCAGGATTTGATGAAGAAGCAGGATGTTATGTCATGGATGCTCCTGTAGAATGGTCATTACTGCGTACATACGACGGAGAATTCTACGAAGATGATTATCTGGATGTTACAGGCAGACTGATCGGCGGGTGCATAGATGTTATCGACTGGGTCATCGGAACTCCATATGAGGATCTTAAAGGATTCACAGAAAGGTATAAGGATGACGGATTCATCTGGTTCTTCGACAACTTCGAACTGAATCCTATGAATCTGTTCTATGCTATGGTCAAAATGAAATTAATGGGACTCTTCGATGATGCACGAGCTGTTATCTTCGGGCGCGTTTGCTTCCCGGGCGATGCAACTGACATCGACTATCTCGAGCAACTCGAAAGAGTATTCGGTGAAATGGACGTTCCTGTCATCTGGGGCGCTGACATAGGACACACAAAGCCGTCGATGACGATCATCAACGGCTCTATGGGTTGTCTCAAATATTACGACGGAAAAGCCCGTCTGGAAATGTTTCTTGAATAGTAAGGATACGTCAGATCGTATCCAGAAATCTGATAAAAGCAGCTTTGCCGGCTTCGTCTCTCTTGTACACTCCCGCATGTTCGAGTACCTTGGAGAAAACGATGCCGGTTTCTTTTTTGACTATGTCAAGAGCATTGCTTTCATTTATCTCATAATTGCTTCTGAACGATTCCGCCCATGCTGCATGTTTAGCTGTGAGTTCATCCGCCTTGAGGTCGGCACCGCTTACAAGTGCTCTCGCTACTGCTTCAAGCTCGCTCTTCAGTCTTGCAGGAAGTACCGCAAGTCCCATGACCTCTATGAGTCCGATATTCTCCTTCTTGATATGATGAAGTTCTGAATGAGGATGATAGACACCAAGAGGATGTTCATCAGTCGTAATATTGTTTCTGAGAACCAGATCGAGTTCGTATAGTTCCCCTCTCCTTCTGGCGATCGGCGTGATCGTGTTATGAGGAGTTCCGTCAGTCTCTGCGAAAATAAGAGCAGATTCATCGGTATATTCTCTCCATGCTGAAAGAACGTGGTCAGCAAGTTCGATAAGTCTTGCAGGATCTTCCGAAGCTATTCTAAGAACGGACATAGGCCACTTCACGATCCCCGCTTTTACATCTTCAAAGCCTTTGAATACAAAAGGTGTCTCAATTTCTGCCTTAGCCATCGCGAATGTGTACCTTCCGCCCTGGAAATGGTCATGAGCCAGGATCGACCCGCCTACAATTGGAAGATCGGCATTAGAACCTACAAAATAGTGCGGGAACTGTCTTACAAAATCCAGGAGTTTGCCAAAGCACGCTCTGTCGATCTTCATCGGTGTATGTTCACTGTTAAAGCAAATGCAGTGTTCATTGTAGTAAACGTATGGAGAATACTGCAGGAACCATTGTGAGCCGTTGATAGTTACCGGAACGATCCTGTGGTTCTGTCTCGCAGGATGATTGACTCTCCCTGCATATCCTTCATTTTCAGCGCAGAGCTGGCAAAGAGGATATGCGGATACCGGAAGATCTCTTGCAGCTGCAATCGCCTTAGGGTCTTTCTCCGGTTTGGACAAATTGATAGTGATGTCGAGCTCGCCGTATTCCGTCGGAGATTTCCATTTGACGTCTCTCCTTATACGGTCACGTCTGATGTAATTCGTATCTCTGCTGAAGTCGTAATACCAGTTGGTAGCGTCTTCAGGGTCTGATTCATATCTCTCAGCGAACTCTTTTCTTACAGCCGCAGGACGCGGTGTGATCCTCCCCATTATCTCCGTATCGAACAGATCTCTGTAAACGATGGAATTCTCAGCGATGACACCATTTGCAAATGCATAGTCAGTCAAAGCATCAAGTATCTCTGAGAGTTCAGCCTTTTCGTCTATTTCGATCTCAGGCAGCGAATCTGCTTTCAACACATCAAGGATCGTGTTGACGGCCCAGATCTCCTCCCCCTGTTCGATCAGTCCCTTTGCCAGTGCATAATCTCTAAGTGCAATTACGGCATTCATTATTATGTCCTCTCTTCATATCAAAGCCCCGACCATCAGGCCGGGGCTTTTTGCTTTATTCGTATACAGTTATTACAGCAGACTTACTGAAGCGATAAGGCCTGCAAATACGATGGATACCATGGATACGAGCTTGATCAGGATGTTGATCGATGGGCCGGATGTATCCTTGAACGGGTCGCCGATCGTGTCGCCGACTACAGCAGCCTTATGGTTATCGCTGCCCTTGCCGCCAAAGTTACCAGCTTCGATGTACTTCTTAGCATTGTCCCATGCTCCACCGGAGTTAGCCATGAAGATAGCCATGATAAATCCGGAAACAGTAGCACCGCAGAGCATTCCGACTACTCCGAGTCCTCCGAGGATAAGTCCTGTGATGATAGGAGCTGCGATACCTACGCAAGCAGGGAGAATCATTTCCTTGAGTGAAGCCTTTGAGCAGAGGTCTACACAACGAGCATAGTCAGCTTCTGCTTTACCTTCCATAAGTCCAGGGATCTCCTTGAACTGACGTCTTACTTCTACTACTACGCTCTGAGCGGCACGGTTAACAGCACCCATTGTCAGAGCTGAGAAGAGGAACGGCAGGCAAGCGCCGATGAAGAGTCCGACGAGGACCTTAGGGTCGAGCAGGTTGAGCTGCAGATCCTGTCCATCAGGCATGTAAACGAGCAGTTTCTCTTTGAAGTTAGCGATCAGAGCGAGAGCTGTCATTCCAGCAGAACCGATAGCGAAGCCCTTACCTGTAGCAGCTGTTGTGTTGCCGAGTGAGTCAAGAGCATCTGTTCTCTGACGAACTTCAGGTGGAAGTCCTGCCATTTCAGCGATACCGCCGGCATTATCAGCAACAGGTCCGTAAGCGTCTGTAGCAAGTGTGATACCGAGTGTTGAAAGCATTCCTACAGCAGCGAGGGAAATACCATAGAGTCCGATGCTTGATGGAGCAACGTCTACAGGGCAAAGTCCTGAGCAGTAGTATGCGATAATAATAGCTGCACCTACGATGAGGATCGGCAGAGTTGTTGACATCATTCCTGTGCCGAGTCCGCTGATGATAAGTGTAGCGGTACCTGTCTGAGAAGACTCAGCGATCTTCTGAGTAGGCTTGTAAGTATCTGAAGTGTAGTACTCTGTGCAGAGTCCGATCAGAACGCCTGCAGCAAGTCCTGCGATGATAGCAAGATAGAGTCCGTAGAACTCTTTTCCGAAGAGCCACCATACGAGGATGAATGAGAAAATTGCAGTAGCAATAGCCGAGAAGTTAGTTCCGCGGCGGAGAGCTGCGAGAAGGTTCTTCTGGCTTGCGCCTTCCTTAGTCTGTACGAAGAATGAGCCGATTATCGAGAATACTACTCCGACAGCTGCCATAAGAAGCGGCAGAGCTACAGACTTAACTCCGAGACCGGATGCATAGAATGCGATAGCACCAAGTGCGCATGTGGAAACCATGGAACCAACATAGGATTCATAGAGGTCGGCTCCCATACCTGCTACGTCACCAACGTTATCTCCAACGTTGTCTGCGATTACAGCAGGGTTACGAGGGTCATCCTCAGGGATACCGGCTTCTACCTTACCTACAAGGTCAGCTCCTACGTCAGCAGCCTTTGTAAAGATACCGCCGCCTACACGGGCGAAAAGTGCCATTGAAGAAGCTCCCATTCCGAAGGTTACCATTGCAGCTGTGATGTTCTCGAGAGTTTCGTGGAATACGAGGTCTAGAAGAGCATACCACAGAGAAATATCAAGCAGTCCGAGTCCGACTACTGTGAATCCCATTACGGATCCTGCTGAGAATGCAACTCTGAGTCCCTTATTCAGACTCTGCTGAGCTGCGCATGCTGTACGGTCATTAGCACGTGTAGCGATGCTCATTCCGATGTAGCCCGAAAGACCGGAGAAGAAACCGCCTGTGATAAATGCGAATGGTACATACCATGTCAGCTTGTGTGCAGCTGCCATTCCGCAGAGCACGCAGAACATGAAAATGAAGAAAATGATTACTGTACGATACTGGCGCTTGAGGAAAGCACTTGCTCCTGTACGTACGAATCTGGATATCTGTTTCATCCGGTCTGTACCCTCATCAGAGTTAAGAACCTTCTTAGCCTGAGCATAGGCGAAGATGAGTGCGCAGATCGAAGCAAACAGACTTATCCAATACAGATGAGATAACAAATACTCTTGCATTTTTGATTGCCTCCTTAACAATACTGCAACAATTCAACCTACCAACAAAAATAACTGCTGATATTTCATACATATAGCTATGCATATAGCTATTATACTATTACATCCCCTATCCTCAACAGTATTTCTATGTAATAAATTGTTTTTTAGTGTTTCTTAAGTATAACAGATTGCTTGAAAAATACAACAAAACAAACAAAAAATTTTGTTTTTTTGACAGTAATAAAAAAATGCATTTTTGTATCCCGGCACAAAAACGCACCGCCTTTTTGTGTCATCAAGCCACAAGTGTGTCATCGGGGACGGTTCTTTCTGACACACTTTCAGAACACTGCGTCTATCCTGCACACCTGAATAAGTTCTCGCACTGAAAACGTGAAGATCCCCGGTACATATTGACCGGGGATCTTTTAATGTAACTGGATTAATTCAAAATGTCATAATGATATTCTTCACTTAAGCAATCCCATTTTTTAGTTATAAGAGAAACATACTTACTTCAACTGCATCCTCTTTGTTTGTACATTTTAAGATATAGCCACAGCATCGAGCAATTCACTATTTAGTCTTGACAGGCTTGCGTTTAGACCACTTGGAGACATGTACCACGCTACCTACTTTCTTATAGGCCCTGACCCTGACATAGTATTTTTTCTTTGCCTTAAGTTTTTTGAGCTTCTTTGAGATCGTTGTTTTCTTTACAGTGACAGTTTTAACGCCTTTCTTAAATGATTTATCTGTACTATACTGAATCTGGATTTTTGCGATTTTATTAAGGTTTTTCTTACTTAGTTTCTTCCACTTGATTGTAAAGGACTTTTTAGCAGGTTTTATCGTTAATATCTTGATTGCAGGAAGATCAATTAACTCTTTTTTATGAGTTATGGCTGAGTTAGAAGAGCTGCTCCCAGGTGTAGGTTCTACTGTCTGTCCGCCTGAATCTGTTCCACTCGACTTCTTTACAACCCGGAAGGATGCAGTCATCTCTCCCGTATAGTCACCTGTCCCACTTATATACGCTGTTCCCGTATTCTGTGTAACGTTGAAAAGAACCGTATAGTCTTTATATTCTACAAGATCTTTTCCGTTATACTTCAAAATTATCTGTGGTTCAAAAGTGTTATCATCATATTCACAATCAGAAATCGTGACGGATGCATTATTGATGTCGATAGCCGTGCCTCTATGATATATGAATATCGCTTCAGCACCATAATCAGCAGTGATATCTATGTTGGCTTCTATTGGATCATAACCGTCAACATCAGGCGCATCTACAGAGACAATTTGACCATATTCAGATTCAGCAGAAATGTCATTTCTTATGCGATTTCCTTTTTCATCGATACATTTTATTGTATACGAACAAGCGTTGTTGAACGTAACATCATATTCTTCCTCAAAACCCATATATGCAATTACTGCTTTTGAATTGCC
This sequence comes from Mogibacterium sp., assembly GCA_017403955.1. GTDB lineage: Bacteria > Bacillota > Clostridia > Peptostreptococcales > Anaerovoracaceae > Crickella. The sequence continues at coordinate 49,261 of JAFRDH010000010.1, forward strand.
CGGCACTCTTTCTCTGAAGAAGCAAACTGAATCTTCAGTAACATCTTTCTCTGTGCCATCCTGGTATATGGCAAAAACCTTCATGCCTGAACTATCTGCATCATCATCAAGTTCATAAGCAGTTTTATCCGGATAAGCATCAACTTTTATCCCAACAACTTCCGGTTCTTTTACATCTGTATTGATACCTGCGTCTGCAGCATATTCATTTACTATTGTTGACTCCCCAGCATTGATCGTGAGGTCATTGCTGCAATCAACAAACACTTCCTCGCCCAAAGAAGGATCATCTTCAATAAACACTTCTCTGAGTCCAGAGCATCCACAGAAAGCATTGTCGCCTATACTCTTTACAGATTGAGGAATGAATAGATAATTAATATCTGTGACGGTATCAAATGCATTGCTGTCCACAGCTGCTACATTTAATTCATCGACCTTCTCTGGAAGATCAATGAATGAATACTCCTCATCAGTGTTCTGTAATGCCTTTGATCGAAGTGTTCTATTACCTGTCGAAGAAACACCCTTAAGGATAGCTACGCCATTTTCAATCCTGTATACATACGGCATATTAGCATTTCTTAAACAATTTTTAATATACTGATCGTAATTTAGCAATCTACTGCAACCGTCATAGATTATACTAATTTTTCTTGCCTGTTCTTTCGTTCCCACCTTTTCCGCATAAGGAACACCCTGTTTCAGTGTTTCCATCTTGAGAGTATAAAGGATTTTGTAGTCGCTCCTCAATTTTGCCGGATCTTTCCCGAGTCCATCACGGTAATTTAGAATTATTTCCGCATATTTTTTAATCAACGCTTTATCAATAATATTATAGTTCCGTGAGATAATAGCTAATTTGTTCATATCATCAATGGTTGAACCAGGAATCAAATAACTTATCCCTTTGCACGCGAGATCACCAAAGAAAAACAAACCACCTGTAGATTTATCAACTCCTTTGGAAATCAGTTCCTTGGCCTGAGAAGCAACTAAATCCTGCATCATATGATCAAAGAACTCTGCTCCGTATCTTCTTGGATCATTAAGCTTATTTTTTATTCGTTTAAGTCCTCTGTAAATCGGAGTATCCTTGTCATCTCTGAATTCATTAAGGAGATAATCCACTGTTGCTTCATTAATCTGTTCGGTAGCTAAACCTGCAATGATCGCATCACCGGCATCTATTCCGTATTGTGCCAAATCGATAATATCGTCAGAAGTATCTGAATACTTTTTCTGACCTTTTAGTATATTTTTTACTGCTTTTTCGGAATATGTTTTGCTTTTCCCAGACATCTCAGCATATTTATCGACAAGTTTTTTAATTTCTGAATCGAATTTATAAAAATTCTTAGGTAAGGAATATGCGAAGTCCATCCAAGTAAAATTCTGGTTGCTAAATTCTATAACTTCTGTCAGAGTGTCGTCATTTCCTTGTACGGTAAGCATTAGTTCTCTAGCAATCTCTTCCTCTAGTTCATCCTCATGTGGTGTTTTCCCGTTCAGATGTGTTAAAAAAGTAATAAAATTTTTACCCGCTCCTTGTCTCAATGTAGTCTTCAATGCAGATAGCGTTAAGTGATTACTTACTCTATTCCATATGATCTCATACTCAACGTCCGCCAACTTTCCAACAATTGATTTAAATGCTCTATTGTTGAGGTAATAAGCATATTCGCCGTAAAGCATCTCCTCGGTTACATTATTGTTCACTATATATACAGGTTCATCTCTTACCAGAACCATGCTCGGTCCATTTTTCGGCAATGCTGAATATTGTCCGCCATTTAAATCATACATCACACCACCAAGCGGTATGTCTAAATTAACATTTCTAGGAGTAATTAGTGTTTTCAGATTGTAACGTTGAATCATACCACTTGCGTTAGTTACAGAGCTCATATCAAAGCTGCTCAAATCCAACTCTTTCAGATGCGTGCATCTGGAGAACAATAATTCCATATTTAATACATTACTTGTATCAAAAGAACTGACATCAAGAGATTCGAGGTCTTCACAGCCATCAAACATTTGCGTCATATATAAAACATTCTTCGTATCAAAACTACTTATATTTAAGTTCTTAAGTCTAAAGCAACCGCGAAACATCCAGCCCATGTGAACAACATTGCTTGTATCAAAATTGCTCAAATCTAGTGTAGTCAAATAAGGAATCGATTCAAACATACTACCCATAAATCTAACATTACTTGTATCAAAACCCGAAACATCCAACTCAGTTATTTGACCACAACCAGAAAACATAAAATCCATCGATTCTGCCTTCGATGTATCAAGTTTTGAAAGATCTATATTGCTCAGGCTGTCGCAATCCCTGAACATTGACGAAAAACCAACTGCTTGCGATGTATCAAATTGTGAAAGATCTATATTGCTCAGGCTTTTACAATTATCGAACATTCCTGAGAAGTCAATTACTTTGCTAGTATCAATGTCTGCAAAATTGATACTAGCGAGCTTATTACAGTTTTCGAAAAGTCCTTCAAGGCTTGTAGTATTGGATGTGCTGAGGTTTGTAAAATCAATACTTTTGAGACTATTACAGTCATAAAACATATAGTCCAGTGCACCGTTGCTTATTACATTTCCTTCAAATCTGCAACTTGTTAACAACGCGTCTTTCCATGGCCAATCAAGATCATCATCGGGATCAATATAATCAAATTCCTGATTATACCCGTCCTTTCCTATAATCAGTTCATGCTCAGAAGTAATACGCCAGTTAACGCCATGGAACACACCTGAAAGTATATCATCTTCTGCACAAACAATCTGTGCAGAGGCAATCAACATCATCAGCGTGATTACGACTATAAAAATCTTTTGCCTATTCATACCTATTCTCCTTAACTTGCTATACAATCAGGAATAAAACAAATCATGTTTTCTGTGACCTATTTCAAATGCAGGAATACAATTAATACGATCCATTCCGGAAAACAAAAGGACTTATTGATATTAGTTACTTTGTCTTGATTGCCTTCTTAGGGCTCCATGCTGAGTAGTACTTAGTGCCATTAACGACCTTGTATGTCCTGACGCGTACATAGTATTTCTTCTTGGCCTTAAGCTTCTTTACTTTCTTGCTTACAGTGCTTTTCTTGTTGATGTTTACTGTCTTCTTACCTTTAGTGAAGGACTTATTTGTTGCCAGCTGTATCTGGTAGCCATTCACTCCGGAGACCTTCTTCCACTTGACTGTGATCGCTTTCTTTGCACGGGTAAGCTTGACTATTTTAGTTGCATGTGGCTTGGTTACAGGTTTCACTGCCGCTGTTGTGCTTCCCGAGGTTCCACTTCCGGAACCGTCACCTCCTGAAATATCTCCAGGCTGACCACCCTGTCCCGAGTCATCTCCCGTGCCTGATCCACCGCCTGAGCTTCCGGATTCAAATTTTACGAATATCCATTTCTGCGAGGATGCAGTGCCCGGATAATCCATCTGGACATTTGCGCCGTTCACTGCACTGCCGCCTTTTATGCTTACTGCCTTTCCTCCCGTTCTGCAGGTCATCCTGTATGATCCGTCAGAGTTTCTCTTGAGCAGCCACATCTGATTGGTGTCACCAGAATATGTCCACTGGCGGAGATTTGCGCCTGATGCTCCGCTCTTGCCTTCAACATCGAACCCTTTTCCGGATTTAGCATTGGTGATGCTGTAATATCCTGCTCCGATATGCTCCACATACCAGCTCTGGTTCGGATTGCTTACCGTTGGATACAGTCTGATGTTCGCTCCGTCTTCTGTCGACTCGCTTGCTACTGTTATGAATTCTGTCCTGTCCATTGCTGACGCAATGTAGTAACGGCCGTCAGCAAGCGGATTTGTTCCGTCATATTCAACTAGATAGAACTTCTGGGCTTTCGAACTGTCTCCCGTACTGACTATGATGTTTGTGCTTTTTGCTGCACTTCCGCCATTGAGATAGAGGTATTTGCCGCTGCATTTTGCTCTCAGGCTGTATGTTCCGTCTGAGTTCTTCACTACCACCCATTTCTTTGCATCGCTCAGGGTCGCATTTCCTTGCTGTACATTTGCTCCTGTGTGTACGCTGCCTCCTGCGACTTCCATATATTTCCCTGAGTTATAGCTCTGTATCGAATAGTATCCGTCGCTCAGATATTTGAATGTGAATGTCTGCTTGGCATTGGCCCTGCTTGTGTAAAGCTGGATGTTCGCTCCATCAGCTGTGGATTCACTGCTTACTGTAACACATTCATTATCATCGAGTGCTGATACGATCTGGTATCTTCCGTTAGATACGACCTGGCTGCCTACCGGTGTCCATTGTGCCACCAGTGAGAAATCCGAGCCTTCTCCTCCGTCCTTGATCCAGTTGCTGTTGATCGTCATGGAATAGCCGCTGTCATATGCACGTGGAGTATAGTTGTTCTTCTCGATCTCTGACCATGTGTACCATCCCATGTTGCCGACATACCATTTGTTATCTTTGAGTCTTCTCAGATACCAGCATTTGAAGGTCTCTCCGCTTTTGGTCGGCTTTCCGCTGTAGATCGTGAACTGCGAATTGTAGGCTACATTCTGGGTCGCAAAACTTCCGCTGCCCCCGTTCAGGTTGTATGAAACCTTATATGAAGAAGAAGTATTGGAATAATTTGGGGTGACATATGCAACAATGTTGAAGTCACTGGTTGTTGATCTGGTTCTTTCCATGACTGTTGCTAAGGAAGGAGTATCATTTCCTGTGTTTCCTTCAATAGTTTTTACATTTGTCAATGGCGAGCTGCAGTTCTCACGAACTATTCCGACATGCGTCCACCAATAATCCCCATCACTACTAAAAATAATAAGGTCACCCTTACGAGGCTGATAAGATTTATTTAAATATGCCCTTGCATTAAAATTGCTCTTTTTTGCTTTATAAAAAGTCTCGTTAACAAAAGTAATTGTTCCATTTTTATTGTTAACAATAGAGTATGCCAAATTATTAACGTCTTCGCATCCTGATGTAGGAATTATAGAGGAATAGCCAAGTTGTGAAGAGCAATGCTCGACAAACCAAGCACACCATTTTCCACTTGCTCCACTGCTGTCAGTAAATTGACTCACTTTCTGTCCGATATGACTCTTCGCATGTGCTATTAAATCGTCAGCACTAAAAGATGCTGCATATGAAATCATAGTATGAATCGTAAAAACAATGGACATCATAAGTACCATTGATAATAGTTTTCTTTTCACAATCATCCCTCCATAATTCAGTTCGTTTTTACTCATCCATTAGCAAATTATTGATCTTTAATGCACATTTTGCTTACTATCATCAGCTCCAGATGTGTGAAATCACCATCACTGTAGTCTCCTAAATAAACTGTATTATTACCATTTTCTACTGTTTGTGTTTTTCCATTTTTCTCATATTCATATATAAACTGGTACAGTTGATCATTCCACCCTTGTTCCAATTTCCACGTGCCCTCACAAGAGTCATATCCATTGACATCGTCCAAAGTAAATGTGTAGTCTTCGTTTATTCTTACTGTATAATCGTCATCATATTTTGACACCCATGTCCCTACTAAGTATTCACTTAGTGCATCCAAGGTTGATAATCTTTGATCCTCTACCGCTACTTCATTTGCATAATATAATTCACTTGCCACATCATAAGTATAAAAATGCCAGTCTCCTTCTGTATCATATAAGTATGGTTCTTCTTCATCTTCAATGTATTCATATGTCGATGAACTACCCATAGCGCTTGTCAAAGTGACTCGATTATCATCAACTACATATGTTCCTCCTATGTCTTCAAGTGAATACGCGCCATCTTCCGATAAGAACAATTCATTCATATTCTCATCGTACCAACTACCTATGACCTTCTTCTCTGTCGAATTACCACAGGAAGCCATGGTAATAATCATTATTATTGCGATGAACAATAATATAAGCTTCTTTTTCATCTTAGAGTTCCTCCTCATCTGAAACCATTCGAATTTTCCTGAACATTATTAAAAGAAATATATCAATATGTTGCTTTTGTTATGTCAAAAAAAACAGCGGAATTACCGCTGTTTTCGCAATTTTGAATTGACTAAGTTCTATCCTCCGAAGTATTCGTCGTCTCCGCTTTCGAAGTACCCTCCGGAGTCTTTTTTGCTTTTAGTTTTTGTTGTTTTCTTTTTAGTGTTCGTGGATGAATTTCTGTAAACGACCACCGGCGCAGGGTCCTCAACGCTTATTTTTGTTGTAATTGATGTTCCACCTGCGTTGATATTAATGTTAGTATTCCCTGCTTTAACGGCTTTAATTTCTCCGCTTTTACTGACTGTAGCTACAGACTTGTCTTTGCTGCTGTATGTGATTTTCTCATTAGCAAATTCAGGAGGTTCAAGAACAGGGATCAGCTTCATGGTATCGCCTGTGATCATTTTGTAAGTTTTCTCGACCCCGGTTATATCCGTCACCTTAGGCACTACTGATATATGAACTGTTTCGGTATACTCTTTTGCATGCATGATCAGATCAGCTTCTCCTATCGAAACTGCAGCCAACGCACCATCTTTATTCACAGTGAACACATCCTCATCAGTCGACAGAAACGCTATAGGTTCATCCTCAAACCATTTTGGCTCTATAACATACTCCGGATTGAGAGTTGCATCATAAAACATGGAAACTTCCGGATCAAGGCCGGTAATGTCAGTCACTTCCTTCGGGATCGATATATAAGTAGCTAATAGTGTTAGAATCAGAACCAATACCAATGCGAATATGAAGAACTCTCTTCGAACTATGGAATCATGGTTTGATTGGCCGGTTTCTGCGTTGTTATGATATGTAATGGTTTCATTCAGCGCGCCGTCTGCAGGCCGGCTTTCTTCCAAATCTGTGTGTAGCTGTATTTTGATTTCTTTGTCAGGTATCCATGTATCTCTCCTGCTTATGGATGGATCCTTTACCTGTTGTGATTTGGCGCTCCGCGTTCTTTTGTTCTTGATCCGTTTATTCCTCTTCAAATGAAGTTCTTCAAGGTCGGAAAGCATTTCAGATGCGTTGCTGTAACGATCGGCGGGATTATATGCGCATGCTTTGAGAACGATTTTATTGAGTTTGTCAAAACCAAGTGCAGGTGCAGGAAGCTTGCGTCCGGACATCCTCTCTGAAAAAGCTTTCTCAGCATCGTCATACTGGATTTTGTCAGGAAAAGGCGGCATAAATGGGCCGCGTCCGTGATTGAGATATTTATACATAACAATACCGAGCGAGTAGAGATCGGCTGACTGTCCGTAAGCTTCCCCATGGAAAACCTCCGGTGCCATGTACGTGTATGTGCCTTTTCTCGACAGATTGACTTGCGTCTCTTCGGCCACACGCGCAATGCCAAAATCTCCAAGCTTGTATGTTCCGCTCGGTCCTATGAAAATATTCTCAGGTTTGATATCCCTATGGATAATATTGTACTGTCCACAGAATTGCAGTGCTCTGCATATATCTATGCCCAGTTCTATAACTTCGTTCACTTCAAGCGGATGTTCGATCGCATGCTCGACCAAGGGTGTCAAAAGCTCTGTCTTGATCAGTACATCCCACCTGAACTCGTCTTCATCCTCAATGATCAGATGATCTTCATAGTTGACAATATAACTGCTTCCCTTCAGCTGAGCAAGATACTGGAATTCTGTTGCGATCTTTCCTACCAGATCACAATAATAATCCTTCAGATCTCCCGGCTGTACCCCTGTAGAAAGCGCGCGCTTGATGTCATCAGGTCCTTCCGGCAGTGAGATGACTTTGAGCGCCGCTTTATAAGTTTTGCCCAGGTCCTCTCTTTCTATCTCATAGACCTGCCCTACAGCTCCTTTTCCTATTCTGTTTTTTATATACCATGATCCGAAAATCGGTTCATATTTCTTGTAACGGATTTCTTCTGACATCAGCACTATTTAATTCTATGATTTCATGTAATCGAATTTGAGCCTGCGTCTTTTGTAGCTTGCTCTTAATTCCTGTCTGAGCATGAGCATTTCACTTACTGCCTGCTGCTCATCCTCTTCGTTCAATTCTATATTTACATTGCCATTAATGAATTTTTCTTTATAAAGTCGCGGCAGAGGATGTTCCGTCTCCCACTTTTCGAGTTCAGTTATGAGGATCTGGTCATCAGGATCCTCTTTGTTAAGAGGCAGATAACCCATCAACTCAAGATATTGGTCAATTTCTCCTGTTGCCATTCCCAATGCAAGTGAAATCGCAATATGTGATTTCCTTGATTTAGGGATCTGTTTCACATCCGGCACTCTTTCCCCGGTCCGGACATTTGTAACATTCACAGTCTCAGGAGAACCACTCAGATAATTGATCATGGAATCGTCGAGCCAGCCACGCAATGATATCAGTGAGTCACTGTGCCCTTTTGATGATGATTTTCCATTCGTTGAGAGAATGCAGTCCCGATATGTTGCGAGCATTCTGCGTGGTTTTGCGTAAGCGGTTTTAAAGGAGTCTATATTTTTTATGACAAAATTCTTGAGCTCTTCAAAGCCTCCTTCTTCACCGATCTCCGCCAGTCTATTGTCGAGATCAGAAGTGTCCTGACTACCCGAGATCAAATCTGTCCAGACCGCCATGTATGTTTCAAAAGCAACTTGCTGAAAAGCGTCATACTCCCTGTAGTAATTCCTCACAGCTTTCTCGCCATCAGCGCATGAATTTTGCTTAAGATTGCATTCGATCAGATATATCCAGATAAGATCCTCTGTGAGATTCTTACTGTAAAGTCTGCTCTTGTTTCCGTAATGAGTGATCCAATTATTGATGACCTCTACAGGCTGACAAAGTGCCATTCCAATGCCTATGAACATTCTGCGCTTCTTTGGGATCTTTACATAAAACCCTATATCCCTCTGATATGTCAAATCAAGATAATCGCATATGTCTTTCAGTGTATTATTTGTTTCCAGACAGAGATTATTCAGTTCCTTCTGCCACTGTTTGAGCTTGCGACTTTCTATCATTTTTTTCACCTTCAACATGATTCTTCCCTGACCGTTTCTTCTGAATCCGCCAATTCCTTTGACATCTTATTTTGGATTCTACAACCGGCCAGCTGAACAAGTGTCAAAAAAAACAGACGGAAAAAGAATGATCCTTAGAAATCATCATATCTATCACGTTTTCTATTCTAAATATTATTTTTTTATCTTCACTGTTTTCACTTGTGAATAAGCGCTGCAAACGATCCTTCCGTTGATTTTCTTGAACGCTACAACCTTGTATTTATACTTCTTTCCTTTTTTAAGACCTTTATGTGTTACAGACTTGACCTTAGCGTTTTTGGTCAGTCTGAGTTTATACTTTTTATCCGAAGGTCCTTTTATATATATTTTGTAGCCATCAGCGGATTTTACCTGTGACCATACCAGTTTGACTTTCTTGCCTTTCAGATTCTTTGCAGAGAGTTTCGGCGCAGCCAATGTAACATTAATAGTCACCTTAGCAGTGGCCTCCTTGTATTCAGTGGTTTCACCGGCAGATGCAGTGATCAGAGCCTTGCCTGGCCCGGTAATTCTGACGAGGCCTTTCGCATCAACCGTTGCCACTCTGGTATTATTACTTTTATATGAAATGCTTGTTTTCGCTCTCGCGCCAATATTAAAGTTGCTGCTATTCGTTGTTTTGTTAAATGCTGACGCACTGGTTACAACTGATTGAGCAGCTTTCTCAGGCGGATCTATGACCGGATCATCAGGTTTCTGCGGATCGTTGTTATCATCGCCGCCTGTGTTATCAGGGTTTGGATTCTGGCAAAACAGAGTAATACTATCCTGAATTTGCTGCGGCAGTATTGAATGTTTTGATCCATCTGCTTCATACATCTCAGATCCCAGCTGGACAGAAATACTTACGTTTCTCGGAGTTTCAAGAGTCGATGGAACAACGCCGTATAACATATAGTCAGCGCTTGTAACTCCGGACATATCAAATCCCGACAGATCCAACGTTTTGAGAGATGTACAGTTCCTGAACATCCGATTCATGTTCCTAACGCTTGATGTATTTAATCCGGTCAAATCAATGCTCTCAAGCGAACTGCAGCCTTCAAACATGCATTTCATATCTGTGACCTTCGAGGTATCAAAGCCGGATATATCAACTGTAGTTGTATCCATGCATCCGAAGAACATGTTATGCATATCCGTCACATGCGAAGTTATGAGTCCGCCGAGTTCGAAACTGGCAACAGATTTCATATCGCTGAACATGAATGATAATCCGCCATAGCAATCAACAGTGCCTGCTACACGCACACTTTTGATAGTTTCTCTGTAATCATTCCAAGGATAGTCTGCTTCTGCCCGGCTTTCTTCTTCCAGATTCCCAAGACTCTGTGTAACCCCGTCTTTTCCGATAATGAGTTCCAATTCCGGAGTGATCATCCAGTCAACACCCTCATAAACACCCGACATGTTATTACCTGGATCCTCAGGTTCTGTACCTCCGGAGGAGCCACCAGTTGTAAGTTCAGTGAACTTATATCCATTCTGAACAGCATACTTTTGCGCATTTGAACCAGGATTCGCATGAATCGTTGTGTAATACGGGGTTCCTAGAGAACACATATCCAGAAGCTCGATGTCATCATTCAGGACATAAACATCTTTACTTGGCGGCTCTGCCCCGAGTGCACTTTGTCCAACAGATACTACTCCTGAAGGAATGATTACTGAATCAAATCTGCTCCCTCGGAATGCATGATCACCTATCTCAACAAGCGTTTGAGGAAATTCAATATCCCCGAAATTACCGGTCCAGTAAAATGCCCGGTCTCCAATTATACGCAGCTTTTTGTTCAGAATCATTTTGGCATCATTTAGAAGAAGATATGTGCCATCATGTCCTGAGTTAAAAGCATCATCACTAATGATAACGACCGAATCAGGTATTACAATGTCTTCAGAGAAACTGCAATGCGAAAAAACCGTATTGCTGATTTTAGTAAGTGATGAAGGTAGTTTAAGTCTGCCCCCAAATGTGTTTTCACAGAAGGCTGCACTTCCTATTTCGGTTACACTATCAGGAAGAATAAGATCACCGCTAAGGCCTTTCACAGAAGGATCATCCGGATCATAATAGCTTGCAAAAAAAGCACTTTCGCCTATATATTGAATTCCATCAGAAATCGTCAATGTTCCGGTAAGCCTTGTTCCTGAAAATGCATACCCCTGAATTGAGGTAACTGAGTATCCATCGATCACTGATGGTATGAATGGGTCCTTCCACGTATTTAGCTTGTAACCTTCTATTGTGCAACTGGTTCCATCAGTATTTACGCTGTATTTAATATATGATCCTGCATTATTGTGCGGAACTGCTTCACCGCTGTTACGAGTCAGCACAATACTATTACTACGAGATACAGGCAAAAATGTGAATTCTTTGCCTGCCGAGTCATACATAGGAACTGTTAGTTCAACTTCATGCCTGAAATTAAGAGGAGTCATCAGCTCATCAGGATCAACACCCAACAGCATTGCACCCCATGAGGTGACTTTTCTTAAATCGAATCCTGAAAGATCAAGCTTTGTTAGTTCGCGGCAATCCCTGAACATCTCATTGATGTCAGTGACTTCTTTTGTATCAAGGCCGGCAAGATCAATGGATCTGCAATATTGCATATCAGCAAACATTCCGCAAAGGCTGCCGTTCGCCTTAACAGTGCCTTTAAAACTGATACTTGTTATCTTATTACGATATGCATCCCATGGATAAAGAGCACTACTGCGACTTATGTTATTCTCAAGAATCTGTGTCTGCCCTTCAGTGCCTATTATCAGTTCATAGTCCTCAGTAATACTCCAGTCAACGCCTTCATAGTTTCCCGCATCAACAGAACCGGAAGTAGAATTTGCAGATAAATAAAAGCCCTCCTCAGCCCAGACAGCAGAGCAGGAAAATAACAGAATGGAAAAAAGCAAAATAATACTTCGAGTAATTCTTTTCATTTTGAGGAAACAAATACGTATTTTCAAGATTTAATTGCGGCTTAATTATCAACAATTAATCATTATGCAGTTCAGAAACATTCATTGCTTATTTATATTACCAAATAATCGTGATAATTGTTATACAGTATCGGATTTAAAAAAATAATTAGCTCAATTATCTGCTATATGAAAAACCCTCTGCCGTTTGATTGGCAGAGGGTTTCTGTTGTTGTTTCATGCAATGCATTTCGCATTAAGCGTTCTGGCTTCTCTTTTCTTCGATTGCTGCCTGTGCTGCTGCGAGTCTTGCGATTGGAACTCTGAATGGTGAGCAGGAAACGTAGTTCAGACCAACATTGTGGCAGAAGTGTACGGATGATGGATCTCCACCGTGCTCTCCGCAGATTCCGAGCTTGATGTTAGGTCTTGTCTTCTTTCCGCCATCAACAGCCATCTTAACGAGTTTGCCGATTCCGGACTGGTCGAGTGACTGGAACGGATCGTTCTCGAGGATTCCGTTTGCAACGTATTCCTTGATGATAGCGCCTGTGTCGTCTCTGGAGAATCCGAATCCCATCTGTGTCAGGTCGTTAGTACCGAATGAGAAGAATTCAGCTTCTTCTGCGATCTCATCAGCTGTAAGAGCAGCTCTTGGGATCTCGATCATGGTTCCTACCATGTACTTCATGTCAGAACCAGCTTCAGCGATCATCTTGTTAGCTACCTCAACGATAGTCTTCTTAACGAACTTGAGCTCGTTAACATGTCCTACCAGCGGTACCATGATCTCAGGAACGATATCGAGGCCTTCCTCAGCGCGAACTTCGAGAGCTGCGGAGATGATAGCCTTTGTCTGCATTTCTGCGATCTCAGGATATGTTACAGCAAGTCTGCATCCACGGTGTCCGAGCATCGGGTTGAACTCGTGGAGTTCGAGAGTCTTGTTTACGATCTTCTCATAAGGGATTCCGAACTGCTCAGAAACCTGCTTGATGTCTTCGTCTGTCTTAGGCAGGAACTCGTGCAGAGGTGGGTCCAGGAGTCTGATTGTAACAGGTCTGTCGCCCATTGCCTTGTAGATTCCCTTGAAGTCTTCCTTCTGATATGGGAGAAGTCCTTCGAGAGCTTCTTTTCTTTCTTCTACTGTATCAGCAAGGATCATTCTTCTGATCTTAGGAATTCTCTCATCCTCGAAGAACATGTGCTCTGTTCTGCAGAGTCCGATACCTTCAGCGCCGAATTCTACAGCCTGCTTAGCATCTCTTGGGTTATCAGCGTTAGTTCTTACCTTGAGTGTTCTAGCCTCATCAGCCCACTCCATGATCTGACCGAAGTCACCGGAGAGCTCAGGTGCAAGAGTCTTGATTGCTTCTGTGAATACGTTACCATCAGTACCGTTCAGGGAGATGCTGTCTCCTTCGTGATATACCTTGCCGGCAACTGTCATAGTCTTGTTAGCTTCGTCAACTACGATTTCCTTGCAGCCTGCTACGCAGCACTTACCCATTCCTCTTGCAACTACTGCAGCGTGGGAAGTCATACCGCCACGAGCTGTCAGGATACCTTCAGCAGCTACCATACCAGCGAGGTCCTCAGGGCTTGTCTCTTCTCTTACGAGGATGACCTTCTTGCCTTCTTCAGCGAATGCAGCAGCGTCATCAGCGGAGAATACGATCTGGCCTGTAGCAGCACCAGGAGATGCAGGAAGTCCCTTAGCTACAGGAGTAGCCTTCTTGAGTTCTTCAGCATCGAATACAGGGTGCAGCAGCTGGTTGATCTGATCAGGCTCAACTCTCATTACAGCTGTATCCTTGTCGATGAGACCTTCCTTTACGAGGTCTACAGCAACCTTAACTGCAGCTGCAGCTGTTCTCTTACCATTACGTGTCTGGAGCATGAAGAGCTTACGGTCTTCTACTGTGAACTCCATGTCCTGCATGTCTTTGTAGTGGTTCTCAAGAGTGTCAGCGATCTTCTCGAACTGTGAATATACTTCAGGGAAAGCCTGTGCCATCTCGGAGATAGGCTGAGGTGTTCTGATACCTGCTACTACGTCCTCACCCTGAGCGTTTACGAGGAACTCACCAAAGAGCTTGTTCTCGCCGTTTGCAGGGTTACGTGTGAATGCAACACCGGTACCGGAGTTGTTTCCGCTGTTACCGAATACCATTGACTGTACGTTTACAGCTGTTCCGAGTGAATCGGAGATCTCGTTCAGCTTTCTGTAAAGAATAGCTCTGTCGTTATTCCATGATCTGAATACAGCCTTGATAGCCTCGAGGAGCTGTTCCTTTGGTTCCTGTGGGAACTCTCTTCCGAGCTCTCTCTTAACTACTTCCTTATATCCTGCGATTACTTCCTTGAGGTCTTCTGTTGTAAGCTCAACGTCGAATTCTACGCCGGCTTTCTTCTTCTGGCCATCAAATACTTCGTCAAAGTTTGACTTCTTGATTTCCATTACGACATCGCCGAACATCTGGATAAATCTTCTGTAGCTGTCGTAAGCAAATCTTTCGTTATTTGTCTTCTTAGCAAGTCCTTCAACGGCTACATCATTGAGTCCGAGGTTGAGGATAGTATCCATCATACCAGGCATTGATACAGGTGCTCCGGATCTTACGGAAACAAGAAGTGGGTTCTCGTTGTCACCGAACTTCTTGCCCATTACTTCTTCGAGCTCAGCAATGTGCTCCCATACTTCATCGATAACTTCCTGAGCAAGAACGCCGCCGTCCTCAGTGTACTTTCTGCATACATCTGTAGTGATAGTAAAGCCGAAAGGTACAGGCAGTCCGATATTTGTCATCTCTGCCAGGTTAGCGCCCTTACCTCCCAGAAGGCTTCTCATGTCCTTGGAGCCTTCGTTGAATGAGTAAACATACTTTGCCATAAATTGTCTCCTTTTATGTTATATAATACGGATCAAAGCTGGATTGCCCTGACCCTTGGTTAACTGGATCAGAATCTGAGTCTCTCTTCGATATATGATCTGACTTCGCTGACAGGTATTCTTACCTGTTCCATTGTATCTCTGTCACGGATCGTAACACAATTATCAGTTGCAGTATCAAAATCTACGCAAATGCAGAAAGGTGTTCCGATTTCGTCTTCTCTTCTGTATCTCTTGCCGATCGAACCGGATGCGTCATACTCTACCATAAAGTACTTGGTCAGTTCTTCATAGATAGGAAGCGCAACGTCTTCGAGCTTCTTGGAAAGAGGCAGTACTGCAGCCTTGTAAGGTGCGAGTGCCGGATGAAGTCTGAGTACGGTTCTGACATCTTCTTTGCCCTTGCCGTCAACAAGCTTCTCTTCGTCATATGCATCTACGAGGAACGCAAGCACAAGTCTTTCAACTCCTACAGATGGCTCGATACAATAAGGAACGTATCTCTCGTTGGTCTCAGGATCAAGATAGCTCATGTCCTCACCTGAATGAGTCTGATGTGCCATGAGGTCGTAGTCAGTTCTTGAAGCGATTCCCCAGAGCTCGCCCCATCCAAATGGGAAAAGATACTCGATATCACTTGTAGCGTTGCTGTAATGCGAAAGTTCTTCAGGTGTATGGTCTCTGAGTCTTGTGAATTCCTCGTTCAGGCCGAGTGCCTTGAGGAAGCCTGTGCAATAGTCCTTCCAGTAAGCGAACCAGTCAAGTTCTGTTCCCGGTTTGCAGAAGAACTCAAGCTCCATCTGCTCAAACTCTCTTACTCTGAAAATGAAGTTGCCCGGTGTGATCTCGTTACGGAATGACTTACCTACCTGTGCAATACCGAAAGGTATCTTCTTGCGGGCTGTTCTCTGGACATTCTTGAAATTGACGAATATTCCCTGCGCTGTCTCAGGTCTCATATAGATCTCTGACCTGGAGTCTTCTGTGACACCCTGGAAAGTCTTGAACATGAGGTTGAATTGTCTGATTCCTGTGAAATCCGACTTGCCGCATTCAGGACAGCAGATACCCTTTTCCTTGATGAAATTCTCCATCTCTTCGTTTGACCAGCCGTCTACGATGACTTCTTCGTCAGGAGCGTTTTCCTTGAAGTAGTCTTCGATAAGCTTGTCTGCTCTGTATCTCGTCTTGCATGCTCTGCAGTCTACGAGTGGATCGCTGAATCCGCCGACGTGTCCGGATGCTACCCATGTCTGAGGGTTCATCAGGATAGCTGCATCAAGTCCGACATTGAGTTTGGACTCTCTTACGAACTTGGATCTCCATGCATCCTTGATATTATTCTTGAATTCAACTCCGAGCGGGCCGAAATCCCACGTATTAGCAAGTCCTCCATATATCTCAGAACCAGGGAAAATGTAGCCTCTGTTCTTGCAGAGAGCTATGATCTTCTCCATTGTTACAACTCTATCAACGGAAGGAACACCTGTCTTATCAATAGCCATTAATTAAATCTCCTCATCCTTAAATTCTTCGTCTGCAGCTTCTTCTGCGTCTGCTTTGAAATCTTCTTCTGCCTTGGATGCTCTTTCAGCAGCATCTTTGGCAATACCTTTTGCAGTCTCAGCAGCCTTCTTAGCTACTTTCTCGACTGTATCCTTAACTTCATCGATCTTGCCGCTCTTCTCGAGCTTGTCCCAAAGTTCCATGACTTTGGAAGTTCCCTTGACGAAAGCTTCTCTTACTTCGTCGATCGTGTTGCTCTCTCCGAGCTTGTCCCATGCTTCGCTGACCTTAGCTGAACTCTTGTCACCGAATTCCTGGAGCTTATCACTGAACTTATAAGCAGCATCTTCTACCTTGTCCATAGCCTCGTCAATAGATCCGCCTTCTTTTCCGGCTTTGCCTACTGCTGACTTAGCCTTGTCATAGATTCCTACGACCTTGCCGTTGATATCGATGATCTCGCCCTTGTCATCAACGAACTCGATGTCACACTGAGTTCCGAGTGCTGCAACGATACCGAGAATCGCTCCCCACGGAATGAGAACTGCACCAATAACACCTGCTGTAAGAGGGAAATTAACGATAGTTCTCTCGCCCTTCTTTACGATGATCTTTGTAACATTGCCCTTGTCAACGATTTCTTTCATCTTAGCGAAAATAGGGCTGTCCTTGAGGCTTCCGCCATCTACTGCATCGAACTCTTTGTTGAGCTTCTCTTCGATGTCGATAATTGCATCAACGACACTGCCGTCAGCTTTCTCAAGAGCTTCTTTGGCTTCTGCATAAGTGCAGCCTGTTCTGTCCTTCACAAGTTCAATCTTTTCGAGGTTAATATCCATTTCTTACCTCCATTTCATTAGTTATGCCGAGTGCATCCGAACCAAGATAGCAGCGGGTGTACTCAGCTAATATCTGTCTGATCATCTCGGAAACGCCTTGTTTCAGGATGACCTTTTCAAACGAATTCAGAGGTTTAGATAAAAAGAATCTAAACACATCAATTATATCGAAAGAAGGTTTGTAAATCAATGCACTGCCGTCCGTTTTCTCCCGGTTCGCACACTCTTCACAAATAATCCCGCCGGAGCTCACAGAAAAGAGTTTGATTTTGCCGGGAGCTCCTCCGTGTCCGTCTGAACCGAAAGTTTCAAGTCCCCTTCCGCAGTTGACACAGCAGCTTAGTTCAGGCATTACTCCAAGCATTCTCAGGGACTTGACGATAAACGCGTACAGTAAAGTGTCCGGATCTGTCTTTGTTCTCTCAAGCGATTCCATATAATCGATCGCCAGATTGAAAAGTCCCGGCATCGCCTCTTCATCCTGAAGTATTTTATCAAGATAATCGATGAAAACCGATGCTGACATGAACTTATCGAGATTTTCTCCGATCGAATAATAGCTCTTCTTCACAGCTGCAGAATTGATACTGTAAGCTTCGCGCCCTCTGAAAAGATCATATTCCGCATAAGTAAACGGCCTCAGCGCCAGCGCGGACTTGCTTCTGTTCCTCTCGTTGATGGATGTTCCCGCAGAAATCTTTCCGTACTGACGTGTGAAGATCACTATCATACGCCTGTTATTCGCGATCTTGCGCTGTTTGAGTACAATCCCTTCTGTAGTGATCTGCATTTGTTCTATTCGTCTTTATATCCCCAGCTTCTGATGATCCTTTCGGAATCTCTCCAGTTTTCTTTCACTTTGACCCAAAGGCTGAGATACACCTTGCATCCGAGGAGTTCTTCGATTTCTTTCCTTGCGGCTTTGCCTACTCCTTTGAGTTTGCTTCCGCCTTTGCCGATTATGATCGACTTATGGGATTTCTTTTCGCAGTAAATTACAGCACTGATGTCTGTAAGCTTGTCGCCCTCTTCGAAGCTCTCTATTTCGACAAAAACGCCGTGCGGCACCTCGTCATCAAGATAATTCATGAGCTTCTCTCTGATGATCTCGCTTACGATAAATCTCTCAGGGTGGTCTGTTGCTATATCGTCCGGATAATACATCGGGCCTTCCTGCATATAACCTGCAAGTCTGTCCCTGAGCATTTCCACATTATCGCCATTAAGAGCAGAGACTCCGTAGATGTCATCGAACAGCCCTGTTTCATTGTATCTGTTATACAGAGCAAGATACTCTTCAGGTCCCATAAGATCCATCTTGTTTATTGCAAGAAGTTTAGGTGTGTCGACTTCTTTGAGAAGTTCGAGAATACTGCTGTCGCCCTTGCCGAATTCCTTGGTACCGTCGGCAAGCAGAAGGATTACATCTACTCCACTGAGCGTATTAACTGCAGTTTCATTGATAGCCGATCCGAGTTTGTTATGCGGCTTATGGATACCCGGCGTATCCAGGAAGACCATCTGAAGACCTTTGCCCTCTTCATAGTTCTGGTCTGTATAAATACCGGTTATTCTGTTGAGTGTCGTCTGCGGCTTACTTGAAGTGATCGCTATCTTCTCTCCGAGCATAGCATTCATCAATGTAGACTTGCCGACATTCGGACGCCCTATGATTCCAATAAAACCTGATTTCATCTTACAACTCCGATCGCACCCATTATCTGTTCTTCTCTGGCTCTCATTATTATCTTGTCGTCTTCTTCCTCATGATCGTAACCCATCAGATGAAGAATACTGTGCACGAACAGATATACCAACTCTCTTGTTATACCTGTGCCATATTCTTCAGCCTGGCTCACAGCTCTGTCATAGCAAAGCACGACATCCCCCAGGAGCGTCGTGTATTCATTCTCGATGAGGTCATAAACGAGTTCATCATAATCATCGAACTGAGGAAAGCTGAGGACATCCGTTACACTGTCCTTTCCTCTGTAATCTCTGTTCAGTTCTCTGATCTCATCACCGCTGACGACAGTAACACTCACTTCAGCATCGACTTCTGAAGCATCCATATCCGCGTCCCGGAGTTCGCTATCGAATTCAAGCTCTATCGCCTTCGCGGCAGCTGCTTCCATCAAAGTCTTTATTTCTTCTGTGAGTCTTCCGTCTTCATCACTGTAATATATCGTCATCTGCTGCTCACCTTGTTCCCTTTGGAAGTATTGGTCCTTACTTTGTTAGAGTTGTCATAGGCTTCATATGCTTTGATTATGCGCTTGACAAGTTCGTGTCTGACAACGTCAACTTCAGTAAAATAGTTGAACTTGATCCCCTCTACTCCGGTAAGGATCTTTCTTGCTTCTTTGAGGCCGGACATTGTTCCTGAAGGAAGGTCGATCTGTGTAATGTCGCCGGTAACGACTACTTTGGAATTGAATCCCATTCTTGTCAGGAACATTTTCATCTGTTCTCTTGTAGTGTTCTGCGCTTCATCAAGGATGATGAATGCATTATCAAGAGTCCTTCCTCTCATATATGCAAGAGGCACGACCTCGATAACACCTTTCTCTCTCAGTTTTGCAGCAGCCTCAATGCCGAGAACATCGTAAAGAGCATCATACAGCGGCCTGAGATACGGATCTACCTTTTCCTGCATATCTCCCGGCAGGAATCCCAGTCTTTCTCCGGCTTCTACAGCAGGCCTTGTAAGAATGATCCTCTCGACTTCTTTGTTCTTGTAGGCATTTATCGCCATAGCACATGCCAGATAAGTCTTACCTGTTCCTGCAGGGCCGATACCGAATACCATATCTGTGCTGCGGATATTGTCGACATATTCTTTCTGAGCCTGTGTCTTCGGTCTGAGAGGCCTTCCCATATGCGTATAGCAGATGATGTCTTTGGATGTGCTCTTCTCGTCAAAACTCTTTCCGGCAGTTTCCATGTCGATTATGTAACCGAGGCGCTGTGTATCCATACCCGGTTCGATTCTGAGAGCATCTATGAGTCTGCCGATTATACGCACAGCAAGTTCGGGGTCCTTGCCTTTGATGATAAGAGCCCCGTCTCTGAGAACCATTTCCGTTCCGGTGATTTTCTCCACCGCCCTGACATTCGCATCGTAGTTCCCGAACAGTTCCTGAACATTGATGCCTTCAGGGATATTGATTGTGTATTCTGTCATATTGTTTATTTCAGTTTGCCGCTCAGGAAATCCTTGACAGCTTTGTTGACTGCTGAACCGTCTGCAGAATCCTTGAGCTCAGCCATTACAGCTTTCATAAGAGTTCCCATGTTCTTCATTCCGTCAGTGATTCCGAGCTTTTCGGCGATTTCCTTTACCTTGTCAGCAATCTGATCAGCAGACATCTCCTCAGGAAGATAGCCCTGAAGGATCTCGATTTCTTTCTTATATGCTTCGACCATATCGTCTCTTCCGGCCTTTGCGAAATCCGCAAGAGCGTCAGCTCTCATCTTGACCTGCTTCTTGATGATCTTGACGATATCAGCATCATCCTTGATCTCAACTCTCTGATCTACTTCGTGCTGTTTGATCGCAGCTCTGACCATGTTTACAGTGTTCTTGCGAACAGTATCTGCATTCTTCATGGCTTCCTTATAATCTGCCATCAGTTGTTCTTTAAGTCCCATCGTATAGCCTCCTAATCTGATAAAGAAAATGCGAACCGCCTGGCATGGAGTTCGCATCTTGTTGATTGTCTATTAATACTTACGTGCTTTCTTACGCGCAGCTTCGGACTTTTTCTTACGTCTTACGCTTGGCTTCTCGTAATGTTCTCTCTTGCGAAGCTCAGCCATGACGCCGTCGCGAGCGCAAGATCTCTTAAATCTCTTAAGAGCGCTTTCTAAGCTCTCGTTCTCTCTAACGATAACCTGTGCCATCTTCTTGTCTCACCTCCTGACGTCTTAGATATTTGTTGCCTAAAGCACAACACGTGCATTGTACTACCTGCGGCTCGTCTTGTCAATAACGTTTTATCATGACAGATGCGAAAATCATGATTTCGTCATTTCTTTCCGGCAACTAATTATAGCATATTATTTGATTCTGACGATGATATCCTCTATTATAAAGGGAAGAAAAATGAACTCAGGGGGAAATATGCAGTTAACAGATGAAGAAATCCGATCAATACTGAAACGCGAGAAACTCAAGAAGCGCCGGAAGCAGCAAACCAGGCGAAGGCTCTTTCTTATCCTCCTCCTGATAATCGCCATCATCGTCGCAGCATTTATAAAGTTCCGGCCGCAGCCTGAACCTTTAGTGACTGAGGAGCAGCCTGTCCGGGGAGTCATATTTATAGATCCGGGACATGGCGGAGATGATCCGGGTTCGGACAACGGAGCGCGCTATGAGAAGGAAGATGTTCTCAAGCTCGGACTTGCTGTCAGGACTTATCTGGAGGGCAAAGGCTTCGAAGTCCATATGTCGAGGATAAGCGACGAATCCGTTGACCGCGAGCTCAGAGCACAGATGGCCAATGAATGCAATGCTCAGCTCATGGTCTCAATTCACAGAAACAAAGCCGACGGCAAAGGTGAAGGCGTCGAGGCTTTCATCCCTAAGACTGATTCTGAGGAATCCAGACTTCTGGCTGTCAATATAGTTAAAGCACTGGCTGAGGCAGGTTTCGCAGAGCGTACTGTAAGAGCCGGCACGCTGAACGATCCTGCTGTGGACTATCCTGAGATAGCAGCGACTACAATGCCAAGTTGTCTAGTAGAAGTCGGCTTCATAAGCAACATGGATGACAACAAGCGCTTCGACAATAATCTTGACCAGAATGCTCAGGCAATAGCAGATGCTGTAGACAACACATTCCGAACGATCTACGAGCCGGGCGTTGAAACTGACGAGCAGGCTCAGGAAGAAGAATCCCAGGCAAAAGGCTAACCAAAAAACCGGACCTGTTCGTCCGGTTTTTGTGTGTCTTCAGTATGTAGATCTGTTCCAGTGTTCAAGCGAAAGTGAATTCCAGTCTACGATATTCTTATCGAATACAGGTCCAGCTTTGCTGCACTTGACCATTCCCGATTTGGTCCCGACGTCGAAGTCTCCTTTTTCAGCATGTGAAACATGCATCATCATGCTGAGACTGAACTGTCCTTCTTTGGCTCTTCCGGAAAGTGCCTTGAGCATTGCAGGTGTTCCGCTGGCACATACGTAGTCTGCATTTCTGACTGCATCAGATGCCATTCCTTCCCTGCCGTTACTTCCGTCAAGTGTCAGGACTTCTAGTTCATTACAGATGTTCCTGAAAGAATCCATCATTACAATACTGTCTTTATTATTGAACCCCAGAACCATCTTGAACTTCTTTCCTCTGATAAGGAGTGCTCTTGCAAGTTCAAGCATTTCGATCACGCCCATAGAGTCTGCGACAAGAACAGAATTATCTGGCACAGCATCAACGTCAAACCCGTTTCCGAGGCCGGTTTCAGATTCGACTTCTCCTCCGAATCCGATACCCGCCAGTTCCTGTCCGTACTTATCTGTTGCTTTGAAGACAACAGTATATCTTTCGCTATCATAATCACATACCTGATAAGGTCTGCATTCACCGCCCGTTTTGATCAGTACATATTGACCGGGACGAGAGAATCTGCAGCTATCAGTCTCAAAAGTCATTTTGTAAATATCAGGGGCAAGTTGTACTCTGTGAGACATCTTACTCTTGCTCATTATTCTCCACCTTTTTAATTTCTTCAGATTTGATTTCTTCAGTTTCGTCAGATTTGGTTTCTTCTGTTTCGATTGCTTCCGTTTCGATTGCTTCCGTTTCGGTATCTTCAGATTTGATTGCTTCAGTTTCGTCAGATTCGATCACTTGTGTTTCTTCAGTATTGACTGCTACTGTTTCAGGCTCTCCGGAAACTACCTCAACAGCTATATCTTTTGCTGTACTTGCAACAGTTTCAGCTGCTTTTATTACAGTATCGGTTACTTCAGGAGAGATGGTATTCTCTGTCACTACGACTTCGTCTGCTGCCGGAGCCGAGACAGGATCGACTTTTTGTTTTGGCTTTCTCTTCGGTCTGGTATTGAGTTTAGCAGATTCCTTGAGATCGACTACATAAGTGTCGAGGATCTTATCATGCCAGCCTCTGTTCTTTTCATCGACCAGGACCCAGATGAAGCCGAGACAGAGAATCGAAGCGGATGCACTTTTGACGATCCACTCTCTGAAAAGCATTTTCCAGAATCCGATCGGCTCACCATTATCGCTTGATACGACCTGAAGCCCGAGGATAGCTTTACCGATAGTCTGTGACTTAGAGTAAAATACCATCTGGGCAACTACATAAACTGTCATCAGAATGAATGGGATGATGATTGCCGCTACTATTCCGCCGACATTAGGTCTGCTGTATCCGTATCCGTATCCATATCCGAAATCCGAGAAAGGATCATTCCCGAAGGACATCGGATTCGCAATAGCCAGAACTATCAATGTGATAAACCAGATACTGCCTGAAATGAAAGGTACTACAGCATCAATACAGTATGCTCCGAGACGTTTTCCTCTCGAAGCCAGTTTCATGACTTTCCGTTTCTTCATTACGATTAACTCCCTTAGGATGTGTTGTGAAATCTGATAAAAATCACAACCTCTTCCAATATGATTTGTATTATATAACACAAATCATCCAATTTGTTGTACAATTCGTGTACAATCCGTGACAAGTCCTTGTAACAGTCGAAAAGCCCGCTTTATTATACTCGCGGACTTTGACTATTTGTAATTAATTAAATCTATCGATGTCATCTATGCCATAAGCATTTCGTTTATGGCTGATGCGATTCGAATCAATCCTCGTGCGGTTCGAATCCCACAAGGCTCTCAGGCATTTCTTTGCCGCTCTTTGTGTAATAATCTACGAGGGCAGCTTTGATAGCATCCTCTGCAAGAACGGAGCAGTGGATCTTTCTGGCAGGAAGACCGTCCAGAGCTTCTACTACAGCTTTGTTGGTAAGTTCAAGTGCTTCGTCAAGAGTTTTCCCTTTGATAAGCTCTGTAGCCATCGAGCTGGTTGCAATTGCGCTGCCGCATCCAAAGGTCTTGAACTTGACATCAACGATCCTGTCATCCTCTACCTTGAGATACATCTTCATGATATCTCCGCAGAGCGGATTTCCAACTTCGCCGATTCCATCAGCATCTTCGATTACTCCTACATTGCGCGGATGCTCAAAGTGATCCATTACTTTATCTGTATACAGTGACATTCTTATCTCCTTTCATTCTTGCATCTATTACATATGTTCAGGGATGCAGTGCTCTCTGATACCATTCTGCAGATCTTCCCAATACGGGGACATACTTCTGTACAGTTCCACTACTGAGTGAACTTTCTCGATAATATAGTCGATCTGCTCTTCTGTATTCTCATAGTCAAGGCTGAATCTCAGCGAACCGTGTGCGGCTTCGACCGGTATACCCATTCCGGTAAGTACATGCGACGGATCGAGAGATTCGCTGGTACATGCTGACCCGGACGAACACTCAATGCCGTAAAGATCGAGGTGCAGAAGCAGGCTCTCGCCTTCAACGCCTTCAAATGACCAGTTGACATTTCCCGGAAGTCTCTTGACCGGATCTCCGTTAAGCTGTGAATACGGAATGTCCTTGAGGCCCTCAATGAGGCGGTCTCTGAGCGCTCTTACTTTGCTCATGTTCTGTTCCATGTTGTCACAGCCTTCTTTGAGGGCAACTGCCATAGAAGCGATCCCCGGTACATTTACTGTTCCGGCCCTCTTGCCTCTCTCCTGCGCTCCGCCTTCGATCACATTCGTAAGGCGGATGCCATTGCGCGCATATAGAATACCTACGCCCTTAGGTCCATGAAACTTGTGTCCTGACATGGACAACATATCAATATTCATAGCCTGTACATCTATCGGAAGATGTGCTGCAGCCTGTACAGCGTCAGTATGGAAGAGAACGTGCTTCTCTTTGCATATGGCTCCGATCTCAGGGATCGGCTGAATTGCGCCCATCTCATTATTCGCGAACATTATGGATACGAGTGCAGTATCTTCTCTGATCGCATTCTTTACATCTTCAATGTCCACGATACCATTTGGCTGTGGCTTGAGATATGTGACTTCAAAGCCTTCCTTCTCAAGCTTGGCCATTGTATGGAGTATAGCGTGATGCTCAATATTGAGTGTAACAAGATGCTTCTTGCCCTTGTTCCTGAGTCCTCTCGCAGCACTTATAAGTGCCTGATTGTCAGCCTCAGAACCGCCCGAAGTAAAGTATATCTCATTAGGGTTCTTCGCATTGATGCATCCTGCTACGATAGCTCTTGCTTCGTCAAGGACTTCCTGTGTGCGCTGACCGTCTGTGTGAAGACTGTTCGGATTGCCATTGAAATTGTCAAGGCATTCGATCAGCTTGTCTCTTGCTGTTTTGCTGAGATATGTAGTTGCAGCATTATCAGCATATACTCTCATCTGTTGATCCTCCTGATAAATCTTGCTTTTATTCCTGATCGCAGTGCTCACAGTAATCTCCGAGCATCTTGCGCCGATTGCCGTTTATTATGTCAGCAAGTGTTATCTTGCTGAGGTAGTTGTCTATGACTCTGTCCAGTCCTGCCCAAAGCGGAAGTGTACTGCAAGTTGCAGCCTTGTCGCACTTGACACCGTCCTGCATGATGCAGTTTACCGGGGCGAGTGTTCCCTCCGTGAGGATCAGGATCTCACTGATGTTGTAATCTTCCGGAGCTCTGGCAAGCTTATAACCGCCGTTCTTCCCCCTCAGACTTTCGAGCATACCGCCTTTATTGAGAATGGATATGATGCTCTCGAGATACTTCATAGAAAGATTTTCTCTCTCTGCTATGTCAGCCAATGAAACATAACCGCCATCTGAATTTCTGGCAATATCTGTCATAACAGTAAGAGCATATCTGCCCTTGGTTGAAACCATCATCTCCGTGTCCTCCTTCGTCTCATCTTTCCCGATAAATCCTACCACCGTGGTAGGAATAAGTCAACAAGCAATTATTCGCCATTTATCTTGATCATTATCGGCAACAACCGTTTTTTACGGGAATATACCAACTATGTCCCTTTACTTATTTAAATACTGTACATATAATATATTTGGTGTAAGTTCGGTTTATTTCTAAATTGAACTTGCTACTGCTGATCACCGGTCTGTTGACCAGGATCATATTATTTCAGAAAGCAGGGATACTATATGCATATTTTCTATACAGTTATCGCCTTCCTCGGCGGACTCAGCATGTTCCTTTACGGAATGCGTGTCATGGGCGACGGACTCAAGAGTTCATCCGGAGGCGCACTCAGAACTGTTCTCGCCAAGGTAACGAACAAAGCCTACATGGGATTTATCCTTGGAATGGTAGTTGCCTGTGTAATACAAAGTTCAACTGCTACCATTGTTATTACAGTCGGTCTTGTAGGTGCAGGTCTTCTCACCTTCCATCAATCTATCGGGATCGTTCTAGGCGCAAACGTCGGAACAGCTATCACTGCTCAGATCATCCGGCTTATGGACGTCAGTTCAGGCATGGACAGTCCTCTCTATTTCTTCAAAGCTGACAACCTCGCTCCCCTTGCCCTCGTGATCGGTATTGTGATGATCATGTTCGTAAGGAGCGGTTCTTCAAAAACTGTGGGCAATATCGCATGCGGATTCGGAATACTCTTCATGGGCCTTATCTACATGAGCGATGTAGTCGCAGGATTCGGCGAACAGCTGAGTCATCTGCTCACAGCGTTCCAGAACAACTATCTTCTGGGATTCCTTTCCGGTGTTTTTGTAACCGGAGTCGTACAGAGTTCATCAGCTGTTGTCGGTATCATCCAGTCCATAGCAAGTTCTATCGGAGTCACGTTCCAGGCAGTTTTCGCAGTTATCATCGGTGTCAACATCGGGGACTGTATAACAACATATCTCGTCAGCCGCATCGGCGCTAAGCCAAGTCAGCGCAGGACTGCAGTAGTTCACATCGTTTACAACGTATTCGCTGCTGTCCTCATTTCTGCTCTGGTCGCCATCGGAAGATTTACCGGCCTCATCAGCGACGAACTATGGACCATGACACTTAACTCCGGCGGTGTCGCTAACCTCCATGGTCTGTTCAGACTTATCCCTGCCGTTGCTCTTCTCCCTCTCGTACCACTGTTTGAGAAGATCACAGTCTCGATCGTACGAGAAGAGCCGATCTCAGCCGAAGACAAAAATGCCATTGCTGCACTTGATGGTCTGGATGAGCGTTTATTCAGTTCCCCTGCCCTTGCACTTGACCAGGTCGAGCGTGTAACACTTGAAATGAGTGAGATCGCGATCCACAACTTCCACGCAGCTGTCTCGCAGTTCTATTCTTTTGATCCTAAGCGCAGTCAGAGGATACAGGAACGAGAAGATCTTCTTGACAGAATGACTGACGCCGGCAACAAATATATTGTATCGTTGTCGCCATATGTAACAAGAGATGTAGATACCAGGCAGCAGAACTCGATCCTCAAAGCCCTGATCTGTTACGAACGAATCGGCGATCTGGCTGTCAATATTTCAGATGAAGTCGAGAAACTCAAAGCAGATAATAAGGAATTCTCACCTAATGCAATGGCTGAACTCAAAGTCGCCTTCGATGCTGTCGATGAGATACTAACAATAGTTACGAAAGCATACAGAAACAAAGATACTGCTCTTGCAGCCCAGGTCGAGCCTCTTGAAGAGGTCATCGATGACCTTATCGAAGGCATGAACGCAAGGCATGTATACAGAATGGTCAACCACCTGTGCGATGCAGTCAATGGTATTTATTATCAGGCTATACTTACCAACATCGAGCACATCTCGGATAAGTGCAGTGATATTGCAGTTTATATTCTTGAAAGAGACAATTCTGAGATATTCGGTAACGAACATACATATGTACATGATCTTCATCACTCCAACAATGAAGACTATATGAGAAAGTATCAGGATGACTACGATAAGTACTTCGGTTCGCTTGAACGCATTCCTGTCACTAACAAACTCGAGGAAAGCATTACTGTTTCCGAGTCCATCGCTGATACCATTGAGCCTGAAGAAAAGCATACCAGGAGATTGACCCTTAAATGGGCAGGCGATAAGAACAAAACAAAACCAAAAGACCTTGACCCTGAGGATGCAAAAATCAAGAAAAAGCAGCAGGAAGCAAAATCTTTTGAACAATAAACAAGACCCCGCTCAAAATCCTGAGCGGGGTCATTTTTTATGAATCTGGCCGGCACACTTGCTATTCAGTAAATCTTTTCTGGAAGTTGCCGAATATCTTGGTGCCTTCATTTACCATAACAAAGGCCTGGGGATCTACACTCCTTACTATTTCGAGAAGTCTCGGGAGTTCATACTTTGTCACCATTGTCATAAGTATATATGTATCTTCGTTGGTGTACCCTCCTGCTCCCCTCCAGTAAGTCAGGCCGCGTCTGACCTCATTGATGACTTTGTCGGTTATTCCGTCCTTCTTGGTGAAGATCATCACCTGAACGTTGATATTCTGTGTATGCTGATAATCAAGCGCGAGAGCATTCACTACCGCATATATCATGGAATAAACAACGATACGGATGTCAAACAGGAAGAAGCATATCCCGTAAATGACTGTATTGATAGCGATTGCGATCTTGCCGACGCTGAAGTTAGGATGCGTCTTCGAAAGCGCCATTCCGATAATATCCTGCCCGCCTCCCGAGGTCCCGCCTTTGAGCACGATGCCTGCTCCGGTCCCTGAGACTAGTCCGCCTACGAGACATGCAGTAAGATAGTCGTCAAAAATCGGTTCTTTCGCAACCGGCACAAGCGCCATTGCAAGCGATGCGATACCGATAGATATCATCGAAGTCACGCAGAATTCTTTGCCGAGAACTTTATATCCCAATATGAACAGCGGAATATTGATTATGTAATAAATGATTCCAAGATAATCGACTCCGGGTATCTGCGGAAAATGCAGAAACTTCACAAGGAAGAGTCTCAGGAGCATCGACATACCCGTAAAACCGCTGCTGTAAAGGTTCATCGGTGAAATGATCACATTTACACCTATCGCAAAGAGAATATTTCCTCCGATGACGAGACCGATCCTTTTGAGAAGATGTTTACGCTTCTCCGGAGTATCCGGCAGCCTTAATCCTTTCATCTGATGCCTCTCTTTATTTGGACTTTACTTCCTTCCAGTACTTGCTGAACAGATCTGTAGTCTCATCGTCAAGCATTCTGAGAGACGAACAGCGTTCGAGAGTCTCGTCTGAAGGGAAAATCGCTTCTTCCTGAAGAGCCTCTTCGTCTTCGATAACATCAAGAGCTGCTATGTTAGGGGTAGTATAATACAGATAGTCGAAGTTCTGAGCTGCGACATCTGCTTTGCAAAGGAAATTGATCCATGCCTCAGCGTTCTCTTTGTTCGCTGCATTATTAGGAATGATCCAGGAGTCAAGGAAGAATTCAGAGCCTTCTTTAGGCACTACGAATTTAACATTCTCGTTGAGATCCTTAGTATAAGCATATTCTCCATTCCATACTACACCGATAGCAGCAGATCCGTCTGCCAGAAGGTCTCTTGCAGAGTCATTCGCATACTTATATACAAGTGGCTTCTGCTTGATGAGTTCAGCAGCTGCAGCCTTGATCTCATCTTCATTCGTTGTATTCTGATCATAACCGAGTTTGCGAAGTGCGATCATGAATGTATCTCTTACGCTGTCAGGCATGACAAGATGATCAGCGAAAGCCTCATTCCAGAGGTCATCCCATGAATCGATCTCGATATCTCCTACCATCTCGGTATTGTAAAGAATACCGGCAACACCTGCCATATAAGGAACTGAGTACTTGTTACCCGGGTCGAACACTTCGGATTTCTTCATATAGTTCTCTCCGATATTGCCCAGCTCAGGGATATTGTCCTTATTGATTTCAGCAAGCATATCTTTGCTGATCATTTTTTCGACCATATAATCTGATGTGCAGATGCAATCATATGTAGTCGCATTATTCTCAATTACAGTGTACATTTCTTCGGCTGTATCATAAGAATCCAGTACTACTTTGATACCTGTCTCAGCCTGAAATGTTTCAATCAGAGTCGGGTCAAAATAGTCACCGTAACAATACACATAAACTTCGCCCTTTTCTTCGGTCCTGCAGCCTGTAAATGCCATAGCAATGAGCATCACACTAATTAAAATCAGTGCAGTTCTTCTGATCCTATTTTTGTTCAATTACCAATCCTCCTTGTAGTGAATAAGAAAAAACCAGTTAAAAATGATTATAACATATAGCGAGTGTAAGATGTAAAAAAAGAGAGACTATTCTGATAGTCTCTCTAACTGGAGGCGACACCCGGATTTGAACCGGGGATCAGAGTTTTGCAGACTCGTGCCTTACCACTTGGCTATGTCGCCATAATGCCGGACTATATGGTCCGGCATTACAGTCCTTGGCTAGGGTAGCAGGATTCGAACCTGCGAATGACGGAATCAGAATCCGTTGCCTTACCGCTTGGCTATACCCCATCAGCAAGATGTATTGTACCACATAACTCGTGAAGTATCAAAGAAAATTTGGGGTGGATGGTGGGATTCGAACCCACGAATACTGGAGCCACAACCCAGGGTCTTAACCGCTTGACGACACCCACCACATATTTTGCTCAGATTCACTTGAGTCAGTGAAAAAATGGCGACCGGGAACGGGCTCGAACCGTCGACCTCCAGCGTGACAGGCTGGCATTCTAACCAGCTGAACTACCCGGCCGCATATGGTGGGCGCAATAGGGCTCGAACCTATGACCCCCTGCTTGTAAGGCAGGTGCTCTCCCAGCTGAGCTATGCGCCCTTCTTGGTAGCGGCGACTGGACTTGAACCAGTGACCTTCCGGGTATGAACCGGACGCTCTAGCCAACTAAGCTACGCCGCCACACTTGCAACTTATGATTTCTCAAGTCGCGCTTGATTATATTAACAAAACATCGGCAGGTTGTCAACAATTTCCGAAAAAATATGGTATACTATTTCAGTAATTTTTTTCAGTGCAATCGGAGGCAATATGACACATCCGGATCCTATAGCTTTTTCAATAGCAGGTATCGACGTCAGATGGTACGGTATTCTTATAGCAACAGGTATGCTTCTTGCGACTCTTATCTCGTGTAAAAGAGCCCGTACACATAACCTCACCGAAGAGAATGTCCTGGACGTAGTTCTCTGGATGCTCCCTATCGGTGTTATCGGCGCAAGATTATACTATGTCCTTTTCAATCTGAATTATTATCACTCATTTGCTGAAGCGATCAATATCCGCGAAGGAGGTCTTGCTATACACGGCGGACTTATTTGCGGTTCTATTGCCGTACTCTGTGTCTGCAGGCACGAGAAGATCAGTGCGCTCAATATGCTTGATCTTCTGATACCTACGGTCGCTCTTGCTCAGTCAATAGGCAGATGGGGCAACTTCTTCAACGGCGAAGCACATGGCGGACCAACAGACCTTCCGTGGGGAATCATCGTTGAAGGTGTTAAAGTACACCCGACATTCCTGTATGAATCGATCTGGTGTCTCCTGCTTTTCATATTCCTGAGCTGGTGGGATAGGAACAAGCGTCAGGCATACGGACAGACTTTCGCGATGTACGGTATCCTCTATTCCGTTGAAAGATTCTTCGTTGAAGCACTCCGTACTGACAGCCTGATGATCGGTCCGTTCAAGCAGGCACAGGTATTCAGTTTATGCGCGATCGTTGCTTCGATCTTACTTTATAAATACGCTGCAGCACATTTCAGGATTCAGTCGTGAGCATTCATCCAGCTGATGAGTTCCTTGCAGTAGTCATCGTGTCTGTCGACAAAGCAGGTATGTCTTGCACGTTCCCACAAGATCCACTTCGAACCCGGAATGCGGTCAGCCATTGTCTTTGCGACAAGTGGTGAGCAAAGGTCGGAGATGCCGCTGCAGATCAGTGTAGGTATTTTGATTTCATGCAATCTGTCAATATATTCGAAATCACGCAGGGTTCCTGTAGGCGCGAATTCATTTGGTCCCCAGCCATATAAATACGCCTCAGAACCCGTTTTTTTCGGTCTCTTGCAGCATTCAGGCACATCATCACCGAGCCAGTAATTGCAATATCTGTCCATATACTCTTTGACAGCTGCATCATACTCTTCACCCGAGAAATCTCCTGTGCTGAGGGCTTTCTGAATGGCATCCTGCATATTTTCAGGCATCATTTTGATCCTGCGAAGACCTTCTCTTTCCCACAGACTGCTCGAAGGATGTCCGCTTGAAATAACAAATGATTTTATCCCTTCAGGATGGCGGTCGACCGCGTATGCAATCTGCTGCATCCCACCCCAGGACTGCCCGATTATGTGGCATGTATCAAGACTCAGATGCTCTCTGAGAGCCTCAAGCTCGTCAAGCCATACTTCTTTATTCCAAAGCTCCGGATGACCGTCCAGATACGAGTTGCCGCACCCGATCTGGTCATACATAACGATCATGCGGTCGTCTTCATCCGCTACATTATCGAGAACTTCAAAATAATTATGAGTCGAGCCCGGACCTCCGTGGAGGCAGATAAGAGGTGCTTTGTCGTTGTTTTTGCGCTCGCCTGCAATTCTGTAATACGTGTTATATCCCATAAAAGGCATATAACCTTCGGTGATCTTTGGCATTTCTTTTACTCCCCTCTCAGACAATAATGATTTCTTCTTTCGGATAGTTATTCAGGACTTCGCATCCATCTTCCGTGATAAGAACTATATCTTCGATCCTTACGCCTATTCCTTCATCCTTCAGATAAATCCCGGGTTCTATCGAGAAGCACTGTCCCGGCTGTATGATCTCGTCATTGACAAGTGAAACATCACCGGTTTCATGATCTTCAAGTCCGATGGAATGCCCCGTTCTGTGAGTGAAGTATTCGCCGAATCCCATTTCAGTAATATAATCTCTGGCAGCTTTGTCGACATCACTCATCTTGTTTCCAGGCTTTGCTGCTGCGATGCCCCTCTTATTTGCTTCGAGGACAATATTATATATTTCTTTCTGTCTCTCGCTTGCAGTCCCGATGAAAACAGTTCTTGTCATATCTGAAGCGTAATGATTCCACATACCTCCGATATCAAGAATAACGCAGTCTCCAAAGCGTCCTACAGAATCATCGGTGATATGGTGCGGATCGGCAGCTCCTCCGGCATAGGCCGTTATAGGAGCGAATGAAGGCCCCTGGAATCCTTCCTCCCTGATCAAATCAAGACATTTTGCACTGAGTTCTTCTTCAGTCAGTCCTGCTCCGGCAAACGGGATCAACTTTCCCATTACGCGGTCAAGTTTAGCTCCGGATTCACGCATTGCCTGCTGCTCGTTTTCATCCTTGATCTGACGGACCTTATCTACAATAACAGAACCATTCCTGTATTCACTTGCTCCGCCCAGTTCCTGCAATCTCAGGAGGAATCTCGACGGCCAGTTCTTGTCGATCCCTATAGGAAGGTCATTGTCAGCGAGTTCCGCCAGTATTTCACAGCCGTCTTCTATATCATCATAATACCTGATCCTCACGCCAAGATCTCCATCCTGCGGGAAAAGCCTGTTCAGAACAAAGCAATCTTCTCCTTCAGTGCTGATATATAGCGCATGAAGTCTCTCGCCCGGGTATATCCACTTACCTGTAAGATAGAATATCGACACCGGGTCGGAAATGATCATCTGCGGGAGGCCATGGTTTTTCATTGCATCCTTGATCCTGTTCAGTTTGCAGATATCCATTATTCGTCTCCTTTATTTTCTGATTCCCTGGATCATAAGCGGGAATATCTTTTCGCTGTACTCTCCGAGGTGATAATTGCCATTATTCATGCACCAGTCAGTTACAAGTGCCCTTTCTGCGAGTCCGTAGAACTTGATGAGGTCAGGAATCGAGAGTTCATCTGTCAGTTCCCCGTTCTTCTTGCCTTCGTCCATGAGTTTTTCCAGATATCTGAAATAATATCTGTTGCGGTCAAGAAGGCTGGAAGGATCATCTTTGATGATCTGTGCGGAATAAAGATACGCAATGAGCCTGTGATCGATATGGTCGTTGATGAATGTATGGACCTCTTTGTTGATATAAATGAGCCTGTCAAACACACTCATTTCTTTGTCTTCATTCTGTTCGAGTTTGACATATTCATTGTCAAGCACGACCGACAAAGTATCCAGCATATCGTCCTTGCTCCTGAAGTAGTAGTAGAACGTTCCTTTGGATATTTCTGCAGCTTTGATGATGTCGTTAATGGTCGTTTCACCAAAACCTTTTTCACGGAACAATTCCCATGCGGTCCCGATTATTCTGTCTTTGATCTTCGATGCCATTGGTCTGTCTCCCTTCTCCCGTCGAGCTTTGATATCAGATTTCCCTTGTATATCTCTCCAGCCAGATTCT
The DNA here is from genome assembly GCA_017403955.1 of Mogibacterium sp. Taxonomy (GTDB): domain Bacteria; phylum Bacillota; class Clostridia; order Peptostreptococcales; family Anaerovoracaceae; genus Crickella. The sequence continues at coordinate 83,953 of JAFRDH010000010.1, forward strand.
TTCTTCGTCTGTCATAAATGGTGACAGCTTTTCGCGGCATTCTTTATGATAATGATTGAGCCATTCTCTCTCATATTTTGTAAGTTCTTCAGGGTCTATCGCGTCAAGATCTATAGGAACAAATGTAAGGTTTTCAAAATGCATGAACTGTCCGTATTTATTCTTTTCACCCTTGACTGTCACCACATTATTCTCGATGCGTATACCGAAGTCGCCCTCTTCATAGATCCCCGGCTCAATAGTAACGCACATTCCCTCCTCGAACTGATGATGCTCATTCTTGGACGGAACTATATACCATCTGAATCCTGTGGGCGGCTCGTGAATGCTCCCGAGATAGCCAAAACCGTGTCCGGTCCCGCACTGATAGTCTTTATTGAGTTCCCAGATAGGCTGTCTTGCGAGGACATCCAGCGACCATCCGTGGTTGCCGTACAGGAAATTGGCTGCTGAGAGATGCTGTACTGCCCTGAATACAGCCGTATAGTATTTCCTGAGTTCCGGACTGATGCTTCCGAGAACCGTCGTACGTGTAATATCTGTCGACCCGTCAAAGTATCCTCCGCCTGTATCCGACAGGAGCATCCCACCTTCTCTCAGGACAACATCAGTCTCTTCTGACGGAGAATAGTGCATCATGGCAGCATGTTCCCCGAATGCCTGCAGCGGCTCAAATGAGTCTCTTATATATCCCTCCTGTTCTCTGCGGAGCGATGTCAGCTTTTCAGAAGCGCTGAGTTCAGTAATTTCGAACTTATCATAATTGTTCTTGACCCAATAGATGAATTTGGTCAGGGCAACACTGTCCTTGAGTTCAGCGTTCCTGATATTCGCGATCTCGACAGGGTTCTTCATCGCTTTCATGAGTATAGTGGGATTAGGCGCTTCGACTATACTGCATTCAAGGGATTTGTAGAGTGCATAGTTCATTTTCATCGGATCAATAAGTACTGTCTCATCCTTTCCGATCGATCTGACATCCTCATAGATGTCGTTATACGGATGTACGACGATGCCGTCCTCTGCGAAATGAGTTTTGATCTCATCATTCAGTTTGCTCTCATCTACATACAGATCCGCCCTGTCTTCGCGTACGATGCAGTACGAAAGAACAAGAGGGAAAAAGTCGATATCATCTCCGCGGATATTAAGAAGCCAGCAAACATCATCGAGTGAAGCGATTATGTGCACCGACGCACCATGCCGCTGCATTTCGGCTCTGACTCTCCCGAGTTTGTGAGCTGTGCTCTCTCCGGTCCATTTCTCTTCAAGATAGAAACACGGCTTATCTGATAATCCCGGTCTGTCTTCCCACAGGTAGTCTATCAGATCCTCCGAATAATCGATATTAATGCCCTTAGGAGCGAATAAACGCTCGAATTCGAGTCCTTCTCCCATCGAAAGGACTCTTCCGTCAAAAGCGACTTTTCCGCCCTCAGGAACGTTCTCTGTGAGCCATTCTGCAACAGAAGGAGTATCATCAACAAACATCTTCATCAGTCTGATACCACTGCCTTCAAGCTCTCTAAGAGCCTGTGTGAAGTATCTTCCGTCTGTCCAAAGGCCTGCATCAGAAGTCCCGATCACAGCGGTGCCGTACGAGCCGGTGAATCCTGTTATAAACGGCCTGACCTTGAAGTGTTCTCCTACATATTCACTTTGATGAAAGTCAGCGGTCGGAACGACATAAGCGTCTATCCCGCGTTCCTGCATCAGTTCTCTCAGTTTTTCTATTCTCAAAGCTGTTTCTGTCATTTCTGTTACCTCGTCCCTTGTTACTCGTCAAGGTTTATTACTAATTCTATACCGCAGTCTAAGAGTGTTCAAGTGAATAGAAAAAGTTACATATATGTGATACAATGAAAACCGCCGCAGAATATCGGTTTTTTCAATTTACAATTTACCACGGGAGATTATCAAGAAATGAAACTCGGAATCGTAGGCCTTCCAAATGTAGGCAAGAGTACACTGTTCAACGCTATCACCAAGGCAGGTGCCGAAGCCGCCAACTATCCGTTCTGCACCATCGAGCCTAATGTTGGTGTTGTTACTGTGCCGGATGAACGTGTTACCACACTTTCACGCATATACAATTCTAAAAGAACCATCTATACAACAATCGAATTCAGCGATATAGCCGGTCTTGTAAAAGGCGCATCCAAAGGCGAAGGATTAGGAAACAAGTTCCTCGGACATATCCGCGAAGTCGAAGCCATAGTCCATGTAGTACGCTGTTTTGACGACCCTAACGTTGTCCATGTCGATGGCAAGATCAATCCTGTCGGCGATATAGAAACGATCAACATGGAGCTCATCATCGCTGATATGGAGGTTCTCGAAAGACGTATCGCCAAGCTTGAAAAGCAGGCAAAAGCTGACAAATCAGCGCGTTCTGAGCTTGAACTTGTCAAAGAAATATATGACCACCTCTCCGAAGGAAATGTTGCAAGGAGCTTTGAAGATCTTGACGATGAGCAGACCGAGTTCGTCAAATCACTTGATCTCCTGACTTTCAAGCCGGTCATCTATGCCGCAAATGTGTCTGAAGATGATATCTCAGGCGAGGATAACGACTATGTCAAAGCTGTCAGAGAATTTGCAGAAGCAGAGGGTTCAGAAGTCGTAGTTATCTGCGCCAAGATCGAAGCCGAACTTGCAGAGCTTGAAGATGAAGAGCGCGAGATGTTCCTTGAAGATATGGGAATCACAGAATCCGGGCTCGACAAACTTATCAAGTCCTCCTATTCTCTCCTGAATCTTATCTCCTTCCTAACTACAGGTGAAGACGAGACGAGAGCATGGACAATCAAAAGAGGTACGCTCGCACCGCAGGCTGCAGGTAAGATCCACACAGACTTCGAGAAGGGATTCATCAGAGCAGAAACGATTGCTTATGACAAGCTGATGGAGTGTGAGGGAAAGTTGTCTGCTGCAAAGGAGCGCGGCTGGCTCAGATCAGAAGGAAAAGAATATGAGATGAAAGACGGAGATGTCGTACATTTCTTGTTCAACGTATAGAAAAGGTCGGAAAAATACCCAATACGGCGCAATATTTCGATAGATAATGTAATTAAAAAAATTATTTTGTATTTTTTCAATTTATAACATTATAAGAAGTTGCAAATTATCCATTTGGAATATATAATGCTTTTAGGGATCATGGAAATGATTCCTAATCTCTAGTCCCAATACCCTTTTTCGAGAGAGACTGCTCCCCCCGCAGTCTCTTTCACTTTGTCCGGACTCTTGATTTAGACCCGGAGATGTGATAATTGTTATCCATGAAAGTTTTTACGAGAGATTACAGAATAACAGGCGATTATCCTTCTGCGTTCACAAGATATTTCGGAAATATGAAACCGTGCGTCTTTGATATCGAGACAACGGGTCTTGACGCATACAGATGCAAGGTATGCCTCACTGCTATGCTGACAAGAACGGAATCAGGCGTAAGGATCACACAGTTTCTTGCAGAAAATCATTACGAAGAGAACCGTGTCATCCAGGCAACTATGGATTTCTTTGAATCAGAAGGTATCGACTATCTCATAACCTTCAACGGCCAGGCTTTTGATGTGCCATTCATGAACAGACGTATGGAATACACATTCATGGACGGCCGTATTTCAATGTTCAACTTTGATCTTTATAAGCTTCTGAGCAAAGGCACCGACCTCAGAAAGCATCTTTCATCTCTCAGCCAGAAATCTCTTGAGAATTATTACGGTATCCTTGATGATCGTAATGATGTTATCACGGGCAGAGAAAGTGTCACGATGTTCAACGAATATGCTGTTACCGGCAATTCTACTCTTGAGAAGATCATCCTGACTCACAACCGCGAAGACGTTCTCCATCTCCACAGACTGATGTTCCTCAGTATAACTGATATAGAAGATTTTGACAGCGCAATTGCTTCCGTGGGCTTTCCCCTTCTCGAAGGCAAATACTCCGTGCGCCCTCATCTTTCAAGTGCCAGGAAACTTCTCAGGATACGCGGAGATCAATTGCAGGATGCCGTCTCAGCTGCTTTTTTCCCTGATCTTGAGAGCAATATCACTGCTCTGTTCAATTCAGCTTCTTCTGCATATGAAATAGACATCCCGGTAGGATGTCTGAATACTTCAAATGGTATTGAATTCTATTTTGATGCTGAAGCAGAAGGGATCGATCTGAGTGATGATCCCGACTGCATCAACGGATTTCTTATACTCAATCCAAGGACTGTCAATCTCGCGGCAGCAAGGCTGACCGAGAAAGTGATATCCCGCATTACTCCATGCTTCTGATATCCGAGAAGCCTCTTCCAACACCCCATACAGAATTGACACTGTAAACAGCGACGAAAGACTTCGGATCATGTTTGGCGAGATGTCTTTTGATGAGAAAGCTCTCGCGAGGGGAGCAGATTATCTTGAGCTGCTTGCGCTTATCTCCCGTATATTCGCCTGTAACTTCTACACTGGATACGCCTCTTCCGAGTTCTTCCATGATGTAATGTGTAAGAGCATCAGGATCACCGGGAATGATCTCAAGCTCGACGAGTTTGGTAGAAAGACCGAACATTACAGCCTCTCCTATCCTCATCGAAACATAGATAGTAATAATAGCATAAAGAGCGATATCAAGGCCGAGTATGACCGCGCTGAGGAGCACGATCACGGAATTGATCACGAACATGATATCGTTGATACTCATATGAGGGAATTTCTTATATTTAATGACTTTGCCGAGCGAGTCTGTTCCGCCTGAAGAGAAGCCCGCTTTGAAAGTGAGTCCGTTGGATACACCCATCACGACGCCGCAGAATACTGCTGCAAGGAATTTGTCCTCAACGACAAATACAAGTCCCGTCAGCTCAATAAGGAACATGATCGCAGGATAAGCAATGGACATAAGTATGATCTTGCGGACTTCCCTGAAACCGAGTCCGGCCCAGACTATCGCGGTTATGATCATTGAAAGAACATAGTATATCAGAGAATAATCCCAGTTAGTATAGTTCTGGACAATTTTTGCTATACCTGTGATCCCTCCGTATGTGAGTCCGTTCGGAAGCATTATCGAAACTGTAGCGATAGAGCCGATAGCAGCTGCAAGAAGAGCTGTCATGATCTGCATCCCTTTTGCTTCTAATTTAGTCCTTCCCTGCAGTTCAGGATCCTGAGCAGCTATCCTGTTAGCCTCTAAAGTAGCGGCTTCTTCTTTGGCAAGCTTTTTGTCCATTGAGCTCATCTTGCCGAACTGCTCTTTCTTTTCATTCTTTTCTGTCTTTTCTGTTTTCTCTTTATCTGTCATATCCGGCCAATGCCTCCGTCTATCATTATTTCTGCCACATATTCCCTTCCGAATACATCTACAGCAACGATCTCAGCATTCCTGTCACATACTATGGTCATATCATCAAAGTCGTCTTCAATGATCGAAGATATCCCGTCTTCCCCATATACGATGATATGATCAACAAGCTGCATAGGATCCTGCTCTATGACTTCTTCGATATATTTACGGTCCGCAGTCTGTATATATCCTGTTTCTATGTCCGGGACGAATTCATCCAGCTTGCATTTGAGGAGTCTCCGGCCGCTCTCAAGATCCTGTGCTTCACTTACGATCAGACTGATTCTTCCGTGCTCACGTGCTTCACCGTCATTCTGTATGAACTCGAAATCCGCGCCTGAATGAACAAGTCTCTTCCGTGCCATTGAAACAGCAAGCTTCTCATTATCACATCCTGCCCACTTACGTCCGAGGTTCTCAGCAGATTCAAGGAAGCTGCCGCTGCCGCAGAAGAAATCGCCAACGAGATCTCCTTCCCTGGAACCGGCTTTTATTATTCTGTTCATCAGTTCAAGAGGTTTCTGTGTTGCATATCCGGTTCTTTCATAAGATGTCCTGCCAACCATATCCACATTCCAGACATCTTTCATGTTGACAAGAGTGTACCATCCTCTTTCATCGCAGTATTCTCTGACACCTTTGAAATTGTACGGTTTGAATCCTCTGTTGTAGGATTTTTCTTCCGGAATATCGATATAATACTTCTTTGTCTTGCTGTAAACAAGAATAGTATCGTGTTTCCTCGAGAAATGCTTCTTTCCTGACCCTCCGGACTTATAGCACCATATTATCTCATTGACAAAGTTCTTTTCACTCATCAGTTCGTCAAGAATGAGTTTTACATAGTGAGAGGAATGCCAGTCGAGATGGATCCATAGAAGTCCGTCATCAGCCAGAAGCTCTTTCATAAGCAAGATCCTCACGGAAAGGTTCTCAATATAGCATTCAAGACTTCTCTCGAATCTGTCATCGAACACCAGATGACGGATCCTGTGGCCTTTGCCTGATGCATCCTTTACAGAAACTGTTGCATTGAACTTGGACCGCGTGAAAAAAGGAGGATCGATATAGATCAGACGGAACGCTCCTGAATAACCCTGTCTGATGAGTGATTTCATATAATCTGTGTTATCACCAAGAGCAAGCTGGGATGATCCAAGCTCCGGCTTATCTGTTACGGCCTCTGTCTCAGACATGATGCGTCTGAATTGTTCTCTTCCTGTGTTCATTCCGTTCGAGATCTGTTCTAAGATGCCCATACTTTCCTCCTGATCATGTACACCGGGATCCAAAATGCAAAAAAATAATACAGCCCCGAGCAAGCCCGGGGCATTAAGAGCGCTTTTAGTTGAGGACTTCTATATTGTCGAAGTCAACGCCGATCATCTCTTCAAGTTCTGCGCTTACGCTGAGAATAAAGTCAATTCCTGATTCTTTTGAAATTGTCTTGATCTTCTCAATAAAGCTAGGAAGTATCTCAAGAGCGAAATCTCTATGTCTCATGATGCCATCGAGGAAGATCGTTTCAATATCATTATCGGAGCTCATGATTCCGAAAAGGAAGCCGATATACTCATCCTCATTAGTGATATGCGGGAAATCTTCCATGCATACTACTCTAATCTTATAATCAAGGTCATAAATGAGTCTGGAATTCTTGTTTATAAAAACGATACTGCCTTTCGCAGTCTGAACTGTATTATTAGCCAGTTCTATCATTCTCTTCGTCTTGCCGCTTCCTTTATGTCCTATTAAAAGCTTCACCATAGGTTCCTACCCCTCCTTTGCACTTTTAAATATTATACAACAGCAAAAAATGCTATTCAACCGAAAGGCTTGATTTTTTACCGCTTTGTAAGGGATTCAAGGCGTGCGGAAACTGTTTCCAGCATCTCTTTATACTTCTCGCCCTTAGCTCTTTCCTCATCTACTACATGAGCCGGCGCCTTGGAAACGAATCCCTGATTGGAGAGTTTTTTCTCTACTCTCATTACTTCGCCTTCAAGTCTTTTCTTTTCCTTTTGAAGACGTTCGATCTCAGCTGCCATGTCAACAAGTTCATCAAGAGGTACGAGAATATCTCCGCCTTCGATTACTGCAGACATTACATCATCAGGAGCCTCTGCTCCGGCAGACTCGACACTGATACCTTCAACATTTGCGATCTTGCAGATATGGTTCTCGATCTCCGGAATGATATCTTTTAAGGTGTCTGTTCTGATGATGAGGCTTACTCTCCTTGAAGGTGCTGCTTCTGCTTCTACTCTGATCGCTCTTACAGCCTTGATGATCTCCATCGCAGTATCGATCCTGCGGACTGCATCCTCGTATTCGAGGTCTTCCCTGTATTCAGGCCAGTGATCTCTTATGAGCAGACTTTCAGGATTGTCTGCTGTAGGAGCTTCCTGAGGCAGATATCCCCAGATTTCTTCTGTGATGAACGGCATATAAGGATGCAGAAGTCTCAGAAGATCCTTGAGAGTCTTCTGGAGAACGAATCTTGCAGTCTTTTTGTCTTCTTCATCGTTCCCGTACAGTCTTGCTTTGACAAGCTCGATATACCAGTCACAGTAAACATCCCAGATGAGATCGTAGATCTTCTGTCCTGCAAGACCTGTCTCGAATTTGTCGAGATCCTGTGTGATTTCTCTTGCTCCATCGTTGATCTTGGAGATGATCCACTTATCCTCATCTCTTAGAACAGCATCGGCTTCATCTGCCATTGGCAGGAACTCACCATTCTCATCAACGAGATTCATAATGGTGAATCTCGAAGCATTCCAGAGCTTGTTGGCAAAGTTTCTTGCAGATTCAAGTCTTCCCGGAATGAATCTCATGTCATTACCAGGAGAAATACCTGTAGCAAGCATGAATCTGAGAGCGTCAGCTCCTACTTCATCGATAACTTCGAGCGGATCGATACCATTGCCGAGAGACTTGGACATCTTGCGTCCCTGCTCATCTCTTACCAGACCATGAAGATATACATATTTGAACGGGATCTCTCCCATCGTATAAAGGCCTGAGAATACCATTCTGATGACCCAGAAGAAGAGAATATCGTATCCCGTTACCATTACACTGTTAGGATAGAAATAGTCGAGTTCAGGTGTCTTATCAGGCCAGCCGAGTGTTGAGAACGGCCAGAGAGCAGAACTGAACCAAGTGTCAAGTACGTCTTCATCCTGATGGAAGTGTGAACCTCCGCACTTAGGGCATACGGATGGCATTTGGTGGTCTACAACGATCTCGCCGCAGTCATCGCAATAATAAGCCGGGATCCTGTGTCCCCACCAGAGCTGTCTTGAAATACACCAGTCACGGATATCATACAGCCAGTTAAGGTAGATCTTCTCAAATCTCTTAGGAACATGGATGAGGTCTCCACCTTCTCCCTCTGCAGCCTTGATAGCAGGCTCAGCAAGAGTCTTCATGGCAACGAACCACTGATCACTGATCCTCGGTTCAACTACGGTATGGCATCTGTAGCATTTTCCTACAGGAATTGTCAGGTCGTCTATCTTGACGAGATATCCGGCATCCGTAAGATCCTTGACCCATGCCTTACGGCACTCATAGCGGTCCATTCCCTCATACTTGCCTGCAAGCGATGTCATTTTCGCATGCTCGTCGATACAGGAAAGGCTGGCATCGAGGTTATGTCTCTGGCCTACCTCGAAGTCGTTCATGTCATGAGCAGGTGTGATCTTAACAGCACCTGTACCCTTCTCCGGGTCAGCATGTTCATCTGTGATCACAGGGATCTCACGGCCGACGAGAGGAAGAATAACAGTTTTGCCTACAAGGTCTTTGTATCTTTCATCACCTTCTGCAACAGCGATAGCCACATCGGCGAACATAGTCTCAGGACGTGATGTCGCGATTGTGATGCCTTCGCCTCCATCTGCAGCAGGATAACGGAAATACCAGTAGTGTCCGTCAATGTCCTCATGCTCTACTTCTGCATCTGAAAGAGTAGTCTCGCAGCTCGGGCACCAGTTGATGATCCTGTCACCCTTGTAAATGAGACCGTTCTTGTAAAGATCGATGAAAAGTTCGGTAACAGCACGGTTGCAGCCCTCATCCATGGTGAAACGTTCTCTCCTCCAGTCGCAGGAGTCACCGAGCTTACGGCACTGTTTTGTGATCCTTCCGCCGTATTCTCTCTTCCAGTCCCATGCATATTCGAGGAACTCCTCACGTGTGAGGTCGTGCTTGTCTATGCCTTTTTCCTTACGAAGTTTCTCAACTACTTTTACCTCTGTAGCAATACTTGCATGGTCAGATCCCGGTACCCACAGTGATGCATACCCCTGGAGTCTCTTCCATCTTGTCAGTATGTCCTGAAGTGTCTGGTCAAGCGCATGACCCATGTGAAGCTGGCCTGTGATATTTGGAGGCGGCATTACGATCGTAAAAGGTTTCTTGTCTTCTTCGATCTCTGCATTGAATGCGCCCTTTTCTTCCCACATCTCATAGATGCGGTCTTCAAAGTCCTTAGGATTGTAAGTTTTAGCTAGATTCTTCATATAGATTATCTCCGTAAGTATTATCTTCTTATCATTTGAAAATGATCAATAGTTGCTGTATTTATTCTCATCATGGAGTACCTGATGACGTACCTTGGAAAGTCTTTCATCGACCTTATGGAGTGTTTCAGCGCATTCCTTGAGTGTGTCAACGATATCCTGTGAAAGTTCGCCTTTATTCTTATATCTCAGTTCATGTTCGAGACTTGCCCATGCATCCATAGCTATACTTCTGAACTGCAGCTCAACAGGCACCATTTTCTTTCTGTTGACCAGGTAGACCGGTACAGAAACCACCAGGTGCAGACTCCTGTATCCGCTTTCTTTAGGATTGTTGGTGTAGTCTTTGATCTTGATGAGCTCGATATCTTCCTGTGCGAGCAGAAGCCCTGACATAGTCTGGAGATCCTCTTCATAGTTGCATACGACTCTGATGCCGGCAATATCCAGGATCTCGCGCCTTACAACATCAAGATTGTTGATAGGATCCTCAATCCCGTATCTCTCAGCCTTCTCCATAATGCTCTCAATAGTCTTGAGTCTGGACTGGATATGGTGGATCGGCATATACGAATGCTTCTTGTCAAAATCATCAGACAGGATCTGAAGCTTGACTTCAACTTCTTTGATAGCTGAATTGTACAGAAGACTTACATCATCGATAGCATCCTGAAGTTCTTCATCAGTGCCCTTGTAATGAGGTACCTTCTCGCGGATCTTGTCAGCATAATAATATCTGAACGACATATAGCAATAAACTCCTTGTTGAACATGCCAAATCGCGCAAGTTGAATTCTCACTCAGCTTGCACGACCGAATAACGTCAATAACCGTGTAATTATATCACAAATCAAGGGCGGTTGGCATCAAAAACAGCTAACTATCTTGTGATTGGCTCTGTTTCTCTGATAACGAATTCAGCATCCTCCCCCTGCATGTGCGGAAGCAGGATATCTCTTACTATTGCATGATAGCTGTTGACCCATTCAAGTTCCTCATCAGTGAGAAGAGCCGGATCTATCGCAGCTCTTTCATAAGGAACATATGTGATCGGTTCGCTCACAAGGCATCCGCCTTCCGCATTCTTGAGAAGGATCTCATTCTCGATACGGATACCGAATTCACCTGCCATATAGAGTCCCGGTTCATTCGACATTATCATTCCGGCTTTGAGCTCAGCAGGTGTGTCTGTCTTTCTGACTCCTGCAGGTCCCTCGTGTACCGCAAGGACATGTCCGACTCCGTGGCTCACGCCATGCTTATAGTCAAGTCCTACTTCTCTGAGTGCAGTTCTTGTGCATTCATCGAGCTGTTTATGTGTTGTCTCAGGTGTGATCACATAACGTGACAGAGCGATATGTCCCTTGAGCACGCGTGTGTAACCATCGATCATCTCATGTGTCAGAGGTCCTACTGCGATCGTTCTTGTGATATCCGTAGTTCCGTCTATATACTGCCCGCCTGAATCAACAAGAAGAAATCCTTCCGGTCTGATATCCAGATTGGTTTCTTCGGATGGTGCATAGTGGATAATTGCGCCGTTAGGGCCATAACCGGAGATCGTGCCGAATGAAAGATCAAAGCATCCGTCCTGTTCACGTCTTCTTGCTTCAAGGTAGTCAGCAGCACTGATCTCAGTCTGAGGCTCTTTGCCCGCTACATCCTTGATCCATCTGATAAACTTTGTGACCGCAACGCCGTCCTTGATATGAGCGTTGATAGAGCTCTTGATCTCGACAGGGTTCTTGACAGTTTTGGCAAGCGCTACCGGTGTCATCTCGTTTATGACATTGTTCTCATTGAGACGCATATAAAGAGCATAGCTTGCGGACGAAAGATCGATCCAGACTTTGGCGTCTGAAGGAATTCCGGAAACATCTTCGAAAATCGATTCATACTTTCTGACCTTGATACCTGCCTCCTCAAGAAGCGCTTTTTCTTTGCTGCCCAATGCTCCTTCCATCACATAGAGAATTACTTCGTTCTGTGACATGAGTGCGTATGAGAAAAATACAGGAGTATAGGCGATATCTGCACCTCTCAGGTTAGTGAGCCACGCTGTCTCCATAAGGTTGGTAAGAATGAGATAGTCAGCGTCTCTGTCAGCCATTGCCTTTCTGATCTCATCGATCTTCTCTGAAGATGTTTTGCCTGCGGATGACAGCGGCAGCTCCCAGATCGTCGAAGGGACTATCTCAGGTCTTTCTTTCCAGTAACGGTCTGCCAGATCATCATCCCATGCGAATTGTACCTTGCTGTGATCTTTGAATGCTTCCTTCAGTTCTCTGTTAAGAGATGCCGGAACGCACTCGCCGTCAAAGCCTATAACGACACACTCAGCATCCGGATGATCCTTCTCAAATCCTTCTGCAAGAGAGACCAGGAATTCCATCGCTGTAGGAACACCCTCTTCTCCCATCTTCATCAGCTCGATGCCGCTTCCGCTGAGTTCTCTGTCTGCCTGAAGGAAAAATCTGCCGTCAGTCCAGATATTCGCGCTCTTCTGTGTGACTATGAGAGTCTCATTCTCTGCAAGAAGTCCGCTCAGGTATTCACTGTTTTTGTAATGATCATTAACATATTCCGATCCGTGAGGATCCCCTGCAGGTGCATAGAAAATATCGATTCCCTTGTCTTGCATCGCTTTACGAAGATCAACGATCTGCTGTCTCATTTCTCTTACCTCCTGAGTAAAAAAACAACGCCGGAAATATATTATACCGGCGTTTTGTGACTTGGTGGCCCATATTGGACTTGAACCAATGACCTACAGGTTGTCACCCTGTCGCTCTCCCAGCTGAGCTAATGGACCTCGCAAGCGCAATTGTAACATATTAATAAATAAGTTTCAACCTTATTTATTGTTCGGATTTTTATTGTTCAAGGGCTTGTCTGGCGAGCTTATCAGCGATCTCGTTATACTTGTTGCCGGAGTGTGCGGTGACCTTGATAAAGGTGATCTTCATGCGTGTTCTGGCTTTGGCTACATAGTTCCTGTAACTCTGGGTCAGCGGATTGTTTGCTTTCCAGATCCCGTCTGCCCACTTCCCTATTCCTTCGTAATCATGATAGATCTCGACTTCAGGTATCCCATTTCTGAGACAGAAGTCTATCGCTGTCTTGGATCCCATGATCTCTCCGGCGACATTTCTCTGTTTAGCGGCTTCGGGATCATCGTAAGCCTGAGACATTTCTCTTGTCTTGATAATGCCGTCTGCACCGGTCCTGATCATGATGACGCCGCATGAGAATCTTCCGGAAGCAGCATCATAACTTCCGTCCACATACGCTCTCACTCCTTCAGGAAATGATTCTGCGCAGTCCTGAGCCGGGGAAGCCAGACCGAGATATGCTGCCGCGTCAGCAGGATCGGCAAAGCTCTTATATTCCGCTCCCGGGAATCCGTCAACCTGTTTTCTGCAGTCTTCCCATGTAGTGAAAATGCCTGTTGTCCTTCCGTTCCTGACTGCGTAGACTTTCTTAGCCACTGTACCGGTCTCCTTTTCGCTCTTTTGTTCTTCTTCAAACTTTCTCAGAAATGATCTCCTGTGTATCGGGGTGTAACCGAGATTCCTGAGGCCCTCATAGTGCTTCGCAGTACCATATCCTTTATTGCCTGCAAAATCATAACCCGGATAGACCTCATCCATCTCGACCATGAATGTATCTCTTGCGACCTTAGCTACGATTGACGCAGCCGCGATGCTGAGGCTTTTCTCGTCACCCTTGATGATTGGTTCACAAGGTATTCCTGCATCGAGTTTTACCGCATCGATCAGGAGCATGTCGATCCCCGCTCCGGCTTCTTCCCCGTAACGCTCCGACAGCATTGCGTTACAGGATTTGATCGCCCTCCTCATCGCATTTTTGGTCGCTTCGAGGATGTTGATCTCATCGATCTCATTATTGTCAGCTATACCTATGCCGTAGGCAAGTGCTTCCTCTTTGATCACGTCTGAGAGTTCCTGTCGTTTCTTTGCAGTTATCTTCTTGGAATCGTAGATCCCCGTAACGCTGAATTCCGCGGGCAGTACAACACACGCAGCATAAACAGGGCCGGCGAGCGGTCCTCTGCCGACCTCATCTATTCCGGCTATATATCTGTATCCCTGCCCTCTGAGATCATCCTCATGGGCTTTCATCTGAGCCAGACGCTCAATATCTCTTTCCAGTCTTTCCTGCTTAGTCATCCCGGTATTATTTAACGTGCTCCAGTGTTATCCTTCCAATCTTGCCGCCTCTGAATTCATCCAGTACAGTGCGGCCCGTACGTTCATAGTCTATTCTCTTGCCGGACATAATAAAGCCTCTCTTGATGGCTATGTTGTCCATGTTTTCAATAGCAACATCCGATACCTCGTCAAGCTTATATCGTGCCGCAAGAAGCTCAGGATATGATTCTCCGAGCACCCTGATAAGTTCATAGCCAAGGTCCTGGACTCCGAGGATGTCATCCTTGATGCTTCCGCAAAATGCCAGGTTAAGACCTACATCAGGATCTTCGAACTTAGGCCAGAGTATTCCCGGTGTGTCAAGGAGCTGCATCCCGTTGGAAAGAGTCAGCCACTGCTTGCCCTTCGTGACGCCCGGCTTATCGCCTGTAAGTGCTGATTTTCTGCCTGTCAGTCTGTTGATAAGCGAGGATTTACCGACATTAGGCACACCAACGATCATTATGCGGAGAGGTCTTTTGATAGATTTCTCAGCATTCCTTCTTTCCTGCTCATCTTCAAGCACCCTGAGAAGCCTTTTGATATTTTCCCCGGACTGCAGATTGAGATCCAGCACTCTGACAACTGATTTCTCTGAGGAGATCTTGTCTTTCCATTTTGCTGTCTCTGTCTCATCAGCAAGATCTGCTTTGCCTAACACAACGATCCTTCTCTTGCCTGAGATCAGCTCGTCGATAACAGGATTCCTGCTGGAAACAGGTATCCTGCTGTCGATTATCTCAACAACAGCATCGACCGCCTTGAGGTTTTCTTTGATCAGTTCCCGGGTCTTCTTCATATGGCCCGGATACCAGTTTATATTTTCGATCATTTCTGTCTAATCACCTTTCGGATAATCATTCGTATGATAATGAAAAATGCATACCATTTGCCGTGGGCCTCTGGTATGCATTGTGATTACTATTCAGCGCTCTTGATTCTTGCTGCCTTACCGGTTCTCTGACGCATGTAGTTGAGTTTAGCTCTTCTGACTTTACCCTTCTTAACTACTTCGATCTTGTCGATTCTTGGTGAGTGAAGTGGGAATGTCTTCTCAACTCCGATTCCGTTTGACAGCTTTCTTACTGTGAAAGTCTCATTGACTCCGCCGTGCTGTCTCTTCAGTACATAGCCTTCGAATACCTGGATTCTTTCTCTCTGGCCCTCGATGATCTTGACGTGTACACGAAGTGTGTCACCTACGTTGAACTCAGGAATGTTTTCCTTTCTGTAATCCATTGTGATCTGGTCTAAAATATTCACGTTATTTCTCCTTCCTCTCATGACGTTCTTGGAGCTTCCAGACCGATCATCGCCTGTCCCCAGAGGACCGCCCGTAATAACTACACTGTTATGAACAGCTTGAATAGAATATCACATACAAAGAATGAATTCAAGAAGTTTTTTTGATTTTTTATGCTCTTGGATGTGTCTTGCGGTATACGTCTTTGACATGTATGTCTGTGACCGCGAGATAAGCGATTCCTACGGACATATCTTCGAATCCCATAAGCTCCTGCAGAGTCTTGAGATCGCCTCCGTTCTGGAGGATGTGCACAGCAAAAGTATCTCTCAGGATCTGCGGTGTCATTCTGCTGCCTGCTCCGATCATTCCGCCGTAGTCCTTGAGGATCTTCCAGATACCCTGCCTTGTAAGAGGCTCCCCTCTGAAATTGATGAACACGAAGTCCTCGTCTGTATGAGAATCGTTCTTCATGAGATCATAGACTTCGTCAAAATACTTCTGAAGTGCTGCTCTGGCATACCTGCCGAGAGGTACGATCCTGCTCTCATCATTCGCATCCTTGAGTGTTACGAATCCCATCCTGAGATTGACATCTTCAAATCTCAGTCTGACGACTTCAGTGACTCTCGCTCCGGTGCCGTACATGAATTCCAGCAGAGCTTTGTCTCTTATGCCTTTCCTGCTGTCATCAGGAAGATCCATGAGTTTCGCTGCATCTTCGACTGAAAGATAGTCTATCTGCCTTTTATCGCCTCTTGCTGATTTGATACGTGCAAAAGGATTATCTGTTCTGTTGCCGCGGCTTATAGCATAGTCATAGAAAGTCCTGATAGCAGAAACCTTACGGTTGATCGTTGCCTTGGACTTATTCTCTGATCCGAGTTCTATTACATATGCGATAGCGTCTGCTTCTGTACAATTATCAAGTCCGTCAGTGCCCCTTGATCTGAGGTATTTTTCAAAAGCTGTGAGGTCTCTCTCATATGCAATGAGAGTATTCTTTGCCTTACGCTTCTCGGTTCTCATATATTCAATAAAATCACGCATTGAATACCTCCCTTTTTTGTCCGGAATTTACCTAAATCTCGCCGGCAGTTCTTGCAAACAATATACCGATTATTGTCTTCCCGTCTTCTATTTCACCATTAAGTATCATCCTGACAAGTTCATCTGCGTCATATTCAAGAATCTCTATGCATTCGTCCTTGTCCCAATGAGTTTCACCCTTAGTAAGTCCCTTGCAGATATAGATATGAAGGTATTCATTGGAATACCCGCATGTCGGGTAGAATGATACCAGATGTCTGACTGAAGAAGCTGTATATCCGGTCTCCTCTGCCAGTTCCCTCGAAGCAGTTATTTCAGGGGATTCATCAGGATCTGCTTTGCCTGCAGGAAGCTCCAGGAACCCTTTTTCAAGAGCTTTGCGGTATTGTCTTTCCACAAGGATCTTACCTTCATTGGTCACAGCAACCATAATGGCCCCGCCGCTGTGTTCGACTATATCTCTCTTGGATTCGCCTGACGGTGTAACAACTCTGTGTTTTCTTACATTGAAAACGATTCCTTCGTATACTATTTCACTGCTGATTGTCTTTTCTTCAAATATCATTTCTTTAAAATAACGGATCCGAGCCATCCGCGGGCTGTCTTTACGATAACAAGATTATCTATGTGAGTAATAATATCATATTTTGATGCGACAGGTATCCATAATGGGTCAAAAACACAAAAAAGAACCGCATCCTTTTTCATATAAGATGCAGTTCATGTGCAAGTTCATAGATGAAAATCTGTTTCCATTTCTTCCAGGTGTTCGGATGCGCGATGTCACTGAATGGCGATTTATATATGATATTGGCTATTATCTCCCGCCGGTATGCTTCAGGTATCTTGTGCAGAGCTTTGTTGATCGACGTAAGTTCTGTCTCTGCCCTTCTTATCACATTTTCATCAATGATCACCGCTTCGTCTTTCTCATCGGATCCATTCCCGGCCTCATTGCCCGGGCAGCAGGCTTCTGTTATTCTCTCGAGCCTTATACTGTCTCTTATCAGCCAGACACAGCGGTAATACACATCCTTTGGAATCCTGTGCATTATTGTTTCCCCTCAGGGTCTGTGATATATGGAAAAATCACGCTTATGCGTATCAGTATGGAAATCCGATCCTTGCGATCTCAGAAGTCCGTTTTTAATTGCGTAATCAGTCAGGAGCTCAGACTGTTCTGCTGAAGCTGACGGATGAAAACATTCGATTCCATCGACACCATAGTCTCTCATAGTATCAAGCAGCTCATACAGTCTTGGCCTGAATTCGTCAAAACTTTCATCATGGCGTCTCTGCTCCATCGGATGCGCGAAGAAAGCCAGCCCTCCGGCTGTATGGATCAAATCGATCACATCCTTGCTGGAATATGTTGCTTTAACGATCTGTTTGATTGAAGGCTTCTGGAAGATAGTTTTGAAAGCATCCTGCGGATTGTCGATAAAACCTTTTTTCTTGAGTATACGAGCGAATGTAGGTTTACCTACATATCTTCCTTCGTTTTCCTGACCAATGTCGTCAAGGGTGATCCCGTAGCCCATCTCATTCAGAGCATTCATGAGAGCATCATTTCTTTGGGCACGCTTGATTATGATATCAAGAAGCGCATGTCTCAGTTCATTGCAGTTGTAGTCTATCCCATATCCGAGTATATGGATATCCGTGCCCAGAGGATCTTCTGAATCGAATTCGATCCCGGGTATAAACGTGATCCCTATACCCAGAGCATAGTCCATTCCGATCATAGAGCCTTCTATGCCGTCGTGGTCCGTGATCGCGATCATCTTGTAACCCTCTGAATGCCATCTGTCAACTACTTCCTCAGGAGTCAGTGTTCCGTCAGAATAGCAAGTATGGATGTGAAGATCTTTCTTCACATCAGACATAATGAGTTCAGCAGTATTTTCAGTTTTATAGTGTGTGTTACTGAATAATCTCATGTTCTACTATAATGAATCGACATCATCTTCTTCAAGATAACTGATGTATGGAAGTCCTCTGAACTTCTGGTCGAAATCAAGGCCGTATCCAATAACGAAAAGGTCATCTACTTCGAAGCCTACATAGTCTGCATGAAGATCAGCAACTCTTCTTGATTCTTTATTGAGCATGCTGCAGATTTTGATGGTCTTAGGACCTCTCTCTTGGAGCTTTGCCATAAGATACTTAAGAGTATTGCCGGTATCAATGATATCTTCAACAATGATCACATTCTTATTGTACATATTGATCTGAGGCTCATAAGTGATCTTTACGACACCTGAACTTGTAGTGGATGAACCATAGCTGCTTGCTGTAATGAAGTCAAGCTTAGAATCCACTGTAGTATGCTTCATGACATCAACAAGCCATGGAACGGAACCCTTAAGTGTTCCGAGGAAGATGATCTCTTCTCCTTCGAAATCCTTATCGATCTGTTTTCCAATCTCCTTGGCCCTCTTAGTGATGTCTTCCTGTGAGAAGAGGATTTTGCCAATGACTTTGTCTTTTGCCTTCTCTGCCATTTTGATCATTTCCTTTCGATGATTGATTCGTTCTATTGGTTCAGCAGCTCTTCTATCACCTTAAGGAGCTCTGCGTTACCTGTCTTCTTGAGTGCCGATACCGGTATTACGATCTCATTCTTCCCCATACCCAATGTCTGTTTGATCAGTTTGATATTCTTAGCACGCTCATTGCTGCTGACTTTGTCTGCTTTGGTCGCGACAACGATCCCGTCAAGATCATAATATCTGAGATATTCATACATCTGCACATCCTGTGCGCTAGGCTTGTGTCTTATATCCACAAGCTGAACGACCTTGAGCAGATTGTCTCTGTGCTCGAGATATGATTCCATCATCTCGCCCCACTTCTCAGACTCATTCCTGCTTACGCGCGCGAATCCGTAACCCGGCAGGTCAACGATCCTGAAGAACCGGTTCGTTTCATCCGATTCTGTCTTATAAGCACATCTGTAAAAATTGATCGTTCTGGTCTTGCCCGGGCTGCCTGAAACTCTTGCGAGGCTCTTGCGGCCTGTGATCAGATTGAGAAGCGAAGATTTGCCCACGTTAGACCGTCCGGCGAAAGCTATCTCCGGAATATCTGGCGCGGGATATTGAGCAGGCTTTACTGCTACTACTTCAAGTTCAGAGTTGTTTATTTTCATAAAATTTATTTGATAACGACCGGTATCACTTCTTCAAATGACTCAACCGGTATAAATTCGATTTTCTTTCGTACCGAAGCAGGAATATCTTCAAGGTCCGGAACATTGTCGCGAGGAATGATTATCCTGCGGATACCCTGTCTGTATGCTGCGAGCGATTTCTCTTTGAGGCCTCCGATCCTGAGGATCTTGCCTCTCAGGGTGATCTCACCTGTCATCGCAATCGTCTTGTCTGCCTTACGGTCTGTGAGCAGAGAGAAAAGTGCGCTGCACATCGTGATACCTGCTGACGGACCGTCCTTAGGAGTAGCCCCTTCAGGAATATGTATCTGGATATCATAGTCCTTGAAAATGTCTTTGCTGATCTTGTACTGGGAAGCGATCGACTTGATATATCCGAGTGCAGTCTGAGCGGATTCTCTCATTACATCGCCCATTTGTCCTGTAAGAACAAGTCTTCCGCTGCCCGGCATCTTGACTGTTTCGATAGTGAGCGTGACTCCGCCTACACTTGTCCATGCCATACCTGTTGTAACACCGACCTCAGGCTCAAGATTCCCGATATCCTCAAGGAAGACCTTCTTGCCTATATACTTGCTCAGGTTCCTAGGTGTGACATTGTTCTTCTTATTCGTCCCGCTTACGATATTCCTTGCGGATCTGCGGCAGGCATTTCCGATCTCTCTCTCGAGATTTCTGACGCCGGCTTCACGTGTATAATATTCGATAATATCCCGTATAGCTGCTTCGTTGATCGAGAACTGGGTCTTCTTGATACCGTTCTCTTTCATTTTCTTAGGTACGAGATAGTCCATAGCTATCCTGACCTTTTCTTCCTCGGTATAGCTTGAAAGTTCAATGACTTCCATTCTGTCGAGAAGAGGTCTTGGGATAGTTGAAGTTGTATTCGCAGTTGTAATGAACATCACCTTGGAGAGGTCAAACGGTACTTCAAGATAGTGATCGGTAAAAGTACTGTTCTGCTCAGGGTCGAGTACTTCGAGAAGTGCGGATGCCGGATCTCCTCTGAAGTCGCTTCCGATCTTGTCTACCTCATCGAAAAGGAAGAGCGGATTGTTAGTTCCGGCTTCGACTATATTATTGATGACTCTTCCCGGAATAGCTCCGATATATGTACGTCTGTGTCCTCTTATCTCTGCTTCATCTCTGACTCCGCCGAGAGACATTCTTACAAATTCTCTTCCTGTCGCTCTCGCGATCGATCTTGCGATAGAAGTTTTACCGACTCCCGGAGGGCCAACAAGGCAGATGATAGGGCCTTTGTTCTCTTTGGTAAGATGCTGAACAGCAAGATTCTCAAGGATCCTTTCTTTGACCTTCTCCAGGCCGTAATGATCTTCATTGAGGATCTTCTCTGCTTTATTGATGTTGTTATTGATCTTTGATGAATTGTGCCACGGAAGATCGAGGATCGTCTCGATATATGTCCTGCTCACATTCGCATCAGGGCTCATAGGATTCATCTTGGCAAACTTGTCGATCTCTTTGCGGATCTTGGTATCTACCTTCTCCTCAAGCTTGAGAGACGCAAGTTTCTCTTTCCAGGCTTTTGCCTCATCATCAGAGTCCTCGTCTTCTCCGAGTTCTTCTTTGATGACCTGGAGCTGTTCTCTCAGATAGTATTCTCTCTGGCCTCTGTTCATGTTCTTGACGACTCTGTTATTGATCCTCTTGGCGATCGAAAGGATGTTGTTCTCCCTGCCGATCATGTCGATCAGATGACCGACTCTGAGTTTGACAGAATCGATTTCGAGCAGTGTTTGCTTGACATCGTAAGGCACATCGATCTCATTAGCGATAAGGCTGCAGAGCAAAGCTGCATCATCGATGCCATCGATGAGGTTCCTTCCGCCCTGATCCGACTGTCCGCTGAGATCGAGATACTTATTGTACATCTGTCTCAGAACTCTGATATTAGCCTGGAGATTGATATCTTCAGGGTCGTTGTCATAGTCTTCGACTACCTGACAGTCACAGACCAGCATGCTGCCTTTTTCATAGATGCTGCTGATCCTTACCCTGCTCTCTACGACAACGAGAATACGCTCGAATTCATCATTCTTTTTAACGACCTGTCTGACTCTTATAATGGCTCCCGTCATATAACAGTCCGACTGCACAGGATCGTTGACTGTAACATCACGCTGCGCTGACACGACAAGATACTTGTCGCCGTTCATCGCGTGATCAACTGCAGCAAGCGATTTATCTCTGCCTATGTCAAAGCCCACAATAGTTCCCGGGAAAAAAGTCTGTCCCCTGAGAGGTATATACGGGGCTGCTGTATATGTTGTCTGGTTATCTGACATATATTATGCTTCCTCTTCTTTCTTGTCACCTTTGCGTATGAGCACAGGGTCCGCGCCATTTACGACAGTCTCTTTGGTGATTATGCACTTCGTCACATCTTCCTGAGACGGGAGTTCGTACATGATGTCTGTCATGATGCTCTCGAAAATACCTCTTAGACCTCTTGCTCCTGTATTCATCGCAAGAGCCTTTTCAGCGATCGCTTTGATAGCATCTTCCTCGACCTCAAGTTCGATATCATCCATTGCGAACAGCGTCTGATACTGTCTTACGAGTGAATTCTTAGGCTCAGTGATGATCCTTATCAGTGCTTTCTCGCTCAGTTCACTCAGTGAAACAGTTACAGGAAGTCTTCCGATCAGTTCCGGGATCAGTCCGAACTTCAGAAGATCCTCAGGCTGTGCTTTGAGAAGGATATCTTCATCAGCTACATCAAGACTCTCATCATCCTGATTGAATCCGATGACCTTGCTTCCGAGTCTGACTTTGATTATTTTGTCAAGTCCGGTGAAAGCTCCGCCACAGATGAACAGAACGTTTTTGGTGTCAAAATGGATGAACTCCTGGTGCGGATGTTTCCGGCCGCCCTGCGGAGGTACGTTCGCTACAGTTCCTTCGATGATCTTGAGAAGAGCCTGCTGAACGCCTTCACCGCTTACATCTCTTGTGATGGAAGTGTTCTCGGACTTACGGGCGATCTTGTCGATCTCGTCAACATATATAATGCCCTTCTGAGCTCTTTCAAGGTCTTCATCCGCAGCCTGATACAGTCTGAGAAGAATGTTCTCAACATCTTCTCCTACATATCCTGCCTCTGTGAGAGATGTGGCATCCACGATCGCGAATGGTACGTCAAGTATTCTGGCAAGTGTCTGAGCCAGAAGTGTCTTGCCGCTTCCGGTCGGTCCGAGCATCAGGATATTACTCTTGGTGAGCTCTATAGTGTCCGGATCTTTTACTGCATGCGTTTCAAGGTGTCTGATCCTCTTATAATGATTGTAGACGGCTACAGCAAGGCTTCTCTTCGCCGGATCCTGCTCGATAACATAATCATCAAGTTCAGCTTTGATCTCAGCAGGCTTCGGAAGCTTGCTGCGTTTCTTCCTGCGTACGGAAGTATCTCTGCCTTCCTCGATCATGGACTTGCAAAGATCTATACATTCATTACAAATATAGACATTCGGTCCTACAACTATATTGCGGACCTGCGAATTTGTCTTACCGCAAAAAGAGCATACAAGCTCGTTTTTATTTGCCATTACGACTCCTTAGTGCTTTTCGATAACTTTATCTATAAGACCATATGCAGCTGCTTCTTCTGCTGACATATAGTTATCTCTGTCTGTGTCTTTTTCGATAGTTTCAAGATCCTGACCGGTTGATTCTGCAAGGATCTTATTCAGTTTGTTCTTGATGCTTACGATATGATCAGCTGTGATCTTGATATCTGAAGCCTGTCCCTGGAATCCGCCCAGCGGCTGGTGGATCATGATCTCCGCATTAGGAAGAGCATATCTCTTGCCCTTTGTTCCTGCAGAAAGCAGAACAGCGCCCATGCTTGCAGCCATACCCACACAAATAGTGCAGACATCCGGCTTGATGAATTTCATCGTGTCATAGATCGCAAGTCCGGCTGTGACCATTCCGCCCGGAGAGTTGATATAAATATTGATATCCTTATCCGGATCCTGTGCCTCGAGGAACAGAAGCTGTGCTACCACTACGCTGGCTGTGTGCTCTGTGATCTCTTCATCGATAAAGATGATCCTGTCTATGAGAAGGCGGGAATAAATATCATACGTGCGTTCTCCCTGGCCTGTCTGCTCGACTACATATGGAATGTAATTCATTTTAATTCATTATTCCTTTCGTGTATTAACTTCAAAACTGATCCGTAAGGCAAGAATTAAATGATATCTCAAAATCCGGAGAAGGCTTGTGCCCTCTCCGGTGATAAAGATCATATTCAATTCGGCAAAAGATCATTATGCCTCTTCAGTTTCTTCTTTTTTCGCTACCTGAACAGCCTTATCGAATATGAATTCGATAGTCTTCTTGGTCAGAGCATCTTCCTTGAAGTAATCTTCGGTGCTATCGCCGGCCATCTTCTTGACCTGATCTACATCCATTCCGTACTGAACTCCGAACTCTTCCATAAGAGCTTCGACCTCTTCAGCTGTTACTTCGAGATTTGCAAGTCTTGCAACGTTCTTGAGAAGGATTCTTGTGATGACTCTCTTCTCAGCATCTGTCTTGGCTTCTTCTCTTACTTCTTCGATAGTCTTTCCAAGGAACTCCATGTACTGCTTAAGGCTGAGGCCCTGTGCCTGGAGGCTCTGATTCATATCGTAGAGCATGTTTTCGATCTCGTTCTTGACCATGACCTCTGGAACTTCGATATCGTTTGCCTTGACGAGTGCCTCAAGAGCTCTGTCCTTCATAACGGACATATCTGTTTCAGCTGCCTGCTCCTGAAGTTTCTTCTGGAGATCTGCTTTGTACTCTTCAAGAGTCTCGAATTCGCTTACATCGCTTGCAAGTTCGTCATCGATCTCAGGGAGTATCTCGTTCTTGATTTCATGGATCTTGCACTTGAAGAGAGCTTCTTTTCCGGCAAGTTCTTCAGCATGATAGTCTTCTGGGAATGTAACGACAACGTCAACTTCCTCACCGGCATCCTTGCCTTCGAGCTGTTCTTCAAAACCAGGGATGAACTGTCCGCTTCCGAGCTTGAGCTCAAAATTCTCTGCAGTTCCGCCTGCAAAGTTCTCGCCGTCTACGCTTCCTTCGAAGTCGATGATAACTGTGTCACCGTTTTCAGACTTGCGACCCTCAACAGCTTCCATTCTGGCCTGCTGCTTCTGAACTTTCTCAAGTTCTGCCTGAACTTCCTTCTCACCGATAACTGTCTCAATTTTCTCGATTTCGAGTCCTTCAAAATTAACAGACTCGAGCTCAGGGAATACCTGAACAGATCCTGTAATAACTACAGGCTCACCCTTTTTGATTTCTGGAGCATCAAGCGAAGGCTGGGAAACAACTTCAATGCCGAGTTCCTTGATAGCGTCGTAGTAGCCATTCTCAAGCAGATTGTTCAGTGCCTCATCCCAGAAAATGTCATGTCCGTAATAATTCTCGATGATCTTTCTTGGAGCCTTGCCCTTGCGGAATCCGTCAACTGAGAATTTGTTTCTGTTTGCAAGATATGCCTTGTTAAGAGCATCATTGAACTCTTCTGCGCTGAACTCGATGTTGAATTTTACAACTCCGTTCTCCTTTGATACCTGTGTTGCCTTCATGTGAAATGTTCCTCCGTTTTATTTAAATATAATTATTGATAAAGTTGCGGTCTTGACCAGTAATTAACTATTTCCTGATCTCTGTCGCTCTCTGTAGCTTGGATTTGTTCTCAGGAGCAAGTTCATATTTGCTCTGAATGAGATTTGCCAGAGCGATGAAGTCATCTTCATCGCCGTAATACCATTCTACTTCCAGCTCGCATACAGGAACCGAGTATCCGTCAATATGATGGATCAGTCCCTCATCAACAGAGATGCAGCTGATCGATTTTCCGGTATCCACCTTGAATTGTTTTCTGACATAGTCCATGCTTATTGTTCTGACAAGCTTGCGGTCTCCTGCAGCCTGGTAAAGAACATCATATGCATCGCTCGAGATGAACAATCTGATATCCGGGTGCTCCGCAAATCGTTCATCATTTACTACCAGATTGAATTCCTCGCGCCTGTAAAGTCCGTCAGTGACATCAACATCCCACTTGATAGTAGCGGTGATCCTTTCGTTCTCCTGACGGATCCTGTAGGCTATCCCCCGTTTTCTGAAATCCTGATCCGGAGTATCAAAATATGAAGCATGCATGTCGATCGTCTCAACAGCATCTAGTCCCATCTTATTGATTTCAGCGTTCTCGACTATTTTGTCAAACACTGAAGCGTCTTTAAGACTGAATTTGAATTCTGTTTCCATATAAGCTCCTGACTGTCAATTCGTATTATCGTGCGAATAATCTGTATCTTTCACGCGAATAAAACGCACAGCTTATTGATTGTACTAGAAAATCAATTAATCTTCAAGTTTTATAAATTTAATCTTAAAATCTGTTCCTGCAAAAAGCAAATCGGTCATAGCTATGAAGTTCTCTGAGAGATCGCTGGCATAGTATCTGTCTCTGAGTTCCGAGCCTTTTGCCAGCATATCATTCTCCGTAAGGATCTTTGCTGCGTCTTTGATAACCTCTGCTGAAGAATTATAAAGTTTGATACCCGGATAATGCTTCCTGATGTGTTTTGCTACGAGGGGATAATGCGTGCATCCGAGAATCAGATGGTCAAAGTCATGATCCCTGACAAAATCGTCCATGTAGTGTTTGACTGTAAGTTCCATTATCTCAGAATCTGTGAACCCTTCTTCGATGAGAGGGACCAGTGCCGGACAGGCAAGGCTGTAAACCTGCATCTCAGGATCAAGGGATTTGAGGCTTCTGCCGTAAATGTCGCTTTTTATGGTAGCCTTTGTCGCAATTACGCCTACACGTTTGCATCCATCGCTGACGACTCTTCTTACTGTAGGCTCGATAACGCCCAGGATCGGGATCTCAGGATATCTCTCTCTCAGCGAATCGAGCGCCCACGAAGTTACAGTATTGCAAGCGATGATTATCATTTTGGGATTTTTGCTGACAAGATAATCTACTATCTGTGTCGCAAAAGTTTTGATTGTTTCAGGAGACTTGCTTCCGTATGGTGTTCTCGCTGTGTCTCCGTAGTATATTACCTTTTCTTCGGGAAGTCTTTTGTGCAGTTCATGAACTGATGTCAGTCCACCAAGACCTGAATCAAAGAATCCGATTGGTCTGTTGTCCATCTGCAATACCTCTTAGTTGTATAGATTATTTGTATTTCTCAAGCAGCTCATTGAGCTCTCTTGTAAGCTTTTTGATTTCTTTGTTAGAACGTCCCTGTTCATTTTCGATAAGGTGAACAAGCTTACTCTGTGTCTTGCGGAGTTCTTCATAAACTGCATTGTATTTCGTGCCGGAAGACTTGACTTCCACACCACCCTGTGCCTGTTTCCTGATGACCGGAACGACAGGCTCCTGATGTACGAGTTTGCAGTCAATCAGATCCCACACTTCACCGCTGTAAGGAGCAACGGCCGGCTTTCCGATAATGCGTGAAGCCTCTTCGGCGAACGACTCAACGACTTTGTCCTCACCATGATTTACAAACAGCTGGATCTTAGGCTGCGTGTTCTTGAGCCATGACAGGAGCATATTCTCATCGGCATGACTGCTGAAAGCCTCGACTCTTGTGATCTCCGCTCTGACCTGGATATCTTCTCCGAATAGCTTTACTACAGGAGCGCCCTCGAGCAATTTGGCTCCGACTGTCTCCCTGCTCTGGTAGCCGACGAACAGAATAGTACATTCCGGTCTCCATAGATTATGCTTAAGGTGATGTCTGATCCTGCCGGCTTCACACATTCCCGACGCTGAGATAATGACCTTAGGTGTATTGTTCTCATTGATCATTTTGGATTCGTCGCTCGATACCGACAGCTCAAGATCCGGGAAAGTGACCGGGTTGATACCGCTCTTGAGAAGCGCTATAGCCTCATCGTCATAGTATTCGTACATTTCTGTACTATATATATTAGTTGCCTCGACTGCAAGCGGGCTGTCTACTATTACAGGGAAATTAGCATGATTTCTGATCAGGCCTTTGTCCTTGATGATCCTGATATAGTAAAGCAGTTCCTGTGTTCTTCCTACAGCGAAAGCAGGGATGACAACATTGCCTCCTCTGTCAAGAGTCCTCTGGATAACAGATGTCAGCGTTCCGATATAATCAGGCTTCTCAGCATGGAGTCTGTTGCCGTATGTAGATTCAATAACTGTGTAATCTGCCTGAGGAGGTGTCTTAGGCGCATTGATGAGAGGCTTGTCAAAATTGCCAAGGTCTCCGGAGAACAATATGGTACGTTCTTCACCATTCTCCCTGAGTTTAAAGAAAACACTTGATGACCCGAGAAGATGTCCGGCATCTGTATAATTGATAGTTACATCATCAAAAATCTCAACATCCTGTTCGTAGCCGGCGGTTCTGAAGAGCTTCATAGTATTCTGTGCGTCTTCAGTCGTATAAAGCGGCACGTAATCTTCGCGTCCTGCTCTCCTGCCTTTACGGTTTCTCCATTGCGCTTCAAATTCCTGTATATGAGCGGAATCAAGAAGCATTATACTGCACAGTTCACGAGTAGCTGCAGTTGAATAGATCGGTCCGTTATAGCCATTTGCAACGAGGAAAGGAAGTTTTCCGGTATGGTCGATATGAGCATGAGTGATGACAATTGCATCAATATCGTCAGGAGCTACCGGGATCGCAATATTCTCGAAGATATCAGCGCCCTGCTCCATTCCGCAATCGACAATAATATGTTTGCCATTTATCTCAAGCATGGAACATGAGCCTGTTACCTCATGAGTAGCACCGATAAATGTGATTTTCATATAAATCGCCTCCGAATCAAAAGATAAACATAATTAGACAAATTATTATAACATGAAAAAAGCTCATTGCTCATACTTTGAGAAGAAATTGTTACGAGCAGATAACGGCATCACAAAATCTTCACAGTATTTTTTGATTTTTGTTAGCACTCAGTATTGACGAGTGCTAACAAAAGTGTTATAACATAATCGTCAAGAGAAAAGACATCCGGAACGGTCTTATGAGGCCGGATGAATCAGGATCCGGATGCATCAAACAGTCAAAAATGATCAATATATAAGGAGGCTATACTATGTTCTATCCAACACTTTTCAACGATGACTTTTTCGAAGATTTTATGGGATTCGGTTTTCCGGGATTCAGAGATGCTGATCACGCAGGTCGTAAGCATGTCACAGGACTTATGAAGACTGATGTTCATGACAATAACGGCAACTATGAGCTTGATATAGATCTGCCTGGATTCAAGAAAGATGAGATCAGCCTTACACTTGATAAGGGTTATCTGATCGTTGGTGCAGTCAAGACAGTCAATGAAGATGAAAAAGACAGTCGCGGCAAGCTTCTGCGTCAGGAAAGATATTCCGGAGCTATGCAGAGAAGCTTCTATGTAGGCGACTCGATCAATGAAACTGATGTTAAGGCTAAGTTCGAAGACGGAGTACTCACACTCACCTTCCCTAAGGAAAAGGAACCTGTAATCCCTGAGAAGAAGACTATCATGATCGAGGGTTAATTACAGATAGACCGGATTTGAAAAGGCGGTGCCCGGATGGCCGGATGGCACCGCCTTATTTTTTATCCTACAAGTACTGTTCCGTCTTCTTGTATAACTACATTCATTCCGTCTTTTACATAATCAAGGAATTCCTGCCCCAGTGAGTCTACTACCGGCATTCTCACGTTATCGAGCCATACATCTGCAAGCACTGCTCCTGCAGCAGCCAGAGAGTCGATCGGATTTGAGAAAAGCATGCAGGCTGGCTGTCTTCCCATTGAGCATGCGCAGTACAGAACCAGTCCTCCTGTCGTCGAGCCGATGGTCTGCGGAAGGCAAAGCGCCTTTCCTGCCATCTGCTTGCCGTAAAGATCAGGGTTATTCTGGTCCCCGCATGTAGCCTTCTTATCACCGAACTGAAGAGCTTTCTGGAATGAGGCAAGTGTATTCAGTCCCTGATGCGAAACCAGAACTTCAGCGGCAATCCTTCCGGGTACAACGACCCTTCCTTTGAACGCTTTCATATCACTTCCCTCCCTTCGTCAGCTGATCGAGTATCTCATCGTCCGTATAATAACGCGCAGACGTATATGTACGGAGTTTATTACTGGAAGTAATGACCGGCATTTTCTCGCTCAGCGGATTGTTCATATACATGAGCGGGCAAATATATGAAGTGATGACTCCGGTCGCTTTGAGTCTGTCAGCATAAGGTGTCCTGGCGAATTTCTCAAGAACATCAGGAGCTGCAGTGAACACAGTAGGAACTGTGACTTTCTCCTGGCCGCTCATCGCAAGACCCTTCTCTATCTTGTCGGTCCAGTCCTTGAGCTGTTGGAGACTCATATGAGGACATCCCATGAAGCAAAGTTTCGGAGAAGCATCTTTGTTCTTCCAGATCACAGGATAGTCTCTGTACACGCGCTCAAGCTCTGCATCATCGATAACATATACTTTCGCATCAGGCTTGATCAGATCTTCACCGTACTTTACGGCTTCAGGCGTCAGTCCGTCAATATGGTACAGACCGACAGCACCGTTCGAGGCCGTTGCAGCGCCGAAGTCCTTAAGATACGTGCATGCCTCATCATCAAGAACATTGCCCAGCCATTTGTCGAGGCCTTTGACATAAGGGACATCTTCCATGACCTTCATGCCGATTGCTGATCCGAGAAGTTGTGCCTCAGGTTTCTTTTCAGTTCTGACCTCAACGATCCAGTCAGCTTTTCTTCCCTCGTCGGTAAGAAGCCCGAACTTTGGCACGAACCCGATGACTGAGCCCATGAGATCGATGATACCGGAGTTACGATTGCATCTTGCTCCTAGTACAGAGTTTGCATATACTACAGCAGATGATTCAGACCAACTGAGAACATCGCCGAACTCAGGTTTATTGCCTACTTCGTCCATGTAGCATGTGCAGGTAAAAGCTTTGTCCGAGAGTAACCCCAGCTCGCGGAGCTGTTTCTCATAGTCCTTCTGTCTGCTGTACATGAAATGTTTAAAGACAATATTCTGTGCAAAATTACTCGGAACGTTTTTGTCCAGCGGTTTTGGATCAACAGTGAACTTCTGTCCTGAAGGTGCGCCAGCCTCAATAAGCTTATCCATCAGTTCGTAAACCGGGCCGAGAGCCTTCAGTCCGAAAGATGTGACAAGATGGTTATATTTGCTGCTTACAGGAACCATCTCATCGGCTCCGAAGAGTTCACCATATCTGACCAGCGATTCCATTACTTTGGCCAGTGTTTCGCCTTTAGATCCTTCAAGCAGTGCTTTCTGCTCTTCTGTCAACTTCATCTTGTAGTCCAAAACACCTCATCTCCCTTCATTCTTTAAGCCATTTGCGAACATAATCAAATGCAGCGTCCTCTCCTTCATCCTTAAGAACGCGCAGCATTTCCTCGATCTCGGCTCCTGTTTCGGGGTGGATCATAGTCCATTTCTTAGCCTTGACATAATAGTCATAGGCTGCCGAATCGGTGTATTTATCTTTGAGATAAATCTTGCACGCAGCGACTCTGTCACAAAACATTTCAGCTACGTATTTTTTCGGCATCCGATTACCGCCGAATCCGACTGAGCCGTCTTCGTTTATCACATAATCGATCCAGTATTCAAAGTGGTGTTTGTTGCGGCCCTTATGATGGAGCCAGGCTTTCGATACACCTGTCTGTCTTCGCTCAGCATCGTTAGGACTTCTTGTTCCCTGATAATAATAAGCCCCCCGCCAGAATTCGACAGGCGAATACTTACTGAGATCATGCATCAGCCCCTGTTTGACCAGGCCGAGTCTGATACAGTATTTGCGTACAAGTCTGCGATGCTCTGTAATGGTTTTAAAATGTTTGACCGGGTGCATCTTTGGCTCCTACCTGATATCGAAGATGTCGTTGAAGCCAACCAGTTCGAACACTTCTTTGATCTCATCACAGACATTACAAATGTACATACTGCCTTGCTTGCTCATGATCTTCTGCGCAGAAATGAATACACGAAGGCCGGCAGATGAGGTATACTTCAGTTCCGCCAGGTCGAAACCGAGCTCTGTTACTCCATCGAGTTCTTTCCTGACTACATCAGCAAGTTCAGGTGCAGTAGCGGCGTCAAGTTTACCAACAGGTGCAAGCACAAGAGTGTTTCCATCACGCGTACGTTTGATTTCCATATCTGTTTTATCTCCTAATATATATATAAAAGTGTAAACTATTAATTATTTTTTCTTATGTTTCGGAACTTTCCCTTTGACGATGAATCTGTCATCGATTTTGCCGCCAAGGTTCTTGTGTACCGAAAGATAATCTCTCAATGCACCGAATGCATCAGTAGTAGCTACTCTGGCTTCTCCGTTCTCCTGCATCTCATCAAGAGTCATTCCGAATCCGATCTCTGAGTTCGCAAAGTAGAACTCCTGCATACCCGTTACATAGAGGGTATCATCTTCAATTTCCTTACCGTTGACCCACAGTTGCAATTCGCCGCTATCGTAATTGTACAATATCTTCATGCTGCTTGATGTCTGATAGAATGTCTCTTTCCAGTCTACCAGTACTTCATCTCTGAGCATGTATTTGATCATTCTTTTGAGCTGCTTGCCGCTGAGATTTAATCTGTAGATCTTGCCATCATAAGGATAACTCTCTCTGAGGTCCTGCAGTGTTACAGTCATTTCCAGATAATAGCACCTCATGCTGGATGATGCGAGAAGCATCACATCGAAGTTCAAAGCATCGCGGAAGCAATCAGCATATAGCTGTCCGAGCTCAGTCGCATTGCCTCGTCCGTAATTGTCGAGCTTCCTGCTGAGTCTTGTTACTACTTCACTGTATTTAGCATCGATCTCAAGCTCGTAAGTACCTACCATAGCTTTTACCAGCTTGTCAGTCGGGCAATGCTCCTCGTCTACAGGAACCATTTCCCACTCCCAGCTGTCGATACTTTTATTCACTGTATCGATCACCATATCGAGTTTGCCGATATGTGTGTCTTCCATTCCTGCCTGGACGATAAGTATATTATTGCAAATTGTAGGTTCCTTGAGATATGTGTGAGAATGTCCGCCTACAATAACATCAACGCCGCACTCAGGATCTATGGTTTTGGCAAGTTCGACATCCGCGTCATAACCTATATGTGTCAGTAGGACCGTCAGATCGACCTTTAAACCGCTTTCCCTGATCATCGAAGTGATCCTCGTGACTTCTGCGGCAGGATCTTCGACCGTTACGAATGAACCGACGAGCCCTTCGGCTTTGGTCTGATCAACTATGTTCTCAGTCAGCAGCCCAATGAACAGTACATGGAAGCCGTCGACCTCAACAATATGGTACGGCTCAAACATATGGCTTCCGTTAGTCCTGATCTTGAAGTTCGTATTGACTATCGGGAAATCTGCACATTTTGCGACAAACAGCATATGTGAGATACCATAATCGAGCTCATGGTTGCCAAGTGACATTATATCTATAGGCAGCATATTCAGGATCTCCATTGTTGAGAGTCCCTGAAAGTCACTGTCTATAAGCGAACCCTGGAAAACATCGCCGGCGATGCAATAAAGCGTGTCAGGCTGTTCTTCCTTTATTTTATTGACATATCCTGCCACCTGCGCAAGACTGCAGGATAGTTTCCCGTTCTCGTCCTTCTTGCCGGTGAATTTGCCATGGATATCATTTGAATGAAGCAGTGTAAGCTTTTTCAGTTTCTTGCTCATATGTTGTTCCGGTACTTCCTTGTTTCTGATTCGTATGTGCCTTCTATCATTGTTATGGCACATACACATTAATAATAACACAAAAAAGGTAATAGTAAAAAACTCTGCAAGAATTTTGCAGAGTTTTTCATGTAGGTTTTGACGTTATTGGATTATTAAGAAGATATTTGCTATTGTATGATCGCGATCAAGTTGGGCCATAATGATCGTGACCATAGTGCCGATTGGTTGCTATAGTTATTGTACAACAGAAGGTGTGACAAGACTGTTACAAATCGGCAGTGTGTTGCAAATTTGCTGCAGTATATTCTGCCCAATCGTACTGGCTCATATATTCACCTCTGAATGATGCGATTGCAACAGGGTCGCGGTCAAGGAATCTGTAATAATCACAATTTAGTCTGGTCGTATCTATTGCAAATGAATCTCTTGTGTGGATAAGTACATCGGATGCGCCATAGGAGCCCAATATCCTCCGGAGTTCAGACACTACCTGTCTGAAATGATTCTTGGTCTTCTCTCCTCTGTCTGTCTCCCAGAGTACAGCACATATTCTGTTAGTATTTGATGCGGCACCTTTGCGGTCTACCAGGAAGGCAAAGAGTTCTTTGGCCTTGCTTCTGCCGAATTTCACCTTCATGCCGTCATAAAATACTTCGAAGTCTCCGAAGCACTGGACTCTGAGTCCTTTGTCTTCTTTTTTGACAGGATATCTGAGATGTGCCAATGCGTTTCGCACATCCGTCAGAGTAGCCGGTTTTACGATAAAATCACTGACATATAGCTTGATTGCATCGAGAGCATAATGAGAATAGCCTGTCACCATGATTATGTTAAGTTCAGGCACCAGTGATATCAATTCTTTTGCAAGACTCAGTCCGTCTGTATCAGGCATCTGAATATCCAGAAATGCGACCTGAATATTAGTGCTCCTGCAGATCTCTACTGCTTCCCGACTGCTGTCTGCAGCAAAAATCTCCGCATCAGGCTCAGCATTTCTTACTATCCTCTCCAGATCTCTCAGCGCACTTCTTTCATCATCTACAAGTAAGATATTCATTTCTCCGCCTCTTATTTCACTAACGTATTAGGTATTATGATCTGAGCCAAAGTCCCTTTTCCGGGTTCTGACTTGATATTAAGTTGTCCGTTGCACATTATCTCGAGTCTTCTTCTTACGTTGTTGATCCCGGTTCCGCTTGTGATTTTTTCCGGATCGAAACCCGTACCATTATCTTCTACTTCGATAATATGAGAATCCCCTGAAGAATAGCTCCTCATGATCAATGTGCCTTTTCCTTCGGAAGTCTTACGGATGCCGTGCTTTACAGCATTCTCTGCGAGAACCTGCATACTGCATGACGGAAGCATGAATGATGTGTCACGAAAATCCCGGATGATCTCAAGCTTATCCTCAAACCTCAGTTTCTCCATATATAGGTAATTATCTACAGTCTCTATTTCTGTCGTCATAGGGATACATGACTTCTCGTTCAGAAGTTCCATGCTACCGCGTATAAATCCGGCAAAGTGTCCGATAGCTTCATATGCTTCAGAGTCCATATCACATAGTGACCGGATCGCTGTCAGCGAGTTGAAGATAAAATGCGGCTGCACCTGACTGATCAGAATATTAGTCTTGAGCTGTGATATCTCTGCAAGCTGCCTGCGGTTTCTTTCTTTCATATCACGCAGAATGAAGATATACATGATGAAAGCAGAAATAATAGTAGCAAATACAACAAAATAAATACCGTAGAAGAATATCTGTATTCCTACAGACAAGCACGGGATAACCAGAATTATCCAGAAAGCAGTCTCCTCTCTGGCGCTTATTTTGTCACGTTCAGTTATCAGAATGAAAACATCAGTTGCAATAATGATAAGCGTCATTACATATGAAATAGGATAAAGCTGGCTCCGGTGATAGACATTCATCTCGTCTATTGTGTAATACAAACCTGTGAACTGAGATATTACAAGCATCAAGACATGTATTATCACAAGCAACAGCATCATACGTCTGAGAGCTTTGCGCTCATGTTCTGGATCTACTCTTGAAAGCAAATAGACCGTTAAAATGTATGCCAGCGCGCAAGGAAATGTGAATTCTCCGAAATTGCTTAAATAAAGTACTATCCTTGCCGCCTGTCCCGGTGTTCCTCGTAGAATGAAACCTACGAGGTTTGACAGAGCATAACATGCAAGGCATCCGAAAAACAACAGGAAATACTTCTCTATCTCAGTTCTGACATCAGTCCCTATCAGTATCTGGATCATACTAAGAAGACAAATCGCGACCCCGGTCAGTCCTATTATTATATTGATCAGAAACAATACGTCTATCATTGTCAGCTCCGATTATTATCTGTTTCCGCTTCTGATCCCCGCTATTGAAACTATAGTACCTGCAAGGCATACTGCAGCAGCTATCCATAGCGTCATTGTCACGGATGTATTATCATACAGTCTTCCGCTGACTGTACCTGAGAGCACCGACGAGAACGTCGTCATTGTGAATGCAAGGCTCTGCGCTTTGGCAGAATCTTCATGCGGGATAGTTTTCTCAACATACGGTACGATAGCAGCTGTATAAAGTGCAAAAGACGGCGCCTGAAGCACAAAAGCACCTGTCATAAGGAGCATGCCAGGCGCAGCAGCAATAGCCACTGCTTTGGCTGTGAACACTGCAAATGCGAATTTCAGTATCGAAGCAGGATCCTTGTTACCGAAGAATCTGCTGAAAGTAAGCATCATCGGTATCTCGACAGCAGCCATGAATCCGTTGAGAAAACCCATTTCTGAGGTGCTGCCGCCTATGTTCTCGACCACATTTATAAGAAAGTTGCAAACTGTATTGTGAGAGAAGAACACCAGAACCGTCCCAAACAGGAGAACACAGAACCGTTTATTCGCACTCGCAAACTCAAAGACCGTCTTCCCTCTGCCGAGGTCTGTATCTTTACTTGCTGCAGTGATCCCCGCACCTTTGCGGAAGAGGACGAATGCGGCAAACTGAAAAATCCCGACAGCTATACCGGCGCACGGAACAGCAATAACTGAAGTATTCGTGATTATTACTCCAAGTAATAAAGAAATCAGTACATATGCCAGTGATCCCATGCCTCTGGAAAAACCGTAATTGATCTTGATCCCATTATACTCCGCATCCACATACATTTTAAGGTTAAGGGAGTTTACGCTCATTGAAAAAGCAATATACAGCACAAATCCGATCGAAGTGATCAATCCTTTAACCGGAAAGAAAACCATTAAAATCAGCATCACAGATCTGAATGCAAGAACCGGTGTCATCACTTTTTCAGCTGTGACGTTTTCATATCGATCGATCAGCGAAGACAATCCCGGTCCGATCAGGGCGCTTATAAGATTTCCCGCAGCAATGATAATGCCAAGTGAAGCATTTGTATATCCGAGGCCCAGCAAATAGACAGATGCGAAGCTTAAAGCCACGCAAAGGTCCATCCAGAAAGCAGCCTGTACAGCGGAATATGTAATTGTAAGATTCCTATCTCTGCCCATTTATTATTTCTATCGTTCTATGCAAAACACCCTGCCTGAGCAAGGTGTTTGAGAATCATCTGCTTATTGTTATTATACTGCAGAATTTCGATTTTTAAGCTATTTCGATCATTTCGATCCTGAAGTTGAGCTCTTTTCCGGCCATCTCGTGGTTGCAGTCGAATGTGATATTCTCGTCATCGACTTCTGCTACAACGCACTGGAAAGGTCTTCCGAGCTGATCCTGAAGAACGACTTTGTCACCGGCAGAAAGATCTTCTGTACCCTGTACATCAGCCTTTTTGACTGTGATGATCATTTTCGGATCTGGCATCCCGTATGCTTCTTCAGGCATAAGATGAACATCTATCACTTCTCCGACTTCAAGTTCAGCGACTGCGCGGTCGAATCCCGGGATCATCTGGCCGATTCCGCAAATGAATTCAAGCGGCTCACCGCGGTCATAAGAAGCATCGAACTGCTCTCCGTCATTGAATGTTCCTTTGTAGTGGACTTTGACTTTTTTGCCGACGTTCTTGCCTTCGAAGAGATACTGTGGCTCACCGCAGCCCGGGCATCCGAAGCATCCTGCTTCTCCGCCGTCTCCGCATCCGCCGCAGCCGCCTTCATCATGGCTGTGATGATCGTGGCCATGTTCATGATCATGGTGATCACAATTGACTCCCGTATTAACGAGTTCTCCTCTGAGATAAGCCTCTACAGCTTCGTCAGTATTTCCCTCTGCACCGGCGCAGACCTCGATGCCTGCTTCAGCGAGCGCATCCTGTGCACCCTGGCCCATTCCGCCACAGATCAGAACATCGATTGCACAGTCCTTAAGAAGCCACGCAAGAGCCTCATGTCCTACACCGTTGGATCCCATAACATCAGCAGAAACGACTTTGCCGTCTTCTACTTCATAAACTTTAAAGTTCTCAGTTCTTCCGAAATGCTGAAATACATTTCCATTATCATAAGTTACTGCAATTTTCATTAAAAATATCTCCTTATCTGCTTTCAAAAACTACAATTGATATCCTACCACTTATTATCAATTATAGCAATGAGAAAAGAATCCTATCACAATCAGATACTGTTGTGCTCCTTTTGCTGTTTCTTGAATCCGTAACCGCCGTAAGTGATCAGTCCGTCATCCAGAAGATCAGTTATTATCTCCTGAGCAAGAACCTCATAATTATATGAATGTCTGTAGTTTTCGGCTCTCTTCTCAATGCAGCCCCTGATCGCATCAGCATCAGCTACTTTGAATCTGTAAAGGTTGAGACCTTTATAACCGATTGAGCCCTCTCCGTTAGGCGGATAGTCATACTGAATAGTAAGTATCTGCGCGAGTCCGCTTCTGATATCCAGATTTTTTCTTTCATGTTCGCTTCCTCCCGTTTACTTCTTGTCCTTGTAGCGAAGCATCTCTTCGCCATCCTTGATGATCATGTCCATCTTATCCACGCTTATGTCGTAGATATTCTTGAGTGGGTCACCGTCAATAACGATCATATCAGCATTCTTGCCTCTGGTCAGTGATCCTGTGACGTGATAAACACCGAGCGCTCTTGCCCCGTTTGCAGTTCCCGCAATGATCGCATCCATTTCGGACATGCTGCAGCAATCTACAAATCTGTGTATCTCACCGATAGCAGTGACTCCGTAAGGTGTCGAATCAGAGTTAAAGCTGTCTGAGCCTACTGTGATAAGGTGTTTTATTGTATTTGTACCACAGTAGTGTCATATTCATCAGCAGACGAATGTGGGCGAAATAATTATTGTTTTTCAAAGACTAATTCAGCTCCGAGCATAGTGGTCTTGATGTTATCTCCATCATCCTTAAATGTCATCTTCATATCGCCTTTGGTCTTGAAACCATCACTTGTCAGTTCCCAGGTGAATTTTCCTGCATCACCTTTTTATCTCACACGTATCTATTTCACGATTTGCCCGGAAGGCCCGGGCAGCTCGTATCAAAAGGAACTTAATGTAGAAATTATATAATATATGATGCCGTTTTGAGGATACTCATTCAACAGTCAGTATGTAACGCTCAAAGCAATAATAGAAACAATGCGAAGCAGATTAAAAGGCTGCCATATTTATCAATATGACAGCCCCTTTTGGTGGAGCATACGAGACTCGAATTTAAACGCTATTTCTGAACACGATAAACCTATATTTGTTACAGCATTCTGATAAATCGCGGCCCTTCTTCACCGCAAGTCCCAGATGGGCTGAATCCGCATTTTTCAAGGACGCGCCGAGATGCCTGATTGTTGGATTCTGTTTCAGCTTCAACACAAGTTATGCCCGGCTGCTGCAGTGCCCACATCACTGCCGCATCGACTGCCTCTGTTGCATATCCTTGTCCTTTATGCGTTTCTTTGATGCCATATCCGATCTCGACCGAGCCGTCATCGTTAACTCCCTTAAAGGACAAGTCTCCAACATGAGAACCGTCTTTACACTCAATTATCCAAATGGCATACCATATCCACTGATCCGGGTGATCAAGACAACCCTGCAACATCTCTTGATATGCTTTTCGCAGGATATCGTCCGTCTGACTATCAATGATTCTGAGCATCTCCTCTTCAGATGCTGTATGTATTGTTAAGCGAGTTGTTTCAAGATTCATTCAAAACTTCACCTTCCGTTTGACCAAATACCCTTCCTGAATCGCAGCTGTTGTTGCAACAACGCAGACAACTACGGCACTGTACTTCAGATTTATAACTGCAAGTGTTAAAGGAAAGAGAAACAGCATTCCTCCGGTCACCTTGTTCATTACGGAATGCACCGCTGTAAACTCTTTCTGCCGGATGTATCCTATAGCGATGTTTAACAGCTTTATCATCGCTATGACAGCTGTCCAAATGTAAAGCCAGACCGGAACATCCAGTACTGGAAGCATCTTTATCAGGCATATCGCTACGAATACGATGTCTGCAACCGTATCCAGTTTTGAGCCGAACTCGCTGTCGGTACCAGTTTTTCTTGCCACGGCACCATCGATCATATCGGAAGAGCCGGCAGCTACATATAGCATAAAAAAAGCTGGGGAAAAGGTCGGACAGAACAACAAAAATATGCTGATCACTATTCTGATTCCAGTTATGATATTTGCCATCTTACTTATCTTATTTCTACAAGCATGAATTTGTAAATCTCTTTTCCTTAGTAATCGACTCGACAAACTACCGATTTAGCGAAATCCCGACAAATGAGCTTTCTTATTGCACGTCTCTTTCTCACTTATCTGTAACGATCTTGCGAATGCTCTCCCAATCGGCGCATCTTTGATAGTTTCCATTCGGAAAGGCCCATTCTCTGTTCCATGGTCTGTCAAACACCAGAACGTTAAGTTCCGGCAGATGTTCGAAAAATCTGAACGCCTTTGGAGAATCCTCAACTGCGTAATCAAACTTAATCCTGTAATAGTCTTCAAGTTCAAGAGTGCTATTACTGTTTTTGATAAAGTGATCCCTTCCATATTTATTGAGACAGTACAGTGTGGCGTTCTTAAGTCCATGCTCATCCAGCCATATACGGGATAGATCATAAGCGCTTGATGGGCGGCCGGTAATGATCGATACCTCGTGCCCGCAGGAAATCCATTCGTTTATGGTCTCCGCTGCCCCCGGCGTCGCATCAAACGACAACAGTATCTCCGGCTCGTGCCCCCGTAGCATAAACCGCTCGTATTGTTCCGCATCCAGATCAAAGGACCTGTCCAGCTCAAAATAATGCATCTGATCATATGGAACATGCTTATTGAACATTTCCAGCGCAAGCCTAGAGAAGGCCCTGCCTGTTTCGCAAAGGCAATCGTCAAAATCAACATAGATACGCATTATTTCATGATCTCACTTTCTCAAATACCATACTCTGTTACAATCTGTATTCCATTTGGACATCAAAAGGCTCCGCTGCTGCCAGTCCCTCATCGACCTCCTCCGCAGGTGTACAGCCAAGTGCCCGGTATGCTGCCTGTGACTCTTTTGAGGAATGAGCAGAAATGTACAGTTTATCTGCACCCATCCGCCGGGCCTCTTCACAAGCCATTGAAAAGAGCTTCCTGCCGATACCCTGACGCCTGTATTCCTCTGAAATCTGGAAACAAACCAGCTGCACATATCTTGCCGCAGCTCCGAATATACGGTGGGAAATGGTAGCAAAACCAATGATCCGCCCGCCATCGAACGCGCCAAAGCCAGTCTGCTCAAGGTCTATATTATACACCACATCTTCTGCAATTTCACGGCACTGCACCTGCGACCAGTTTTCTTCATAAACATTCGGCACAAGCTTCCAATCATTGTCTATCTTTCTCCAACACTCAGTAACAGTCTGGTGACGGACAAAATCATCCAATGAATTCCCTGTGAAATTGTTATTGTTCAATCTCTTGTATTGATAACTCATTTTCCCATATAAAAGGCAAGGTTCTTGACTTCACATCCCTTGTCCGTGTAGTAAGCAAACATTTCCGGCAGCTTCTTTAGGTCATAGCTGGTCACGCAATCGGAGATGACATGAACAGCATATCCTGACTTTGCCATGTTGAAACAAGTGGATTTCACACAGGCAGTGGCATCAGCACCGGTAATGTATAATTCTCTGATATCCTTTGACCGGATGAATTCTGAAAACGCCTCGCTGGTCAAAGCGTTGGCCTTTGTCTTAACGAAAATATGATCCGAGACGATCTTGAGCTCCGGCACAAGTTCTGCTCCTTTTGTGCCAGACTTGAATGTGCGCGTACCGGAGGACAGGTTATTGTGTTGTATATACACAATTTCCATCCCGCTTTCCACCGCCCATTCGATGGCAGCATTCAATCTGTCAATGATGTCCCTGTAGTGCTTGGTGATATCATTCTGTATATCGATGACAATAAGGGCTTTATGGTTCATTTCATTTTCCTCTGTGTTTAGCTCTTTTCTTTTGTTGTTTCATTTCAAACCGGCGCTGCTTCTCTGCTTCCTTTTGTTCTTTACTGATCTGCTTTCTCTCGATTTTGTTTTCTTCACGCTGCATCTGAAGCGCCTGCTGTGATTTGGTCCCGACGCCCTTTTGAGCGACCATTTTGCGCGCTTCCCTCTGTCGCCTTTTGGGATTTGTATGCTCCCTTTTCATATCTGCATCCACAGGCGGACTATATTTCAGGTCATATGAGTGATCAAGTACAAACTCATATATCTCTGCCATGCTTGGTTCTGCACCGAAAGTATGCTTTGCAACAGTGAGCTTCCCATTCTCGATCCTTTCGGACACACCTATCCAGAATGGATCCTCATATAACACTGTTAATCTGGTCTCAATTTCGGCTGTACTCATATCATCTCTTAAACTTTCCTCGTCCTGATGTAATATCCTTCCTGTACTGCGGCAAATGTAGCCACTGTGCAGACTGCAGCCCCGGTGTATTTTAATTCAAGAGCCTGCAGGGTCAGTGGCAGAATGAACAAAAGGATACCCGTGACCTTGTTCATAATGGTATGTGCTGCAACAAATTCTTTCCTCATCACATATCCGGACACGATATTGATTACTTTGACCAAAGCTATGACGGCGATCCAAACGAATAGCCATTTTGGAATATCGAGTATAGGAATCAGCTTTATCAGGCATACAACAACAAACACAAAATCGGCAGCGGTATCCAGCTTTGCACCGAATTCGCTGACGGTATTTGTTTTTCGCGCAACTGCTCCGTCAATCATATCGGTGATCCCCGCGATTACATACAGAATGTAAAAGGCTGTAGAGGGAAATTGACAGAATAGTAATACAATGGAGCAGATGATCCTGATAACTGTGATGATATTTGCCATGTTATAACGACAGTTATGCTTCTTGCAGCGTGACCCAGATGCCGCTCTCGTAATCCGGTGACTGTGGATCGCCTGCGGAGTACACTTCGATCGTTGCTTTGCCGTTTGCGCGACGTTTCATTCCTTCAGAAGGAAACCACTCCTGCCAGACATAGGTGTTCAGTGCCTGTATGGAATCTGGAATAGGCCCTTTCGTTGTGAACAATGCCCAGTCGCTTGCCGGAAAAGTGTAAAGCTCCAGTCCTTCCGGCACTTTGCCGCCCTGATACAGCCCCGCGATCCAGTATTCGAATCCGTTCCCGGACTCTGAGCAGATGGCGAACATGCCGATTCCATTCTCAAGGATCGCTACCTCAACCGGATTTTCCGGCTTCATGGTCTGCCAGAGCCGGGCATACTTAGCGGCGTATTCCCTGTCCCAGAATTCAGGGCATTTCTGATAGCCCTCCTCAGGACGGATCTCTGTGTGGAAACCAATAAAGGTCATTGCGTCTTTCTTCTCATAAATGATGTTCATTTCTTAACTCCTTTATTTTTGTATTTATCCGGTGATCCAAAGCCTCTGAACAAATACCAGCCAAGTACAGCATTGAAGCCTGTTGCAGCGAATACACTGCACCTTTCAACTATTCCGAAGTATTGCGAAGGGGCTATGCCTGTTCCAACTGCACCGATCATCATGGCAAGTGCATATGAGATAAGGGATATGATCCCCAAAAGCCCCACCCAGTTGATCAGTTTTCTTTCCGTCCTCATTTGAAATTCTTTATCCTTTCAAGGGCTTCTGCATTGTTTCCTGTGATCATTTCAAGCTTTTCACAACCATGCATTTTGCTGCAATCACCGCATGTATCATATCCTTTGTTGAGACCGCACTGTCTGATCGGGCAAAGTGAATCGCAGAACGGTGTTTTAATCCCTTCGATACGGCAGCCGACGCAGTTGATCATTTCCGGTGTGATCTCCACTTTGTTTAGCTCTGACCATTCTTTAGCGACCTTGATCCGCAAATCATTATCATCGTTGATCGTTGCGATATGAGCTTCACATGCCTCGCAGTCAAGTCCGCAATATGCTATGTAATCCTTCATTCCGGTATTCCTCCTATATATCATCGGTGTGAATCTTATACCATTTACGGTCTTTTCTTCTTCAGTCGGATCAAATCCCAGTTTTTTATAGAAGCCCAGGCCGTACGGCGAAGAATTGACCGTTATGATATTGCCTTTATAATTCTCCAGAAGGTGATTGAACATCTTCGTTCCGAATCCCTGTCTGTGATACTTTCCATCAACAAAGAAGAAACATATATGTTCCATTTTGGGCCGGATCCCAACAAGTCCAATGATTTCACTTTCGTCAAGCGCTCCGTAATAATCTATGCCATACAGGTATTCCTCATCATGCAGACACTTACGGAACTCCTCAGTCCCATCTGTTGAATAATCAGGAGATTCGTATTCGGAAAACACCCTCCAGGCCAGATCCAGAGCTGCCGGGATCTCAGGATCAGACAGCCTGCGTATTAATATGTTGTCTATCAAAGCCATTACTTATCGCTCTCTTTCTCTTTTGACAAACCTATGGCAATTCCCAGTAACAGGCCCATCGCGATCCATGGTAAAGCCGCAACGGCAAACTCGTAAAAACTGCTCATATCTGTTTCTCCTCTTTTGCTGCAGTATTCTTGATTTTAATAATCATAATAATCGCGATCACCCATGCGCAAATAATCGTTAAGAATCCGGTCTCGCTGACGTAATACATCATGTCGTCGCCTCTGGTTATTATACCGAACACTGCCTGATCATAATTGTTATGTGCCGCATGAAGGAATGCTGCCGGCCATACGCTCTTGCTCATATATGTCAGACCGCCGATAATGATCCCGACCGGGAAAATGCAAAGTATAAATGCAGGCAGTTTATACCATACCGGCGCACCAGCCATATAGTCCCCGAATGCGAGTAGCGGCAGATGCCAGCATGCCCAGAACAGGCTCGTTATGATAAGCGCTTTCTTCAGACCGCTTCTTTCCGTGAGCGCAGGAAGCATATATCCTCTCCAGCCTATCTCCTCGCC
The DNA here is from genome assembly GCA_017403955.1 of Mogibacterium sp. Taxonomy (GTDB): domain Bacteria; phylum Bacillota; class Clostridia; order Peptostreptococcales; family Anaerovoracaceae; genus Crickella. Next base: position 128,716 of record JAFRDH010000010.1, read on the forward strand.
CATTGCGGAGAGGATACCCGGGAATATCCCGATGATCAATACAGGGAGACAATCTTTCAATATCAGACTCAGAGCCACGCCCGTATAGGCAAAATTGTCGGGATGTGTCTTCCAGTAAATCATATAAGGAATCAGAAGATAGATCAGCGGAATTAAAATCGCCAGCAATATGTAACTTATGTTGCACCTCCTGATCCCAAGCCCGGTAATAAAACTCTTCAAAGTAAACTTTTCACGACGATCTTTAAGCGTAACCGCGCTTGCAATGACAGCTGATGATGCAGGGATCCACATCAGGGCCAAATACAGCCATTGCGGTCCGCCCATATTTATACATGTCTCTGCTGCGAGAGACAGTATGATCACTAAAGTGAAAAACGTGATCAATGCTTTATTTCCATATCTGGCAGTAGCAGTATTACTCATTGTCACCTACCTCGTGTTCATTTGTTTCACTGTTGTTCCCGGTTTCATCTGTTTTCCTGCTGCAGGCTCTTTCAAGGGATAAAAAGCAGGCTGCTGCAATAAAAAATATGATGCCTTCCGGCAATTTATCCGCTGTAATCTTGATCACCGCACCGGCAAACAACAAAGTTGCTGCGAGAGTAAGCATCCTCATTGCTCTACGATTTCCCATAAAGAATTTTTCTATCTTTGTTCTCATGATCATTTCCACCTCCACATTTCTGCTTGCGGGACTATCATCTCCATATGCTCGTCCCGCGCCAATTTCGGTATTTCTTTCGATTCTTCCATCAGTTCCATTATTCTTGTAATGATTCTCCAAAACATTTTCGTTTCCTTGCTTTCTTATCCCAGACTCTGTTCTCACACCAGTAAACAGTCCTTCCTGTTACGTCATATACCATGGAAACAACGGTCGGGCAGACCTCCTGTGAGACCGTTCTCAGAATTTCAAAGCAATCTTCCACATCAAAATCATCTGACGCTTTGTCCAGCATCTCTTTTGCAATGTTATATCTGTCCCAGCCCATCCACGGATGCGTCTCCGAGTTCTGTTTGTATGGTGAGAAGTTAGTAAGTATCTTATATTCAGGTTTTTCATAGTAGATGGAGCCCTGCCCGGGCACGATATGAAGCACGTTCCCATCAGCATCTGACAGAGCAGACATGAATGTCAGACCCGGAATGCTGTATACAGGTCTTTCAGCCGCTATTACACGGATCTCCTGCAGCGTTTTCTTCTGCAGCAGAAGGTCGATGTCCAGCATTATGACATTTTCGCCATCTCCCGCCGGATCGCTTCTTTTGTCAGCAGGCCAGCATGTTGGCATCCCGACAAAATCCCCACGGGAGTTCGCGCCAAACAGCGGCATCCACCCTTCCTTCGCGTCATTGACCTCTATGTATACTCCTTCATCTGCAGGCCTTACTCTGTACTCCATATCAAGAAGGTCCAGGTTCCATCCTATGATCGTCTTATTCTTATTTACGACAATGCTTGTGCACATTATTGATTCCTCCTTTTTCACTTCCTATCGTTCGGTAGTTAGTGGCGTATTTTTTTACCGGTCAGCCTGTATGGCCGGCCGGCATAGATGCTCTATATGAATTATCGCTTTTATTCTAACTTTGCGTATGTCTCAAAGAACTGAAGCACATGTTTATGTACCAGTTCCATCACTTTTTCCTCACGGGAAGGTTCTCGGTCGCATAGGTTGATCCATACAGTGATTGGTGATGAAAGCTGCGCTGCCATGATCTCAGTATCTGAATCCTTCAGTGTATTCATGCGGACAAGGAATCTGATCATCCCTTCAAAATATCTTATGATATCTTCGTAATTCACTTTGGTCTGCAGATCAGCGAGTTCTTTGTTTCGGAACTGCTCGATCATGAGCATCTTTCTGCCCTTGCTGATTGCAGGATCATGGAGTATACGTCTGACCTGACTCTGTATCATATTGACAGCATCTTCTGCAGTCATTCCCTGCTTATCCTTGGTGAACTCAGGATCATCCCAGTTTGTATTGGCAAATATTGAATGATTATCATAACCAGTCAGTACTGCTGCTACAACATTATCGAGTATCTCCTGTTTGCTGCTGAAGTGGCTGTAAAGAGATGCTTTGCGTATTCCGACAGCATCCGCAATCTGTGAAATGCTCGTCGCTTCATACCCGTTTACTGAAAATAGATCGAGTGCAACTTTCAGTATTTCGTCTCTTGTATTGGCCTTTTCCATAATACTCCTTCCAACAGTAACCGTATTATCGATAACTGACGCCTTTATTTTACCTACCGTTCGGTCGTTAGTCAATATCTTTTTTTAAAACGATCTGACAACTAATATCCAAGCGTTTAACTTTGGAACTGATCCCATGGATGGTGTTACTGTTATCACGTCTTTCCGTCCGATCTCGAGGAAAAAGCGTGTCTTCTTTCACGTAAATCCTAGTAAATCTGCATAATAAGCGTGACTAAAGGTTGTAACGAGCGATAAGAATGTTGTTGAATCATAACTTTAATCATTAGTGCAGAAAGAATTTCACGTCTTTTACCGATATTATCCAAGTATCTTCGGATTTCAGCAGTTCTCGCAAAATCATTAATTGCATTGATGTCACGCTTGTATGTCGAAATAATGAGCGGAGACGTGACACCTGTCACGTATATTCAGGAAAAATGGATTATTTGCGTGACCGGAGGAAAGAACGTATAATTATGCATTCGCACAAATCGCTCATTCAACTACTCATTCAATTATCTCAGTTCTGTGGTTCTGATATGACAGTTCCGTCACTGTCAGCCAATCCAAAAACACCTTCAATGGTTATATCGAGTGGCGTGCAATCAGAAAAGTCGAGTTGATTTGTATATACTGCGGCACCCGTATAAGAGCCGGTAATGTGCCAGGTTTTATCGATGCCGTCAAGCAACTCCTGCATTTTTTCGTCAGTAGACGACACTTCTACAAGAAGTCCTTCGTTATCAGATGTAATTTTTTCCTCTGTATCCTGAACCGATCCATAGGTATATCCGATGATGTGCACAGTCACAGGCGCACCGTAAAGATACTCATGTTTCTGCTCAGGCATATAAAGCGCTGTGACATGGAAGTTGTCCGGGACGAACTCATATTTCGGATAATTGTCTGATGCTGCAACGAATGCTTTTTCAACTTCTTCTTTATCCAGAAAGACAGCTTCATACCAATAATAACCCAAAGCCTCTTCCTGTGGGCTTTGATGTTTTTGCGGACTATCACAACCAGGAAGAGCCATAAGTATCGCGCACATTAAAAGAAGCGTCATTACCTTTTGAAAATGATCAGGTATCCTCATGCCAGACAGCCTCCATAAACATCAAACTGTAACATTGAAGTTGATTGCTCTTTTAAGCTTCCTGAAATCCGCCTCATCAAGGCCAATGTCTTTGTTCCCGGATAAAGTAATCAAATATCTGTATTCATATCGGTTACCATAATCTGTTATACAGATTATACTATCAGGGTTTATATAAGTGTCTTCTTCAGGCACACTTCTGCGATTGATAATGTGAATAAAATTCATGCTGACAGCCTCCGGAATATGTGTTCAATAACTGATGGCATAAGTGTATCATAACACATTAGTGTTTACATAGTTGAATAGTTGCAGTTTCTGGAGGCTTCGCATCGCTCTGTCCTCGCTATCGCTCGACAATCGCGAGGACAAGTCTCAAACGAGGCTCATTGGTTGAGTTCGAGCCTCTCTCACTCCACGCAAAAACGGGCTTTCGCCCGTTTGTTGGTGGAGCGTACGAGGCTCGAATTTAGACGCTAATCCTGAACACGTTGAAATGAAAGGAGGACAGCACGCCATCTTTTTCCATCCAACCACTCATCCAATCACTCGCTCGTACTGGTTGTGTTATGTTATACTGTACGG